>NZ_JBTYIP020000010.1:0-308915 GCF_054877945.1 Singulisphaera rosea | reverse complement strand
GTTTGGGGGGGGGGGGGTGTTTTCCCCCCCCCCCCCCCTTTGGGGGGGGGGGGGTTTTCCTCCCCGACTTCTTTTTGGTCTGAGAGCCGTTTGGATGATGCCACCCGCGTGTGAACCGCTCCGGGCAAACGTTCGATCGAAGCAGCAGAGGTCCGGTCCTCGGCAGTCTATGGTCGAAGGATGAGCGATATGTTCTGGAATGAAAATTTATGAAAACGGAGGTTGATTGAGGCCTGGAACGCGGCGGTCCTCCCCGCGCGATCCAGGCCCTTTCCATCCCCCGAGGGCTCTCGTATACTGAGGCCCGCTCATCCAGAACCAGGGGTCGTGCAACACAGGACCGTCGCCGTGCCGAACGTCCTCGTGACGGATTCTACGTTCGAAGACTTGGGCATCGAGCGGGCGATCCTCGAGCCGCTCGGAGGCTCGGTCGTGTCGTGCCAGTGTCGCCGCCCCGAGGAGCTCCTCGACGTGGTCGGTGACGCCGACTACGTGCTCACGCAATTCGCACCGATAAATGCGCAGGTGATCGGGGCGATGGGCAAGGCGAAGCTCGTCGTGCGATATGGGATCGGCGTGGACAACGTCGACCTCGAGGCGGCGCGGGGGCGTGGGATCCCGGTCTGCAACGTCCCCGATTACTGCATCGACGAGGTCGCCGACCATACCCTCGGGCTCATCCTCTCGGCGACCCGGCAGCTCCCCGCGAACGGGAGGAAGGTCCGCGAAGGGAGTTGGGGGTTGGCCGGATCGCTCGACCGACTGCGGACCTTGCGCGACCAGACGGTCGGGGTCGTCGGCTTCGGCCGGATCGGCCGCGAGGTTGTCGGCCGGCTCCGAGGCTTCAAGAGCCGGATCCTCGTGTTCGACCCGTACGTCCCCGGCTCGGAGGTCGAACGCCTCGGCGCCGAGGCGGTGACGCTCGACGCCCTGCTGGCCGAGAGCGACGTCGTGACGCTCCACTGCCCGTCCACGCCGCAGACGCGACGGCTGATCGACGCATCAGCGTTTGCGAAGATGAAGCCGGGGGCGATCCTCGTGAACGTCGCCCGGGGCGACGTCGTCGACGGGCCTGCGCTGATTGAGGCTCTCCGCCAGGGGACGCTCTCGAACGCGATGCTCGACGTCGCCGACGTCGAGCCCCTCCCGGCCGACAGCCCGTTGCGGACGCTCGATAACGTCCTCGTGACTTCGCACATCGCCTCCGCGAGCCCCAAGGCCGTCCGCACCCTCCGCGAGACGGCCGCGGGCCTGGTCGCCCGGGCGATCCGGGGCGAGCCTCCCATTAATGTTGTGAACATGAAAGTCTGATTTTTGTAGGGCGGGCATCGCCCACCACGCCTTCCGGTCGGCGTTGTCCACCCTACGAAAACCATTCGTTTCCGATCCTGATCACCGGAGTGTCGCATGAAGTTGGTTCGGTATGCCGATGCGGGCGGTCGGATCCACCACGGTCGTTTGCACCCGGACGGCTCGACGACCGTGGTCGAGGGGGACCTGTTCGGGACGTACCGGGATTCGGGCACGCCGGCGGACGTCGCCAAGGTGCTCGCGCCGATCGTCCCGGCGGACATCCTCTGCATCGGGCTCAACTACCGGAGGCACGCCGAAGAGGGGAAGCAGCCGATCCCCGAGTGGCCGGTCCTGTTCATGAAGTCGGGTGGGACGTTGCAGAACCCGGGCGACCCGATCGTGCTTCCCAGGCACCTGCGGAGTGACGCGGTCGACTACGAGTGCGAGCTCGCGGTCGTGATCGGCAAGCCCTGTAAGAACGTCGCGAAGGCCGACGCCCTCAACTACGTGCTCGGCTACACCTGCGCCAACGACGTCAGTGCGCGGGACTGGCAGATGCAAAAGGGGGGGACGCAGTGGTGCCGGGGCAAGACGTTCGCCACGTTCGCCCCGATGGGCCCCTGCCTCGTGACGGCCGACGAGATCCCCAACCCGAACGCGCTCAAGATCCGGACCGTGCTCAACGGCGACGTGATGCAGGACTGGAACACCGACGACATGATCTTCGACGTCCCGACCCTGATCGAGTTCCTCAGCGGGAGCACCCTGCTCTTGCCCGGGACCGTCATCCTGACCGGGACACCGCATGGCGTGGGCGGGGCGAGGAAGCCCCCGGTGTTCCTGAAGGCCGGCGACTCGGTCACGGTCGAGATCGAGCGGATCGGGGAACTGACGAACCCGGTCGTGGACGAGTCGGCCTGAGTCTGTCTCGAAACCCGGTTTTTTCTCCAGAACCGGGTTTCTGACTCACTCGACGCCGACAACCCCTCGTGAGAAATCGTCGACTACTGGCAAAGAAACCCGGTTCTGAAGAAAAAATCGGGCTTCGAGATTTGGGCTGGGGCTTCGAGGCGGGCCGGAGGATTCTCAAACGTGTCGGAACGACCAGACCCCGAATCGGCCGGGAGCCCGCCGGTCACGATCCCCCCGACCTGCCTGCCGGACTGGGGGGTGGCGGACCTGCCCGAGCCCGAGCGGCTCCAATGGCGGCACTGGACCCGGTTCGTCGGGCCCGGGATCGTGATGATGGGGACCCAGATCGGCGGCGGGGAGTGGCTCTTCGGGCCCGAGATCACCGCCCGATACGGCGGCGGCCTGATGTGGATCGCCACGATCGCCATCGTCGTCCAGGTCTTCTACAACCTCGAGTGCGGGCGCTACGCGCTGTACTGCGGCGAGCCGATCTTCACGGGGTTTCTTCGCTTGAAGCCGGGGCCGACGTTCTGGGTCTTCGTCTTCTTGCTGATGAGCGTCGGCACGGTCATCCCCGGCCTCGCCTCGCACGGGGGGGCGGTCATGGCGTCGCTCTACCTCGGCCGGCCGGCGGGCGAGGCCGATCGGCCGCTCGTGATGGGGCTGGCGTATCTGTGCCTCGTGATCGTGGTCATCCCCACGCTGTTCGGGGGGCGTGTGTACAACACGCTCCAGGCGGTCATGTCCGTGAAGATGGTCGTCGTCCTCGGCTTCAGCCTGCTCCTGGGCGTCCTCTTCGTCGGCCCCGAGAACTGGTGGAACGTCGTCAGCGGGTTCGCCAAGTTCGGGACGGTCCCGGTCAAGGACGCCCAGGGGCATGAGACGGCGGTCAACGTCTTCGCCCACTACGTCCAACACGGCGCCTGGCCGATCGTCTCGCTGGCGAACATCGCGGTCCTCGGGGCGTTCGCCGGATATGCCGGGGGCGGCGGGCTGGGTAACTCGCTCTACAGCAACTTCGTCCGCGACAAGGGATGGGGGATGGGGAGCCGCGTCGGCGCGATCCCGAGCGCGATCGGGGGCAAGAACGTCACGCTCAGCCACCTCGGCAAGGTCTTCCCGATGAGCGCCGAGAACCTCAGGCGCTGGGCCGGGTGGTGGAAGTACATCTTCGTCGACCAGGTCGTCCTCTGGGTCCCCGGCTGCTTCATCGGCATGGCCCTCCCGGCGCTCCTCTCGCTCGAGTTCTCGCCGCACTCGGCCCTGTACGGCCACGGCCAGACGCTCGACTGGGCACAGGCCGTGATCTCGGCCGACGGCCTGCGGCACTACCCCGAATTGGGCCCCGTGCTCGCCAAGCTGCTCTGGACGATGATGCTCATCGTCGGCCTGATGGTGCTGCTGCCGAGCCAGATGTCGATCGTCGACGAGGTCAGCCGGCGCTGGACCGACGTCATCTGGTCGGCCAACTCCCGAGTCAGGGACAGCCTGGGCGGAGACCAGGTCAAGTACATCTATTATTCGATCCTGTCGCTCTACGTCGTCTGGTGCATCGTGAGCCTGTATCTGTTCACGCATTACGGGACGCCGAAGCTGATGACGCTGGTGATCGCCAACCTCGGGAACATGACGATCGGGGTGACGTCGTTCATGCTTTTGCACGTGAATCGGCGTCTGATCGCCGCACCGGTGGGCCCGCGCTGGTATCATCAGCTCGGCCTGCTCTCATGCGGGCTGTTCTACATGGGGCTGGCGTGCCTGGTCTTCGTCCAGAAGCAGCTCCCGGTCATGCTCGGTTGGTTCCGGTCCTGAGGCGACGGCCGACGAGTGAGATGAGGTGCGGTGGTTCCCCCGGCCCGGCCGGGGGTGGCGAACGAGGGGTTCTCGGCCCATGGCGACGGCGACTCGAGCGAAGGGGCTGGAAGCGGGGGGGCTCCTGGCCTTCTACCGCCGGATGCAGTTGATCCGCCGTTGCGAAGAGCACCTGGCGCGGCTGCATCAGCGGGGCCTGATCCACGGGGCCTGCCATACCTACGTCGGCGAGGAGGCGATCGCGACCGGCGTCTGCGCCCACCTCGGGCCCGACGACGTCGTCTTCAGCACCCACCGGGGCCACGGGCACGCGTTGGCGAAAGGGGTCGAGCCGGAGGCCCTCGTCGCCGAGCTCCTCGGTCGCGCGAACGGCTGCTCGAGGGGGCGCGGGGGGAGCATGCACCTCTTCTCCCCCGAGGTCGGCATGATGGGGACCAGCGGGATCGTCGGCCCCTGCATCCTCCAGGCGGCCGGGGCCGGCTACAGCGCCAAGCTCCTCGACTCGGGCCTGGTCGCGGTCGCCTTCTTCGGCGACGGCGCCGTCAACAACGGCGCCTTCCACGAAGGCCTGAACCTGGCCGGCATCTGGAAGCTCCCGGTCCTCTTTGTCTGCGAAAACAACGGGTTCGCCACCGAAGTCCCGCTGACTTACTCGAGCGCCAACCCCTCGGTCGCGGGTCGGGCGGCTTCGTATGGCCTGCCCGGCGTCGAGGTCGACGGCAACGACATCCTCGCCGTCTCCGACGTCGCTCGCGAGGCCGTCGGACGCGCGAGGCGAGGCGAAGGGGCGACGCTGATCGAGTGCAAGACGTATCGCACTCGCCCCCACGCCGAGGGGATGGGCGACTACACCTACCGGACTCGCGAGGAAGTCGAGGTCTGGAAGACGCGCTGCCCGATCCAGCGGCTCCGCTCAACCTTGCTCGACGGGGCCCTCGCCGACGAGGCCGAGCTCTCGGCGATCGACGAGGAGGTCGAGGCCGAGGTCCTCGACGCGATCCGGGCCGCGGAGGCCGGCCCCTGGCCCGACCCCGCCTCGGCGGCCGAACACATCTACGCCCCGGAGTCCCCCGACGCCGCTCGCAGCCTCGTCTCTTCCCCCGCCGCTCGCGAAATCCCGGTCATGAAGGCGACCCTCGAGGCCCTCTCGGACGCGATGGACCGGGATCCGACGATCTTCGTGATGGGCGAGGGGATCGGCAAGCGCGGGGGGAACTTCGCGACCACGACCGGCCTGTACGACCGCCACGGGCCGGTCCGGCTTTGCGACACCCCGATCTGCGAGCGAGGCTTCGTCGGCCTGGCCACGGGGGCCGCGATGACCGGGACGAGGCCGGTGATCGACTTCATGTTCGCCGACTTCGTGCTCGACGCCGTCGGCGAGATCCTCAACCAGATCGCCAAGGTCCAGTACATGAGCAGCGGCCGGCTCAAAATGCCGGTCCTCTTGCGGGGGTGCGTCGGGATCGGGCACTCGGCCGCGACGCACCACTCGGGCAACTACTACGCGATGTACGCCCACTTCCCCGGCCTCCGCGTGGTCGTCCCGTCGAGCGCGTACGACGCGAAGGGCCTCCTGGCGAGGGCGCTCCGGTGCGACGACCCGGTCCTCTTCCTCGAGCACCGCGAGGTCCTCTCGATCAAGGGGCCGGTGCCGGAGGAACCTTATGAGATCGAGTTCGGCCGCGCGGCCGTCGTCCGCGAAGGGTCGGACGTCACCGTCGTCGCGCTGGCCCTGATGGTCCACCAGACGCTCAAGGCCGCCGAGGTCCTCCAGGCCGAAGGGATCTCGGTCGAGCTGATCGACCCGAGGACGATCGCCCCGCTGGACTTCGCGACGATCCTCGCCTCGGTCCGCAAGACCGGCCGCCTGCTCATCGTCGACGAGGCGTTCGCCCCCTTCGGCGTCGGCGCCGAGATCGCCGCGAGGATGGCGGACGAAGGCTTCGACGACCTCGATGCGCCGATCCGACGGCTCAACGGGGTCCACACGCCGACCCCGTATAGCCCCCCGCTGGAGGCGGCCGTCGTCCCGAACCCGGAGTCGATCGCCCGGGCGATCCGCGCCTTGATCCTCGAGTAAGCGAGCCCGGCACCACCATGGCCATCGAAATCACGATCCCCCGCCTCGGCTGGAACATGGACGAGGGCGTCTTCGCCGGCTGGCTCAAGCAGGACGGCGAGGCCGTCCGGGTCGGCGACGCCCTCTTCAGCCTCGAGGGGGAGAAGGCGACCCAGGACATCGAGTCGTTCGACCAGGGGGTCCTCCGGATCCCCCCCAGTGCCCCGAACGCCGGCGACCGCGTCCTCGTCGGCGCGGTGATCGGCTATCTTGTCGCCCCCGGAGACCCCGACCCGGTCGACGACCGATCCCCGGCCGTTGCGGTCTCGGCATCCTTGGCCTCTCCACGCCAGCCGGTGCCCTCTGCCTCGTCCCCAACATCGAGGCCCGGCCGCGACCGGCCGAGGATCTCCCCCCTGGCCCGCCGGATCGCTCGCGAACTCGGCGTCGACATCTCCACGATCCGAGGGAGCGGCTGTACCGGCCGGATCCGGAAGGTTGACGTCCTCGAGGCCTCGAAGGTGAAAGGGACGCACGCCATCCCCACGCGTCCCGACGTCGAGGCCCCTGCTCCTCGCACGCTCCCCGTCGGGGCGATCCGCCGGACGATCGCGGCCCGGATGGTCGAGAGCCGACAAGCGACGGCGCCCGTCACCCTGTCGACCTCGGCCGACGTGACGAACCTCGTCAACCTCCGCGAGCAGTTCAAGGCCTTGGCCGCGGCTCCAGGCTCCGGGCGTGAGGTCCCGAGCTATACCGACTTCCTCGTCAAGCTCGCCGCCCAGGCACTCCGAGACCATCCCTCGCTGAACGCCCGGTGGTCCGACGACCGGATCGAGCTCCTCGACGACATCCACGTCGGGATCGCCGTCGACACCGAGGCCGGCCTTATGGTCCCTGTGGTCCGCGACGCGGGCAAGCTCGGGCTCGGCCAGCTCGTCGCCTCCTCACGCGACCTCATCCGCAGGGCCCGCGAGCAACGGCTCAAGGCGTCCGAGATGCAAGGTGGGACGTTCACGATCACCAACCTCGGGGCGTTCGGGATCGAATCCTTCACCCCGATCATCAATCTCCCCGAGTGTGCCATCCTCGGCATGGGCCGCATCCATCGCCAGCCCGTGATGGTCGGCGACCAGGTCGTCGGCCGCGATCGGATGAGCCTGAGCCTGACCTTCGACCACCGCATCGTCGACGGCGCCCCGGCCGCCCGCTTCCTCCAAGCACTTGTGCTGCTGATCGAAAACCCTGCCCCTTGGCTGATTGCGTAGATGGGTTTTAGGGCCACAGATTGAATTCGGGGATTTCTTGACCACGGATCGAACACGGATGAAACGCGGATAAGAAAAAGAAAAAACGATCATCCGCAGATGACGCAGATGGACACGGATTAAATTTGATAAATCAAAAATTTGATTTTCATCTGCGGATAAATCCGTCTTTTCTTATTCGTGTTTCATCCGTGTTCGATCCGTGGCTGAAGAATCTCCTGCCTTTCAGGGGAGATTTTTTATGCGTTGCGACTTGTCCGGCAAGGTCTGTCTCGTGACGGGGGCTGCGCGGGGGATTGGCCAGGCGATCGCCGACGGGTTCGCGGCGAACGGCGGGCGGGTCATTTATACGGACGTGGATGCCGAAGGGGCCCGGGCGGCCTCGGGCTTGGTCGAAGGGTCGCACTGGCGGGGGCTCGACGTTACGAAACCGGAGCAGATCGAGGAGGTCGTCGCGTGGGCGGTCGAGTCGTTCGGCCGGCTCGACGTGGTCGTGAACAACGCCGGGATCAACACGCTCGCCCATCGCGTGACGATCGACGCCTTCCCCCGCGAGGAGTGGGACCGCATCGTCTCGGTCGACCTGACCGGGCTCTACGAGGTCAGTCGGTGCTCGGCGCGGGTGATGAAGGCCCAAGGTTCGGGGCGGATCATCAACATCTCTTCGATCGCCGGCCTCGTCCCGCTCCGGCTCCAATGTGCCTTCGTCGCGGCGAAGGCGGGGGTCGTCAACCTGACCAAGGCGATGGCCCTGGAACTCGGCCCGCACGGGATCCTCGTCAACGGCATCGCCCCCGGCTCGACCTTGACCGAAGGGACGCGCAAGCTCTTCTACGACGAGTCGGGCCTGTTCCACGACTCGGTCAAGAGCATGATCGCCCACATCCCGCTCGGCCGCCCCGGCGAGACCCGCGAGATCGCCGTCGCCGCGCTCTTCCTCGCCGACCCCGAGAACAGCTACATGAACGGCCACATCCTCACCGTCGACGGCGGCTGGACCGCCGGCTACTCGCGCGAGTTCTGAACCGTTCGGCCCGAGGCCAAAGCGTTGCCTCTCGCGGCGAATCCTGGATCGGTGCGGGTGCGGGTGGGCCAATCAATCGAGAGGTCGGTCCTCGCGGCCAGGGCCGGCGGGGCGGGGATTGCCTCACTCGACGCCTTGGGGTGGGGACGCGACCGGGGTAGGACCGCCCTTCGTGCGGGGATGGGGGGCGTAGCCGTGGCGCCTGGCGACCTCCCAGAGCGGTCCGGAGCCAAGGCATTCCTCATCTTCCGGCGACAACCTCGGCGGGAGCCCGAGCCAACCTCGCCGCCGGGTCGCGAAGACGTCGGGGTCGAACTCGTCGAGGGTGCATCCCAGGAACCCGGCGATCCTGGCCGTGGTGGCCGATGGCGAGTCGGTCAGGTCTTCATATTTGATCAGGAGGTGGGGGACGGGGATTGTCCCGAGGAAGGTCGTGGCGATCCGGATCCAGTTCTCCAGGAAGGGGCGAGGGCCGCCGACCTCGTCGAGGAGCCCCGCCTTGATCGGCCAGACCCCTGTCGCCCGGGCCGACGCGAGGCAATCCGCCGGGTGCCGCACCAGCAGCAGGAAGCGGGCGCCGGGGTAGAGCCGGTGGAGGAATTGCGCCGTCGTGATGTCGTGCCGAACCTCCTTGAATCCCCATCGGCTCTTGCCCATTCCTCGGGTTGGTGCGCCATAGTAGGCGTCCAGGAGCTCTCTCATCCCCGCGTCGAAGGCGACGACGGGCGGGTTCATGACGGCCATCCAGGCATCGCTCCCGCGTTTCTCGAAGTCCTCGAGGTGTTTCCGGCCGTAGGCCTGGAGCCCTTCGACGATCCGTCGGCCGGTCGCCAGGACGTCGAGCAGGGCGTGGTTCTCTCCCCAGATCAGGATCTCGGGATGGGAGCTGAGCCAGCGTTGGAGGAGCGTGCTGCCGGATCGCCAGCCCGCCGAGAGGATGAATATCGGGCTTGGGTCGGTGACGGGTTCTGTGCCCACGGTCCGCTCGCCCTCCGGGGGTTCTCCGCGAGCCCGGCCGATCGGCCGGTCGCGGGACGTCGGGGACACCGGCCGAAGGTCGGCCGGCCTCCGCACCGAGGCTCGCGGCGCCCGAGACCTCGGCCGGGCAACGGACGCCCGGGGCCGGGTCGGCCGCCGCGCCGACACGTTCGACGGATCAATGTATCCTGGGGAGCCTTGCAAGAGATTACGTGGCACCGTTGCCGAGGTCAACGGACGCCTCCTCGAGAGCCTCGGCTCGCCGCGGGGTCCGCGTGGCGCGGGCTAGAATGGGAAATTCGGGATTTTCCTGTTGGTGATGCATCAAGAGCTTTTGGAAATGGACATGCTCGATATGCATTAAGGAAATCTTCGGTTTTTCCTTGACGGAGAAGGCCTCCGCGGCCAAACTCACCGCGTGTGCCATCTTGCTCCGGGAAGCCGGCTTAGGCGGCTATCTTTGGCGGCCGGGGCGGCGTGCGCACCACCTCTTCCTCCTTGCCGATCCGGGCGGGCCCATGTCAACCGAGTCGACCCCGAAGGGGCGGATCGCCGAGCTGGACTCGCTCCGAGGCGGAGGGGCGATCGCGATCATGGCCTTTCACCTCTGGCCCTCGACCTTCTTCTGGGGATGGACTCGCGTCGATTTTTTCTTCGTCCTCTCGGGCTTCTTGATCACCCGGACGGTGTTGAATCGGCCGGGTGCGGCCGAGTACCGGAGGTTCCTCGGGCGCCGGGCGCTGCGGATCTGGCCGGCCTACTTCCTCGCCCTGGCGGTCGTGGTGGCCACGGATCAACTCGCGTGGTCGGGCGAGCGTTGGGCCGGATTCTGGCGGCACGTGGTCTTCCTGCAGAACGTGCCGCTCTGCTGGGGCGGGGCCTCGCCGCCATTCCACCCGGCGTTCGTCCACACCTGGAGCCTCGCGCTCGAGGAGCAGTTCTACTTGATCTGGCCGGTCCTGGTCCGGCTGGTAGGCCGGCGATACCTGCCCGTGCTGGCGGCGGCGGTGGTCGTCAACTCGGTGGCGGCGCGCTGCTGCGGTGTCCATCCGTGGACCTTGCCGGCTCGTTGCGACGGGTTCGCGCTCGGGGCCCTGCTGGGGGTCGTGTTGCCGGAGCTCGGGGCGAGCGAAGGCCGCGGCGGCCGCCTCACTCCGGCCCTCTGGACGACCGCGGCGGCGGCGGCCGTCGCTCTGGTCGCCTGCTTGTCCGACCCCGAGGTCGACCGCCAGGGGTTCGATCGCCCGCTCCTCCCCCGAGGCGGCCTGGAGGTCTTCGCCGTCAACGTGCTCTATGCCTCGCTCATCGGCCTCGTCATCCTCCACGCCGGTCGCCCGGCGCTGCGAGTCTTGCGGATGCGTTGGCTCTCGTCGCTGGGGACGGTGAGCTACGGGATCTATCTGTATTCGTACCTCGTGACGTACTTCCTGGTTTCCCGGGCCCCCGAGCGGAGCATCGCCTCGGCGTCCTGGCCCGAGTGGTTGGTGCCGCCGGTGTCGGTCGCCGTCGCCGCCGTCTCCTGGCGGTTCTTCGAAAGGCCCCTCTCTCGAGTCCGATGGGCCGGGACACTCCCGGCTGGCCGACACTTCCGGCCGACGGGCCACGCGTGATCTCCTCATGAATAAGCCTCGGGGGAAATTCTCATGAATGCCCGTCCTCGACCCGGATTCACCCTGATCGAGTTACTGGTCGTGATCGCGATCATCGGCGTGCTGACCGGGATCTTGCTGGTGGCCGTGCAAGGGGCACGCGAGTCGGCACGTCGGGTGCAGTGCGTGGGGCATCTGGCCCAGATCGCGCTGGGAGTCGCGAACTATCACGCGACCTGGCACAAGCTGCCGATGGGCGAGATGCCCGGCTACTTCTCGCCGAACGTCGCGATCCTGCCCTACGTCGAACAATCCGCGCTTTACAACAGCATCAACTTCATCGTCATCAACACGCCCGGCCACGCCGCGGGGGGGAAGGCGGCGACCTGGACGAACGCCCTCAGCGAGACGGTGGGCCAGACGCGGGTCGGCTTGTACGTGTGCCCTTCGGAGATCCATACGGGGCTCGCATCGCCCGGATCGACCAACGAGCATCGCAGCTACTGGGCGGCGAACTACGCCTGGAACTCGGGTTCGTGGTGGCCGCTGAACCGGCGATGGGACGGCCTGTTCGGCCGCTCGGCGTATCTGGACCCGCTGAAGCCCCTCCCCCCCGACCCCCCGCTCGGGGCGATCGGCCTCGAATCCTGCACCGATGGGGCGAGCCAGACGCTCCTGGTCGCCGAGGTCGCCAACGGCCCGATCGACGCGAACGCCGGCCGGACGAAGTTCTCGGATTGCTACGAGGTCCCGCTCCTGACGGCGAATTCGACCGCCGCGGAGGCCCTGGCCGCGTGCGACGCGGTCGACTGGAAGCAAGGGGCGATCCCCTGGAGCGGTGCCTGGCGCTACAAGGGCTACCCCTGGCTCGAAGGGACGCTTTGGCGCACCTGGTTCAACACGCTCCGCGGGCCGAACCGGACGTGCTGCTCGGAGGGGGACCATGGCCCGAACAACGGCGACCGCAACTGGTGGTTCATGCTCAAGCCCGCGTCGTCGTATCACCCCGGACGCGTCAACGTCGCCCTCGCCGATGGGAGCGTCCGCTCCGTCGCCGACACCGTGGCGCCTGCGGTCTGGCAGGCGTTGGGCACGAGGGCCGGCAACGAGGTGATCGGCGAGTATTGAGGGCCGGTACGCTTCCCGGGAGATCCGGGGGCACGACCGGACGGCCTGCCGTTCGGCCACGTCCCGGCTCCTGCGGCGTCAACACTCCCGAGGCGGGAGGCGGGGGGTGAGTGAGATGACGGGGCGATGGTGGGCCTTGCTGGGTTCGTTCGCGGCGTTCGGCGCCTGGCTGCGAGGCCGAGGGCTGGGGGCCCGCAGCCTCTGGTTCAACGAGGCCGTCTCGGCGAGTGCGCTCGACTTCTCGCCCGAGGAAATCCTGCGGCGTTGCGCCGAGGCGGATTCGGTCCATCCGCCGCTGCACTTCCTCCTCTTACAACTCTGGGCGACCCTCTTCGGCTCCTCGGACGTGGCGCTGCGAGTCCCGGCGTTGCTGGCCGGGGTGGCGGTCATCGTGGGCGTTGCCCTCCTGGCCCGCGAGCTAGCCGCCCTACCGGGCAAGGGGGAGGCCCACCCGGGGGGCGTCTCGCTGCTCGCGGCGGCCCTCGTCACCTTGAGCCCGTTGCAGATCCAGCTTTCGCAACAAGTGCGCGGCTACAGCCTCGCGGAGGCGCTCCTGGTCTTCGGGGGCTGGGCCGCGCTGCGGGCCCTGCGAGGGCCGGAGACGGGCCTGTCGTGGTGGGCCACCTCCGCCCTGCTCTCCGCCTCGGCCTGTTACACGCACCACCTGGCCATCCTCTTCGTGGCCGCCGAGGGATTGTTCGTGGGGGCCTACCTCGGCCTTGGCTGGGCCTCCGGCGTCGCGGCGGCCCGCGACCGCGTCGCGCCGGCCGCCAAGGGGGCCGGGCTCTTCGCGGTGGCCTACCTGCTCCCCTACACGGCCAGGTTCCTGGCCCAGAGCGAGGTCTTGCGACACGGCTATGACAAGCCCTTGACGTCCTCGGACGTCCCCAATGAAGTGGCCCGGGCCCTCCTCGCGACCTTCGACAGCGTGGCGACGCCCGATCCCGCGGTCGTCCCCTGGGTGTGCGGGGGCCTGGCGGCCGGCCTCGCCTTCCTGGCCGCCCGAGGCGGATGGCGGGAGTGGTTCGTGGTGATCACCGGCGTCGTCCCGGTCGCGATCATGACGGTCTACTCGCTCGCGTCGAACCGGAGTCTCCTCCTGACTCGCTACTTCTGCTTCGTCCACCTCGCCTGGGTGATCGGCCTGGCCCTCCTGGTGTTTCGGCTCCCGAACGGGGCCCGGGCGTTGGTCGCGGCCCTGGCCCTGGTCGTCGGCGTCGTCGCCGTCGTCGACAACGACGACGCGATCGGCCCCTCGGCGAACCCGGGGATCCGGGGCGCGTTGGCGTTCGTCCTCGAGCGGCGCCTTCCCGGCGAGCTGATCGTCTCCCGATCACCGTTCACGTTCTTCGGCGTGCGGCACTACACCCGAGGGCGGGCGCAGGCGCTCCTCTGCGTCGACCGGCCCGGCCGCGAGCACCAGCGGGGATCGGAGCACCTCCGGGACGACGACTTGATCACGCCCGACCGCCTCCTCGCGTCGGCGAGCCGGGGGGTCTGGTTCATCTCCAGCGAGTCCTACCAGTCCCAACTGATCCAAAGGTTCGTGCCGCCTTCCCCCTGGCGCAAGGACAACGCCTGGTCGTTCGACCAGGATTATCCCTTCGAAGGCCCGATCGTCATCGAGCACTACGAGGCTCCGGAGGCCCCGGCTCCGCCCGGAGCTCCCGGGGGGCCGCGATGAGCCGCCCGGGCGTTGCGGGCCGGGGATCCGCCGTGCCTCGGCCGATCTTCCTGAGCTTCGACGTCGAGGAGTTCGACCTCCCGACGGAGTACGGCCAGGAGCTCGAGAGCAAGGAGCAGCTCCGCCTCGGCCTGGCCGGCCTGGAGGTCGTCGTCGACCTGCTCGGCCGCCGGGGGATCCCCGCGACGTTCTTCGTCACGGCCCGCTTCGCCGCCGCATTCCCGAGGGCCGTCCGGGGCCTGGCCGACGGGCCCCACGAGGTCGCCTCGCATGGCCTCCGGCATGTGGAGTTCGTCCCGGCCGACCTCGGGCGGTCGCGCCGGGTCCTGGAGCGAATCGCCGGCGTCCCGGTGGCCGGGTTCCGGAGCCCTCGCCTCAAGCGGACCGACCCGGCGCTCATCGAGGCGGCCGGGTATCGGTACAGCTCGTCGGAGAACCCCACGTGGATCCCCGGCCGCTACAACAACCTCCGCCGCCCCAGGACGGCGTACCGGACCGGGGCCCTCTGGAACGTGCCGGTCTCGGTCACGCCGATCGTCCGACTCCCGCTCTTCTGGCTCGCGTTCAAGAACGCCCCCCCCGCCGCGTTCCGGGCGGCCAGCGTGTGGACCTTGAAGAATGATGGATACTTGAACATTTTCTTCCATCCTTGGGAGTTCCTCCCGCTCCGGGGGTTTCGCATGCCCGCCGTCTCGAGGCGGGTCGACGGCGATCGGCTCGTCCAGCGCCTCGACGCTTACCTCGAGTGGCTGGGCCGCCGAGCCCGGTTCCTCACCCTGGGCGCGTTCGAGGGCGAGGTCGCGCGGGGCCTCGATGGACCGTGAGAGGGCGTCGGGATCAGTCCCCGGCGGCGATCGTCGAGAGGGCCCTCATCACCTTCGGGTCGGGTTTGGAGGCGATGTTGCGGACCGAGCCGTCGGCCATCAAGACCAGCCCCCCCTCGAACGCGTCGATGGGGCGGACGGTCGACGGCCCGTTCCGGGCCCAGGGGCCGCGGCGGCTCCGGATTTCCATCACCATCGCGGTGTTCGACATCCCGTCCCGGACCTCGGCCGGTTTCGCGACCCGACGGTAGCCGAAGAAACCCCGGGTCGGGTCCCGGCTCTCCTCGGGGAGCTCGGGCGAGGCCGGCCCGGCGCCCGAGACGCCCGCATACCCGGTGAGGGCGGCCCCCGATGGGTCGCGGAGCTCCCCCTTGGCGTCCATCTCGGGCGTCACGAGCGGGTCGACCAACTCGCCGACCGCGTCCCGGTTCGCCGGGTCGTCCCAGGGGCGATCGTCGCCGTCCGTGGCCGCGGATCGGATCGCGTCGAAGAGGTCGCCCCGGCCGAGATAGGGGAGGATGGGGATGATCCAACTCGCCTGGCGATCGAGCGGGAGTCGCGAACGCGCCTTCGACGGACGAGTCGCCCTGGCCTCTCGCTCATTCGCGACGCCTAGCCCGAAGAGCTTCAGCTGCGTCGTGGCCTCGTCCGCGGGGACCGGGCCTTTGTCCCCCTCTCCCGGGATCGCCCGGGGCACGGCCGGGCTTGCGAGCGGCGAGGCGGGGCCGACGGCCCGGGTCGATCTCGGTTTCGGTCTCGCCTCCGGAGGTGGGACGGCCCGGCGGACGCCGGGGGGCGGGGTGGACGTCGACCACCAGAACATCGCGGCGGCGAGCCCAAAGGCGGCGGCGGCCGCGGCGGGGAGCGTGGAGCGTTGGAGGAGGCTCATGGTCGGGCCTTTCCTGGAGCGCATCGCCAATCGGGGCACCAGCCGGTCGTGACCTGGCGGAGGTCCGTGCCGTCTCGCCCGATCGACCAGATGGCCATGATGTCCCCGGGGGGATTGGCCGGCGGCCTCCTGGCGTGGTCGCGATTGATCCAACGCGCGAAGAGGATCCGTTCGCCGTCGGGCGACCAGCAGATCGGGCCGGCGAAGAGGTCCGTCGCCCGAAAGACCAGCCGGGGGGCTCCGCCCTCGAGCTCGCGGACCACGAGTGCCATCCCGGTCGCGAATCGGCCCGGGTCGATCAGGCCGTCACGTCCGTCGGGCTTCCAGCTCGAGTCGATCGAGGCGAAGGACCGGCCGTCGGGCGAGTAGCGGGGGACCAGGGGGCCGAGGCCTCTCGCCGGGGGGACCCGAGAGATCAGGCCGCCCCCCTTCGGCTCGGCCGGCTCCGTGCCCGGGGGGGTATCGGGCCGGCCGGCGTTCCGCTCGACCTCGGCGGCGCCCTCCTCGATGTCGAGCTCGAAGAGGCCAGCGGTCCTCCTCTGAAGGTCTCGGGACGAGCTCCAGGAGACGAGCAGTCGCTTCCCGTCGGGCGACCAGTCTTGGGGCACCCAGAGGCCCCGGCGGCGGAGGACCCGACGCTCCGACGGCCCGTCGAGCCGGTGGACGATCACCGTCGTCTGCGGGGTATCGTCGGCTTGCCCAGGGGCCGTGGGGTCGGCGACCGGCGAGTGGGGATAGGCGAACGACCGGGCGTCGGGCGACCAGCAGAAGATCTCCTCGCTGTCGGGCGTGATCAGCCGCGTCGGCCCCCCCTCGGTCCGCCCGAGGTGGAGGAGGAACCGGGGCGCGATCCCGGCGCGAGGATTCGCGGGGAGGCTGCGGTCGACCGCCCATGAGAGGTAGAGCCGAGTGTCCGGGCTCAGCCGGCTCCAGTGCGGCTCGCGGTACCAGGTCGTCCCCTCGGGGAGCCCGGGGCTGTTCGGGAGCTCCCCGCCGAAGACCGACGCGACCTTTCCCCCGTCGGGCTGCATCCGGTAGAGGACGTTCCCCCCGGTCCGGTGCGAGAGGAAGAGGATCTGCCCCTCGTCCGCCTCGCCGGCCCTCGCCTCGGCCGAGACGATGGCCAGTGGGATGATGATGAGGAAATGGGTGATCCGCATGGGGATTCCTCCGGCGAGCGGGGCCGGTCCGCGGCCCGTTCGGGCGTGGCTCGAGGGCCTGGCGATTGACGGACGGAGTTCGGCTGAGAAGGGAGACGGGGTCGTGATCGATGGCTCGGTGGTGGCCCCAACATCGCCGACCGATCGCCGATTTCAGCGTATCGGGGCCTCCACCCGTCCGCAAGCGTGGGGTTCCCCTCGGTAGGCCGACCCGGGGAGGCCGGGGAGGTCGTGGTAGCGTCCGAGGAGGTCGTTGACGCGGACCCTCACGACTCCGAGCAGCATCGAGCATGACCTCCTCACGAGGTTGAGCGTCGACGTCTTGTAGCGGTGGTTGATCGTGAGCCGGACGTCCCGCTCGGCGACCGAGAGCCCGAGCCGATGCGCGAGGAAGAGCAGCTCGGCGTCGAAGGCCATGTTGTCCAGGCTCGAGCGATCGAAGAGGATGTCGGCGACCGGGGTACGGAAGGCCTTGATCCCGGACTGGGTGTCGCGGAAGGGGAGTTTCAGGACGCACCTGACGAACGCGTTGAAGGCCGTCCCGAGGCAGGGCCTCCGGCCCGAGAACGGTCCCCCCGGCGATCGTGAGCGGACGCCGATGGCGAGGTCATGCGTCTCGAGGGCACGCTCGAGCTCGAGGAGCTCCTCGGGGCCGTAGGCGAGGTCGCCGTCGAGGAATCCGACCGCGTCGGCCTCGAAGTGGGCCCGGCAGAACCGGAGTCCGGAGCGGACGGCCCGGGCCTTCCCCCGGTTCCTCTCCTCCACGACGAGGTAGATCGCCCGCGAGGCCGACGCCCGAATCCTCTCGGTCAAGATCTCCCTCGTCCCGTCGGTCGAGCCGTCGTCGACGAAGACGAACGCGAAGCCCGCGAACGAGGAGGCGAAGGCCGCGACGGCCTCGAACGCGTCCCGGACCGTACTCGCCTCGTTGTAGATCGGCAGCACGACGGCGAACCTGGTCCGGGTCGCGTTCGGCATCGGGAAGGCTTCGCGGCCTGGCGTCCGCCCGTCGAAGGCGATCCGCCGGACCGCCCGGCTCCGCACGCATTCCCAATTGGCCGAGGGGCCCCTGGGGCACGCCAGGGATGGCCGGAGCCGGGCGGACAGGTAGCCCAGGCCGTAACCGACGTGCATCGCGAGCAGGTAGAACGGGGCGGCGGCCGCTTCCGCGACGCCGGCGAAGACCCGGACGGCCCGCGCCGCCAGGGCGAAGACCACCGCGCCGTAGACCACCAGGGGGGCGATCGCGACCACCGCGAGACCGTCCGACCACGCCGCCACGGGTAGCGCGGCGAGGTTGAGGACCAGTCCTGCCGGCAGCGCGGCGACGAGATTGCCGTGCCCCGGGCCGCGGACCTGGCACGTCCCCTTGTGGAAGTTCTCCGCCAGGAGGTGGAAGAGACCGGTCCGCTCGTCGTGGAGGATCCCCGTCTCGGGGACGAACCGGGGGCGGACCCCCTGTCGGGTGACGGCGTGGCTCAGCTCCGTGTCCTCGTTCGTCCCCGGGGTCGCGAACCCGCCGAGGTCGAGCAGCAGTTGCCTCCGGGCCCCCATGTTCCCGGCGCAAGGGTAATAGTCCAGGCCGAGGGAACGTCGAGGGTCAATCCCGCCGCCGCCGCCGAACCGGCTGGCCATCAGGAACCCGACGCAACGTCCCGAGAGGTGGCGCGCACGGAGATAGTCGATGGGACCGCCCGCGAATTCGGTCGCCGAGTCGCGGAAGGCCGAGGCCCAGGCCTCGAGCCAGGCGGGCCCGGGGACACAATCCGAGTCGGTGTTGAGCACCACCTCGCCCCTGGCGAACGCCAGGCCGAGCTGCCGGGCCCCGCCGGGTCCCTGATTGGGCTGGCGGAGATAGACGAGGCGAAGGTCCCCCTCCTCCGACGCACGCTCGACGATGGGGAGGAGGTCGACCGTCGAGCCGTCGTCGCAGACCACGACTTCGAATCGGTCGTGCGGGAAGGATTGGCGACCGAGGGCCTCCAGGAGCCGGCCGAGCTCCTCGGCGCGATTGAAGACGGGGACCACCACCGAAATTGCCGGAGGCGCGCCCGGGGCGAGGTCGTCGGGGGGGGCCGGGGGCGTCGACCGGAGGTTGGGCATCATCGGCTGGGTCCGTTCGATGAAGACTCTGGCAACGTGCGGGATAGGGCTTGAGCCACTGGCTTTGCACGCCCTTTGGCCCGAGCCCGCGACGCGAGCCGGGCCGAGCCGAGCGGAGCGGGAGGGCGAGGCCGGGCCGGTCACTCCCGAGGCCCCGAAGGGAGGCCGACGAGCTCCCCCTTGCCGAGCCCTTCGGACGCCCGGCCCGGATCGAGCGCCTCGCGTCGAGACCGAGGACCAGGGCCGTGGGGTCTGGGCCAAGCGAATGGCGGCCGAGACGCGAGGCGTCGGACGGCAAGTTGCACCGCGAGGAAACCCAGCCCTACCTCGAGGCAACAGGCGGCCGCCACCAGGGACGGCGGCACGAACGGCGGGCGGGTGCCGATCGCCTCGAAGAGCACGGATTGCTGGACCCAAGGGGCGAAGCAGATGAAAGCTGTGAGCACGTTCTCTGGTAGTGGGAGCCAGGGGGTCAGTGCTATCAGAACCAAGGGGCCGAATTGGGACATCGCCAGGATCATGCCCTGGCCGATCAACGCGCCCCGAGGGGTCGGGGCGAAGCTCGAGACCAGGAATCCGAGGGAACTCATGAAGAAGACGTAGGTGCAGAAGAGGACGATGACCCCGAGGCCCACCAGGAGCCGGACCGAGACGGGGACCGGGACCGTCCCGTTCGCCAGGCACCACCACGTGATGAGCGGGAGCAGGACGATAGCGGGCGCGGCCCCCCTCAGGTACGCCCATTGCTTCGAGGCGACCAGGTGTCCGGCGCCGATGTCGGCGAGCGCGAGCGGTTCGAGCATCCCACGCGATCGTTCGTCGGCGATCGACACGCTGGCGCGAAGGCCGTTGACGACTCCCCAGGTCACGATGATGATCAGGAGGTAGCCGAACGAGGCCTCGGCTAGGCCCGCGAATCCACGCCCTCGGCCCCACATCGGGATCGCCACCACGAGCAAAAACGCCGCCGTAATCAACCAGGTCCGTGCGACCGACCGGCGCGCCCGCCGGGAGCGGAAGGCGCGCCAAAAGATGGGGTTGTCGCCGACGTCGATCCGCCGGTCGAGGCGAGGCTGGCCCCTCGGCGGATCCTTGGAGAACGGACGGCTGAGGAACTCCGCGGGTTCCCGAAGGATTGTGGCCACGCCCCAGGCGAGCAGGCCCGTGAGCGCCACCGAAATTGCGCAGAAGATGATGGAACGGGGCCAGCCAAAGCCTCTCGCCGACGTTTCGAAGAGGGACTCCAGGAGGGTGGTCGGCCGCAGCACGTCCAGGGCTTGCCCGACCACGGGGGCCTTGCCCAGGGCGCTTGGCGCCAGGTACCAGGCGGCCAGGAGTGTCGCGGCCGCCAGCGCGGCCGCCTGTGTGGTCCGCTGCGTTACTGCGGAGGCAAATAACCCCACGCCCGATGCGAACGCTGTCGCGCCGAGGAGGATGAGGTGGAAGAGGACCGGGGTGCGTGTGGGGAATGGGCCGGCCAGGGACGAGGCAAGGTGGATGGGCAGGAACACTGCCGAGAGGAGGGCCGCCGGCGCGACGGCCGCGGCGAGCTTGGCGGCGACGATCTCGGGCCCGGAGAGGTCGGTCAGCACGAGCGCATCCCAGGTCCCCGCCTGGCGCTCCCCGGCGATCGCCGAGGCCGCCCTCGCGCCGACGATCAGGACGGCCGCGATCGACTCCGCCCAGCAGAGGGCCTGATAGGCCCGGGCGGCCTCGAGGGCCTGGACTTGCCCCGAGGCCAGGGCCAGGCCGAGGCCGACCGCCGCGACGGCCCCGACGCCCACGAGCAGGAGGCTCGCCCTGCGGAAGAGATCGAGGGTTTCCCGCGTGAGGAGTTCAAGCATTCGTCGGCTCACCTTGCCAGGCTTCGAGATCCCGACGGGCCCTCCGTCCGGGCCCGTCCCGCGCCGAGGGCCGCCTTTCGAGGCCGCTCAGTCTCTCCCCGCGATCGTGCCGAGGGCCCGGAGGACCTTCGGGTTGGGCGACCCCTTGATCTCCTTGACCGACCCGTCGGCCATCAGCATCAGGCCCCCGCCGAAGGCTTCGATGGGCCGGATGGTCGAGGGTCCGTTGCGGGCCCAGGGGCCGAAGTCGCCCTGGACCTCGATCACCGCGGCCGTGTGCGCGAGGCCGTCGGTGACCGCCGAGAGGGGCTCGACCCGACCGTAGCCGAACAGCCCTCGCGAGGACATCCCCCGGCCCTTCGGCGCGTCGGGGCTCGGCCCCCCCGACCCCGAGACGCCGACGAGGGCGGTCAGGCCCCGGCCACTCGCGTCCCGGAACGTCTCCGGGTCGTCGGCGTGGCCCAGCACGAACGTGGTGATCACGGTCTCGACGACCCCTCGATTCGACGGGTCGTCCCAGGCGACGTCTTCCCCCGTCGTCTCCTGGCTGTGGAACCGGTCGGCCAGGTCGTTCCGGGCGAGGAAGGGGAGCAGCCGGGTGAGCCAGCTCGCCTGCTCCTCGACCGGCCTCCGGGACGCCGGTCTGCGGCTCGCGGGCTGCTGGGCGAAGTTGGCCACCGCGATGCCCAGCAGCTTCAGGTCGCGGGAGGCGGACGACCGGGACGACGGGGGCGCGTCGGACGACGCCCAGGACAGCCAGATCAGGGCGACGATGATGGTCGTCGGCAACCCCCAGCGGAGCGCACGCATTCGGTTCGGGCTCATGGTCTTCCCTCGCCGTTGCCTGGCCTTCGCGACGCGAGCGGGGTCGGATCCGTTCCTCGCCGGGTGTATCGCGAGAGCGTGACCACGCGAGGGACGGTGTCGTGTTCTGTCATCGTTTCCTGGAGGGTGTACGGACCTTCGACCGCGACGGGCGTCCCCTTGCCGGGCGCCTCGAAGACCCAGATCGTGGTGGCCCCTTCGAGGGGGCCGGGCGTCGGCCCGCCCAACTCGGCCTCCGCGATGGCAAACGGATAGAGAGAGGCGACGGTCGGTCGCTCGTTCAGGAGGATCGGCACCGACCCTCGGATAGCATGGGAGGCGGGGAGATACGTGAGGGGGGAGTTGCAGACGACCAGGTGCGAGGGCCTCGCCTCACGCCGGAGTCGGTCGATGCAACGCCCGATGCCGCCGGGGACCTCGCGGGCCGCCCAGACGTCGGCGGCGATCAGGGGGATGAGGACCCCGGCCGTCGCGGCGACCGCCAACGGGGCCGGGCGGACCCCGGCGAGCACCCGCGCGACCCCGACGCACGAGAACCCGAGCGACATCTGGAGGAATCGCGCGTGGAGCGTCGGGAGCCCGAGCGTCGCGCCGGTCGCATAAGCGATCACGCCGGGGACGACCAGGAGCGTGACCGCGAGCCGCTGGACGAGGTCTCGGCGCGCCGACCAGGCCAGTGCCACGAGCGCGACCATCGCGGCGAGGAGCATCGGCTCGTCACTCGAGGTCGGGAAGGCACCACCGCCGAGGAACGCGACCGGAGAGCTCCAGAAGTCGGCGAGATGGCGGACCGGGTTCGGGCGGAGGTGGGGGGCGATCAGCCAGAAGTTCCTCGACGCGACCCCAACCTGCCGGGCGAAGACCCCCAACCAGGGCGCGAAGGCGAGCCCGATCACGCCGTACGCCGCGGAGAGCGCGACGACCTCGCGACGCCAGGCCGGTCCTCGCCCCGACGCCCGCTCGACGATGCCGAACGCGGCGGCCGCGGCCAGGAACGCGAGCCCGAAGTAATGCGTGTAGGCGAGCGCCACGCCCGTGGCCACCAGCGCGAGTGTGGAGCGGGCCCGGGCCGACCCCCGGGTGAGCCACCCGAGGAGCGCCAACGCATGGGCGAAGCCGAGGGTCACGGCCAAGGGATAGGCCCTCGCCTCGCTCGTCGCGACGACGAGCGCCGGATTGGCCGCGACGAGCAGGGCCGCGATCCCCCCTGCCCCCGCCCACGCTCGAGATCCCTCCCCCTCGACGGTCGTCTCGCCCGGCGCCCATGCCGCGAGCCTGGCGGCCAGGAGGACCTGGGCCGCTCCCAGGGCGATCGACAGCCCGCGCAGGGCCGCGGACGAGTCGCCCGCGACCAGGGCGAACGCCTTCTCGACGACGAGGAACCCGGGGGGAAGGACGTCGGACTGCGAACGTCGGAGCATCTCGGCCCAACCGAAGGTGGTGAGCTTCCAGTCGGCGGCCTCGACGAGCCAGAACGATCGGGCGAGTGCCGGCGGGACCCGAAGCGCGACGGCCAGCGCGATCGCGGCGAACAGGGTGGCCCGCCGGATCGTGCTCATGCCGGTCTCCCGAGGTACGCCCGCCTCGCCGACTGCGCCGAGACCCACAACGCCGCGCCCGAGACGAGCAGCACATTCGCCCAGACGAACAGGTCGCGTGTGCCGGCCACCTTCGCCCGGATCCCCAGCGTCTTCACTTGCCGGACGCTCGACGTGACGGGGTCGGACGTCGGCGGCAGCTTGATGAGCTCGAGCTTGCGGATGTGGTCGGTGACGAGCGCCCCGTCGGGCACGTCGACCGCGAGCAGCGAGTCGTCGATGTCCGAGAGCTTCAGCGAGGTGATCCGATGGACCCGGCGGTGGGAGACCTTCCCCCAATTCTCCTTCAGGTCTTTCAGGCTGCAAAACTGCTCGACCACCTGCACGCGAGGGAGCCAGACCCCCGCCGGGCCGATCCGGATGTGGTCGAGGTTCTCGACCCGTCGGCGGAGCGGCTGGTCCAGGTACCACGAGGTCTCGCGGCGGAGGACGCTGCATCCCCGCTCCACGTCGACCCAGATCTTGTCGAATCCGGGATACTCGACCACGTGGCAAGGACGCCCATCGACGACCTCCGTGCTCGGGAGGACCCGGTAATGGCCCCGGTTCCGTCCGATCGCCTCCGGCAGCCACGGCTCGTTCTTGACGTTGTACTGCGTCGCGGTGACCACCTCGGGCAGTTCGATCCCGTCGTAGGTGTTGATGGAGAGAAAATCGGTATACATGTTGAAAATGAGGTGCCAAGAATTCAGGCCCGGGGTGATGTCGACGCCCATGTTGGTGCGGATCACGCCGACGCCGTCCTCGTATCCGCACCAACGCTTCAGGGGGGCCTCGCCCCGGAACCCGGGGTCGGAGCAGTAGGTGAAGATCCGGCCCCCCTTGCGGCCGTTGACCACGTCGATCCAGGGCCAGGCGAACTGCATGTCGCCGGTGAAGTTCTCGGCGGACACGCGATAAGACGCGTACCACTGCTTGTTGTCGACGAGGGCTTGTTTCCGACGCGCGAGGCCGGCCTCGATCTGGGATAGGCTCGAGGTCGCGGCCTTCTGCGCCTCGGCGGCCGGGGCGAAGGCCAGGTAGGTCAGCAGCAGGATCGTGGCCGGACGCGGGGAGTTCACGGGAGTTTACCTCGTCTTCGTCGGGCTCGAGGGGTGGAGGTACGCGTGGGGCTCGACGCCGCGGAGCAAGGCCAGCGCCCGGCCGGCGTGGGTCAGGGGGAAGCGGGCGTGGAAGCCGAGATCCGGGCTGCCGTCGAGCGAGCCGGTGTGCTCGCCGAAGTAGCGGATCGCCCGGGCGACGACCGCGTCGGCCGGGCGTTCGTCCTTCGGCGCGAGCGCGATCCATTCCAGGTGGTGCCCGGTTGCCGCCATCCGGTCGATCGGCAACGTGTATTGCACGCCCGACGGTTGCGGATCGCCCGACCAGTTGCGGTCCCAGCCCCCGCAGGGGAGTTGGGTCCGGTTGAGCTGGTCGGCATACTCGCGGAGGCGCTGGGAGATCCGGTGGCGCGTCGACTCCTGGAGGAAGGGGACGACCAGGTCGGCCCTCCGCAGGTTTACCAACCCGAAGGGGACGTGCATCCCTTCGCAGGCCCCTCGGCCGAACGGCTGGGCCACGAGCGCCTCGGCGACCTGATCGAGCGAACAATCCTGGCCGAACCGGTTGACCCAGGTCGACCGTGGCGGCAGGTAGCGCGCGTAGGCGCTGGCCGTGAACTCGAGCTCCTGGCCGCTCGAGAATCGGAGGAGTGAGTCGTGCAGGACGTCGCGGAGCGTGCCGGCCCGCCCGGACCGGGTGGCGACGGTCGTCGACAGCGGCATCCCGCACTCGCCCATGACCTGGAGGTACTTGTCGGGGTGGGTCGAGGCCGCGCGGCTCTCCAGGATGCGGTCCTGGTTGGTGACGACCCGGATGCCGTACTCGGACTCGAGGAGCAGGTCGTCGAGCTCTCGCCCGCCGAGCTCGTGGTAGACGCGGATGTCGCGCAGCATGCCGATCATCTGGTCGCTGCTAAACATCTGGTCGTGTTCATGTCCAATGTCTTTGAGGTTTCGAAAGTCGGAATCGGGACCCCAGAGCCGGAGCATGTGGAGGACCAGGGGGATGCCGACGGCCTGGAACCTCGGCAGGTTCATGCGGAGGACATGGTCGAGCTGGGCGTCGTCGACCTGGGCGGCGAAGTCGCCGTGCGGCCCGAAGGCGAGTGGTGTGGGGCGGCCGATCTCGGACGCGAGTCGCATGGCCGCCGCCGAGTCTCCGGCGGGGGCCCGGGTGCTGTGGATTTCCCTCGCGAGGAAGGGGGCGGCGAAGGCGCCGACCATCAGCGAGGAGAAGCCGAGGAGCCCCGCCATCCGGTGCTTGGTCACGGATTGGCCCCCAGGATCGCCGGGCCCCGGGCCGCCTCGACGCGGGAGGCTGTCGGGCGCCTCGAGAACGCGTAGATCTGGCACGCGACGACCCCGAAGAGCATGAGGCCCGTCAATCCCTTCGACGCCGCGATCGCGACCCGGAAGGGGGTGGCGGACGGGGGGATCAGGGCGTAGCCCGACCAGAGGGGCTCCAGGGTCGAGGGCTCGGCGTTATAGGTCGATCCCGTCGTGCCGTCGATGACCGCGAGGCGCCCCGCGCCGTCCCGGCCCGCCACGAGGATGTAATGGTCGCGATCGGACTTGCCCTTCTCGGAGAGCGATTGGTGCATGATAAACGGCGTCGGCAGGCTCGAGAGCTGGTCGGGGGTCGCGCGGATGACCGTCGTCTCGAGCCCGAAACGGCCGGCGAGTTGCCGCAGGTCCTCCAGCGATGCGCCCGAATCGCCGGGGGCGCCGGCCTCATCGAGCGACTCGCGTGGGGCCTTGATGTCGAACATCAACAGCATCGCCTGTAGCGCGTTCAGGCCGCAGTGCCCCTTGGCCTGCCATCGCCGTTCGAATCGCAGGGAGGGGGGCGTCTGGACCCCCTTGGGGTTGCTCCAGGTATACTTGTCGCCGGACTGGAGTCTCGGCGTCTCGGATGGGGCCTCCTGCCCGAGGGCGGTCGATGCGATCGCCATCCATCCCCATGCCGCCCGCAGCGTCCACTTCACTCGGCACCTCCCGGAGGTCCTCGGGCCAGGAATTGAACCGCCTCGGCCGCAACGGGGGAGGGCCCGAGGCCCTCGCCCCCCGTTGCGACCCGCGAGACCCGGCGATGCGACCGCTCCGGTCAGGAGCCGCCGCCGACGCACGTCCCGATATTCCACGTCGCCAGCACACACGTCGCGGCCGCGCCACACGTCGTGTTTGCCAGGTCCGACGGGCCCGGCGAAGTGCCGATCGTCGGGCCGAGGTAATAGCAACAGGTGAAGAAGCAGTAGAATTGTGTCCCCGCGGTCGTATAGCACGCCGCGCCGCGGACCCGACTCGCCTCCGCGGGGTCGACCGGCCGGTACTTGGGGCCCTCGGCGGCCCCGCCGATCTGCCAGCCGCCCGCTACGAGCGCGGCGACGACGAGCGCCGTTTCGAACCATCGCTTCATCTGAGACTCCTCCTCATACAGGGTCCAGACAGGTCCCCGGGCGTGACGATCTCGCCCGGTGGCTTGGGAAGCACCGTCCCGGGTGCTTGTGCGTCGGATCGACGGATGTGATAAAGAAGCACGCTGAGTGTGTCGGCCAAATTAATCGAGGTCAAGAGAAAAATCCGGAGATTCGAGAACGCCGAGTTCATTCTGAATTTAGTAGGTCTTGGGGCGTGACGAAAATTGATTTGGCTGAACCGTTTGTAGACGTCGGGGAGGCTCGGTGCGGCCCGCGAGGCGCCGGACGATCGCGGAATTTCCGGCGATTTTCGCCGCCGGGCCGCTTGTGGGTGTCCGATCGCCGTGATAGGAATAGAGGATGAGTGTACGATAGCTCATGCCAAATAGGCCGCGCACGCCCTCGGTCATGTCTCGCGGGATCGCGGGGGCCGCGGGCACATGAATGGCCTCGATATCTGGGATCGGCCAGGTCAGGCGTGTTTTGTTGTGCGCGAATCCTCGAAAAGTTCGGGATTGATGTCGAAGGGGTGGGATGGGATGCAAGGTCCAAGCCTCCTGGTCCGGGCCGTCGAATCGATTTGTGAAAGGATTCAGGAATGGATGCGCCCCGGGGAGAACGGCCGGGACCCGGAGGCCGTCGCCCTCTCCGCGCTGGCCCTGGAGGCGGGCGATGGGGACGACCCGAGGCTCTTGCCGCTTCGGAGGGCCCTGGCCGGTTGGCAGGGCCCCGACGGTGCCGTGTCCATGGGGCCCGGGGTGCCGCAAGCCTACTGGCCGACGGGTTGGGCGGCCCTCGCCTGGCGGAATGCCGGCGAGTTCTCGCCCCAACGCCGGAAGGCGACCCGGTTCCTGGCGGGCGTTTCCGGCCTCCACTGGCCCCTCGATCCCGGCAGCCCGTTCGCGCACAACACGTCCTTGCGCGGTTGGGCCTGGGTCGGCGGGACGCATTCGTGGGTCCAGCCCACCGCGTTGGCCGTCACGGTGATGGGCGTCGAGGGCCTCGGTCGTGACGGCCGGGTGGCCGAGGCGGTCGAGATGCTCTTGGACAGGCAACTCCCGGGCGGCGGTTGGAATTACGGCAATACCCGGGTCTTCCGGAACACCCTCCGGCCCCTGCCGGAGGATACGGGCTACGCGCTGGTCGCCCTCCGCCCGCACGTCGGCCGAGGCCAGGTGGATGCGAGCCTGGCCTACTTGTCCGACACGACCCGAGGCCTGCACGCCCCCGCGGCCCTGGCCTGGGCGGTGCTCGGCCTCGCGGCCTGGGAGGCCCGCCCGCCCGACGCGGACGACCGGATCGTGGAGTCGCTCGCGCGACAATCGCAATTCGGCGCCTATCCCGTGCGCTATCTCGCGCAGTTGGTCATCGCCTCGAGGCTCAAGGCGGGCCTCGTCTCTCTGTTCTCCCGGGGGGGATAAGCGGCATGGGCTCTCGACGATGGTCGTTTCCCGGCATGTTTTCCCGCCGCCGATTCCTGGGCGGGGCCGGCCTGGCCGGCGCGACGGCGGCCGGGGCCCTGGCGTGGAACGAGCTCGTCGTCCGGGACGCGGAACCCGTGATGATCGTACGTGCCCGGGACTACCGCGACGGCTTGAACGGGAAGCTGAAGGACGCGCTCCGGGAACTCGCGATCACCCCCGCCTTCGTCGCCGGGAAGCGCGTCGTCCTGAAGCCGAACCTGGTCGAGCCCCGCCGGGATGCGGAACATGTTAACACGCATCCGCTGTTGATCCAGGCCGCGGTCGAGGCCTTCCGGTCGCTCGGGGCCGCCTCGGTGACGGTCGCGGAAGGGGCCGGGCACGTCAGGGACCCTTACTATGTCATCGAGGAGTCGGGGCTGCTGCCCGTCCTCGCCGAAGGCCGGACGCCGTTCCTCGACCTGAATTTCGCCCCGACCGCGACGGTGGCGAATCGCGGCCGCCGGACCCGCATGGCGGAGCTGGTCCTCCCGAGGCCGGTCCTCGACGCCGACCTCCTGGTCTCGATGCCGAAGATGAAGACGCATCATTGGACCGGGGTGACGCTGAGCATGAAGAATCTGTTCGGGCTGATGCCCGGCTCGCACTACGGCTGGCCCAAGAACGTGCTCCACGAACGGGGGCTCGTCGAGTCGATCCTCGACATCAATGCCACCGTCCACGCCCATCTGGCGATCGTCGACGGGATCGTGGGGATGGGAGGGGACGGGCCCATCATGGGCTCGCCGGTGCCGTCGGGGGTGCTTGTGCTGGGGAGGAACCTCCCCGCCGTCGACGCGACGTGCGCGGAGGTCATGGGGTTGGTCCCGGCGGCCGTGGAGCACCTCCGCCTCGCCTCGGGGACGCTCGGGCCGATCGACCCGTCACGGATCCGGCAACGGGGCGAGCGCATCGAGGCCGTCCGGACGCCGTTCCCGCTGCTCGACTACATCCCGTCCCAACATCCCTTGCGGGCCTGAGCCGCCCCGGCCGATCGGGCCTCCCCTCACCCGCCCGGGGCCCATCCGGAATCGGTCAAGCAGGACGGGCAGAGCCCGCGTAAATAACCACCCTCTCGCCTCAGGTTGAATGCCGGCGCAATCCCCCAATGGCTCCCATGGTGATACGCGCACCTGTCGCAAAAGAAGCCGCCCGCCGATGACTCTCCCTCTCCTGGGACCGGGAGCTCGGGGCCCCGGTCCGATTTCCCATAAGCCTTGTGGATCTCGTCCGTCGAGGTGAGCGCCGACCTCGCGCGTCGTGCCCGAAACATCGCGACCCCCAGTGCCCCGAGACTCAGGGCCGCGATCATGACCACGAGGACGAGACGGTACGGCTTGCCTACCAACATCGGGGCCTCATCCTGCGGAGACGGATCGGCGGAACGTTTCTGTAGGGTGGGCACCGCTCGCCGATGTGAATCGGTGGTGTGTGTCGAAAATGGGTCTCTGCGGGTTTGGTGGTGCCCATGATATCAAATCGTACCAAGGTGATCGTGTCAATGTGGGGGATGCCCACCCTGCAAGGTCCGGTCGTATCGGGTGGGCGTCGCCCGTCTGTGTTGAGGAAAGGCCGGAGCCTGACGACCGGGGGCTGGGTGGTTCAGGGAGTCCCCGGGTTGTCGGCGTCGGCGTCGGCGTCGGCCCGTTGGCGGACGGCCTGGCGGATCCGGTCGCGGAGGCGCTCGGGCATCGCGTCGAGCTCCTCGCGGGAGAGCTTGCCGTCGCCGTCCTTGTCGAAGCGGCCGAGCTGCTCCTTGAACCGCTCGGGGATCGGGATCCCTTCGGCGGCCGGGTTGGGGCGACCCCCGCGGAGGATAGGGAGCCCGAGCCGTTTGGCGGCCCCGCCGAGGAGGGCGGCGCCGAGGCGGTTCCCGCGCAAGGCGAGGATCTTGAGGAGGTCGGCCGGGGTATCGGTGACGACCTGGACCCCCAGCAGGCACATCTCGTCGGTCGTCTGCTCGCCCCAGTGGACCGGCTTCGGGGGACGGCTCGGGTTGCTCGGATTGTCCTCGGAGTTGTCGTAGGAGGCCTCGAGCTTGATCACCGTCCCCTTCGCGAGCCGGACGGGCTCGCGGAACTGGTATTGGCCTTGCCAGTTGAAGTCCCAGTCCTTGATCCAGATCAAGGGGACGGTGCCGCCGTCGGGCGTCTCGGCCACCACCTTCATTTGCTTGCCGATGTAGTGCATGTGGGGCGCGACCCCGATGACGTCGACGTCGGCGGGGAGGGGTGGGCTCTGCGCCCGGACGCGATAGTCGCGGTCGCCGGGGGAGATGTCGAGGTCTCGGGTCCGGACGGCGATCCCGCCGACGATCTTCTTCGCCGGCGTCTTCGTGAAGTAGATCCCGACGACGGACTGGTCGGACTCGGCCTTGCCGTCGGGGTGGTAGTGGACCTGGAGGACCAGGTCGCTCCCCTTGCGGAGGGACTTGCCGATGCCGTCGGGCAGGAACCTCGGCATCGCCCCGGGTGCCCAGCCGCCGAGCCCTCCGGTCGGGAGGATGCCGGGGCCCGCGAAGCTCGTGTAGCCCGGGCCGGGATCGGCCTCGTCCCTCTTCCTCCCGGCGCCCGTACTATCGAGGAAGAGCAAGGCGTGGTGGACCACCCTCCGGCCCCCCGGCCGGAACTCGACGGCGGCGACCGTCTTGTTCGCGTCGATCGGGATCGGGATTACGAAGCATCGGTAGATGTCCGGCCCGCTCGCCGGGACCGGGAACGGCTCGCCCATCTTGAGCACCAGGTCGGGGGGCCCCAACTGCCACCCCTCGGGGAACGTCGGCGCGGGGGGCAGGTCCTTGGCGTCCCCCTCGGGGGCCCCGGCCTCCGCCCAGGCGGCGATCCGGGCGACTTCGGCGTCGGTCAACCGCCTCTCGTCGTGGAACGACCCGAAGCCCGGCGCCGGCTTCCACGGCGGCATCTTCCGCGAGTTGGTGACCTCCGCGAGGAAGTCCGCCCGCTTCGCCGCGTCCTTGTACGACAGCAGCGAGAACGGCCCCACCTCCCCCGGCCGGTGGCACCCCGCGCAGTTCTTCCAGAGGATCGGCGCGATATCCTTGGTATACGTCGGCTCGCCCGCCCCCGCAGCCCCGGCCCCCGACCCCACCAACCCCGCGACCACCACGATTCCCGCTAGACGCCCCATGGGCGGATCCCTCGACGAGACTCGATCTCCGCGGCCCGAAGAGGATCGGATCGCGCTACCCTGGAGATAACCCCTCAACTCGCCGAAGGTTTCCCGAAAACCGGATCCGATTTCAAGCAGCGACGCTGCGCCACCCTCTTTTCTTGAAACGGGAACAGGCGTATATAACGTGGATCGGGTCGATCTTCTTGTCGAACACGCCTTCTCGCTGGCCAATGCTTTTCCCGCTTGTTTGCTCCGTTGTTGCGCTATAGTTGGTGGGCAAACGTTTTTTTAGCTATTAATAATTTAAAGATTGAGATATTAAATATTTTTGCATGTGAATGTGGCGATGATAATGCAGGCTCCCAGCTTAAGGAGGGGGATAGCAAGGTCGCGGCACGGAGGGTCAAAGGGCATTGGGCATTCGGTCGGCTCTGCTGCGATGCTGGTGCGTGGGGAGACCACCAAACGACGTCGTCCTGGCCACCGGCCTGATCGTCGTCAAGTCGGAGGCGACCGAGTCGCGTGAAGTCCGCCGGTCGTTTTCGTCTGAGCCGGACTTCGGCGCCTCGAGCGCCAACGACCTGTTGGCGGCCCTGTCTGATCGACGACAATTATTTTTCCCGGTCAACGTCAATTAGAATTCCCGGCTCCTGACCCCTGGTAGGCTGTCCCATTTCGGCTTCTTCGAGCTGGAACACCGGGATGGTCACCGATCGACAATTCAGGAGGCTGCGGAAGTTGATCCCGACCGAATCGACTCTGGCCAACGCCGCCGACAGGGCCGACATCGACGAGAAGACCGCACGCAAGTATCGCGACTCGGACTTGCTCCCCAGCCAACGCCGCGTCCCTCACTCCTGGCGGACTCGGGAGGATCCGTTTCAGGAGGTCTGGCCCGAGCTCGAGGATCGGCTTCGGCTCAATCCCGGACTCCAGGCCAAGACCCTTTTCCTCGACCTGCAGCGTCGTTTCCCGGGGCGTTTCCCCGACGTCCAACTCCGGACCTTGCAACGGCGGATCAAACGATGGCGGGTCCTCGAAGGGCCCCCGAAGGAGGTGTTCTTCGGACAAGTCCACGAACCGGCACGCCTCGCCGAGAGCGATTTCACCCACATGGGGGGACTCGGCGTCACCATCGCGGGTGAACCATTCGACCATCTGATCTATCACTTCGTGCTCACCTACTCCAACTGGGAGACCGGCACGATCTGCTTCTCGGAGAGCTTCGAGAGCCTCAGCGAAGGGCTACAGAACGCCTTATGGGAACTGGGAGGGGTCCCCAAGCGGCATCGCACCGATCGCTTGTCCGCGGCGATCAACAATGATTCGGACGCCGAGACCTTCACGCGGAAATACCAGGCCCTCATCGCCCATTACGGGCTCGAGGCCCAGGCGATCCAGCCACGGAAAGCCAACCAGAACGGCGACGTCGAGCAGAGTCACCATCGCTTCAAGCAGGCCGTCGACCAGGCCCTCCTGCTGCGAGGGGGCCGCGACTTCGCCGGCCGTGGCGACTATCAGGCGTTCCTCCGCAAGCTCATGTCCGGTCGCAACGCCAACCGCAAGGGGCGATTCGCCGAGGAGCAGGCCGCCCTCCGCCCGTTGCCGACGAGGCGCCTGGAGATGAGCCGACGGGTCAAGGCGCGGGTCGATTCGGGCAGCACGATCCACGTCGGCGGCAACGCCTACTCGCTGCCGAGCCGCCTGATCGGCGAGCAGGTCGACGTCCACATCGGCCTGGAGTCCTTGGAGATCTGGCACGGGGCCCGCCTGGTGGACCGCATCCCTCGACTGCGGGGACGCGGCAAGCACCGCATCGAGTACCGCCACGTCATCGATTGGCTGGTACGCAAGCCCGGGGCGTTCGAGGAGTACCGCTACCGCGATGCGATGTTCCCCACCAGCCGATTCCGGATGGCCTACGACGCCTTGAAGGGCTGGCGGCCGGGCGGCGCGGTCAAGGAGTACCTGACGATCCTCCATCTGGCGGCGAAGGAGGGGGAGGGACTCGTGGACGAGGCGTTGCGATCCTTGCTCGATCGAGGGCGGCCATTCGACGGAGATGCGGTGTCCGATCTCGCCGGCGAGGGCCGGCGGCTCCCCGCGGTGACTGACGTCACAATTATTGATGTTGATTTAACGATGTACGATCGGCTCTTGGAGCCAAGGGAGGAGCATGGATCCCAGTACCACGGACCTGAAGGCACGACTGATCGCCCACCTCAAGGAACTCCACCTGCCGACGATGCGAGGCAGTTTCGAGGAGTTGGCGCGACAGGCGCAGCAGGAATCGCACAGCTATGAGCGCTACCTGCTCGAGCTGACGGAGCGGGAGCGCGAGGCCCGGCGAGGCCATCGGATCGAGCGTCTCCTGAGGGAGTCGCGGCTGCCGCCGGGCAAGGGCCTGGAGTCATTGGACCTGAAGCGGCTGCCGCCGAAGGTGGTCCAACAAGTGAGGGCGCTGCTGGACGGCTCGTTCGCCGACCGTTGCGAGAACGTCCTGGCGTTCGGCAACCCCGGGAGCGGGAAGACGCACGTCATATCGGCGATCGGACAAGAATTGATTCGTTCAGGAAGGAGGGTCTATTTCCGGAACTGCGGGCTGATGGTGCAGGACCTCTTGGCGGCGAAGCGTGACCTGAAGCTGAGCCGTTACTTCAAGAGCCTCTCACGCTACGACGTGTTAATCCTGGACGACTTGGGCTACGTGCAGCAGGGCCGAGATGAGATCGAGGTCCTCTTCAGCCTGCTGGCCGAGCGTTACGAGCGAGGGAGCGTGATGCTCTCGAGCAACCTGGCGTTCTCGGGTTGGGAGTCGATCTTCAAGGACGCGATGATGACGGCCGCGGCGATCGACCGTCTGGTGCATCATTGCGTGATCCTGGAGCTGAACGTTCCGAGTTACCGCGCGGAGCAGGCCAAGAAGGCCCGCCAAACACCCGTCGCGGCCCAATAACGACCGGTTTATGCGTCCGGGAAAAATAATTGACGCCAGCCGGGAAAAACAATTGACGCCAGACACCTGTCAGGTCAATCTGAGGATTCGATATGAGCAAGATGCCCAGGAAGGCACCCCGGAAGGCTGCTGCGATTAATCGCGGAGGTACAGGAACGCCGTCGCGAGCAGAATTCGATGAGGTATTGGCCTTCATCGAGGCTGCACGGTCCCGGGCGGTTGTCGCCGCCAACTCGACGTTGATCGATCTCTACTGGCAGCTTGGCGAGTACATCAGCCAGAAGATCACTGCCGCGGGCTGGGGCCAGGGGACCGTTGGGGCCCTCGCCGACCTCATCCAACGTCGCCATCCGGGGAGGTCTGGGTTTTCCGCCAGCAATCTGTGGCGGATGCGGCAGTTCTTCGAAACCTACCGCGACGCTCCAAAGCTCGCACCGCTGGTGCGAGAATTGCCCTGGACCCACAACCTGCTCATCATGAGCCGCAGCAAGCGTGAGGAGGAACGCGAGTTCTACCTGCGCGTTGCGGTGCGTGAGAGGTGGGGCAAGCGGGAACTGGAACGCCAACTCGCCGGGGCCTTATTCGAACGCGTCGTCTTGTCACCAACCAACCTTTCTTTGCCATTGCGGGAACACCATCCCGAGGCCAAGGAGGTCTTTAAGGACACGTATTTGGTCGAGTTCCTCGACCTTCCTCCCCTGCATACCGAGCCCGACTTGCATCGGGCGCTCATTGAAAAACTCAAGCAATTCCTGGTCGAACTGGGCCGAGACTTCTGCTTCATCGGAAGCCAATATCCGGTGCAGGTGGGTGGGCGCGATTTCGTCCTTGATTTACTGTTCTTCAACCGCGCGCTCAACGCACTGGTGGCGTTTGAATTGAAGGCTGTCGAGTTCGAGCCCGAGCATCTGGGGAAACTCCAGTTCTACCTGGAGGCCCTCGACCGGGACGTGAAGAAGCCCCACGAACAGCCTTCCATCGGCGTACTCCTCTGCGCCACGAAGAATCACGAGGTTGTCGAGTACGCCTTGAGCCGGTCCATGTCGCCTGCACTGGTGGCCCAATATCACACCCAGCTACCCGACAAGACGCTGCTCCAGGCCAAGCTGCACGAGTTCTACGAACTGGCCGAGTCGCAGGCTCGTCGCGAGACTTCGACGCAGTCTACGGCGAAATCGTCCGGCAAGATGTCACAAAAGGGCCGGAAAAGATCCTGACCACCGTCCCTACCTCGCTTCAACCAGACCGACGCGTTGAGGGCAGGCGCATCGCAAGGGGCTGCTCATCGCCGCTTTCAGGAGCAAGGCCAGGGAGATCGCGATGCAGGACCAGCCGAAAAGGTCGCCGATCCGGGCGTAGGGGGGCGGTTGGAGGTCCGGGATCGGGGCCTGGGCGAGGAGGGCCGGCGCCTCGGGCCCGCTCGGGGCTTGGGCGAGGACTCGGCCGTAGCGATCGCTGACGGTCATGTCGCCGCGTCGGGCGGAGCGGACGAGGGTGAAGCCTCCTTCGACGCCGCGCAGGACGGCCATTCGGCCGTGGAGCCAGGCGTCCTCGCCGAAGTCCCAGGCGGGGGCGGCGACGATCCTCGCACCTCCGGCGGCCAGGGCCCGGCTCGTCTCGGCGAAGTCGAAGTCCTTGCAGATGGCCCCGCCCAGACGAAGGTCCTCGACTCGCGTCGACAGCACGGGCCCCTCGCCGGGGACGACCTGTCCCGACTCCAGGCCCGGGATGAGGTAGCGCTTGTCGTAGGCCAGGCTCCGGCCGTCGGGCGTGAACATCAATAGGCGGTTCGACGCCCGGCCGTCCTTCCCGACGCGAAGGCCGATGACGAGAGTGGCTTTCGAGGCTTTGGCCCAGGCGCCGAGGTTATTTTCGAGGGGAGTTAACTCGTTGGGGGCAATGCGGGCGATCTCTTCAGGGAGGACGACGAGCTTTGCGCCTCGGGCGATGGCGTCCGCCAGGCGAGGCCGGTAGGAGTCCAGCACTCCTCGCCAGTCGTCGGGGAAGTCGCGTCCCTGGTCGAGAGCCGCGAGGGCGACAATGACTTCGGGCGATGTTGGTGCTCCGGCGAGCCGGACCCAACCGAAGAGGAGCCCCGCCGCCACGACGGCGAAGCCCGGGCCGGCGGCTGAGAGTCCCCGACGAGGCCGCCCCCATTCGTCGAGGAGGAACGCCAGGCTCGAGGTGAAGAGGTCGACCAGGAACACGATCGCTGGTGTGCCGCCCAACGCGGCGACCTGGAGCGCCGTGACGAAATCTATCTGGCTATAAGCAAAGCTGAACGCGGTGCCATGGGGCGAGGTGTTCGCAAGCAGCGTGTCGAAACCCGCCGCCCATACCGGGAAGACGAACACGGCAATCGCAGGGTGGATCCGGTGCCGTGCCTGCGAGGCGAAGAGGATGCCCGTCGCATAGATCAGCGCCAGGACAACGGACACCCCTCCTGCGATCGGGGGCGGGGCGACGTTCGACAGGTAGAGCGACATCGGCAGGCCGCCGATCAGGGCGGTCAGGAACGCCAGGCCGAAGGCGCCGCGGGCCCTCGAGCGGAAGGCTGTGACTAAGACAGGGACCGACGCCGGCCACGCCGCCCACCAGAGCGGGTGCAGCGAACCTGACAGGGCCAGGAGCCCTGCGCTGACGAGGCAAGCCACCAGCCTCGCGGGAAACGACTTGAATTTGAACATGAATCGCTCCACAATGTGAACGGCTCTCACATTAAAGGAGTCTCCCGTGCCTCCGTCAAGCCCGCGTCCGAATTACCATCACGGCGACCTCAAGCGGACGCTGATCTCGGCGGCCCTGGAAGCCGTGGAACGCCAGGGTTGGGAGGCGTTATCGCTCAGCGGCCTGGCCGAAGCCTCGAGCGTTGCCAAGAGCGCGCCTTACCGGCATTTTGAGAACCGCGACGCGCTCCTGGCGGCCGTGGCCGCGGAAGCGTTCGAGTTGTTGATCGTCGACATCGTATCCGCGGCATCAACCGGTGATCGGCCAGGAGCCTTGCGTGCGGCGGCCGAGGCCGTGCTCCGCTTCGCCGAACGGCGACCACAGTTATTCCGCCTCATGTTCCGGAGCGACCTCCTCGTCCGTCCGGGCGGCCCGCCGGACGTCTTGCAGGAACCCGCTCGCGTGGCCTATCTTCGCTTCGAAGCGGCGGTCGCCGAGAGGCTCTCGGGCGCGGACGTGGCGACCGTGAAAGCCTCGACGGTTGCGGTGTGGTCCATGGTCTTCGGCTTCGCCGTCCTCACCGCCGAAGGACGGATCAAGCCGTTCATGCGCGAACCCCTCAGCATCGAAGAACTGCGTGTCCGCGCCCTCGACATCATATCAGGGTTGGTTACCGAGACATCTCGCTGATGACCTCCGAGCTTTGTTAGGGGCACCTCCGGATCTTGACTTTCTTCGATGGTTGTCTATATTGATGGGCGTCGAAACAAGGATTGCCGTGACGAACATGACTGAGACCCAATTCCGGAAGGTGGCGAGGGCTTTGGCGGACCCGCAGCGGTTCGCGATCCTCGAGAGGATCGCGGGCGAGGCTGGGGAGATGCCGTGCAAGGCGCTCGTGCAGGAGCTCACCGTCTCGCAGGCGACGGTGTCGCACCATCTGAAGGAACTGACGGAGGCCGGCCTGGTCGAGTCGCGCAGGGAGGCGCAAAGCGCCTTCCTGAGCGCGAGGCGAGAAACGCTCGAGGCGTTCCGGGTTGAGCTCGGCCGGAGGCTGGGGCTGTCAGGCGAACAATGACCGAACTTCGAGCTAGGGGCAGCCACGGATAGGGCAAAGGATTTTTTGCCACGGATGGAACACGGATAAATCAAGGGATCGGAGGATTTATCAACAGATGGCGCAGATGGACACAGATTGGAAATTTGATAAAAACTAAAAAATTGTTGCTTGATTGTTTGTTTTGTATTGCTTGTTAATCATACTATTTCTTCGTCTTGTCCGTGTTTCATTCGTGTTATATCCGTGGCTAAACGATTCCCGTCTTCCATCCGTGGCAGATTCTAGCCAGCGGCCGGGATCAGTGTGCGCGATCGGGGGGCGTGGCATGTCGAGGATGATCGGCGGTTGCGCGTGGCGCCGCCGAGGTGGGCGGGCATGGCCTTGGAAAACGGGGAGATCCGACGATGTCGTGGGAAAAGGCCCTTGCGGGCAAGGTCGCGTTGGTGACGGGGGCTTCGCGGGGGATCGGGGCGGCGATCTCGGTCCACCTCGCGAAGGCGGGGGCGGAGGTCCTCGTCAATTACGCGAAGAGCGAGGAGTCGGCCCGGGCCGTGGTCGCGGCGATCGGCGAGGCCGGGGGGAAGGCCCACGCGCTCAAGGGGGACGTCAGCGACGCCGCCCAGGTCGAGGCGATCTTCGGCGAGGTCGACCGGAACCACGGCGGCCGGGTCGATGTCCTGGTGAACAACGCAGGAATCTACTTGCGGGGGCCCCTCGCCGAGTTCAGCGAGGCCGACTTCGACCGCTCGTTCGACGTCAATGTGAAGTCGATGTTCCTCGTCACCAAGGCCGCGCTCAATCGTTTGCCGGACGGGGGCCGCGTGATCAACGTCGGGAGCATGGTCGGCGAGCGCGTGCCGTTCCCCGGCGGGAGTGTGTACGCGGCGACGAAGTTCGCGGTCGCCGGCCTGACGAGGGCCTGGGCGCGGGAGCTCGCTCCGAGGAAGATCACGGTGAACGACGTCCAACCGGGCCCGATCGACACCGACATGAACCCCTCCGACGCCTCGAAGAACCCGGCCGCCGACTTCCTCCGAGGAGTCATCCCCCTGGGCCGGTACGGCACGGCCGACGAGGTCGCGGCGCTCGTCGCGTTCCTCGCCACGCCGCAGGCCTCGTTCATCACCGGGGCGACGATCAACGTCGACGGCGGCCTCGTGGCCTGACTCCGGTCCGCCCCGCCGGCTCGCGGAGCCGGCGGCCGGGCCCGGTACGAAACCCTTGGAGAATCCACCGATGCACAGGCGAGAATTGCTGACGACCGGCCTCGGCGCGGCGGGAGCCCTCTGGCTCTCGGGCTTCGGGAGGGCCGAGGAACCCGCGAACGACTCCGACCCCGCCGCGATGATCGCCAAGATAGGGCCGATGATGAAGTCGATCCCGATCGAGGTCGTCGGGGTCGCCGACGGCCTCGACGTCGTCCAGGGGCCCGGCGGCAACGTCGCCGTGCTCCGAGGCCCTGATGGGCTCTTCGTCGTCGATTCGGGCGTGCCCATGCGCGCCAAGGACATCCACGACAAGGTCAAGGAGATCGGCGGCAAGCCGGTCTCGATCCTGGTCAATACCCACTGGCACTTCGACCACGCCGGGGGGAACGAGGTCTTCGGCCAGGCCGGCGCGGTGATCGTCGCCACCGCCGCGACCCGGAGGCGCCTCTCGACCGAGCAGTACACGGCGATCTTCAAGGTGACCTCGCCCCCCTCCCCGCCGGTGGCCCTCCCGTCGCTGACCGCGGATGAGTTCGAGTTCCGCGCCGGGGATGAGACCGTCCACCTCGTCGCCGTCCCCCCCGCGCACACCGACGGCGACCTCTTCGTCCACTACACCGCCCGGGACGTGATCCACACGGGCGACCTCTTCAACAACGGCTTCTATCCGAACATCGACGCCTCGAGCGACGGCTGGATCGGCGGGATGATCGCCGCCGCCGACATCATCCTGAAGGTCGCCGGCCCGAAGACCAAGCTCATCCCCGGCCACGGCCCTGTGGGGACTCGCGACGACCTCGTCGCCTTCCGCAAGATGCTCGTCACCCTCCTCGACCGCCTCTCCCCCCTGCTCGACTCCGGCAAGTCCGTCGACGAGGCGGTGGCCGCGAAGCCGACCAAGGACCTCGACCCCTCCTGGGGCAAGGGCCTCTTCACCGGCGGCTTGTTCACCCGCGTCGCCTACGACGGCCTGGTGAAGCATCGCAGGCGGCAAGGCTAATGCCCCGTCAAGCCTTGATGTGGGGTGCCGCTTTCCGGCGTTGACGCGGTATGAAGCTTCCCCCCGGTAGGTGGGGCACTCTTGCCCCGTTCTTGTTGCGGGAGCCGAGGCGAAATCCGTGGGGCAAGATTGCCCCACTTACCGGGGGGATGGTTGGCGAAATCCGCAGGGCAAGAGTGCCACACTCACCAGGAGAATCCTCCTCCGAGTCGGACTCCCTCGACGCGAGTGTCCTCGGGATAGTTGGCCGGGTTGGAGCTTGCGACGCCCCGGCCATCAGGTCGTATTTCCTCGACGTCAGGGGCGTCGGCCAGATCAGGCTGTGTCGGACGTCGGATTACTCGGCCGTGAGTTGACGCTTCGCTTCGGCCAGCTTCTCCCGCTGCTCATCGCTCACCTCGGGATATCTGAGGTCCAGCGAGTGGAGCGTGGTCGTCACGATGTCCGCGACGACGGCCCGGGTGACCCACTTGTTGTCGGCCGGCACGACGTACCAGGGGGCCCATTCGGTGCTGGTGGCCGACAGGCAGTCGCCGTAGGCCTTCATGTAATGGCCCCAGTGGCTCCGCTCCGCCAGGTCGGCGTCCGAGAACTTCCACTGCTTCTCCGGCCGGTTGAGCCGGTCCAGGAATCGCTTCTTCTGCTCCTTCTTCGACACGTTCAGGAAGAACTTGAGGATCACCGTCCCGTTCCGGGTCAGGTGCCGTTCGAAGGCATTGATGTCCTGATAACGTTGGCGCCAGAACTTCTTCTTGAATCGGTCGACGGGCAGGCGCTGGGTCGCCAACAACTCGGGGTGGACCTTCACGACGAGGACATCTTCGTAGTAGGACCTGTTGAAGATCCCGATCCTCCCCCGCTCGGGTATGCATCGCATGTAGCGCCAAAGGAAGTTGTGGTCCAGCTCCTCGGTCGACGGCTTCTTGAAGCTGAAGACCTGGCAGCCCTGGGGGTTGACCCCGGACATCACGTGCTTGATCGTCCCGTCCTTGCCGGCCGCGTCCATCGCCTGGAGGACGATCAGCAGGGAGAACCGGCCGTCGGCATACAGCAAGTCCTGGGCTCGGGCCAGGTCTTCGAGGTTCTGGTCGAGGATCTGCCGGGCCCGCTCCTTGATGGCCTCCTTCCCGAGCTCCTCCAATTCGTCCGTCTGGGTCCACCCGGGGTTGTAATCCTTCAGCCGAACGGTCGCGCCGGGCGGCACGCGGAAGAGGTCGAGGATGTCCTTACGAAGCATGGGCAGCCTCCACGGATAGTGCCAAGCGATCCCAAGGGCATCGCGTCGCGGCGTCGGACTCGGAAGATTACCTTGAATTTGAAGGCTATGCTATAACTCCCCAACCATTCATTCCTGGAAATGACATCTGGGCGGCTCCCGCTCCTCATCGCCGCGACGGTTGGCTTGGCGGGAGGGTCGCCAGGCGCCGCAACGTGCGAATCACACAACGGCCCGAGAGGTTGCGAGCCGGCCCACGATCCCGGATTCCCTCCGGTGGTGAGCCGTCGCTTGAACTCCGAATGGCAAGCGGACAAGAATCGAAGGTGAAGGACCAGGATCTCCCTCCTCCGCAGGAATCGCTGGATGCCCACCACGACCACCCCTCCCGCATCCGATTGGACCGTCGCCGACCTCTTGGTTCATTTCGGCGCGATCCCGATCCGCCGCATTCGCCAGGATCCGGCCCCCGGCACGGCGAACGAGCAGGACGCGATCGATATCCGCGAGCGCGAGCGGAGACTGTTCGAGTTGGTCGACGGCGTCCTCGTGGAAAAGAGCGTGGGCATTCAGGAATCGTACCTGGCGGTCTTGATCGCAAGCCTTCTTGCCGGGTTCGCCGCAAGGGCCGACCTGGCATGGTCCTGGGCGCCGACGGAATGACACGATTGGCCCCCGGCCTTGTGCGGATCCCGGACGTTTCCTTCATCGCCTGGGAACGTCTCCCCGACCGTCAGGTCCCGGCCGGACCCGTGCTGAAACTTGCTCCCGACCTTGCGGTCGAGGTCCTGAGTCCGAGCAACACTTCCAAGGAAATGGAGCGCAAGCTTCTCGATTATTTCGAGGGCGGAGTCAGGCTCGTCTGGTACGTCGATCCTGCGTTGCGGTCCGTCCGAACCTTCCAGGCTCCCGACCGGTCCATCCTCCGGCACGAGAACCAGGTGCCCGACGGAGGCGCGGTCCTCCCCGGCCTGGCGATCCCGATCCGGACACTCTTCGCCCGCCTCGGACCGTCCCCGGCGCACTGATGGCCCGACTCCGGAGCGTCGAGGTCTCGAGTCGAGGAATGGGGAGTCGTCCGGCTCGGGTGGCTACCGGGGTCGTCATCGAGGGGCGAGTCTCGGAGATTTCGATGAGTGCGTCCTACGGTGTTCGGCTGACGGACTCCGGTCCGAACCGCCTAGCCGTGATGGTGATGGTCCGCCCGCTCCTGGGGCGGCCTCCCGCAGAAGTCAAAGCGGCGATCGATGGAGGTGAGATTGTCCTGCTGGCGATGGACGTCAGTCGGACGGAGGCCGTGGAACTGGCCGAGGGGTTAAGGCGTCTTGGGGCGTCGGTCGAGATCTTCGTTTCGGACCAATGCCCGTCCCTGTATTATGGCAATCGGGCCGATGCTTGGCTCGCAATTCAAGCGGAGCGGCCCTCAGCCATATCGTCCGATATCGATGTCAAGGGCTCCCGATGAGCGAAGCCGAGGCACTTGGTCGTTCGACGCGTGAGCCGATGCCAGTTGATGGCCTTGTCATCCCCGACCTGCTTCCGGTGATGCTGTACGAGTCGAGATGGCCGCGAGACGCCATCAAAGACCTCTCCTTGGTCGTCCCCGAGGATCGAAGGCGACGGTTCCGCAGGATCTGCTTGTATCCTCACCCCTTCGAGACGGTCGCGAAGTGTGTGGCCGCCGGGGATCGCTTCTATACCGAGTTCGGTGCTCGTCACGAGCTTGTCCCGGAGGCGGCCGTCCCGATCGCCGACTTCGGACTCGGTGCCGATGCGCCGATCCTCCTGGATTTTCGGGCTGGTCCCGCCGATCCCGTCGTCATCGCCCTGGAGTGGCCCGATGGCGATGAGCCGAATTATTGGAAGGTCATGGCACCTGATTTCGCGGGGTTTGTGGAATTGCTCGGCCTGTAGCAACCAAGACCACTCGCCAATAATCGGGCCGCAGTGGACTCGAGTGGCCGCGTGTCGGTCCTTGGTGTCAAGGCACGTCAGATCTCGGTCGTCACGGTCAGAAGGGCATACCCCTTCTGCGGTGGATGTAGGCGGTCCGTCAGTTCCGATGAGATTGCATGTACCTCGGGCATCCAGGCCCACTGGGTTTTGTCGTCATACGTCAATTGGAGTGCCGATGGTTCATCGCGAAGACGTGGAGCGTTACCCAGGGACGTTGGCCCAACTCGCTGGCGAGGTCGGCGATCTGCGATATGACGCCCTCTTGGGGTTCCTGCGGGCGCTGGCCGCGAAGCTCGAATCGGACGGGGAAGCCGACGCAGGACGTGATCGACGCAAGCTGGCGACGGCTCTGCACGCCGCGAGCATGTCTGTCTCGGCGGCGGCGGCCGACATCGAGCACGCGTGGTCGATTTGCGCCCCGCGAATGTAGCTCACCGCGACGCCACTTGTTACAAGGGGCACGCGGTGTGCAGACGCCCACATTCTGGGCATTGAATCGTTGGTGTTGCGTTGAAGCCTGGTGTTTTGCAATCGAGAGGTCTGATGATGACGACAAACCTGCTGCTCCTGGCCGTTCTCGTAACTTCGCAGGCGAAGGGCGGTGGTCCGAAATGGGTCGAGGCGACCTCGAAGGACGACACGTTCTCGTTCGCGATGCCGGCCAAGCCGGTCGAGAAGGCGGTGGTACAGCAGTCGCAATTTGGTCCGTTGAATGTTCTCGAATACTCCTGCGTCGTCGACGAGTGTCTCTATAGAATCGAGGAGAGCAAGCTTCCCGTCGAAATCCCGGACGAAAAGCTCGAGGGGGCCCTCGGCGCAGGGCGGGATTCGATCGCGAAGAAGACGAAGATCGTGAGCGATAAGGCGAAGGTCGTCGAGGGTTGGCACGCGCGCGAGCTCATGGTCGAGGCACCCCTCCGGCCAGGTGCCGACCCGTCCAAGATTGCTATGCTGATCTTGTATGCCGATCAGCGATATTATCAGGTCCGAGTCTTCTCGCTCCGGCCTGGGACTTCGCCGAAGCATGTCCGGAAGTTCTTCGACGCATTCAAGCCGAGAAAGGCCGGCCCGGTCGCGAAGACGAAGTCGTCATGAGTGTTCTTGAAATCGATAATCACGCCAGAGACGTTATCTCGGACGACCTGTGTGTAGGGGCATTGGCCAATACGGTGAGATCTTGACGGCTGATGGTACCATGCGGTCTCGCCTGTAAATATCCAAGGTCGTATGAGGAGAAGCGGATGTTGTTATTCTCGCCTCCGAAGACCTATGCTGGCCGAGGTGCGGTGATTGGCTGCGGTACGGCGATTGTGACCTGGGTTTTCCCGATACCCGTGGCCCTGGTCGTGTGGATGTTCGGCGTGGATGCCCCCTTCGGGGACGTGATGATCGGAGCCTTCCCTTTCTTCTTGGCCCCGCCGATCATCGGTGCGATGGTCGGTTCCCGCATCGGTCGAGGGGACGGATCTTGAAGATAGCCCCTTGTGGCACCTGACTTGCTCGATCGAGCTGAGTCCTCGGCGGACGTTTAGATCTGTGGACAAATCCAAACGCGTCAATGATCCTCGGATGGTTCCCGACCATTGGTCGAGAGCCATCCGGGATCGATCGTGAGGGGTCGTCCCTATGGGGCCTGACCTGATTGGAAGTGGTCAGCCCCCGGCGAGGCTCTCGAGCATGCTGTCGGGGGCGGCGGCGTACTCGAGGGGTTCCATGGAGTAGCTCGCGCGGCCCTGGCTCAGGCTGCGGACGGCGGTGGAGTAGCCGAACATTTTCTCGAGCGGGGCGCGGGCCTCGACGACCATCAGCTTGCCGCGGGTGTAGGTCTTGTCGATCAGGGAGCGGCGGCTGGAGAGGTCGGCGGTGACGTTGCCGAGGTAGTCTTCGGGGGTCACGACCTCGAGCTTCATGATCGGCTCGAGCAGCACGGCGCCCGCCTCCTGGACCGCCTTGCGCAAGGCGTCGGCGGCGGCGAAGCGGTAGGCGAGCTCGTTGCTGTCGACGTCGTGGTAGTCGCCGTCGGTGAGCGTGACCTTGAGGTCGACGAGGGGGAACCCGGTGCGGCCCCCCGACTTCGCCTCTTCGCGGAGGCCGGCCTCGATCGGCGCGATGAACTCGGAGGGGATCACCCCCCCCTTGAGCTTGTTCACGAACGCGAGCACCGGCGCCCCCTTGGGCTGCGCCTCGGGCTCGAGGTCGATCGTGACCTTGGCGTAGAGGCCCGAGCCGCCGGTCTGGCGGATGCAGGTCCCCTGCACGCGCTTGACCGCCTTCTTGATCGTCTCGCGGTAGCTGACGCGAGGGCGGCCGACGTGGACCTTCAGCTTGAAGTCGCGGGTCATCCGATTCTTGAGGATCTCGAGGTGCAGCTCGCCCATGCCCGAGATCAGGGTCTGGCCCGTTTCTTCGTTGACCTTGTAGTAGAAAGTCGGGTCTTCGCGCGCGAGCGCGGCGAGGGTGTCGGCGAGCTTCCCCTTGTCGGCCGAGCTGACGGGCTCGATCGACATGCTGATGACCGTCTCGGGGAACTCGATCTTCTCGAGCAGGATCGGGTGCGAGGCGTCGCAGAGCGTGTCGCCGGTCACCGACTCCTTGAGGCCGACGACCCCGACGATGTCGCCGGTCTTCGCCTCCTCGACCTTCTCACGTTCGTCGGCGCGAATATGATAAAGCCTCGAGCAGTTCTCTTTCTTGTCGCGGCCAGGGTTGTAGACCCGGCTCCCGGCCTTGAGCTCGCCCGAGTAGACCCGGACGAACGAGAGGTCGCCGTGCTGGTCGTTGGTGATCTTGAAGACGAGCCCGCAGAAAGGCTCGCTGGGGCTCGGCTTGCGGACGACCTCGGTCCCTTTTTTGGGGTGGTGGCCGACGACCGCGGGCTTGTCGAGCGGGCTCGGCAGGTAGGCGGAGACCGCGTCGAGGAGGCGCTGGACGCCGACGTACTTGAAGCTCGAGCCGCAGAGGACCGGCTGGGCCCGGCCGGTGAGGGTCGCCCGCCGCAAGGCCGCGATGATCTCGGACTCGGGGAGCTCGCCCCCCTCGAGGTGGGCCATGAAGATCTCGGTGAACGCCTCGTCGAAGTCGGCCAGGGCGTTGAGCATCCGCTCGCGCCAGAGTTCGGCGTCGGGGAGGAGTTCCTCGGGGATCTCGTCCTCGGTGAAGGTCGAGCCGAGGTCCTCGGTCTTGAAATGCAGGGCCTTCATCGCGATCAGGTCGATGAGCCCCTTGAACTCGCCCATCGTCCCTTCGGGCCCGGCGCCGATCGGGATCTGGACGGGGATCGGGTGGCTCTCGAGCCGCTCCTCGATCTCGCCGAAGACCCGCTCGAACTCGGCGCCGATCCGGTCCATCTTGTTGATGAAGCAGAGCCGAGGGACGTGGTACTTCGTCGCCTGCCGCCAGACCGTCTCGCTCTGCGCCTCGACCCCTTCGACCGCCGAGAAGATGACGACCGCACCGTCGAGGACGCGGAGCGAACGCTCGACCTCGGCGGTGAAGTCGACGTGCCCCGGCGTGTCGATGATGTTGATCGTCACGTCCTTCCACTGGCACGTGATCGCCGCCGCGACGATCGTGATCCCCCGCTCCCGCTCCTCCTCGAGGTAGTCGGTGGTCGTGGACCCCTTGTCCACGTCCCCCATCCGGTGGATCTCGCCGGTGTAGTAGAGGATTCGCTCGGTCGTCGTCGTCTTGCCGGCATCAATATGCGCAATGATGCCGATATTACGGAGCGAATTCAAAGACGCTGGGTCGCTGCTGTCCATGGGTGGCCGTCCGTGTGGTCACGGGGTGGAGGGTCGGTCGGCAGGGGTTGGGGCGCTTCGCCGTCTAGCTTAACGTCCGGAGGCCTGGGACGCAGCGCGGGTCAGGGACAAGGGCGGATTTCGGCCGATGATGGCGCAAGGGCCGACCCCGCGGCCCGGGTCGATGCCCGGTCGGCGAGGCCGGCCCTCACGTGTGTATCGTCATCGCATCCGAGCGAGGCGTTCGGGCCCGCGAGGAGTCACAATCACCAGGCGAAGTGCGCGAACGCCTTGTTGGCGTCGGCCATGCGGTGGACGTTCTCGCGGCGGGTGATGGCGGCGCCGTCGCGGTTGTAGGCGGCGATCAACTCGTCGGCGAGCTTGATGGCCATCGGGCGGCCCTTCTTCTCGCGGGCGGCCATCAGGAGCCAGCGGATCGACAGGGTCTGCTGGCGGACCTTGTTGACCTGCATCGGGACCTGATACGTGGCACCGCCGACGCGCTTCGAGCGGACTTCGATGACCGGCTTGACGTTCTCGACGGCGCGGCTGAACACGTCGATCGGGTTGTCGTTGGGGAGCCGGCGCTCGATCAGCTCCATGGCGTCGTAGAAGACTTTCTGGGCGACGCTCTTCTTGCCGTCGTGCATCAGGCAGTTGATGAACTTGCTGGCCAGCTTCGAGCCGAAGCGGGGGTCGGGTCGAAGCTGCGACTTGCTGGCGGTGAACTTGCGGGACATAACGCGTTCGTCCTGGGGATGGCGATGTACGGGTCGCGAATCGAAGTTCGAAAGGCCCGGCCTCGGCCTCGCTGCGGGCCTTCGCGTGGGCGACGGTCGGTTTCGGTATCGGGTCTTATCCGCGTTCGGCGCGGGTCTTGTCTTACTTCTTCTTCTTGGCCGGTGCCGCGGCCTTGGAGGAGGCCCCGTACTTCGAGCGGGCCTGCTTACGGTCGGCCACGCCGAGGCTGTCGAGCACGCCGCGGACGATGTGGTAGCGGACACCCGGGAGGTCGCGGACGCGGCCGCCGCGGATCAGGACGATCGAGTGTTCCTGCAGGTTGTGGCCTTCACCCGGGATATAGGCCGTGATTTCCTTACCGTTCGACAGCCGCACCCTCGCCACCTTACGGAGCGCCGAGTTCGGCTTCTTGGGCGTCATCGTCTTGACCTGGAGGCAGACCCCGCGCTTGAACGCGCAGCCTTCGAGCACCGGCGACTTGGTCTTGTACGTCACCGGGCGGCGCGGTTTACGGACGAGCTGGTTGATCGTGGGCATGAGTCGATAGTTCCATTCCCCCCGGCCAATCCCTACTGGCCGGGGTCGATCCTGTCGCGGGATGGCGTGCGAGCGCTCGCAAAACGGGTCCGAGGCCGAAACGCCGCGCACGGGCGCACCGCCAGACGGACAACGCCGAAGCTCGTAGTCTACCGTGCCGTTCAACCTTGTCAAGTCGAACTCTTCGGTTGTTCGCGAGGGACGACCGTGAGGATGGGGAAGGGTGAGTGGGCCCGGCGATCGAATTGACAGGCGAGTCTCCCCTGGCCTACCATCTCCGTCACCCGTCGGCAAAGGAAAACGGGCTGGAGGGAGCCGGCGTGTTTCACCGGGACGACGATTTCGACGACGAGTCCGGCCGCTCCGACGACGGGGATGACGACTCGGACGAGACGGTCCCCTGCCCTCACTGCGGCGACTCGGTCTACGAGGACGCCGAGCGTTGTCCCCACTGCGGCCTCTACCTCTCCCTGGAGGACGACGCCCAGGGCCGTCCTCGGCGCCCGTGGTGGTTCGTGGTCGGGTTTCTGCTCAGCCTCGCGGTGGCCCTGCGGTGGGCCCTCGGGTGGTGAGCCGGGTCTTGGGGCGAGTCCATGTCGGTTGAATCGGCTCCGTTGACGCACGCGATGCGAGTCGCCCTCGTCTACGACATGGACAGTTGCCGGGGGCCGACGGGAGTGACCCGCCACGCCCTCGCCCAGCTCGAGCGGCTGGATCGCCGGCCCGACGTCGCCCTGAACGTGGTCTCGGGAAGGATCACCGAGCCCGACGGACTGATGTTCTGGGAGAGCCTGGGCGAGCTCCCGAGGCGGCAGCTCCCGCTCCGCACCCGCGATGCCTTGCGGTGGTGGCGGATGAAGCCCTGGCCGCCGGTCGAGTGGTGGTCGGGCGAGGTCGACTGGGTCTACTGCCCGGCCGAGTACGAGATCCCCACCCGTCGGGCACGCCGGGCCGTGACCAGCCACGACGTCCTCCAGAACCTCCGGACCCACCCCAAGTATCGGCCGAGGCTCGCGCAGACCTTCGGGAAGGCCGACCTCGTCCTGTCGGTCTCGCAGTTCAACACCGACCGGCTCCTCGACGCCTTCCCCGAGCTCCGGACGAAGGTGGCCTACGTCCCCAACGGCGCCGAGGACCTGTTCTACGAGCCGGCGACCGAGCCGGAGCGTTCCTCGATCCGCAACGACCTGGGGCTGCCGCCGAAGGTCCCGTATCTGCTCTCCGTCGCCAATTTCCAGCCGAGGAAGAACCTGGTGCGGCTGGTCCGGGCCGCGTCGAGGCTGCCCGAGGTGGCCGCGGGTGAGCTTGCCCTCGTCCTCCTGGGCGAAGGCTCCGCGGCCGAGTCCCAGGCGCTCCGCGAGGCGCTCGCGCCGGCGGGGCCTCGGGCCCTGCTCGTGATGCCCGGCTATCGCCAAGGGCGGGCCTTGCGCGCGGCCTACGCCGAGGCCTCGGCGCTCGTCTTCCCGTCGCTCTGCGAGAGCTTCGGCATCCCGGCCGTCGAGGCGATGGCGCAGGGGATCCCGGCGGCCCTCGCCGACTCGACCGCGCTCCCCGAAGTCGGCGGTGACGCCGCCTGGTACTTCAACCCCGAGGACGAAGACTCCCTCCTCGCCGCCCTCCGATCCCTCCTCGACAGCTCCGAGGAACGTGCCCGACGCGTCGCGCTCGGCCGCGAGATCGCCGAACGCTTCCGCTGGAAAGCCGCCAACGACCGCCTCGTCGCCGCCCTGGCCGCCCCTCGCTGAGCCGAGGCTCCGCTGGAGTTTGTAGTGTCCAGGTCAGAAGTCGGCGAGGGCCGCCTTCTCGTTGGGATACACCTCGAGCAACTTGTCGAGCTGGCTGGCCCGGAGGATATCCTGGAGTTGCGGCGTCAGCGAGCAGAGCCGCAGCTTCCCCTTCGTCTTCGTGAGCTTCTTCTGGAGCCGGACCACGTGGGCCAGCACCGAGCTGGAGATGAACCGGACGCCGTCGAAGCTCAGCAGGACCTTGGCATGAGTCTTGTCTTCCACGAGCCCGACGAGCTCCAGGCCCGCCTTCTGGATCTCGTCCTCCGTCTGGAGGTAGGGCTTGGCAAAGCTGACGATCTGGGTGAAACCGATCTGCTGGACGCGAAGATGCTGGGGGGAGACCAGTGGCATTGGAACCGCTCCAGTCGGGCCGGACGCGTTGGAGACCACACCACAGTTGTTCGCTTGCGATCTTAAATGATTTGCGTGTCTTGGTCCATCATGCTCTGGTCCTTGGCGTTTCCTGATCCGGCCGATGGTTCGGCGCGACCGAGCCTCCGTCGATTCGACGCTTCGAGCGGGGCCGAGGTCCTTCGGGCGTTAGCCGTCCGGGGCGATCTCATCTCGAGCTCGGGGCGTTCGCGGCCCAAGTCCCCGTCCTGAAGTGCCGAAACGCCTCGCGACGTTCCGTCCAGCGGATTTGCCCCTGGCCTTCCGCCAGACGGAGATAACCCCCTCCTCCCCGGCTCCCGTCGTAGAGCTCGACGAACTGCTCGTTCCTGCCGATCTCGACCCAGTGGAACACGGTCCCTCCCTCGCCGTTCTCCCGCCACCGATTGCCTTCCTGATTCTCGAACCAGTGATCTTTCTTCACAACCCAGATTCGGCGGCGATCGGGCTGCGAGGCGGCGCGGGCCGCTGGTGTCGCTTTCACGATCTCGGGGGTGCCGATCTCGGCCGCCGGTGCGTCCTCCCGTGTGACGGGCTCTCCGGAATCGGAAAGCTCCTGGATCCGTATGTCTTTCAATTCGGTCGAGGCGCCTGCAGGGCAAACGAAGCGGATTGCACCGGCCCCGAGACCTCCGCGTTCGTCCGTAAACTCGGCGACGACCTGCCCATCCACGCTCGTGGTGATGCGGTTCTTGATCGCCGTGATCTCCATCGTCTGCCACTCGTGGATCGGGACGGGCACGGGCTTGGCCTTGACGTCCCAAAAGTCGACACGACTCCCCGGGTCCTGGTCGACGAAGACGCGGAGACTTCCGACGGGTTCCTCGTATCCCTCCTGAGGGTGCTTCGTCCCTCCGAACGAGGCGATGTAACTGTTGTACGTCTCGGTCCGCAAGAAGCGGAAGAAGACCGCTTTGCGAATGCCGTCGACATTCAGGGCCTCGAAGCGAAGGCGGTAATTCTTGAAATCCCTGCGATGCGTGTTCAAGATGGCCGTGAGATGGGAGTCCGCCTGGAGCGAAGCGACGACGAGCCTGCCGTCGTCTGTGACCCGCCATTCGCGCGGGGATTCCAACCACCAACCGGTTAGGTCCTTGCCGTTGAACAGTGGTGTGAATTGGCCGTCGAGCCCCTGGGCGGCGGTGGGTGTGGCGGGCAGTTGCCTTGTTGTTAGCTCCCAGACCTTCACCGTGCCATCACCGCTCGCCGAGGCGATTCGGCGACCGTCCGGGCTGAAAGCGACGCAGATGACCGCGTCTGTATGACCTTCGAGGGTGAGGAGCGGCTGGCCCGTCTCGGCATCCCAGAGCTTCACCGTTTTATTCCAGTGCGCGGAGGCGATCCGTCGGCCGTCCGGACTGAAGACTGCGCCGCCGACTTGATCGGCGTTCCCATTGAGCTCGAGGGCCGCCCGGCCCGTCGCGAGGTCCCAAACTTTGACGAGGCCGTCCCAACTGGCGGAGACGATCCGGCGACCCTCCGGGCTGAAGGACACGCTCCGCACCTCCTTCGCATGTCCCTCGAGCGTCTGCCTCAGCAGCCCCGTGGCGGCGTCCCAAATCTTGACCGTCTTGTCGCCGCCAGCGGTTGCGATTTTTTGGCCGTCCGGGCTGAAGGCCACATCGGCGAGACCCAGCGCATGCCCCTCGAGCGAAAGGAGTTCCCGACCCGTGGCGGTGTCCCAGACCTTCGCGGTGAGGTCATTGGACGCGGTTGCGACTTTTCGGCCATCCGGGCTGAAGGCCACACCGATAAGGTTATCCCGATGCCCCTTGAGTGTGAGCCTTTCCTGTCCCGTGGCGGCGTCCCAGATCTTCGCCGTGTGGTCGCCGCTCGTGGAAACGGCCTCTCGCCCGTCTGGGCTGAAGGCCACGCCGTTGACCCTCTGCGAATGCCCCTTGAATGTTAAGATCTCCTGTCCGGTGAGGGCGTCCCAGACCTTCGCGGTGCTGTCCCAGCTCGCAGAGACGATCCGACTGCCGTCCGGGCTGAAGGTCGACTCCTTGGCGCGGTCGCCATGCCCCTTGAGCGTCATCGACTCCAAAGCGACGAGCTCGAGGGTACGTGAAGAGGCCGGGGCCAAAGCCGTAACCGGTGGCGAGGGCTTGGGAGCCTCCCTCGATGCCTTCTCAACGAGGGGTTCGAGCCGAACCTTGAGTTCCTCCGAGCCGTCGGACGCGACGGTCACCACCTGCCCGAACACCTTGAACCCGTCCTTCTTGACTTCGACTCTGCGCTGGCCCGGGACGGCCCGGATCTCCAACGGCACCCCGATCCCGGGCCACCTGACGTTGATCTTGTCGCCGTCGACGAAGATCGTCGCGCCCTTCGGGACCTCGTCCAGCACGATCCATCCGTCCGCCGTCTTGAGCGAGAATGGGCCGACCCACCACGCCGCGAGGGAGGCAAACAGGATGACTCCAGCGGCCAACGCCGGCCGGGTCCACGGGGGTCGACGAGCCGGGGGGGCGGCCGGTGCCACCCGTATCGAGCTCTCGGATTCTTTAAAATCGATCAGGCTCTCCCAGGGACTTCCGGTTGTTGGCGGCCCTAATGAGCCCTTGATTTGGGGCCTCACCTCCGCCGGTTTGGCCGAGGGCGGAGCCGCTCCTGTCACGTCCTCGGTACTCGGCTGATTCGCGAAACTCTGGCCGTCGCTTGAGGCTTTCACCCGCGGTTCCCTGGACGCGAAGCTTGCTTTCTTGAAGAACGGCGTGAGCGCCCGGGCGACCTCTCCCGGGGCCTGGAACCGGCGATCGGGGTCCTTGGCCATCATCTTGGCGACGAGGGCGGCGAGCTCGGAGGGAACTTCGGGGCGGATGAAGTTCAGGGGGTCGGCATCTCGCGAGATGTGGGCCTGGTAGACGTCGTAGAGGGACTTCGCCCGAAAGGGCGGGTGGCCGGCCAGGAGGAAGAAGAGGGTGCCGCCGAGGCTGTAGATGTCGGACCGAATGTCCGCCGTTTGGGCGTCGAGGATCTGCTCGGGGGCGATGAAGTCGGGCGTCCCGAGCGCCTGACCTTCCGACGTCAATCCCCCGTCGACTTTCTCATCGCGTGTCGCCTTCACGAGGCCGAAGTCCAGGACCTTGACCGTGGCTTTGGCTCCCGATCGCGAGAGCATCAGGTTTCCTGGCTTGATGTCGCGATGGACGAGGCCCATCTCGTTCGCGTGCTCAAGGCCGTCGGCCGCCTGCGAGATGAAATGGCAGGCATGTGCCACGGGCATCGGGCCCTTGGCCTTGACCATCCTGGATAGGTCGAGGCCGTCGATGTACTCCATCGCCAGAATGACGCACGCGTCGAGCCGAAATGCGGAGTAGGCCGTGACGATGTTCGGGTGCCGGAGCTTGGCGATGGCCCGGATCTCGCGGAGGAAGCGGTCGAGCACCTTCGGGTGTTCGACGACCCGCCGGCTCATGACCTTGAGCACCTCGTCACGCCCCAACATGTGGTTGTGAGCGAGGTAGACCACCCCCATGCCTCCTCGGCCGAGCTCACGGAGGACCTTATAGTCCGGATGTTCGGCGAGGCCCGGCGGCAGCTCCTCCAGGGCGGCCTGCCCTGTTTCGACGGGAGGAGTGGTCGGCCGGACCTCAGCCGGGCCGGTAAGGCCAGGGGAGTGCGTGTCGGGGGCGATCCTGGCGTTTCGGAGTCGGTCCAGGAAACTGTCAGGCGCCAGCCGCGCCACCCTGCCTCGGCACGAGGGGCATCCTTCGAGGTGCGCCTCGATGCGCGCCGAGGAGGAATCGTCGAGTCGGCCAGTCCCGTACGCACGCAAAGCCTCGTCGCTGGGGTGTGTCGTAAGCGGGGAGTCCATCAAGAACGAACCTCCGAATCCCTGATCGACCGAACGAGAATCTGATCCTCTCATAGAACAAAGGCCGGAAAGGAGGTTCACCTGCCGCAAAATCCTCGAAAATCTTAGGGATTGCCCTCCGTTCGTTCTTGGGGACAGCATGAGCCGAGCAAGGAACCCATCCAGGTCGAGGCACATCCGTCAGGGGAGAGTCGGCGACGTTTTCTCACTTCGAGTGGGAAGAATTCTCGGGATTGGGCATGATTTTGAGATTTTTTCACAGAAGAGTCTTGGCTGTGCTGGATTATCACGGCTAGGATGAGGCCCGCGAACAATGGCTGGGGTCTTTGCCTTTGCTTCTGAGGTCGTGCGCATGGCGTCGTCGGACCGCCAGGAGATCATCCTCGAGGAGCTGGAGCGCCACGGGGCGTGCAGCTATCAGGACCTCGCCGAGCGCCTGGGCGTCTCGACGATGACGGTCCGGCGCGAGGTCGACCGCTTGGCGAGCCGAGGGGGCGTGGTCAAGACACTGGGCGGGGTGCAGCGGGCGACGGCCGGCGCGGGGGATTTTGAGACCGAGCTCGGCACGCGGCTCTCGGACAACGTCCCCCAGAAACGTGCGATTGCGGCGAAGGCGCTCGAGCTGATCTCGCCCGGGCAGACGATTTTCCTCGATCCGGGAACGACCTGCCTCGAGCTGGCGAAGCTCCTGGCCCGTCGGGTCCAGGGGATCACGGTCGTCACGAACTCGGCCCTGGCCTGCCTGGAGCTCGGACGCGGGGGCCCGAACACGATCATCGGGATTGGGGGCCAGTACGACCCGGCCAGCGGCGCCTTCGTCGGGCCGTCGGGCGAGGAGGCGGCGGACCGGTTCTTCGTCGATCTCGCCTTCGTCTCGACCAAGGGGTTTGTCCCTTCGGAAGGGACGTTCGAGTCGGCGATCGCGACCATCCGAGTTAAGCAGGCCGTCGCCAGGCGTTGCTCGGAGCTGGTCCTCCTGGTCGACCACACCAAGTTCGGGCAGCGGGCGCTCTGCAAGGTCCTGGACGTGTCCCAGGTCCACGCGGTGGTGACCGACTCCGACGCCCCGGCCTCCGAGCTTCGGCACCTCGAGTGGGCCGGCAAGAAGGTTCATGTCGCCGAAGTCGCCCGAGGGCGACCCCCGAAGGGGATGGAGGTGGGACATGCCCCTTGAGGCGATCGGGAACCTCCTGGGCCACGCGTTGGCCGGAGGCTATGCCGTCGGGTACTTCGAGAGCTGGAACCTCGAGTCGCTCCAGGGGGTGATCGACGCCGCCGAAGCCGCGCGGTCGCCGATGATCATCGGGTTCAACGGAGACTTTCTCAGTGGGCCTGATCGAAAGGCGCGGGAGCGGCTCTCCTGGTACGCGGCGCTCGGCAAGGCCGCGGCCGAGTCGGCGACGGTCCCTTGTGGCCTGATCTTCAACGAATGTCCTCGCGACGAATGGGTCCGCGAGGCGGTCCTCGCCGGCTTCAACCTCGTGATGCCCGCCGACCCTAAGGCAGCCCCCGGAGACTGGTCGCGGCGGGTGACCGAACTCGTCCGTTTCGCCCACGAGCGTGGCGTCGCCGTCGAGGCCGAGCTCGGCGAGCTCCCCTGCGGCGCCTCGGGGGGCGAGCCGAGCGGCGGCGAGCCGACCGACCCGGAAGCGGCCGCCGCCTTCGTCGAGGCGACCGGCGCCGACCTGCTCGCGGTGAGCGTCGGAAATGTTCATATTCTTGTCGACGGCGAGCGAAGTCTCGACCTCGCCCGGCTCGAGGCGATTCGGAAGAAGGTCGCGGTGCCCCTGGTCCTCCACGGCGGGACCGGGATCTCGGCCTCGTCGCTCCGCGAGGCGATCGCGATCGGCGTGGCCAAGGTCAACTACGGGACCTACCTCAAGCAGCGCTACCTCCGTGCAATCGCCGAGGCCCTCCGCGACCGTCCGGCCGGGGAGGATGTCGATCCCCACCGTCGGCTCGGGATCGGTGGCGACGAGGACGTGATGGTCGCGGGCCGCCTGGCCGTCCGAGACGCCGTGCTCGAACGCATCGACTGGCTCGGATCCGTCGGGAAGGCCGATCGGCCGAAGGGGGGCCGCTGATGGACGTCGCGATGCGGCTGCCCGACCTATCAACAAATGCCTCGGCTGTCACCGTCATCCGCTGGCTGGTCGAGGTCGGCCGGGCCGTCCGCCGGGGCGAGCCGCTCGTGGAGGTCGAGACCGACAAGGCGGTCATGGAGGTCGAGTCGGTCGTCACAGGCATCTTGCGGTCGGTCGCCGTCCCCGCCGGCGGCCAGGCCGACGTCGGCGAGGTCATCGCCCACTTCGAGGTCGAGGACGCGAGCGTCGCTCGCGGGGGCGAAGGTCCGCCCCCTGCCCCTCCTGCGCCGGTCGGGGGCCTGGCGAGTGGAACGACCTCGAATCTAGGGACAAGGCCCGTGACGGTATCGACAAGGGGCCGCGTCTCGTTCTTCGCCAGGAACCGAGCCGCTCGCGCCGGGGGACGAGTGGCGTCGCCGACGCGGGGAGCCGTTCCGCTCAGCGTACCGCACCGGACGTTGGTGCGTCGGATGAGGGAGAGCACGCAGACGGTCCCCCACTTCGCGCTGCAGAGCTCCGCGAACGCCGAGCCGATGGTCGCGCTCCGGGCCTCGGCCGCAGAGGCGGGCCGGAAGTTCGCCTGGGATGCGTTCTTCGTCGTGGCGGTCGGCAAGGCCCTGGAGCGGTTCGGCCGGATGGGCTACCGTTACGAAGACGACCGCCTGGTCCCGCAAGGGGATGGTGGTGTCGCGGTGGCCGTCGACCTGGACGATGAACTCTTCACGGTCGTCGTGGGTCGACCTGCCGGGAAGTCGCTCGAGGTGGTCTCCGACGAGATCCGCGCGGGGGTCGCGCGGCTCCGATCGGGCGACCCTCGGGCCCGAGTCTTGCAACCGGCCGCCCTCACCGTTTCGAACCTGGGTGGGTCGAACGTCGAGTCCTTCGTCGCGATCATCAACCCGCCCGAATCGGCGATCCTCGCGGTCGGCAAGGTCCTGCAAACGGCCGTGGTCGTCGACGGCCGGGTCGCGGTCCAGTCTCGGGTCACGCTCACGCTCTCGGTCGACCACCGCGTCGTCAACGGCAAGTACGCGGCCGGGTTCCTCGGGGCGATCGTCGAGGAGCTCGAGTCGTTTTGAACGATCCAGAAACCCGATTTCTTCGGAGAAGTCGGGTTTCTGGTGCGGAAGGCGAGGACTGCGTCGAGGGGCCCGGACGCCGGGTCCCGGGATAGGCTGTGGGTAGGCGGTGACCGTGGCAGAAACCCGGCTTTGAAGAAATAGCCGGATTTCGAAGACCCTCGTAGGCCGGTTAGTGGGTGGAGGCATTTGGGATGACGACGTCGACGACTGCGATCGACGGGATAGCACCCGATCTGGCGGGCCGCTACGCCCCTGAGTTCCTCCTGGGCTTATATGGCAAGATGCTCCTGATCCGGGAGTTCGAGGATGGGGTCAAGTTCCTCTTCCTCGAAGGGTCGATGCCGGGCACGATCCACCAGTGCCAGGGGCAGGAGGCGACGGCGGTCGGGGTCTGCTCGGCGCTCGTGCCGGGCGACTTCATCACGTCGACATTCCGAGGACATGGCCACGCGTTGGCCCAGGGTCTCACGATCGAGGAGCTCCTGTTCGAGCTCTACGGCGCCTCCAGCGGATGCTGCCGGGGCAAGGGCGGCTCGATGCACGTCGGGAATATGGCCAAGGGGATGGTCCCCGGCATCGCGATCGTGGCCGGGGGCGTGCCGCTTGCCTCGGGGATGGCCCTGGCGTTCAAGATGCGGAAGGAGCCGAACGTCGTCGCCTGCTTCTTCGGCGACGGGGCGATCGCCGAGGGGGCGTTTCACGAAGGGGTCAACCTCGCGGCGATCTGGGACCTACCCGTCGTCTTCGTCTGCGAGAACAACCACTACGGCGCCTCGACCCGCGTCGACCGCGTGATGCGGAACCCTCGGATCGCCGACCGCGCGGCCTCTTACGGGATCCCCGGGCGGACCGTCGACGGCAATGACGTCCTCGCCGTCTACGAGGCGGCCAAGACAGCCGTGGAAGACTGCCGAAGTGGGCGTGGCCCGATCCTCCTCGAGCTCCTGACCTACCGACGCACCGGCCACTCACGCCGCGACGCCTGCCACTACCAGCCCCAGTCCGAGCGCGACGAGTGGTTCGCCCGCGACCCGATCGACGTGCTGGGACGGCTCCTCGTCCAGCAGAAAATCGCCGACCAGGCCACGCTCGACGGCATGCGAGACGCCATCGTCGCTCGGTTCCAGGCCGCCGTCGAGGCGGCCCGCTCGGAGGCGTTGCCGACACTCGACGACTTGACGACGGATGTTTTTGCTTGACGTGTGCCGGTCGACGGGGTGATCGAGACCGGTGCCTGTCTTGAAACCTGTTTCCTTCTTGGAAAACGGGTTTCCGACGAGAGAGTTGGCGACGATTCATCAGAGAGGGGGGCGCCGTTGACTGCGCCAGAACCCCGTTTTCTAAGAAGAAACAGGTTTCCAAGCATAGAAACAAATCTAAAGGCAGGGACGCTGTGGGGGCCCGAATGAGACGAGTCAGCATCGCCGAATCGCTGCGAGAAGGGATCGCCGAGGAGATGCGTCGGGACCCGGCGGTCTTCTGCCTGGGCGAGGACATCGCCGTGCCCGGGGGCTGGGGAGGGGCGTTCACGGTGACGCTCGGCCTGGAGCAGGAGTTCCCGGACCGGATGCTCAACACGCCGATCGCCGAGCTTGGGTTCTTCGGGGCAGCGGTCGGGGCGGCGATCATGGGGATGCGGCCGATCGTGGACGTCCAGTACGGCGACTTCCTCTTCCTGGCGATGGATCAGATCGTCAACAACGCCGCCAAACTTCGTTATATGTCGGGGGGCGACATCAAGGTGCCGCTCGTCATGCGGGCCCCGATCGGCGCGACCGGCCGAGGCTCCCAGCACGCCCAGAGCATGGAGCGGTACTTCACGGGGGTGCCGGGCATCAAGGTCGTCGCCGTCTCGAACGCTTATGACGCCAAGGGGGTGCTCAAGTCGGCCGTGCGCGACGACAATCCCGTGCTGATCTTCGAGCACAAGCTGCTGTACGGCTCCAAGGGGGCACGGACGGAGCCCGGGGCCGTCGACGCGACGAGCGAGATCCCCGACGAGGACTACACCGTCCCGCTCGACCGCGCGGCCGTCCGTCGCGAGGGGGGACACGTCACCGTCCTCGCCTGGCTCCTGATGCTCCACGAGGCCCTCCGTGCCGCCGACCGGCTCGCGGCCGAAGGTGTCGAGGTCGAGGTGATCGACGTCCGCAGCCTCTCCCCGGTCGACTACGAGACGATTGGCGCATCGGTCCGGAAGACCGGGCGAGTGGTCGTCGTCGAAGAGGGACCCAAGACCGGCGGCGTGAGCGCCGAGATCGCCGCGGGGATCACCGAGCGGTTCCCGGAATCCCTGCTCGGCCCGGTCGTCCGCGTCGCCTCGCCCGACGTCCCCGTCCCCTTCACGCCGATCCTGGAGAACGCCTATCGGCCCGACGCCGACCGCATCGTCGCGGGCCTTCGCGAGGCCCTGAAAGACTGAGGGTCTTCCCCCGAAACCCGGTGTTTTCTTAAACACCGGGTTTCGGGTCCACTCGACGCTGACAACCCCGCCCGGGATGTCCTCATCGACTTCCACAGAAACCCGGTTTCAAGAAAATCCGGGTTTCGGGACTGGTTCTGAGCGAGCAACGAAGGAGGTAACTCATGCGGCCGTCTCGACACGAGACCGATGCAATGAACCTGCGACGGGACCATCGGGCGTCGAACCATTTCCGAGACTTGGCCCTGCTCGTGGCCTTGAGCTCGCTCGCCACCCTGATTCCCGCCTCGGCGGCCGAGAGGACCTCCGCTAACACGACGGCCGCCTTCCGAATCACGGTCGACCCCGGCCATCCCTGGCGGCCTCCGTTCGGGCTCGATCGGGTCGGCCGTCCGACCGTTGCGGTCGTCGAGGCCGGGGCGAAGCCTCCTTCGTCGCGCTACGAGCTCGTCGCGAATCGTCGGGGCAAGGAGGTCGGCCGACAACCGCTGCGATTTTCGGAGAGCCCTAAAATCGTCGCGAGGGCGAGCTTCGAGGGCTCGGTCGACGAACTCATCCTCTCGGCCGAGAAGGATCCCGGAGGCCCTCGCGTCGAACTGGCCCGGCAGAAGATCTCGCCGCCGGGTCTCGAGGCCGACGCCATCGTCAAGGCTCGAGATTCAGGTAATCCGGTCGACCTGGGAACCATCCTCGTCCCGTCCGGTTGGCTCCTCCTGGGACCCGACCCTTCCGCGACGGTCGAGGTCGCGGCGATCCGATACGACGGCCCTGCTCCCGAGGCAGAGGTCCGGGCCTGGTACGAGTCCGCGGTAGGGGAGGTCGCGACGATCGGGATCCCCCTCAAAGAGGGCGCACGGGCCAATCGAATGTTGACGCTCCCCGAGCTTCCGGCAGGCCGGGCCCACGACCGTTTGATCGTCGCCATCGACGACGGCCACGGGCAGAACCTTTGGCGGAAGGTGATCCCCGTGATGCGGGTCGCCAACCCTCCGCGTTGGCCCGCGTTCGGAGCGTCGGCGACGCATCTCCGCTTCGACGCGCCGATCTCGGTCCGCGACCCGGCCAGAGGCACGTTTTCAAGCTTGCCCTATGACCACGGGTGGGATCCGAAACGCGAAGACGTCGTGGTCTCGTTCCCGAACGGGGCCCGATTCGTCTTCTGGCGAGGGTCGAGCTACATCCCGTTCTGGGCGGGCCGGAACAACACGGGGGCCTGCTACGAGTGGGCCGAGATGCTCTCGAGGCCCAAGGACGCCGTCGACTGCGTCGAGCCCTTGATGGACAAGGACCTCCGCTTCGGCCGAGTCGAGATCGTCGAATCCACGCCCGCCCGCGTCCTCGTGCGTTGGCGGTATCAGTCGACCGACCTCAACTACCAGGTCTGGGGCGACTCGGCGGTCGAGGACTACTGCTTCTATCCCGACGGCTTCGGGACGAGGGTCGTGACCTTAACATCGGATCCGAAGGCTGAGTACGAGCTCGCCGAGTTCATCCTGCTCACTCCCCAGGATGCGTATCCGTTCGCGGTCTTGCCCGAGGATCCTGTCGATGCCCTCTTCCTCGACGGCCAGGCGCAGCACTACCGGACGCCCCACCTCGCGTCGAACGGTCCGGTCTTTGGCGGTCGACAAGACCTTCCCGCGGTTTATCGCCTCCGGCTCGGAAAGGACGAGCGACTGGCGGCGATCTCGTTCAACCCGAACCTGCGGAAAGTCCCTTCGGTCGTCTTCGGCCCCTTCTCCGACGCGGGCGAGGTCGTCACCCCGTGCTACTGGGGGAGCCACTGGCCCCTGGCGCGGGGCAACGCGACCGGCAGCACGATCGACGAACGGATCCACGCCTCCCCTTGCCACAACAGCGTCATGAGCTGGGCCGGCGACCGCCCTCCGCCCTTGCGGACGCCCGAGTTCGTCGGGCCCGATGCCCTGGGACGTTCGCGACCGCTCGCGGAGCGTCGCTGGGCCTGGTTGATCGGGATGAGCGACGACCCGGACGATCGCCTGCTCGAACGGGCCCGGAGCTTCGCGACGCCTCCGACCTTGGAGAACCTCCGCGGGGCCCGCCTCGAGGCCGAGGCGTACGCCCCCGAACGCCGGGCACTTCGGCTCGCGGTGGAGGCCTCTGATGTCTCGATCACGATCCGTCCGGGCTCTCCGTGCGTGAACCCGGTCTTCGAGCTCGCCGGGGCCCCTCGAGGAGCGATCACGGTCTCGCTCGGGGGCCGATTGCTGGACGCGACGCACTTTGCCTGTGACGGCCGCACTCTCTGGATCGACGCGACGATCGCGGTCCCCACCGAGCTCCGCCTGCGCTTCGGCGCCGACTCCAAACCCTCGGCCCCTTGAACCGGACGCGACTCTCCCCACCTTCGATGAAAGGGAACGACTCATGAACCTTCGACATGGCCTGCTCGCGGCGATCGGCCTGCTCGGCCTCTCGGCCGCACCCTCCCCTGCCCTCGCGGACGAGCCGTCGGGGGCGAGTCCGAAGCCGGCCCCGAAGTCAGAGACGTTCTGGGTCATCCCGCACACGCACTGGGAGGGGGCGGTCTTCAAGACCCGCGAGGAATATCTGGAGGTCGGGTTCCCGCACATCGTGAAGGCGTTGCGGCTCCTGAAGGAACAGCCCGAGTTCCGGTTCACGCTCGACCAGGTCGCGTACATCCGCCCGTTCCTCGAACGCTACCCCGAGCACGAGGCCGCCTTCCGTCGCTACATCGCCGAGGGTCGGCTCCAGATCGCCGGTGCGCTCGACGTCATGCCTGATATCAACATGCCGGGGGGCGAGACGTTCATCCGGCAGATGATCTACGGCAAGGGATACTGCCGCGAGAAGCTCGGCGTCGAGGTCGCCACCGCCTGGCTCATCGACTCGTTCGGCCACCACGCCCAGATGCCCCAGCTCCTCACCAAGGGGGGATACAAGACCTTCTGGTTCTTCCGAGGCGTCCCCCGCCAGGACTTCCCCGCCGAGTTCCTCTGGGAAGGGCTCGACGGCACGAAGATCCCCTCCTTCTGGCTCGCGCACTCGTATGCGGTGATGTACCCCGCTCCGAATGTTTATGCGGCGTTCCGCGACTTCGCCAAGGCCCGGTTCAAGCTCCTGGATTCGAACGCCAAAGGGTCGCCAGACCGGGTCGGCCTCGCGGGGGCTGACGTCGTCGAGCCGCAGGAGCACCTCGTCCCGCTCGTCGACGAGTTCAACCGCAAAGGGGAAGCCCCGTTCTCGCTCCGGATGGCCGTCCCCGCCGACTACGAGGCGGCCGTGGCCAGGCGCGGCGACTTCACCACCTTCAAAGGAGAGCTCACCCCGATCTTCCAGGGGATCTACAGCAGCCGGATCGAGCTCAAGGGCTGGATGCGGACCCTCGAGCGGCAGCTCCTCACCGCGGAGAAGCTCGGCGTCCTCGCCGGCTGGCTCGGGGCCTCGCCCTGGCGTGATTCACTCATGAACACGTGGGAACCCGTCCTCTTCAACGAGACCCACGACCTCGCCTCGGGCGTCATGACCGACCACGTCTACGAGGATACGATCCGGAGCTACGAGTACGCGAACCGACGTTCCGGCGAGCTGATCGACGCGAGCTGGCAGGCGCTCGCCTCGAAGGTCGACACCCGAGGCTCGGGGGCACCCGTGGTCGTCTTCAACCCGCTCGGCTGGGCCCGGTCGGACGTCGTCGAAATCAACCTCGGCTTCGACGAAGGGGGAACCCTCGGGGTCACCCTGGCCGACGACGAGGGGAAGCCGGGCCCCGTCCAGATCCTCGAGTCGGAGCGCTACGCTGACGGCGGCCTGAAGACGGCGCGCGTCGCCTTCCTGGCTCGCGAGGTCCCCGCGCTCGGCTATCGAACCTTCCACCTCAGCCCCGGCAGAGAGGCCGCCCCGTCGTCTGCTTCAGGCTCGGGTGACACGCTCCTCGAGAACGAGTTCTACCGCGTCGCCGTCGACCCGACGTCCGGGGCCTTGACCGGCCTCCGGGTCAAGGACGGCGACTGGGACGCCCTCTCGGGGCGAGGCAATGTCGTCTCTCGCGAAGTCGACCGCGGCGATCTCTGGGAGCTCAAGAAAGGACTCGACGGCGGAAGCCGGATCGCGATGACGACCAAGCAGCCCGTCCCGAAGCCCGGCGAGGCCGTCTTCAGCGACGACAAGCCGGGGGCGAAGGGGACCATAATGACGGGCCCCGTCCTCTCGGAGTTCCGGATCGCTCGTCCGTTTGACAACGGCCGGTTCGCGACGACCGTCCGCGTTGCCTCGGGCCTGCGCCGGGTCGAGTTTACCACCAAGCTCGTGAACCAGGAAAAGTATGTGCATTACCGCGCCCTCTTCCCGACCACGGTCCGGGGGGGCAAGGGGACCCATGAAATCCCCTTCGGCGCGATCGAGCGGGCCGACGCCATCGAGTTCCCCGCCCAGAATTGGGTCGACTACGGCGACGGTCGTCACGGGCTCGCGCTCCTCAACGCCGGATTGCCCGGGAACCTCGTCACCGACGGGACGATGATGGTCTCCCTCCTCCGCTCCCACACCCTCGGCGCCTATGGGTTCGGCGGTGGCTACGAGCCCGGCATGTCGTCCGAGACCGGCCTGCAACTCGGCCAGGAACGCACGCTCCGCTACGCGGTCGTCCCCCACACCGGCGATTGGCGCGAGGCGGGCGTCTTCCGCGACGGCCTCGAGTTCAACCACCCGCTCGTGTCCCGCAAGGAAGCCCCCCACCCCGGGACTTTGCCGAAGCGCTGGGGCTTGCTCGAGGTCTCCAGCCCGAACGTCGTCGTCTCGGCTCTCAAGCCCGGCCGCGACGGCTCGGTCGTCCTGCGGCTCTATGAGGCGACGGGCAAGGCTACTCCGGGCGCGACCGTCAAGCTCCGGGCCAAGGTCCTCTCCGCCCACGACGCCAACCTCCTGGAAGACGCCGGCCCCGCTCTCAAGGTCGAGGGCGACACCGTCCGCCTCGACCTCGGCCCGTTCGAGATCAAGACGCTCGTCCTCCGCCTCGCCGATAGGGAACGGCAGGCCGTCGAGGCGGAGTAAGTCCGCGTCCCGCAACCCGGTTTTTTCTTGAAAACCGGGTTTCTGTGCTCTCGACCTTGACGACCCCTCCCGGGATATCACCACCGACTCCGACAGGAGCCCGGCCACTCTTTCTCCTCCCGCTACGATCTCGAGAGTTTATCCGTCGCGCCCGGGTCACTTCGGTTTCCCCTATCTTCTTTCTGCATCCAATCAGGCGTGACATCTCCCGGAAGCTGTATCGTTCTGATACGATCGCGATCAATCGGCGTCGCCTATGGGCGTGCACGTGTTTAAAGGCGAGGTACTCCGGTCGGAGCGAGTGAGATGTTTCCCCCCGAAGCTTCGGCGTCGATGCCCTGGTGGCGTCGCCCCATACGCATGGCCCTGACCGTGCGGCGGCTGATGGCGTTGGTCCTCGTCATCGCGTGCGCCCTGGGTTGGTTCATCGGCCGCGCGAACACCCAACGCGACGCCGTCGCCGCGATCCGACGGGGGGGAGGGAACGTCAAATTCGACGCCCATGTGGGGACCATGGACCTCTTCCGGGACGACGGCACGAGTTGGCCCCTCTGGCTCGCGGACCGGGTCGGCCACGACTACTTCATGAACGTCAAGAGCGCCAACGTCGGGTCCCGGGACGACGACGCCGTCATGCGATATGTCGGGAGACTTGGGAAGCTCGAATATTTGTATGTTCCAATGGATTGTACTCTGAGCGACGCCGGCCTCGCCGAACTTCGACGGTCGTCGAGCTTGAAGTCCCTGAACTTCCCCGCGGCCGGGGTCACGGCCGAGGGCTTCGCCAACCTCAAGGGCTTGGCCAACCTGGAGAGCCTCACCCTCCTGAACGGCACCATCGACGACGGGGGCATGGCCAACTTGCAGGGCCTGACGCACCTCGGGGCCTTGCGACTCTCGGGACGTGGCATCACGGACGTGGGGTTCGCCCACCTCGACGGCCTGGACCGACTGTTCTACCTCGTGTTCGATCGGTGCTCGATCACCTCCACCGGGCTGGCGGCCCTGGGCAAGATGTCTCGGCTGGAGACGCTCCTTCTGCAAGGGACTCGCATCACCGACCTGGCTCCGATCCGACACCTCGCCGGCCTCAAGAACCTCGGCATCAACGGCAGTTCCATCGACGACTCCGGTCTCGAGCCGGTCGCGAACCTCCACAGTCTGGAGATTCTCGCGCTGAGCGACTCGAGGGTTACCGGCCTCGGCTTAAAGGCGTTGAGGGGGCTGCCGTCGCTGAGCACCCTGAACCTCGCCGGTTCACCGATCCAGGATGAGGGGCTGACCGCCCTCGTCGGCTCCCCGAAGCTGAATTCCATCAACCTCGCCCGCACGAAGATCACCGGCGCGGGCCTCGGTGCTCTGAAACGGCTCCCTAACACCTGGCGTCTCGACCTCTCCGAGAATGCGATTACCGACGTTGGGCTAGATAACCTCGCCGGCCTGCCCCTCCTTATCGACCTGAACATGGCCGGCACGCGGGTCACCGACGTCGGGCTGGAGGTGTTGGGCCGATTCCCCAATCTGAACAGCGTCGATTTATCCCGCACCCAAATCACGGACGCCGGGCTCGCGGCCTTTGGCGGCCTTCGCGGGCTCGGCACCCTCAAGCTGTCGCATACGCGGGTCACCGACGCCGGACTCGCGGCCCTGGGCCGGATCCCGAGCCTGAGCAGCATCGACCTGTCCGGCACGCAGGTCACGGACGCCGGACTCGCGGCCCTGGGGACCAGGACGTATTTCCTCACGCTCAAGGGGACTCCGGTAACGGAGGCCGGGATCCTCGCGTTCAAGAAGACGCGACCCCAATCCTTCATCGAGCACTGATGGGCCATCGCCAACGTGGCGGGATCTCGGGAAGCGTCCCCTTGGAGATGGTGCCCTCTATGGTCGGTTTTTTGAAAGTTCGAATAATGTTGATGTTTAAATTGCTTGATGTAAAAAATCTATAAATTATCTGAAACTCTTGTTTTTCTAGACTTTTTCCTTTGTGTCTTCGTGCCTTTGTGGTGAAAAAATCCCGAGTGCCCTGTCGTTCAAAAGATCTTGCTATAAGGCTGGGGTGCCGGGGCGGCCTTCGGGCCCTCGACTTCCAGGAGCGTGGCCACGTTCGAGCGGATCATGGCGGCGATCGAACCGGTCGGGAGGTCGTTGCAGTCGGTGCCGAACGGGTCCTCGATCTCCTCAGCCATCAGCTCGAGGCCGAGAAGGGCGAAGACGATCAGCATCGTCAACGGGACGGCGAGGTAGCCGTACTCCGGCACCAGGCCGACCGGCAAAATCGCGGCATAAAGAAGGATAAAAATCTTGATGAAGACGCTGTAGGAGAACGGGATCGGCGTCTTCCGGATCCGCTCGCAGGCGCCCGCGACATCCAGCAGGGCCTGGGTGTGGGGCTTGAGCAGGAGCAGGTCCATGCCGTCAACCTCTCCGTCTCGCCTCGCCGTGTGGACCCTGGCGAGGATCTCGTGGGCGATCACCATCGGGAGCCGACCCGGCGCCGGCGGGCCGTCGCGGCCCGACTCCGCGGGTTGGATGACGGGGAGCGACGCGGGCGAGCCGAGGACCTCCCCGCGGAGCTGTTTGCTCAACGCGAGGGCGAAGTCGGCAATCAGGCCGGCGTAGATCGACCGGGCCTCTCGGTCGTCGGCCGGGAGGACGACGTCGAGCTGGATCGCGAGATTTCGCGAGTGGTTGACCAGGGTGCCCCACTGCTTGCGCCCTTCCCACCAGCGGTCGTACGCGGTGTTCGTGCGGAAGACCAGGATGATGCTCAGGATCACGCCGAGGAGCGAGAAGGTCCCCGAGATCGAGCGGTGTCCTTCCAGGTTCAGGCGGAGGATGAGGAAGCTGAGCACCAGGGAGTACGCCCCGATCAGGAGGGCGGCGCGCACGAGTCGCTGGAGCGTCCAGCTCGTGCCGAGGTGGATGAGGTCGCGGTACCAACTGCGGTTGGGGCTATATTCGATCATATCGCCAATTCTTCGACCCAGGACCGGAGGATCTCCATCGCCCGCCCGACGGCGTCGAGGTTGTCGGGGTCGTTGAGCCAACGACTGACGCCCGACGGGTGGGGAAGCGGCAGGTAGCGGACCCCGTCGCGGACCGTCGCCGTGCCGACAGCCCCCGAGAGCGATGGGACCCGGCCGAGGAACGTCCGGATCGCCAGCAAGCCAACCAGGAGGATGACCTCGGGCCGCAGCACCTGGATCTGCTCGTCGAGCCAGGGGCGGCAGAGCCCCTGCTCCTCCGGGGACGGGACTCGATCCCCTCGGGCACCCGGGAGCCTCCCGGGATAGCATCGGGTGATGGCGCTGAAGTGGATCTTACGCCAGAAGTCCTCGCGCGGAATCCCCCCTCGCTCGAACCACGCTCGGAGCTTCTCCCCCGCCGCCCCCGCGAACGGCCGAGCATCCCGACTCACCCGCAAGCCAGGGGCCTGCCCGACCAGGAGGATCCTCGGCAACGCCGCGTCCGGCTCGGGATCCCGGGCAAAGGGGACCGACACGGCCTCGTCGAGGAACCCCGCAGCATGGCATCGGCGACAGGCTCGGAGCCGGGCGTTGAGCGCCACGGCCTTCGCTCGTCGGCCTTCTTCAGTCTGGAGGCGAGACGCCATCAATCCTCCGGCTCGAGGTCCGTGGCTTCTGCCGCCGCCCAAAGATCGTCCAGCGGGACGGCAAAGTCGGGCAAGACGAGCCCCCCGGCGACTTGGCCCTCGCCGAACGTCCGCTCAACCCACGAATCGCCGTCCCTGACCAGGACGAGGATTCGCCGGCGGATCGAGTCAACGATCCAATATTCGTGAATTCCGAATGCGAGGTACTCTTCACGCTTGGTCACGTAATCGCGGGCGTGGGCCTCGGCCCCCGCCGAGACGACCTCGACGACGAGCGAGGGCGGGCGGGACCCTCGAGAATCCGCAGGGGTCCCCTTGAGGACGACCGCGACGTCGGGGTTCCTCCCCGAAGCCATCGTCGGGAGCCAGAGACGGAACTCGCCCGCACCGCCGTACCGCTGGATGGTAGCGGGATGGGCCTGTCGGTAACGTTCGAGGGCTCCGTAGAACGAGCAGACGATCAGGCCATGGGACTCGCCAGGGACGTTGGTCACTTCAAGGACCCCCCTGGCGAGTTCGTAGCGATAGCCTGCTTCCTCTTCCGCATCCCAGAACTCCTGGAGGGCGATCCTTCGGCCGTGGTCGGCCGGTCCGATGCGGATTGCGGCGGTCGTGGCCATGGGGAGTTCGCTCCCAGATCAAAAGGGGCGGGCGTGAAATGGGGCCGGCCCGCATCCCCGAGAGGAGATGTGGGCCGGATGTCGGAGATCCGAGGATCCAACAGGGTATGGTGACGAGAGGCGAGGCCTGCCCTTATTCGGCGGCCTTGCCGGCGGGGGCGGGGGCCTCGTCGCGGGGGTACCGGCTGTAGCCGGGGCCCTTCTCGGCGAGCGCCTCGAGCGCCTCGGGGCGGATGCGGACCTCGGCGTCCTGGTGGGACTTGAACCCGGTCCCGGCGGGGACGAGGTGGCCGAGGATCACGTTCTCCTTGAGGCCGACGAGGTAGTCGACCTTGCCCGCCAGGGCGGCCTCGGTGAGCACCTTGGTCGTCTCCTGGAAGCTCGCGGCCGAGATGAAGCTGTCCGACTGCACGGCCGCCTTGGTGATCCCCAAAAGCTGGGTGCTCGCCGCGGCCGGCTTGGGACGGATCCACTCCGCCTTCTTCGCGCTGGTCGACTCGACCCGGAGGTTCTCCTGGTCGAAGTGGTCACGCGGGACGATGTCCCCCTGGCGGAAGTCGCTGTCGCCGGGATCCTTGATCTTGACGCAGCTCATCAGCTCGAGGTTCTTGCCCCGGAACTCGAACTTGTCGATGACCGAGCCGGGCAGCAGACCCGTGTCACCGACGCTCTCGACGCGCACCTTGCGGAGCATCTGGGCGACGATGATCTCGAGGTGCTTGTCGTCGATTTCAACACGCTGGGACCGGTAGACGTTCTGGATCTCGCGGAGGAGGTACCGTTGCACGGCCTCTTCGCCGGAGATCCGGAGGATGTCGTGCGGGACCAGCGGCCCTTCGACCAGGGCGTCGCCGGCGCGGACACGGTCGCCGCCGTGGACGCGGAGGTACTTGCCGTGCGGCACGAGGTGCTCGCGCTCGATGCCGCTCTCGTTCTTGACGATGATCGTCCGCTTGCCGCGGCGCTTCTCGTCCAGGAGCTCGACGCGGCCGTCGATCTCGGCGATGACCGCCGGCTCCTTGGGTCGCCGGGCTTCGAAGAGCTCGGTAACTCGCGGCAGACCGCCGGTGATGTCCTGGGTGCCGCCGACCTCTCGAGGGGTCTTGGCCAACAGGGTGCCGGCCGTGATCTGCGCCCCCTCCTGGACTTCGATACCGGCCCCTTCGGGGATGTAGTTGTAGGCGAGGATGTGCCCTTCGCCGTCCTCGATGAGGATCTGCGGGTGCAGGTCGCCCTTGTGCTCCATGATCGTACGGCGGGCGTGGCCCGAGACGTCGATCTCGATTCGCATCGTCTCGTTCTCGACGATGTCCTCGAAACGGACTTTTCCGCCGACCTCGGCGAGGATCGGGATGTTGTGCGGGTCCCACTCGCAGATCATGGTGCCGCGGGTGATCATCGACCCGTCTTCGACCTTCATCTCCGCACCGTCGGGGACGTCGTACTTCTCGAGCTCGCGGTTCTTGGGGTCGAGGATCTGGATCTCGCCGTTACGCGAGAGCGCGATCTTCTTGCCCTCGTTGTTGGTGACGAGGTTGATGCCGACGTACTTGACCTTACCGTCGCGCTTCGCCTTGTGGTCCTTCTCCTCGACGCCTCGGGTGGCGACGCCGCCGATGTGGAAGGTACGCATCGTGAGCTGGGTGCCCGGCTCGCCGATCGACTGGGCGGCGATGATCCCGACCGCCATGCCGGGCTCGACGAGCTGGCCGGTCGCCAGGTCCATGCCGTAGCAGCGTCGGCAGATCCCCAGGGTGGCCTCGCAGGTCATCGGGCTGCGGACCTGGATCTTCTCGATCTGCATGTCCTCGAGCTTGCGGGCCGCGGCGACCGTGATCATCTCGTTCTCGCGAACGACGATCTCGTCGGTGATCGGGTTGACGATGTTCACCCGGCTCACGCGGCCTCGGATCGACTGGACGAGGCTGACCTCGACCTTCTCGCCCTTGTAGATGACCCCCTTCGTGATCCCCTGCGAGGTCCCGCAGTCCTCCATCGTGATCACGACGTTCTGGGCGACGTCGGCGAGCTTACGAGTGAGGTAGCCCGAGTCGGCCGTCTTGAGCGCCGTGTCGGCCAACCCCTTCCGGGCCCCGTGGGTCGAGCTGAAGTACTCGAGCACCGAGAGGCCTTCTCGGAAGTTCGCCTTGATCGGCGTCTCGATGATCTTGCCCGACGGCTTGGCCATCAGGCCTCGCATGCCGGCGAGCTGTCGAATCTGCTCGACGCCGCCTCGGGCACCCGAGTCGGCCATCAGAAAGATCGGGTTGAGGTACACCTGGCCGTTCCGGACGTCGTGCCGGAGCTGCTCCATCATCTCGTTGGTGATGCGCTCGCGGGCGTGCGTCCAGGCGTCGAGGACCTTGTTATACCGCTCCTGCTCCGTGATGATGCCGCGCTGATAAAGCTTGGCGGCCTTGGCGACCTCTTTCTCGGTCTCGTTGAGGATCGTGTCCTTCGAGGCCGGGGTCTTGAGGTCGTCGGTGGCGAACGACAGGCCCGAGCGGGTCGACTCGCGGAACCCGAGGTCCTTCATATTGTCGAGCAGGTTGATCGTCTCGGCCCGGCCGAGGATCTGGTAGCAGTCGGCGATGATGCCCTGCAACTGCTTCTGCCCGAGCGCCATGTTGTAGTACGGCATCTTCGGCAGGAGGATGTCGTTGAAGATCACGCGACCCGTGGTGGTCTTGATGATCATCCCGGGGGTGAATTCCTTCTCCCCCTCGCCGCGGAGCTTCTTGTGCGCCGGCAGGCGGAGGTTGATCATCGCGTGGACGCCGACCTTCTTCTGGCTGAAGGCCAGGAAGACTTCGTTGGGGCTCGAGAACGTCATCCCTTCGCCGGGTTCGCCCGGGCGCTGGACGGTGACGTAGTACGAGCCCATGACGATGTCCTGCGTCGGGCTGATGATCGGGTTGCCGTTGGCGGGGCTGAAGATGTTGTTGGTCGACATCATCAGCGTCATCGCCTCGACCTGTGCCTCGATTGAGAGCGGCAGGTGGACGGCCATCTGGTCGCCGTCGAAGTCGGCGTTGAAGCCCTTGCAGACGAGCGGGTGGATCCTGATCGCGTTGCCTTCGACGAGCACCGGCTCGAATGCCTGGATGCCCATCCGGTGCAGGGTCGGGGCACGATTCAGGAGGACCGGGTGGTTGTGGATCACCTCTTCGAGGATATCCCACACCTCCTCGACCTTCCGCTCGAGCATCTTCTTCGCCGACTTGATGGTGTCGGCGTGGCCGAGCTCCTTGAGCCGTCGGATGATGAACGGCTGGAAGAGCTCGAGCGCGATCTTCTTGGGCAGGCCGCACTGGTGCAGCCGGAGGTCGGGGCCGACGACGATGACCGAACGGGCCGAGTAGTCGACGCGCTTGCCCAGGAGGTTCTCGCGGAACCGGCCCTGCTTACCCTTGATCATGTCGGTGAGCGACTTCAAGGGGCGGTTGCTCGAGCCGAGCACCGGTCGCTTGCAGCGGTTGTTGTCGAAGAGGGCGTCGACGGCCTGCTGGAGCATCCGCTTCTCGTTGCGGATGATGACCTCGGGCGCGTTCAGGTCGACCAGCTTCTTGAGCCGGTTGTTCCGGTTGATGATCCGGCGGTAGAGGTCGTTCAGGTCGCTCGTGGCGAAGTTGCCCGAGTCGAGCAAGACGAGCGGCCGGAGGTCGGGCGGGATGACCGGGATGCACTCGAGGACCATCCACTCGGGGCGGTTGTCGCTGTCGCGGAGCGACTCGACGACCTTCAGCCGCTTGGTCAGGTCCTTGGTCTTCTGCTTGCTGGAGGTCTCGCCGAGCTCGCTGCGGAGCTGCTTCGAGAGGGTGACGAGGTCGAGCCGGGCCAGGAGCTTCCGGATCGCGTCGGCCCCCATGTCCGCCTGGAACGTGTCGCCGAACATCTCGCGCGACTTGCGGAAGTCCTCCTCGGTGAGGAGCTGCCGTTCCTTGAGCGGGGTGTCACCCGGGTCGATGACGACGTAATCCTGGAAGTAGATGATCCGTTCCAGGCTCGTCGTCTTCATGTCCAGCAAGGTGCCCAAGCGGCTGGGCATCGCCTTGAAGAACCAGATATGGACGACCGGCGCCGCCAGCTCGATGTGGCCCATCCGCTTGCGGCGGACCCGCGAGTGCGTCACCTTGACGCCGCAGCGGTCGCAGATCATCCCCTTGTATTTCATCCCGCGGTACTTGCCGCAGGCGCATTCCCAGTCCTTCTCCGGCCCGAAGATCCGCTCGCAGAACAGGCCGTCCTTCTCAGGGCGGTAGGTCCGGTAGTTGATCGTCTCCGGCTTCTTGATCTCGCCGAAGGACCAGCTCCGGATGTCGTACGGGCTGGCCAGCCCGATCTTGACGGCGCCGTAGTCGTTGATACGATCGTAGGCACTTTCGCCCATACTCACGAGACACTCTCCTCTGCACGCAACTGGCCGTGCCGAAGCGGGGTTGTTTCGGGGGAAAGTCAATTCGAGCGGTCGGTCAAGCGAACGGAATCCCTATCCCAAGTCGCGGGCATCGACCAAAAAAAGTCCGCGGCCCGGCCCCCTCAACGTCGGGTTGCGTCGAGGCGAGAGGACCGCCGCGGTTCAGACGGTCATCCGAGACCATTGGTGCCACGCCGGCCTTCTCCTTCGCCGGATGGTGAGGACTCCCAAGAACCAAGCCCAATGACCTCGATATCAGGGCAGGCGCAGCTTCGAACCTCGCCGAAGCCGGCCTTCGATGGAGTCGATTACCGCCGATGATACGAAATCTCAACGCTGATTCCAAGAAAATTCTGCTTGACAGTACGGATTTTGTCTGAAGTTTCCTGCGGTTAGGCTCTCAATGGTCGCCGAGCGGGCGATCGAGGTTCGCGGCATCACACCAGAGACTCCACAGGAGCCCCTCGAATCCCGGCAAGGCGTGGCTGACGATCGTGTCGTCGCCGAGGAAGACGTGCTCCTCCCATGTCCAGTCTCCTCCTCCGTCGCCCTGCTTCCGTTCGAGCACCGTGACTTGTCGGAGCATCGGGTCGACAATCCAGTATTCGTCGATGTCGAGGCCGAAGGATTCCCCTCGCTTGGCGACGTAGTCCCGGTCCCTGGCCGCCCGCCCGGCGGAGACGACCTCGACGACCACTCCCAGACGGCCGCGGCTGCCTTGGGATGGGCTTCGGAACGCCATCCCAAGGTCGGGATGGCGGGCCGAGACCGCGTCCGGGATGACCAATCGGAGGTCGCTCCCGTGCCCGATGCGGAGGATGCGGTTGGGATACCGGCGTCGGTAATCGCTGAAGCCCTCGTGCAAGTTGTCGACGACCTGTCCGTGGTCATCGCCGGGGACTTCCCCCACCTCGAGGACTCCCCTCGCCAGTTCATACAATGAACCCGGGATTTCGTCGGCTTCGTGGAATTCCTCCAAGGTCATCCTCCGACCTTGGTCCATCGGCCCGATCCGGGTTTCGCACGGTCGCCATCGACGTCGTACCCCCGTACGGTGGGCGCCGCCCACCGACCAACTTCGGCCCCCATTCGTTGAGGGTCGAAACCGGGTGGGCGCCGCCCAACCGGCTCGATGAGAACCTCAAGGGGACTTGGGTAATACCACAAATGGGGCCTTGAACGCCCCGAGTGTAGCGTGTGATTGTATTCTGGTGTGAGACTTCTCAAATGGGAAGCCGGGGGGCGGGGAATACCCGATTCCCCCGGCGTCACCGGTCGTCGCGGCCTCAGATCCGCTTCTTCTCGAGCTGCATGTTGAGCCCGAGGCCGCGGATCTCGTTGGTGAGCACGTCGAAGCTGGCGGGAGTGCCGGCCTCGAGGGTGTTCTCACCCTTGACCATCGACTCGTAAATCTTGGTCCGGCCCTCGACGTCGTCGCTCTTGACCGTCAGGAGCTCCTGGAGGATGTAGGCGGCGCCATAGGCTTCGAGCGCCCACACTTCCATCTCGCCGAACCGCTGGCCGCCGAAGCGGGCCTTGCCGCCGAGCGGCTGCTGCGTGATCAACGAGTACGGGCCGGTGGCCCGGGCGTGGATCTTGTCGTCGACCAGGTGGTGAAGCTTGAGCATATAGATATAGCCCACCGTCACTCGCTGGTCGAACATCTCGCCCGTGCGGCCGTCGTAGAGCTGGGCCTTGCCGTTCTCGGGCAGGCCGGCGTCCTTGAGGCACTGGCGGATGGTGTCCTCGCTCGCGCCGTCGAAGACGGGGCAGATCGCCTGGAACCCGAGCTTGGCGGCGGCCCAGCCCAGGTGGGTCTCGAGAATCTGGCCCACGTTCATACGGCTCGGCACGCCGAGCGGGTTGAGGAGGATCTCGACGGGGGTGCCGTCGGCGAGGAACGGCATGTCTTCTTCGGGGAGGATCTTGGCGATAACCCCCTTGTTGCCGTGTCGGCCCGCCATCTTGTCACCGACCGAGATCACCCGCTTGGTCGCGATGTAGATCTTGACCATCTGGAGGACGCCCGAGGGGAGCTCGTCGCCCCGCTTCAGGCTGTTGAGCTTGCGCTCCTTCTCGTCCCGCAGGGCCTCGATCCTCGGGGCATACTGGCGGACGACCTTGCGCGCCTCGACGGCCTTCTCGGGGCTCCTCAGGTCGAGGGCCTCGAGCTTGAACCGTTCGCTCTCGTCGGAGAGCACCTTCGGGTCCTTGTCGCGGCCCAGGGGCTTGCCCGTCGACGGGTCGAGGACCGGCCCGCCGGCCACCTCCTCGAGCGCCTTGATCATCTGCTTGTATTCTTCCGAGACCTTGACGTTCTCGGCCTGCTCGGTGTCCTTGAGCTCCTTCTCGAAGGCCTTGCGTTCGTCTTCGTTCAGGCTCATCCGGCGGCTGAACCGCTGGGTGTTGATCACGATCCCTTCGACGCCCGAGGGGACCTCGAGCGAGTCGTTCTTCACGTCCTCGCCCGCTCGCCCGAAGATCGCGTGGAGCAGCTTCTCTTCCGGCGTCAGCTCGCTCTTGCTCTTGGGCGCGACCTTGCCGACGAGGATGTCGCCCGGCTTGACGTAGGTCCCGATCCGGACGATCCCGTTCTCGTCGAGGTTCCGAAGCGCCTTCTCGGAGACGTTGGGGATGTCGCGGGTGAACTCCTCGCGACCGAGCTTCGTCTCGCGGATCTCGATCTCGAACTCCTCGATATGGATCGACGTGTACACGTCTTCCTTAACGAGGCGTTCGCTGATGATGATCGCGTCTTCGAAGTTGTAGCCGTCCCAGGCCATGAACCCGACGAGGACGTTGCGGCCGAGCGCGAGCTCGCCCTGGTAAGTCGCCGCGCCGTCGGCGAGGATCTGCCCCTTCACGACCTTCTGGCCGGGGACGACCACCGGCTTCTGGTTCAGGCAGGTCCGCTCGTTGAGGCCGACGTATTTTCGGAGCTTGTAGATCTGGTTGTGGTCGAGGATGACCCGCGACGAGTCGACGTAGGTGACGGTCGCGTCGGCGGGCGCCTTGACGATCATCCCCGAGTTCATGGCGACCGCCCGCTCGAGGCCGGTGGCGACGATCGGCGGCTCCGCGATCAGGAGCGGCACGGCCTGCCGCTGCATGTTCGAGCCCATGAGCGCGCGGTTGGCGTCGTCGTGCTCGAGGAACGGGATCAAGCCCGCCGAGACTCCCACCATCTGCTTCGGCGAGATGTCCATGAACTGGACTTGGTCGACCGGGATCGAGTGGAAGTCGGTCTGATACCGGGCGATGACCAACGGACCTTTGAGCTTGCCCGAGTCCTCGGCCGGGGCGTCGGCCGGGGCGAGGTAAGCCTCGCTCTCCTCGTCGGCTCGCATCCAAACGACTTCTTCCGTCCGCTGGCCGTGCTGGATCTGGCGGTACGGGGTGACGAGGAAGCCGTACTCGTCGACGCCGCCGTAGATCCCCAGCGAGCTGATCAGGCCGATGTTCGTCCCTTCGGGAGTCTCAATCGGGCAGATCCGGCCGTAGTGGGAGATATGGACGTCACGCACTTCGAAACCGGCACGCTTCCGATTCAAACCGCCCGGGCCGAGGGCCGAGAGCCGGCGTTCGTGCGTGAGCTGGGCGAGCGGGTTGGTCTGGTCGACGACCTGGGAGAGCTCACCCCGGCCGAAGAAGTACTCGATCGCGGCGCTGATGCTCTTGGGGTTGATCAACGACCGAGGGGTCATGTCCTCGGCATCCTTGAGGCTCATCCGCTCCTGGACGGTGCGGCGGAGCTTGAGGAAGCCCTTGCGGAGCTCGTCCGCGGCGAGCTCGTCGATCGTGCGGAGGCGGCGGTTGCCCAGGTGGTCGATGTCGTCGACGTGTCCCTTACCGCGGCGGAGGTTGAGGATGTACCGGATCGCGTTGACGTAGTCCTCGGGATCCAGGGTCATCTGGTCCTCGGGGATCGTCTGGCTGAACTTCCGGTTGATCCGGAACCGGCCGACCTTGCCGAGGCGGTAGCGGTTGGTGTCGAAGAACTTTTCGTGGAAGAGTTCCTTGGCCTTCTCGAGCTGGGGCGGGTTGCCCGGCCGGAGTCGCTGGTAGATCCTGAGCAGGGCGCTCTCGTGGTCGGTGGTCGGGTCTTCCTGGAGCGACTGGAGGATCAGCGGATCCTTGGCTTCCTTGAGGACCGTGATGCCGCCGAGGTCGGGGGCGTCGGCGAGGACCTGCGCCGAGGTCTTGGAGATGGTCGTGCCGCTCTCGATCAGGACTTCGCCCGTATTGGGGTCGACGATGTCGCCGCAGGCGATCCGGCCTTCCAGCAAGGAGGCGGCCTTGGGGTCGCCGGCCTCGACGACCTCGGGCTCGTAGAAGGCGGAAAGGATCGCCTCGTCGGACGAGAACTGCGGGCTCATGGCGCGCAGCAGGGTCATCGACGAGAATTTGCCCGACTGGTCGATCCGGACGCCGAGCGTTTCTTTCTTGGTGACCTGGAGTTCGATCCAGCTTCCGCGCTCGGGGATGACGCGGCAGGCGTGGAGCTTGCGGTCGCCGGCCTCGATTTCGACGACGAAGTCGACGCCCGGCGAGCGGTGGAGCTGGCTGACGACGACGCGCTCGGCGCCGTTGATGATGAACTCGCCGCCGCCGATCATGATCGGCATGTCGCCGAGGTAGACCGACTCTTCGATGGCGGTCTCACCCTTGTTGAGGCGGAGCCAGACGTGGAGCGGCCGACCGTAGGTCAGGCGGAGTTGGCGGCACTCGTCCGGTTCGTAGCGCGGCTTGCCGAGGTCGAACTTGATGTATTCCAGCTTCAGCGTCTTGTCATAGCTCTCGATCGGGAAAATTTCCCGGAAGACCCCTTCGAGCCCGCTGTCGGCGCGGTCTTCGGCCGGGAGGTCGGCCTGGAGGAATCGCTCGTAGCTGCGGGTCTGGATCTCGGTCAGGTCGGGGACGGGGAACACATCATAGATCCGGCCGAAATTCCGTTGGTTGGCCGGGGTGATCCGACGCACGGTCGTCGCGGTGGGCATGAGCTCACGCTCCTCAAGGGGAGATGGGTGGGCGCCGGGGCCGGCCAGGCCGATCGGTCACGGTTGCCCCGCCGGGCGACCGTGCCGGTGAGGAGGATTATCTCCGCCGCCGGCGCGCCTAGACACCCCAGAGGCCGGCCAAGAGGCCGCCGTCCGGGGCGGTTGCGATCGTGGTCCGCGGCAAGCGACCTGCTCGAGGCCGGTGACCGGCTGAAGAAGGACGCCGTCGCGTTCAAGGTGACGGGTGCGTTGCGTTGCGGGTCCGGGTGACGAATCGGGACATCTCCCGACGGATTTCGGTGCGGCCGGACCGGCGAGAGAAACGGGGGGCGGCCCGAAGGGCACTCTCTCGGCCGATCCAAACGACCCTCGGGTTCGGGGCGAGGTTCGAAAGCGGGCCCGGGCCCTCGTTGAGGGCCCAGGTCTCTAACGTCCATCATCTCCGACCGGAGGTGTCGATGCAAACCGAAATCGCCAGGGGAGATAATCCCGTACTTGGCCGAGATCCTCGGCTTACTTGATCTTGACGGTGGCGCCCGCCTCTTCGAGTTCCTTCTTGAGCTTGTTGGCATCGTCCTTCGAGACGCCGGTCTTGACGGCCTTCGGAGCGGCCTCGACCGCGTCCTTGGCCTCCTTGAGGCCCAGGCCGGTGGCGGCGCGGACGACCTTGATGACGTTGATCTTGTTGGCGCCGATCGCTTCGAGGACGACGTCGAACTCGGTCTGCTCGGCGACCGGCTCGGCCGGGCCGGCGGCGGCAGCGACCGGACCGGCGACGACGGCGGCGGCGGCCGGCTTGATGCCGTGCACGACTTCGAGGTAGTCGCCCAGTGACTTGGCCTCGAGGACGGTCAGCTTGACGATCGAGTCACCCAGGGTCTTGATGTTGTCGGCGAAGCTCGCGGTCTCGGCGGTGGCCATGATCTTCAGATCCTTTCCTTACGCGGCGTCCGGGGCGATGGTTCGGTTCGTTCGGGCGCCCCGACGTGACGAAATTTGTTGGGTTCAGTGACGGAACGACAATGACGGTCTCGCGCCACCGCCCCCGGCACCTCGCCGGCGGGCGTTTCCTACAATGAAAGGGACCCTGACGGGGTCGGCGCTACGGGTTCACCACGGATCAGGCCTCGGCGTCGGGCGCCGGAGTTTCGGCATCGGCTGCCGGGGCCTCGGCGTCGCCTGTCGGCGCGCCCTCGGACAGGGTCTTCAGTTGGCTCATGAGGCCACCCGCGGGCGCATTGGCCAGCGAGACGATCCGCTGCGCCGGGGCGAGCGCCAGGGCCACAACTCGGCCGATCAAGGCCTCGCGGCTCGGGAGCTTGGTGATGTCCTCGACCTGGGACGGCCCGATCACGACGCCGTCGACGGCGCCCCCCTTGATCTCGGGCTTCTTGAGGGTCTTGACCTGGGTCGAGATCTCCTTCGCCAGCTCCGCGACGCCGTCGCCGCCCCAGACGGCGACCGACGGGCCTTCGAGGAACTTCGCCAGGCCATCCATCCCCATCTCCGTGAAGATGCGGCGGGCCAGCGTGTTCTTCAAGGTCCGGATCTTGATCGACTTCTTCCGCAGGTCCATCCGAAACTTGTGCTCGGCGACCGCGTCCAACCCTTTCAGGTCGAGGATCAGCACGGACCGGCTCCCGTCCAGGTCGGTACGGAGCTGATCCATCATCATTTCTTTGACGTATTTGCTCATGATTGCATCCGGTCCCTCAACGGGCGTTGGACGGTCACGCCTGGACCCGGATGCCCGGGCTCATGGTGGCCGAGATGGTGACCGACCGCAGGTACGTCCCCTTGGCGGCCGCCGGCTTGACCGTGCGCAAATGGTTCAAGAACGCGGTGATGTTCTCGAGGAGATCCGAGTCGGAGAAGCTGAGCTTCCCGACCGGGGCCGCCACGTTCCCGCCCTTGTCGTTGCGGAACTCGATCTTGCCCGCCTTGAACTCGCGGACGCCCGCCGTGATGTCGGTGGTCACTGTGCCCGAGCGGGGCGACGGCATCAGACCTCGGGGGCCGAGGAGCCGGCCGAGCGGGCCGACGACGCCCATCATGTCGGGCGTGGCCAGCGCGACATCGAAGTCGAGGAATCCTCCCTTGATCTTCGCCGCCAGGTCGTCGCCGCCGACGATGTCGGCACCGGCCGCCGTCGCCTTCTCGGCGTTCTCGCCCTGGGCGAAGACGGCGACCCGCACGGTCTTGCCGATGCCGTGGGGCAAGGCCACCGAGCCTCGGACGTTCTGGTCGCTCTGCCGAGGGTCGATGCCGAGGTTCGTGGACACCTCGACCGTCTGGTTGAATTTGGTCGTCCCGAACGTCTTCAACTGGCGGATTGCATCCGCCAGAGGGATCGGGTCGACCGTCTTGACCTTATCGCGCAAGGCGCGATACCGTTTCGATTGAGACGCCAAAGGTCGCGCTCCTTTCCGGAGGCTGCCGCCGTCGATGTCCCGTTTCACCTCGATCGTCGCGAGGTCCCGGCGGGCGGTCGCGCCAGGTCGGGGAGAGGTTCTTCCATCGGGAGGCCCGGGGTACAAAGCCCCCGTCGCATCACCCAAGGGTCGAGCCTGGATTGTAGTGATCTGCATTGCGGGACGGCGAAAACGGTGTCCCATACCAAACGCTCGCCAGCCAGTTAGCCGAGCAAGGCTTACCGATGGCGAAAGGTTGTCAGCCCTTGATGTCGATCCCCATGCTCCGGGCCGTGCCCGCGATAATGCGGCAGGCGTGCTCGATGTCGCGGGCGTTGAGGTCGGCGAACTTCGTCTCGGCGATCTTCTTTACCTGGTCGGGGGTGACGCTGCCGACCTTCGTCTTGTGCGGTTCGGGGGAACCCGAGGCGACGCCGGCCGTCTGCTTGAGGAGGATGGCGGCGGGCGGGCTCTTCGTGATGAACTCGAACGAGCGATCGGAGTAGATCGTGATTTCGATGGGGATGATGGTCCCCTTCATCTCCTTGGTCCGTTCGTTGAATTGCATCACGAACTGACCGATATTCACTCCGTGCTGGCCGAGGGCCGGGCCGACGGGGGGGGCGGGAGTCGCCTGACCTCCGGGGCACTGGAGCTTCACCTTCGCCGTCATCACCTTGGCCATCGCCTACTCTCCAGCGCGGGTGCGGATCCGCTTCTCGATTGATTTCCGGGAACGTCGCTCTCGACCGGGGTTCGCTCGGAGGAACCACGTCGGCCTCGACGAGCGGATTGGTCTCAACGGCCCCCGAAACTCCGACAGGGAGTTGGGGGCCTTTCGTCGGGGGCCTGTCGATCCGGTTAGAGCCGTTCGACCTGCCAGTATTCGAGGTCAACCGGCGTCGGCCGGTTGAAGATAATCAGCATGACTTTGACGAGGCCTCGGGCCTCGATGACTTCCTCGACGCTCCCCTCGAAGTTTTCGAAGGGGCCGTCCTTGATCTTGACACGATCCCCCCGCTCGACGTCGATCCGGACCTTGTTCGGTGGGGCGGTCTCCTCGCCGGTGCCGAGCATCTGCTCGACTTCCGTCGCGGTCATCTTGGTCGGAGTCCCGTGGGCTCCGACGAAGTCGCCGACCCCGGGGGTCTCGCGCACCGTGAACCAGGTTTTCTCGTTGAGCTCCATCTCGACCATGATGTAGCCGGGGTAGGTCTTCCGCTTGACCGTCTTCCGCTTGTTGTTGCGGATCTCGGTGAAGTTCTCGGTCGGGACCACGATCCGACCGAAGTAGGATTGCAGACCTTGGATCTTCACCCGCCGCTCGAGGGCGTCGCGGATCGTATCCTCGCGTGAGCTCTGCACCTTCAGGACGTACCAGACCAGCTCGGGGGCCGGCTCGTCGTCATCCGAAGGGGGAGGCGAGGCCGGGGTCGGAGGGGGCGTTGGTACCGTCGGGGCCGCGGCGACGGGCGCATGCGGCGCCGGCTCGTCGAGCCGGCCGCCGTCGGGCGTCTGTTCCTCGACTTCGAAATCCGGAACCTCGCCCATCGATGCGTCGTCAGACGCGGACGGATCGACCGGACTCTCGTCCTCGAGGCTGGAAGGGAGGGCCGGGTCGGGGATCTCGTTGCTCGGATGACTCATGCGACGCCACGCGGTGGAAGGAGATCAGCCCAAAAGGGAGGACAACGACTGAGGACGGGGTTGGCGAGCATCGCCCTTTGCGACTCGAAGGATCCGACCCACTCCGTGATCGGATCCCGCATTGAATTCGCAGGGGCGCAGGAAGGTCGAACGCGGAGCCGACTCAGCCCGCATTCGAACCGAAGGCGCCACCTCCGCCGAATTTCAAAACGCCGAGCAACTGGAGGAGGTTTGAGCAGAGCCAGTCGACGCCAAACAGGTAGACCGACATGAGGACGACGGTCACGAGCACCACCGAGGTCGCGCGATAAAGATCTTCGCGGCTCGTCCACGAAACCTTGTTCATCTCGGCTTCGGTGGCAATCAGGAATTCGACGAAGGGCGGGTACTGGACCAGCCGGAAGATCAACCAGCCGAAGACAAGGCCGAGGGCGGTCGGGATGCCGAACCGGGTCATCGGCGTGTTGGACATCAGGATTTCGTAGAGCCGCCAGAGGCCGAGGGCGACAACGATCCCAAGTCCGGCCGCCGTGTAGATCCGGGCGTACCGCCCTTGCATCGGCTTGTACAGACTTGCGCGGAACAGATTCGCCAGGAAGAGGGCAAAATCCTTTTGGCGCTTGGAACCCCCGACCGATCCCCCCTTCGAGGGCTTTGGCGCCTTTGACGCCGGCACTCCGTCTTTGACTTTGCCCATGGCCTCATCTCTCGCAGTGCAAAGGATACGGAATACGTCACGCGTCGTCGATCGACTGCGCCTGGCGAGCCAGCCCGAAGGAGACCGAGACGTAGAGGTCGGACTTGCCGAACGATTCGGGAGGGGCCGTCGAGGAGGAAATCCGGAGGAAGGATCGAATCAACTCGGGCAGCGAAGGAGCACGAGCGGAGGGAATCGAACCCCCAACCGCCGGTTTTGGAGACCGGTGCTCTACCAATTGAGCTACGCTCGTAGCGAACGTGCCCCCGGGTTGACTCGAACCTCCCGCGGATGACTTCGGTCGGTCGACCGCGACACCAATCAAAGGGACGGCCCGGCGGGGCAAACTCGCCGCCAACCGGGTCCGGTCGTCACTACACGCCGAATTCCGTCACTTCTTCCGCGATTCCTTGTGCGCCGTGTGTTTCCGCTCACGCCGGCAATACTTCTTCAGCTCGAGGCGGTCGGCCCCCCGCGTTTCCTTCTGGGTCCGGTAATTCCGATCCCCGCACGAGGTGCATTCCAGCCACACATATTCACGCATCAGACCGCTCCCGCACCGGGATCATACACGCACGGCGAGGCCCCATCAACGTCCCGAGGCGCGGCCTTTCCGCCTCGATGCGAGGGGGAAGGGCCGCACCCAATTCGGACGACGCGGCGATGGGGGCCGGGCCGGGGCGACCGGCGGCGCCCCGTTTGATCAAGTCAGATTACAGGAGAATCTTGGTCACGACGCCGGCACCGACGGTCTTGCCACCTTCGCGGATGGCGAACCGGAGGTTCTCTTCCATGGCGATCGGCGTGTGCAGCTCGACGGTCATCTTGATGTTGTCGCCGGGCATGCACATTTCGGCTTCGCTGTTGTCTTCCGACAGCAGGTTCAGCACCGAGCCGGTCACGTCGGTCGTCCGGAAGTAGAACTGCGGACGATACCCCTTGAAGAACGGGGTATGGCGGCCACCTTCGTCTTTCGAGAGGACGTAGACCTCGGCCTCGAACTTCGTGTGCGGGGTGATCGAGCCCGGCTTGCAGATGACCTGGCCACGCTCGAGGTCGGTCTTTTCCACGCCGCGGAGGAGCACACCGACGTTGTCGCCGGCCTGGCCCTGGTCGAGCGTCTTCTGGAACATCTCGACGCCGGTGATGGTCGTCATCTTGTTCGAGTTGAAGCCGACGATCTCGACCTGGTCACCGACCTTGACGATACCGCGCTCGATCTTGCCGGTACCGACCGTTCCGCGACCCTTGATCGAGAACACGTCTTCGATCGGCATCAGGAACGGCTTATCGATCGCCCGAACCGGGTCCGGGATGTAGTCGTCCATCGCCTTGACGAGGTCGAGGATCGGCTTGGCCGACGCCGGGTCGGTCGGGTTCTCGTAGGCGGGGCGGCTGCAGCCGCGGACGATCGGGATCTCGTCGCCGGGGAACTTGTAGTGGGTGAGCAGCTCGCGGAGCTCGAGCTCGACCAACTCCAGCAGCTCTTCGTCGTCGACGAGGTCGATCTTGTTGAGGAAGACGACCAGGGCGGGGACGCCGACCTGACGGGCGAGGAGGATGTGCTCTCGGGTCTGCGGCATCGGGCCGTCGGCGGCCGAGACGACGAGGATCGCCCCGTCCATCTGGGCGGCACCCGTGATCATGTTCTTGATGTAGTCCGCGTGGCCCGGGCAGTCGATGTGGGCGTAGTGGCGCTTGTCGCTCTCGTACTCGACGTGCGAGACGGCGATGGTCACCGTCTTGTTGGCATCGCGGACGGTCCCGCCCTTGGCGATGTCGGCGTAATCTTTCTTCTTCGCATGGCCATTGGCGGCCAAGACCGACAGGAGGGCGGCCGTCAGCGTCGTCTTGCCGTGGTCGATGTGCCCAATCGTGCCCACGTTGACGTGTGGTTTAGTCCTGGTGAACGTTTCCTTAGCCATTGCTCAACGCCTTACGGCATCCCTGGGTTCGATTGGCGGGGACCCGCCCGAGCCGCCCCACACGCCACGTCAACTGGGTCGAATCCGGGCGGGGATCCCAACGGCCTGGGGCTGACCCCTGGGTCCAACACACCACCCGAACTTGGGCCGCGCCCAAAAGCTACCGCTGGGACTTGAACCCAGGACCTCGTCCTTACCAAGGACGCGCTCTACCAACTGAGCTACGGCAGCAACTGCTTCGTCTGGCGAGATCGACGGGTCTTCGAGCGTGTCGACTTCCCTGAGTCGGCGATTCTCGTTCAAGGCCATCGGATGACCCCTCTCCCCGCGATTCTCCCCTTTATGTTTCGTGCTCCTGGCCTTTTCTCGAAGCCGGTCTCCTAAGTCGTCACTTTCGCGTGTCGTCTCCGTTACCGAGCGCCAGGTCCGAGAGCGGGTGATGGGAATCGAACCCACGTAGCCTGCTTGGAAGGCAGGTACTCTACCATTGAGTTACACCCGCGAGGGTCCGACCCTGGCCGCACCTGGGTGTTCGGCCCTGGCCGGGCGGATCGTCGGAGACTCGTCCCGCGACCCGATCAACTCTCCTGACCTCGCGTTCAGCTTTCGAGGCCGATGCTCTCCTCGGCGATCATGGATCTTCCTGCGACGGACGGTTTGAGGAGTGGGTGGAGCAGGATTCGAACCTGCGAAGGCATAGCCACCAGATTTACAGTCTGGCCCCTTTAGCCACTTGGGTATCCACCCGTGACTGGTTCGGAAAGCGTCCACCGGACCCGCGAAGTGCCGCATATGCATGCGAAGGCTTCAAGCAGGGTCCGTAGCTCCACTCCCGAAGCCGACAGAACAGAGCTGGCGGTGAGAGTCGAACTCACAACCGTCGGTTTACAAAACCGGTGCTCTGCCGGTTGAGCTACGCCAGCGTTCACGAGGCCGTGAAATTCCCAACTATAGCGGCGGAAGTTTTTCGTGCAAGGGATCTTTCCGCCTTCCGGTGGAATTTCCCGACGTCCGCAGTTCGTTGGAGTAGACACGGCGCGTTACCAGCCGGTTCGTCGCAATCCCAAGGTTCGCCAGCGAAGATGACCGCGTTCGGCCGGGGTACCCGATGTGGGAAACCACCGGTGGGACGCGGTCAAAGCAAGGCGGCTGCCCTTGGGGAGCGCCACGTGGATTATCCTAACCTTTCGCGGTCGGGTTCGGCAAGAGGATCGTGGCGAAAATAGCGGCGGAACTCTCCGAGTGGGAGCGAGGGTCCCGTTTCAGAGCATCGGGAGGTCGAGCTTCTCCTCGATGGCGATTTTGCGGAGCTTCTCCTGGGCCCGAGATTCGATCTGCCGGACGCGTTCCTTGGTGATCCCGAGCTCTCGGCCGAGTTGTTCGAGGGTCTGCTCCCCTGCCCCGTTGATGCCGTAGCGGCTGATGATGATCCGACGCTCGCGCTCGTCGAGGCGGCCGAGCATCCCTTTTACGGCTTCCTGGTTCCGCTTCTGGGCGGACTCGTATTCGTGCTCGTCGATCCGGGTGTCGGCGGCGGCCTCGAACATCTCTTCGTGGCCGGTGACGAATCGGTCGCGGCGGTAGTTCTCCTCGGGGATGGTGCGGGCGAAGTTCTTCATGATCGCCCAGCTCGCGTACGTGCTGAATTTGTTGCCGCGGGCGTAGTCGAACTTCTCGACCGCGCGAATCAGCGACATATTTCCATCACTGACGAGCTCGAAGAAGTTGTTTGATGGGCCGACGTGCCGCTTGGCAATCGAGACGACCAGCCGGAGGTTGGCTCGGATGATCTGGTTCTTGACGGCGAGGGCATCTTCCTGGAGCCGCTCGATCTCGTCGAGGTCGGTGGTCTTGGCACGGGCCGGGTCGATCTGCTCGCGGAGCTGGTTCGCGAGGAATTTGAGAAAGTTCATCTTCCGGAAGAGGTGGGCTTCCTGTTCGCGGCCCAGGAGTGGGACCTCGTAAAGGCTGGAGAGATAAGGGGGCAGGCCCTTCGGGGCCTTGGTCTTGCGCGGGGCCTTGCCGTCGGCGGGCTCGGGCATCGGCCCGAGGATCGTCGGCCGGGCGGCGGGGTCGTCGAAGGTCGCGTGCGCCATGTACTCGAGCTTCACGCTCAGGATTCGGAGCGCCCGCATCTCGTTGATGACCCGGTAGACGCTCGACCGTGTGCGGCCGAACTGGCCGGAGAGGACCTCGGCGGAGACCCCTCGGCGGTGGAGCCGGTAGATCTGGCCTTTCGCTTCGTCGTCGAGCGGGCCCGCCGTCGGGGGGAAGATGGCGCGGTCGGGATGCTCGCGGTCGTAGGCCTTGAGCGTGTAGCGGATGGCTTCCGTGGAGCGTTCCATTTTCCGAGCGATCCTCCGGGAGATCTCGACGAGCCCCCCTTGGCTGGCTTGTGCCATGCGGCGGGCGCGACGGACGATCTCGTCTCGCTCCGCGTCGGTCAGTTGTCGGAAACGAGTCCCGCGGTCGACTTGCTCGCGGTGTGCGTTGACGAAACGCGCGACGCTCGATTCGAGGAACCCGACCTTGGTCCGCCCGTCGATCACGAACCGGCGGGCGACGAGCCCTTGTCGTCGCCAGCGGGTGACCGTCCGCGTCGAGACGTTGAAGCGCTGGCTGACGGCGTCGACGGTCAGGACCGGCTCGGTGGCCTGCTCGGCGGTCTGGCCGACCGTCCCCGAGAGGTCTTCGATGAACAGGCGGAGGTCGTGGCGGATCCCGTTGCCGTCGAGCAACAGTTCCGGGGACGTCTCCGGTCGGTATCCCTTGATCCGATACCAGAGATACTCATAGGGATAGTGGCCGTCGGGGCGGATCTCGCCGAGCAGCGTCTCCGCCCGCTCGATCTGTTGAAGGCGTTCTTCCCTCGGCGCGAACCGAGCTTGTTGTTCCTTCAACTGCTTCAACGCGGGATGGCAATAGTTGCTTCCCATCCTCGACACTCTCCTCGCGATCGAGCCACCACGTTTCGACGTCGAGACCACCCTATTCCGGAATCGGAAATTCTCCGTTCCGCACGACGTAAAGACCCGTTTATCCACCCCTTGCAACGCCGGTAAGGATCCTACGAATCAACTAGGCCCGGTGGGACAGGTCTTGTTCGTCGAATTTACGCAATCTTCCTAGCCATTAGACGTCCGAGGTGTTGACAAGGTTCATTCCCACTCCTAGGAGCAAACTCGATGCCCGAGATGACGCGTCTTTGGAATCGCCTCGATTGCCCGTCGATTTTCGCAACGAGGCGAGGCTTGGCCGCGGTCCTGGGCCGTCTTTTTCGGCAGGGACTGCCCGGGAGTCGAGAATCGAGGCGAACGAGGCCTGCGGGATCGGGTCGAGTGCTCGGGTTGAGTGGGCCGTCTCACTTTTGAGACGTCGCTCCCTGCCTCGAAATCGCGCGAGCCCGAGCCTGAGGATGTGGGGGGGCGCGATTCGGGGCCGTTGGGCTTTCCCCGGATGTCGACGAACGGGAGAGGAGTGTCGGAGCGAGAGTTGGACGAGGCCTCGCTCCTCGACGAGCGGGGGCCTTCGAGATCGATCGGTCTGCTTCGTGAATTTTTTTGTCGACGGGGGGGGAATGCGATATAGTGAGTTTATCGCCAGATCGGGCCCGCGTTGCTCGATGTCGGTGAAGCGCCGCGTGATTTAGGACCTTGCCGCACAACGGCGGCTGCGACCCGACCTCTTGTTGCTTCTCTCGGAGACGCGACCGGAGAACGATTGGACGGTCGTCAGTCCGGTTGTTACGCATCCGAGCCCGACCCTCCTGAGCCCTATCCCGGGGTGGAGGAGGGTCGGGTTGGCTTTTGCTGGGACGCACGACCTGTTGTCTTTCCAACCTCGACACGAGGGCGAGCCTGACCTGGCGCGGTCCTGCTGTTGGGGGGTCGTCGTCTCGCTGGTCGCCTTGATGCCCGCCTTGACGGCGATCTGGTGGGTCCCCTGGTTCATCACCCAGGACGGCCCTGCCCACCTGTACAACTCGCACATCATCGAACGCTCGTTCGACCCCAATTCGCCCTTCCGCGACTATTACCGGGTGCGCTGGGATCCCCTCCCCAACTGGACGGGTCACCTGGCGATGGTGGGGTTGCTCAAGGCTTTGCACGAGCCGAGGCTGGCCGATCGCGTCATGACATCGGCGACCCTCGTCGGCTTCGCCGCGTCGATCCTCTGGCTCCGCTGGCGTGTCGCGGGCTGGCGAGGGATGCCGGCGGCCGGGCTCCTGGCGGCCATTCTCTCGTTGAATGTGACCTGGCTCCTGGGGTTCACGAGCTTCTTGCTCGGCGCCTGCCTCTTCCCCATCACGCTCGGCGTCTGGTGGTCGTTCCGCGACCGTTTCGGGCCGAAGCGGATCGCCATACTCTGGTTCCTCGTCATCCTCGGGTATTTCTCCCACCTGGTGAGCCTGGGGCTGACCGTCGCCGGCCTGATGATCCTGGCGCTTGGCTCGCCCCGAGAGGCGCGATGGGCCCGGGTCAAGGGGACTGCGCTCGGCCTCATCCCGCTGATCCCGCTCGGCATGATGTATGTCGTGCTCTCCCGACAAGGGGGGCGGATGCAGCCGCAGTGGCAGTTCTTGACCCCGCCGCTGGTGGCCCGGGCCTGGTTCAAGCAACTGGGCTGGGTCGACCCGATCTCGCTAGCGAGCAAGGTCATCCTGCCGTTCCTGGACTCCCCGAGCCTCTGGTGGGCGTGCTTGACCCCCGTTCTCTGGCTCGGGATCGCGCTCGTGCTGGCGTCGGCCTCGACGCGTTGGAATCTGCGATCCGACGACCGGCGGGGGTGGGCGATCCTGGCGGCCTTGCTGATGCTGGGCGGTCTGCTTGGCCCCGACACCTTGGGGGCCAGCCATGGCCACTACCTGCCGCAGCGGATCGTCCTGTTCGGCCTGGTGGCGCTCGTCCCGTTCCTCAACCTCGAGCTGAAGGGCTGGACGTCGATCGGGTGCGTGGTCGCGTTGATCTTGGCCGTGACGGTGCAGTCGGGCTTCGTCTGGGAGTACGCCGTCGCTTCGAACAACGTGGCGAGCGACGTCATGGCGGCCAAAGGCGCGGTGGGCAAGGGGCAGCGGATCGCGACGCTCCTGACCCTGACCCGGGGGCGTTTCCGCGCCAATCCCGTGCTGCACGCCGACAACCTGCTCGGCATCGGCACCGGGAACATCGTCTGGTCCAACTACGAGACGAGGTACTACTACTTCCCCGTCCAGTTCCTCAAGGACGAAGGGAAGCGGCCGGGGGCCGCCGACCTGGAGTGGATCGCGCTCCACGACATGCCCATGGATGCGGAGGAGCGGGTTTCGCGCTGGGCCTCGTTGATCGGGACCCACCTCGACGAGATCGACATGGTCGTGGCCTGGGGAGATGACACCGAATTCGTCCGGGTCAATCGGCGTTGGTTCGAAGACCCCGTGGTTTGGGGACAGATCCGGATCCTCCGGAAACGGGACGAGCCCGCCGGGGGATTGCGGCGAGGCTCGACCACGGGCACTATGGAGCCCCCCGACGTCAAGCTGGAGTGATCACCACGGAGGACTGCGTCGATGCGCGGAGCGAAGGGGCCAATCCTCGGATGGGCGGTTGCGTGCGCCGTCCTTCTGGCATCCACACCGGCCTGGGCCTCGGAGCCGAAGCCCGAGGACAGCCGGACCTTCCGGCCGACCGTCCTGATTCGCAAGGGGCGAGCCCAGGGTAGTGGCACCATCGTCTCCTCGGCCGCGAATGAGACGCTCGTCCTGACGGCCGCGCACGTGGTGGTCGAGCCCGGGCCGCTGTCAGTGGAGCTCCATCGCTACAATCTCGGCGTCGAGCGTTCCCGGAGGCCCGAGACCTGGCCTCGCTCGGTCCCGGCCGAGGTCGAGGCCTCGGACCGCGCCTCCGACCTCGCGGTCGTGCGGATCCGGGGGATGATCGCCCTGCCCTACGTCGCGCGGATCACCCCGGCCACGGACGCCCCGGCGCAGGGGACCGCCGTCACGTCGGTCGGGATCGACCTCGGGACCCACCTGAGCTCCTGGACGACCGAGATCCGCAACGTCGAGCGGTTCGCGATGGAGGGGGGCGGCGCCGAGCGTCAGTTCCTGGTGACGGCCAGGGCCCCGGAACACGGGCGTTCCGGAGGGGGCCTCTTCCTCGGCAACGGCGAGTTGATCGGCGTCTGCATCGGCCGCGCCGAGATCGTCAAAGGGCGGCAGTCGGGCATCTTCGCGTCGACCGCCAGCATCCGCCGCCTGCTCCACGAGAGCGACCTCGAAGCCGTGGTCGCCAATCCCAAGGGGCCCGTCCGGCGCACCCCGATCACCGCCACGCGGTCCCGCCCCTCTCGATGACGAGCCGCCTTCGGGGCCGAACCGACGCCTCGGATCGCTCGTATCAAAATCAAGTGGGGCTGTGATCGCCCTCGGGCCTTCGCCGGGCGTGCTTGTCAAAACCCGGCGATTGCTTCACAATATCAGCGAGTGACGGCGGAGGAATTCGCCCCTTCGGCCCGGCGCTCGACGCTTCGTGCGACGAGCGAGCAGACTCGCGAGGCGACGCAGCTCCGTTCTTGGGAGGAAGACCCTTGGCCAGCAGCAATCCCGCGTTCTCGAACGCGACGTTCGGCAATTTCGAGCGCGTATACGGCGGCACCCGGAGCACGGTCATGACCGTCCAGGGGACGGTCGGCAAGACCTTCGCACTCCTGGGCATCCTCTCGGCGACCGCGATCTGGTCGTGGAACGCCACATCGCAAGGCGAGCTCCAGCAGGCCGTCTTCCCCGGCGCCATGATCGGCGGGTTCATCCTCGCCATGATCACGATGTTCAAGCCCAGTTGGGCCCCCTGGACCGCGCCCGTGTACGCGGCCTTCGAGGGCGTCTTCCTGGGCATGCTCTCCTACATCATCGAGCACAAGCTCGGCAAGGCCTACCCGGGCATCGCCATCCAGGCGGTCTCGATGACCTGCGGCACGCTCTTCTGCATGCTCTTCGCGTATGGCTCGGGCCTGATCCGAGTGACCGAGAAGTTGAAGGCGGGCATCATCGCCGCGACCGGCGCGCTCTGCCTCGTCTACTTCATCTCGTTCCTCGTCGGCATGTTCGGCTACAACGTGCCGTTCATCCGAGGCGCCAACCCGATCAGCATCGGCTTCAGCGTCCTCGTCGTCGGCCTGGCCGCCTTCAACCTGCTGCTCGACTTCGACTTCATCGAGCATGGTGCCGAAGCGCAGGCGCCCAAGTACATGGAGTGGTACGGGGCCTTCGGCCTGATCGTCACCCTCGTGTGGCTCTACCTGGAAATCCTCCAGTTGCTCCGGAAGCTCCAGGACCGCCGCTGAGCTTCGGGCAAAGCACCGCAACCCGTTTAGACGAGCCACCGGCCCCACGCGGGCCGGTGGCTCGTTTCGTTGGAGCGGAGTAATTACGATTTCGTGATGCCATTTAATAAATGGATTGAAATGGTTTTATGATTTTCCGAAAGGCCGGGGTGTCGCAGGGAGCAGGCCGTCGTCCCCGGAGTAGGCGGAACCTCCTGTCTCACGTCCGGGGTGACCGTGATCCGTTCTCCGATATTTGTGTAAGAGTCATATCGAAGACATTGGCCCGTTGAAGGGTCGCCAGGAGCGCGTTACCCTAGTTGCTCGGGCGCGGGCCGGACCGCGGTCCGCCCGGGGCGGCGGTCGTCGACGCCCCCGGCGAACTCTGCTCGCCGGCCTCGGCCGCCGACTACTCAGGGCCCCTCGCCCGGCGCTGCGATCGACCTCTGTCCGGGACCAAGACGCCCCAAGGTCTAAACGCCGATGAAGAGATCCGCACCCCTGATTTTGGCCCCACTTGCCCTGGCGGGCGCCCTCTCCTGGGCGGACGGCTCGGCCGGTCCCGGCCAGGCCCTCGCCCAGTCCAGCCCCCGCCCGACATCCGCGGCAACCCGGGACGACGCCCGGGCGGCGGACCGGGCTGCGATTCGTGACTCCCTGCGTGCGTTCGCCAAGGCGTACGACGCCGGGGACGTCAAGGCCCTCGCCGCCCTGTTTACCGACGACGCTGAGAGTGTTGACAAGGACGGGGGCGTGGTCGAGGGACGCGCGGCGATCACTTCGCAGTTCGCCCAGATCTTCGCCTCCGACCCGGGGGGCAAGATCGCCCTCGACGTCGACTCGCTCCGGTTCCTCGGCGCCGACGTCGCCAAGGAGGAAGGCCGCTGTACCATCACGCCCGGCAGCGGCGGGGGCCGGCCTGAGACCGATCGTTATACCGTGCTATACGTCCGACAGGGCGGCCGGTGGCTCCAGTCCTACGTCCGGGAGTATGCCGGCCACGAGCCAAGCCCCCACGAGCGGTTGAAGGACCTCGAGTGGCTCGTAGGCGAGTGGGTCGACGAGAACCCCGACGCGGTCATGGCCACGGCCTGCCGGTGGTCGGACGACGGCAACTTCCTGCTGCGGACCTACCAGATCAAGGTGGCCGGCCATCTCGCCCTGTCGGGCGTGCAGCGGGTCGGCTGGGACCCGGCCAGCGGCCAGCTCAAGTCGTGGGTTTTCGACTCGCAGGGGGGGACGAGCGAGGGACTCTGGTCCCGCGACGGAGACAACTGGGTTGTCAAACTCTCGGGGCCGCTGCAGGGCGGCAAGACGTTCTCCGAGACGAACGTCTTCACCCGGGTCAACAAGGACCTGATCCGGTGGAAGTCGACCGACCGCACGGTCGCCGGCCACGTCGCCCCCGATCTCGGGGTGTTCGTCATCGCCCGCAAGCCCCCCGCGCCGCAGTCCGGGTCACACAACCAGCCGGTCACCCCAACACCTACCCCGAGGCCGCAATGAACTCTTCCAACCTGAGGCTGGCGTTCGTGGCGATCCTGACCGTGGGCTGGACCGCCCCCGCGGCGCTGGCCGGCCGCGGCGGGTTCCACGGCGGCATGAACGGCATGCCCCCCGGCATGAGCAGTCGAGGGGGGGGGATGAGTCCCGGCATGGGGGCGTCCGGCATGAATGGCATGCCTCCCGGCATGAGCAGCCGAGGGGGGATGAGCCCCGGCATGAGGTCGTCCGGCATGAACGGGATGCCCCCGGGCATGGGCAGCCGCGGCTACAATCCCGGTGCGGGACGCTCCGGCATGAATGGGATGCCGCCCGGGTCTTCCAGCCGCGGGGGGCAGGGCGCCAACGAGTATAAGGGCCCGGCCGGTGGCACCACCTACCGCGGCCCCGACGGAGGCGCCGCCTACCAAGGCCCCGGCGGCAACACCGCCTACCGAGGGCCGAACGGCGGGACGGGCGTCGACAACCGCAACGGCTACGGCGGTTACGGTTACGGCTGGGGCGGTCACGGCTGGGCGAACCCGTACAACTCGGGCTGGTACCACGGCGGCTGGAACACCAACTACGGCGGATACGGATACGGCACCGGCTACCCGATGGCCGGCTACGGCATGGGCGGCTGGGGCTACAGCCCGATGATGGGCGGCATGGGCGGCGCGGGCTACTCCAACCCGTACTACGCGGCGGCCGGGGGAGGGCAAGGCCAGGGCGCGGATCAGGCCCAAGCCCAGGGCTCGCCCGACTACTCGCAGCCGATCGACACCTCGACCCCGCCCCCTCAGAACTCGGCCACCGATCTCGCGGTGACGACGTTCGACCAGTCCCGGGCTGCGTTCAAGGCGGGAGACTCCAGCCAGGCGCTGTCGCTTTGCGACAAGGCGCTGGGCATGCTGCCGAACGACCCGACGATGCACGAGTTCCGGTCCCTGGTCCTGTTCGCGCTGGGCCGCTACGACGAGTCGGCCGGGACGATCTACGCGGTGCTCTCGGCGGGACCCGGATGGGACTGGACGACGATGGTGGGCCTTTATCCTGACGTCGACACCTACACTCAGCAGCTCCGCGCCCTGGAGGCGCACAGCCGCCAGAACGTGAACGCGGCGTCGGACCACCTCCTGCTGGGGTATCACTACCAGGTCCAGGGGTTCAACGCCCCCGCGGCCGAGCAGTTCCGGCTGGCGTCGAAGCTCCAGCCGGCGGACACGCTCGCGGCCGGGCTCGCCGCGTCCCTTTCGAAGGACAAAGCGGCCGCCCCGGCGGCCGACCCCGCCGCGGCCCCGGCCCCCGATTACAAGCTCGCGGGCACGTGGTCCGCGACCCCGGCCCAGGGTGCCTCCGTCGCCTTTAGCGTCCAGGACGACGGGCAGTTCACCTGGAAGGTCACCGTGAACGGGAAGTCGCACGAACTGACGGGCACGTCCACCTACACCGACCGCCAGCTCAAGCTGGAGAGCCAGGGCAACCCGCCGCTGGAAGGCCAGGTGACCTGGAAGGACGACGCCCACTTCCTATTCAAGGCGACGGCCGGCGGCCCGCAGGACCCCGGGCTAAGCTTCTCGAAGTAATCAGCCGCGCGGGTCGGCGGTTGGCGCCCCGGCCCGCCTTCCTGATGCCTCGCGTCAAGGCAAGGGGTCCGCGTCCGACAGCCATTCCCGCCGAAGCCCTTTCATAGGGGACGCCCGTGGCGGGTCCAGTCGTCGCCCAGGGCCGCGAGGCGGTGGACCAGCGGGAGGGCGAACGCAGCCGTCTTGCCGATACGGGTCGCTGCATGGCCGATCAGGTCACGCCACTGGGGCCGTGGGACGTCCGCCTCCCAATGGATCGGGGTCGGCACCCGTAGCCTAACTCGGAGGGCGTCCTTTGGAGGCTGTCTGAGTATTAGGCCCTAAAGTCCACAACCCCTTGGCGTTGATGGGCTTGCGGAATTTGAGCTTATTTTGGACAGTTCCTTTGTTGGCAAGGATTTACGTCGATTCGGAAGCGAATACTCGGACAGACTCCTAGCAGACGGGGATCCAGGCCCGGCACCGTAAACGGGCCCCCGGCTCCCGCGAGACTCAGACACGCCATCCCTCCCCCTCCGATCGAGCTCACCCCCGTCGTGACGCGCGATGCCGGGAGGAGGGGCCCAGGCTGAACGAGACTACAAACGGGTTCCGAACCCCGGAGCCGCGCGCCTCCCGGGCCGAGGTCAGGCCCCGGACCGCCGCCGGCACCGACACGAGCTTCTCGCGCGTATTGATCTGCCCGGGGCGAAGATCCCAAGGGCGTTCGGCCCTCGATTCGACCGGCCTTCGGAACGGACCCTATCGCGCATGGTGATATGTATGTAGATATTATAATAATATGATATGTTGTCAATTAAAAATGGTATCATCCAGTACCTGCTCCGGTCGACGATACCGAAGCAAGAACCGGCAGTTGCTGGACCTTGAGGCTGGCTCAGATGGGAGGCGAGTCCCGGCCGCCGCGTAGGACTCCGGATCACGACCTATGCTGGAGTGAAACCAGGCGGTTGATTCCCCTCGCGGTCGAGGCCAGGGACTCCGTCGGTCACCATGGAGTCGAGGCTGATGGCTGAACTTGCCCAGGAGAACGGGTGCTCGGTCGAAGCCGGGCCGGGCCTCTTGCAGGCCGCCTCGGCGGTCCCCGACAAGCCCGAGCCCTACCAGGGGCCGGAGCGACGGAAGAAGTTCCGCCCAGGCCGCCCGGTCGACCTGGCCTCGACCGGGCTCAACTCGGCGAAGCTCGAGGCGCTGATTCTCAAGCTCCTACTGGCCGACGGGCTCGCCACGGGCCGGACCATCTCCGCGCGGCTAGGCCTGCCCTTCGCTTTACTCATCGACGAGCTGCAACGGCTCCAGAAGCAGAAGCTGGTGACCTACACCAACGTCGCCGACATGGGCGATTACGAGTATATCCTGACCGAGGGTGGCCGGGCCCGCGGCCGCGAATATATCCAGGAGTGCGCCTACATCGGCGAGGCCCCTGTCTCCTACGAGGACTACCTGGCGGCCGTCAACGCGCAGACGATCGCGAACGAGCATCCCCAGGAGGCCGACCTCCGCCGGGCCTTCTCCGACCTGCTGATCTCCGACGAGATGCTCCGGATCCTCGGCCCGGCGATCAACTCGGGCCGGGGGATGTTCCTCTACGGGGCGCCCGGTAACGGCAAGACCAGCGTGGCCGAGCGGATCACCCGGTGCTTCGGCGAGTCGATCTGGATCCCACGGGCAATCGACATGTGCGGCCAGCTCGTCAAGCTGTTCGACCCCTCGGTCCACGAGATCGTGGCGAGCCAGGGTGAGGGGCCCTTCCGCCGGAGCGAGGACGACGGCCGGTGGGTTGAGATCCGCCGGCCCACCCTCGTCGTCGGAGGCGAGCTGACCCTGGACCAATTGGAGATCCGCCACGACCCGATCTCTCGGATCAGCGAGGCCTCGCTCCAGATGAAGTCGAACAACGGTACCCTCCTGATCGACGACTTCGGTCGCCAGAGGATGCAGCCGGTCGAGCTACTCAACCGGATGATTATCCCACTGGAAAAGCGGTATGACTTCCAGACGTTGAACAACGGACAGAATATCAAGATCCCCTTCGACCAGCTCACCCTCTTCTCGACCAACCTCGAGCCCAAGCACCTCGTCGACGACGCCTTCCTCCGGCGGATCCCCTACAAGATCCATGTGACCGACCCGGATGAGACGATGTTCAAGAAACTGATAAAGCTGGTCGCGCCCAAGCTCGGGTTCGACTCGCTGTCGGACGACCCGGTCGACTACCTGATCGAGCACCATTACCGGCGGGCCGGCCGCTGCTTCCGGAGCTGCCAGCCTCGGGACCTGCTACTCCAGGCTAGGAACTACTGTCTGTACAACGGCCTGCCGATCCAGCTGAACCGTGATGTCGTCGACTTCTCGGTCGGCTGCTACTTCACCACGATGTAAACTAGATCAGGCCCGGTAACCCGGCCACCTGACAATCCCGCCGGGCAGAGCGCCGGTGCACTTGAGTTCAAGTGGTCGTAGGGACGCGCGATCAAGTTGCTCGGGCTGGAATCATGTCGGACGAGCGTTCAACGGCGGGATTGATCCTGGTGAGTGACTCACGCGTTCTGGAATTGCACGCGTCGGTCCGACAAACCGACGCGGTTTCGGTCTTCTGTCGAGCATCCATTCGTCAGGTGGTCAATTAACTCGTCACGGATAGCCTGGATCTCGTTTGTTTGTTGAGTTGTCCAAATAAAGGTATCGATGGAAAGCCTGTAGTGCGTTGCTTTGGCTACGATTCCGTTGTGACCGCGGTGGATGTTAGCGCGGCGTGAGCTTCGGCCAGTCGATCTCGACTCCTTGGGCGATGAGGAAGGACTGGAACTCCTCGAGCCTCGCCGGGGTGTTGCGGATGGCCCTGGGGGTGAGCTTGCGGTTGAGGGAGAAGGTGGCGAGGAGGCCGGCGGCCTCGCCGATGGCCCATTCGACGGGGTGGAGGCGGTAGCAGCCGTTGGTGACGTGGGTCACGCCGAGGTTCTTGCAGGCGGGCAGGAGGTTTTCGACGCGCCTGGGGATCAAGGACCCGAGCGGGATCTGGAACGGGAGCGAGCTGACGTCGATGTAGTTGTCGCCGCCGGAGCTCGGGTGGAGGTCGATGCGGTAGCTGCCGATGCCGACGGAGTCGGGGAACCGCTCGGCGGTGACGTCTTGTCGGCCGAGGGCCTTGCGGCGGGCCTCGGTGCCGACGTGGCGTTCGAGGACGGTGAACTCGGCGCGGATCCGTCGGGACTCGCGGATATACGGGTGCTTGGCGAGGCCGTCGGCGGTGCCGACGAGGTCGGGACGGAGCCGTAGGCCTTTCCAGCCGGTGCCGCCGTCGGGTCGGGGGAACTCGGTCTGGAGCCAGTAGAGGAGGGAGAGGCTCAACTGCTTGGCTCGGGCGATGTGTCGATCGGCCTCTTCGGGGGTGACGCCGATCAGGTTGCCCAGCCAGTAGTCGTTCTGGGGCCAGTTGACGAGGGTGGTCCCGCCGGAGTAGGTCCCGGGGAGGAAGTTGCGCGGGTCGGCGATGCGGCGGTAGACCCAGAAGCCCTTGCCCGCACCCCTCGGGTCGAACTCGAGCGGCCGGCCTTTGAGCGTCACCGGGTTGGTCGCCTCTGGGCCGAGCAGCTTGCCCGGCCAGGGGGGAGTGAGCTTCGGCACGTACTCGCGCCAGAAGTCGTACTCGGCGGGGCGGTCGATCGTGTGGTCTTCGCCGTCGAGGTAGTCGGCGGCGAAGCAACAGGTGAAGGATTGCTGATTTTCTGGCTGCGCGACCTCGGGTGCCTTCTCGTCGCCCGTCTCGCTCTTGGCCTCGAACCCGGTGACGAACTCGACCCCCGCCAGGGGGAGGAGGTCGCCGAGCTCGGTCGCGTCGAGGATGTACGGGGCGACGAGCACGCGCTCGTCCCGGGTTTTGAGGTCGCGGACGGTGATGCTCCGGACGCGGTCTCCGTCGGCGTCGGCGCGGAGGGGGGCGTGCTCGAGGAGGACGGAGAGCTTGCCGGCGGAGGCGAAGGGGGCGAGGAGCTCGGTCAGGACCGCGAGCGCGACCCTCGGCTCGTGGCAGAGCTTGGAGACGCTGCCGTTCCCGGGGTTGAGGTCGCGACGGGCCAGGGCTTCGGCGGTGAGGGGATAGTGGTGGCGATAGTAGTCGCGGATCCCGCGGCGGAGCTCGAAGTAGGAGACGTTGCCGCCGAACTTCTCGATCCAGGGGTGTTCGTCGGGGGGCACGGCCTGCTGGGTGAGCTGGCCGCCGATCCAGTCGGTCGGCTCGGTGATGACGACCGTTTTTCCACGCCGGAGTGCCGCCAGGGCCGCGGCGCAGCCCCCGAGGCCGCCGCCCGCGATCACCAGGTCGGCCGCGATCTCTTTCGAGGTCGCGGCGAGGGCGACCGGGAGCCCCGCCCTCGCGGCGAGCATGCCGGCCAGGCCCACGCCACAGTTTTCGAGGAATGTTCGCCGACGCATATTAGCAAGCCCCTTCGGCAAGGTGACGCGGGCCTCGAGGGCGGCTGGCCCTCCAGGCGTCCGATTCCGTCCACCTCGTGAGGGTATGTGTCGACTGGGCCCGATGCAAGGACCTTGGCGAGGGCGAACGGCCTCAAGAAGACGACCAACGGCTCAGGGGCGCTTGGGCGAGGGCAAGGAGGAGGCGTTGCGGGCGGAGAGGGTGGTGTCGATCAGGAGTTGGTCGCCGGCGACGTCTTCCCAGGCGAAGAACTTGAAGTTCTGGCGGCCGGGGCTCTGGCCGTCCTGGACGACAAAGAGGCCGCGAGGGAAGAGGGAGGAGGTACGCTCGTTGGTGACGTCGATGCCGTCGGTTTCGGCGACGTCGTCGAAGGGCCCGGCCTTAGGGTCGATGGTGAGGACGTGGGCGTGGGATCCGCCGCGGTCATAGACGTGGAAGGTGTTCGTCCCCTGGCTCGAGGCGATGAGGTAGCCTTTGCCGCCCGGGGCGTAGTAGAGGGCAAGCCCTTCGACGTCATCGGCCAGGCCGTGATCGCCGACCTTGGCGACGAGCGTTCGGGAATCGCCGGAGTCGGGCTCGGCGCCGTATTCCCAGATCCCGACGTTTTCTTCGCCGATGTACAGGCGGCCGAGCTCGCGGTCGGCGACGCATCCCTCGGACTGGGAGCCGACGGCGAAGGCTCGGACCTTCGTGGCCTTGATCGAGCCGTCCGAGCCTTCGAGGCGGTACTGTTCGACCTTGCCGTCGTGGTCGGTGACGATGGCGTACTCGGCGCCATTGCGGGGGCTGCGGTAGGTACAGAGGCCGTAGGCGTCCTCGCCGCCGAAGGTCGCGAAGGTGCGGGCGGGGCCGAGCTCGGCGACATGGCCCGAGGTGGGGTCGATCGTCCAGACCTTGACCCCCGCCCTGCCCTTCCCGGCGCGGGTGCTCGCGACGGCGAGGTCGACGACCTTGTCGCCGAGCCGGAACCCATAGATCAGGTCGACGTTGTTCGGCCGAGAGTCCGTTGAGAGGATCTGTACCTGGCGGCCTTCGAGGGAGTAGACGTGGAGTCCTCCCTTCTTGTTGCTGCCGAGCACGAGGCTCCTGGCCGGGTCGTTGGGGTGGATCCAGATCGCCGGGTCATCGGCGGCGTCGCCGTCGCTGGGGACCGGGTCGGTCTGGGCTTTCGGTGCGGGGGTGGCGGGGGCGACCTCGCCCGACTGCCCTCCGGCCGCAACCGCCTGCCGCCCCGGGGAGAGCGAGGCGAGGACGACGAGGGCGACCGGCAGGATCAGGCGACGAGGGTCGAAGGGCGAGGTCATGGAGGCGATCCTTTGAGGCTCAGAGCCAGTCCCGAATCTCGGTTTTCCGAGGAGTCGGGTTTCCGCGGGAGTCGGCGTCGACGTCTCGCGGGCGAGGGGTCGACAGAGTCGACGGTGTCGGAAACCCGGCCTTGAAGAAAAAGCCGGGTTTCGGGGCAGGCACTCAGTAGGAGTCGGCCGAGATGACTTCGCCGCCGCCGATGGAGCCGAGGGCTCGCCAGGTCAGGCCGTCGACGGTGCTCTTGACGAAGCGGACGCTGCCGTCGCCGAAGAGCGAGTTGACGCCGCCGGGGTGATAGCTCCGGGCGGTGATCGCCGCGTAGGTCGGGCCGCCGTTGTTCTCGTCGATCGAGTCGAGGTCGTAGTCCTGCGCCGGGGTGCCGACGAGGGTGCGGGTGTTGGGCGGGAGGGCGGTCGTGAAGCCGTCGTAGCAGGCCGAGCCGATCGACCATTTGGCGTGGGCGCTGTCGACCTTGCAACCGATCGACACCGACGCGGCGATGATCGCAGCCGACGCGGTGGGGGTCGGGATGTTGTTCGGGTCGTTCAGGCCCGGCAGGGTCCCGCCGCTGCCGTTCGCGAAGCACGACTTGAGGATAGGCTGGTAGGCCTTCACCTCGGCGGCGACCACGGTGTTGCTCAGGCCGTCGGAGAAGGCGGCGTAGGGTCGGCTGATGTTCACGCAGAAGGCGTTGCGATTGGGCATGGCGCCGACGCCGCCGAAGACGTACCAGTCGCCGACGTTCCAGCCGTAGTTCGACACGCCGAACGCCTTGCCGGGCGTCCCGTTGGGGGCGGGGTTGATCTCGCTCGGGCAGATCAGGTACTTGATCGTCGTGTAGCTGACGGTCGTGTTGGTCGCGTCGCTGTACTTCAGGCTGAAGTTCATCGAGTTGTAGAGCGGCCCCAGCTCCATGTATGGGGCCAAGCGGGCGCTGACGCCCCACGAGGTGTACGAGGTCGGCTGCTTGTTGCCCACCTGCTTCATCGTCTGCTGGGGAGGCAGGGCGCCGTTGCCGCTCTCGTAGTTCGCGAGGCCGAGCCCGAGCTGCTTGAGGTTGTTGGTGCACTGGATCCGACGCGCGGCCTCTCGGGCCGACTGGACGGCGGGGAGGAGCAACGCGATCAGGACGGCGATGATCGCGATCACCACGAGGAGCTCGATCAGGGTGAACGCCGGACGTCGGACGGTGGGGGGGGAAAGTCTCATCGGCTGGGGGCCTCGACAGTGGGTTCGGTCGGGAGAGGCCGACCCCTTCGCAAACGTGCGGGAGATCCGGTCGCCCGAAATCGTGAGGCGAGGACGATAACGGAACTCCAACGGTGTCCCGGCAAAGGAATGAAGGGGATTTCATGAAATCGTGGCCACGGTGACGAGAGTTACCCGGGAAGGGGCAGAGATGGGGTGTGTGGCCTCTGGCCAGCGACAGAAGAGGGTCTTCCGCTTGGCGTGTGAAACGCAAACGCGAGGCGCTCGAGGCTGCGGTATTCCGGGAGGGGTCGGCGAAGACAGTGGCAGAAACCCGACTTTGAAGAAAAAGTCGGGTTTCAAAAGACTTCTCGCTTCTACGTATCTGGCGAGCGCCTACAAAACTTCTCCTCAAATGGTCGTCGGTCGGGTAACTTCGATCGGGCCCGCTTTCTAGGAAGTTCGGGCCGGCGTCGGGCGATCGCTCGAAAGACTTTCCAACGTCAAGAGATCCACCCCATGACAAGGTCCTGGATCATCGGCTCCAAGCCCGAGAGCGACCTGGTGGTGAACCAGCCGGCGGTTTCGGGGCAGCATTGTCGACTCACTCAAGACGACGCCGGTTTCGTGCTGGAAGACCTGCAATCGACCAACGGGACCTTCGTCAACGGGAGCCGAATCACAGGGGCGGTGCGGATCTCGAGCGGTGACCGGGTCACGCTCGGGCTATCCGCTCCGATGCCCTGGCCTGAGGACCAGGCGTCGGGCGCCCAGGGAGCTGCCTCGCGGTTCCCGGCCCTGACGTTCCGAGGCGAGCAGATGCTGGTCGGGCGGGTCGAGAGTTGCGACCGGGTGTTCAACTTCCCGATGGTCTCGAGCAAGCACGCGCGGTTTGTGCGTTTTGGGGATCAGATCCTCGTCGAAGATGTCGGCTCCGCGAACGGGACGTTCGTCAACGGCCAGCAGATCGCGAGGCCGACGCCGGTGCGGCCCGGGGACCTGATCAGCCTGGGAAGCTACACCGTCGTCTTTGCCATCGAGCCGTTGCCTGCGGTCCCGGCGGAGAAGCCGGTCGCCGCGACCGCCGTGATCCCCGCGGTCACCCCGTTCGGGAACTCGTCGCCCTTCTCGACGACACTCCCCCGGCCGTCGGAGGTCTCCCACGTTGCACTGCAACCCGAAGTGAGGGCGGGAGGCTTCGTCGGAGAGCTCACCGAGACGTTGCGGGCCCCCGTTCGGCTCGCGGTGCTGCTCGGGCAGGCGCCGTTGATGGCCCTGGTCTTGGTGGCGGTGCTTCGCGTCGATTCCCGAGGGCTGGCGACTCCCGAAGGCTGGGCCTCGGCGTCGGCCTCGGTGGCGGCGATCCTGTTCTGGCTCAGCCTGGCGGCGGTCTGGTTCGGGTTGTCCGACGCGATCCTCGGGACCACGCTCGGCGCTCCGGCGAAGGGCCGGGACGACGTCGGGCCGCGGGGGGCCGGGGTCGCTCGGGTCCTGGCACGATTCGCGGCTTTCGGGGGGCTCTGCGTCGTCCAGTGCCTCCTGGCGTGGGCGATCGTGTCGTTCGGGGCGGGCCTGGAGGGGGCCGGTCTTCCGTCGCTCGTCCTCCTCGTCCTGGCCTCGGTCGTGGGGCTGGCCCTCGGGCTGGTGGTCGTCGAGCTCGCCCCCACCCCGGCGCTCGCCTGGGCGTTCCTGCCGGTCGCCATGTTGCCCCTCTGGCTCCTCGGCGGCCAGGCGAAGGCCCTTCCCGAAATGGCCTCGTGGGCGAGGGTCGTCGCCAATGCCCTCCCCTCACGCTGGGCTTTCGAGGGTTTGCTGCTGCTCGAGTCGGAGCGGCATCGACCGCCCGCATCGGTGGCGACGACGCCATCGGCTCCGATGCCGGAGCAAGACCTCGCCGAGGGCTATTTCCCGGCGGAAGTCGACCGGATGGGGGTGAGGGCGTCGGTCATCGCCCTGGCGGCGATGTTCATCGGGCTGACCGCTTCCGCCGCGTTCATTTCTGAGGAAGCTGCAGGGTCGCGGCGAAGTCCTTGAGCTCGGCCAGGCGCTTTCGCGCCGCGGTGTGGGCCCGGAAATGATTGTCGACCAGGGAAGGGGTCGGTTCGCCGGGGATATCGGCCTTCGGGGGGGAAAGTTGCCGCCCCGAGGCGAAGCCGTTGTCCTGGGCGTATCGCTCGAATTTCCGGAGGAAGGCCAGGGAGTCGTGCCGGCTCCGGTCGAGGTCACGCATCATGTGGCGAAAGACCCAGGCATCGGCCCCGTATTCGAGCTTGTCCGGGTAGCCGAACGAGACGAGGAGATAGAACTGGGGGAGGGTCCCGAGCCCCCGCTTCTTCTCCTCGGCGTTGCTGGTCGCCACGCGCTGGATCGCGTGCCGGAGGTCGACGTGGGCGATCTCGTGGCCGAGGACGAACTCGAGCGCATAGTCCTCGTCTTCGCCGAGCAGGTTGAAGAGCCCTCGGCAGAGGTAGACATAACCGCCCGGGAACGAGAAGGCGTTCACCGCCTCGGAGTCGAGGAGGGTGAAGGAGTAGTCGATCTCGTTTCGTGACCGTTTCTTGAGCAACGGGCGGGCGACGTCCTCAACGCGCTGCTCCATGGCCCCGTTCTCCCATTTCCGGTTGTAGGTCAGGACCATGCGGTGGAGTTCCTGACCGAGCCGGCGTTCCTGCTCGACGCTGAGCTTGGCAAGGTCCAGGGTGTCGGCCCAGACGAATGCGGGGTCGGGCCCTTTGGGGGCGTCGGGCCCGGGGGCGGGTCGAGGGAGGCCTTTGGGGATGGTGTCGGCCGGATTGGCCGCGACCGCGGTTGGTGTCGGCCGGGTCGTCGAGGGTGCCGGGGGAGCGGGCGGCGGAGGCGGAAGGATCGGGACGTCCTTCGTCTTCGCGAGGTCGAGGACGGCGGGTGATTCGGAGGGCCTCGGCATGAGGGCTTGGGCCGGGGGCGTTGGCTCGCGCCCGGCGATCGTCGGCAAGGGCTCGGGGGGGGCGTTGGGAGTGCGGGCCGCGAGCCTTTCGCGGCGGCGGTCGCGACGATAGGCGTCCCCTTCGCTGTGGACGACCCAGGCCGTTGCGGCCACGTAGAGGAGGCCGACCACGGCGGCGATGAAGTATCGGCTCATGTCAGATCGATCCGGCTGGGTTCGTGTCGCTCTGGCGTTCGAGCTCGGTTATGGAGGTCCTGGTTGCGGAGATCGTCGGCCCTCAACGCTGGGGCCCACCATTCCCCGAGCTGGACACGAGGTCGAGCTGCTGCTTCATCTTCTCGTAGAGCTTGGGATACATCTCGCGTTCCGCCCCGATCGCGGCGACGCCGAACCGGAGGTTGTATTTCTGCATGAAAACCATGAGGTCATGAACCTTTGTTCCCGAATATCGGTCGATCTCGCCCAACATCTTCTCGATGTCGTGGATCTTGAAGTTCTCCTTCGCGTCCGTCAGCGTCTTGAGGTAGTTCTTCGCCTCGAGGTAGACCTTATCCCGGCTCGGCGGATTCACCTCGTCGAGCTTCAAGCTCAGTTCCTTCACGGCGAGCTCGACCTGGAGAATCGCGTTGTGCGAGAGCTTCCCGTCGAGCTGCTGGTCGAGGGCGTCGTCCAGCGCCCGTTCGTACTGCCGGCGTTCGCGGGCGAACGCGGCGTCCCGAAATCCGACCGGCCAGGCGTTCTTGCCCTTGTTGGCGAGCCGACGCATCGAGAACGTCGCGTCCTTGGGCCCGTAGAAGAACGGGATTTCGCGGATCATCTCGCCGGGGAGGTCGACGGGGAGGATGCGGAACGCCGAGTCTGCGATCTGGGGGCTGAGCAACTGCGTCATCACGTCGTTGAGGGCGTCGCCCTTCTCGAGGTCGTTATCGGTCGGATTCTCTCGGATCCGTTTGAGGATCTCTTCATAGTTTTCCAACTGACGGGCCGCCTTCTCGGCGCGATGGATCGCGTTCTCTCGGTTCTCGTTCTTCGCGACGTTCCAGATGTATTCATTCAAGCGGATCGAGGTGTCGACGTTGATCGAGTCCGCGACCGCCGCGTTGTACAGGAAGCTGCCGGCACCCTGGAGGAATATCCCCTGACCTCTGAGGATATCCCCCTGGGCTGTCGATCCTCCGCCGAAGATGAACATCTGGGCCGAGGCGGACTCCGCCGACAGGAGGAAAAGGGTCAGCCCGGCCAGGATTCTCGAAACCGTCGGATCCACGGTCGTCACCCTCGTATGGAATAGGGCCCCCGGTGATCGACCGAGGAGCTGTTCCCTCTCGCCCCGAGATTCTACGCGACGTGAGGTCCGGGACAAGCGGTGCCCCTGCCCCTGCCCCCTGCCCTCACGGATAGACCCGCTTCGGCTTCGGCATCTCGACCGGTGGGAGGGCGTTGTCCCGGACGGCCTGGTTGACCATCCGTCCCATCATGTTCTCGAACGCATTCCAACGCGCGTCGCTCATCTGACGTGTCTGGCTTTCGAGCAGATCCTTGAACTGGTTGGCGATGTGCTGCACCCGCTCCGGCTGTGCCCAGTCCTCGGCCTTGCCCTCGCCGCTCGCTTCGCCTTGGTCCGACGAGAAGGTCAGGGTCGAGTAGACAATCCTGCGCCTCTTCTTGTTGTTTCCGAGGGTCACGACCTTCGGGCCGATATTGGTGAGGAACTCGAACCCGATGATCCGGCTCGACAACGCGTTCGATGCCGACCCCTCTCGGGGGGTGATTCCGAGCGTCACGATCGCGACGTTGTTACCCCAGTTCGGCGAGGACGTCGGCATCTCCGTCGTCTGGCGTACCGCGCCCCTGCGGATGAGGTGTTCCGCCAACGCCGGGTCCAGGTCGAGCACGAAAGACTTGGACCGCTGGGTGACGATCTGCGGTTGATTGTTGCGGTATTGAAGATCCAGCCTCCCCTCGCAGATGGGGAGGAGGAACGTCCCGTCGGGTTGGCGTGAGACGGCGTTGCTGATGCAATAGGACTGGCTCAGGACGACCTTCTGATTGGCGAACGACTGCGGCGATTTGATCACCTTATCCAGGGGAGTGATGCCCTTGGCCGGTTTCAAGGGAGGCATCGGGATGCCGGCCGTTGCCGGCCCGGCGAGCCGACCCGTCGCTGGGCCGGGAGGCAACCCGCCGGGGGAAGGGAGGATCGCCTTGGCCAACTCCGCGATCGGCCTCCCGAACTCCTTGCGCGGGTCGCCCTTCATCGCGTTGATGGGAGCGGGTGTCTGGGCATTCCCCTCGTCCGGGGCCGGAGCGGGGCTGTCCTGAGCTTCCGGGGCCGTTGCGGGCGACCCGTTGGCGACGAGCTCGGCGCTCGTCGGCTCGTCGGCCGGTTTCGGCTCCGCCTCCGGGGTTGCGCCGGCCGGCGGGCGAGGTGGCATCGGTTTCGGGAGGGGCGAGGTTTCGGGTTTCGTCGGGAGGCGCGGGGCGGCCGCGATCGGCGGGATGGCCGGCGGAGCCTTCGCGTCGACCTTCTCGCCGCCCTTGCCCATGAACAGGAAGATCCCCACGCCCAGGACCACAACCGAGCCCGCGACCGATCCGGCAACGGCGATCCAGGGGAAGGACGACGCCCCCTCCTTCGCCGCCGGATGGACCGAGCCGCCGAGGTCGATGAACGTCGGAAGTTCTTCATTCGCCCGGCCTGAGCCGCGGCCCAGCCCGGGTTGCTCGACCATCGTGGCGGCAGGCCGTCTGATGCCGGGTTGTTCGACCATCGTGGCGCCGGGCCGCGTGATACCGGGCTGTTCGACCATCGTCGCCGCGGGTCGTTTGACCGCGGGTTGCTCGACCATCGTGGCGGCGGGCCGTTTGACTCCCGGCTGCTCGACCATCGTCCCCGACGAACGGGGGGCCGCGGGGGCGACCGGGTATTCGTCGGAAAGGCGAATCGCTCCGAAGGAGCCCGACTCGACGGTCGGTAGATCCTGACCCGAGGGGGCTGGGGCGGCGGTGGTGAGGTCGTCACGGGGAATGCTGATCGGGGCCTTGCACGCGCGGCAGGGCAGGCTCCGACCCGAGCGCCGGAGCTTCTCGTAATCCGGAGGGGAAATCGCGTGACTCTTCTCGCACGCCGGGCAACGGAACCGGGTTCGCTCCGGTTGGCCGGCGAACCCTGCTCCGATCGCGGCGTTGATGGCGTTCGCGAGGGCGACGCAGCTCCCGTATCGGTCCTTCGGATCCTTCGCCAGGCCCTTGAGCACGGCTTGCGAGAGGGGGGCGGGGATCCAGGAGCAGAGCTCGTTCAAGGCCGGGGACGGCCTGGTCGTGTGGAGCACGAGGACCTTGGTCGTGACGTCGTCCTCGAAAGGCCGACGGCCGCTGAGCATCTCGAAGACCGTCACGGCCAGGGCGTACTGGTCGACCCGGCCGTCGAACGCTTCCCCCATGATGAGCTCGGGGGCCATGTACTCGGCGGTCCCGACCACCATCCCGGCACCTGTTCTCGAAGCCCGGGTCTTCGCGTTCGAGTCGGCCGAGGACGCCATGACCTTGACCACGCCGAAGTCGCCGAGGAAGGGGTGCCCCTGGGCGTCGAAGAGGATGTTCCCCGGCTTGACGTCGCGGTGGACGAACCCCTGGGAGTGGACGTAGTCGAGCGCCGAGGCGATCCCCCCGACCCACTTCGACACCTCCCTCGGGTCGGCCGCGCCGAAGCTCCCGCCGGGACCAGCCGTGCGGCGGTCTTCCAGGGTCCGCCCGGGCAGGAACTGCATCACCGCGAACGGCAGGCCGCCCCAGTCGCCGACGTCGGAAATTTTGACGATATAAGGGTGCGATAATTTGACGAGCGAGCGGATCTCGTCCTTGAATCGCCGGGAAAACTCGGGGTCGTTGAGCATCGAGGCGAGCGGGACCTTGATCACCACGTCCGCATCGATGTTCTGGTCCCGGGCGCGATAGACCGAGCCCATCCCCCCTTCGCCCAGCTTCGCGGTGATCAAGTACCTGCCGTTCGCGAGGGCCGACCCGATCCAACCTGGTGTCTCGATTGCCATCGGCGGCTCCCTTGATCACGGGGCGTGAGATCTAACCTACGAAGAGGGGCGTACCTGCGCGGACGAGCCGTCGATCGATGGGGGGTGGTCCGGAGCCGCTGCACGTCCACCGTTCTCGAGGAGGATTCCCTCGAGGTGCGAAGGCGACTGGTACATGACTTTATCGCATCCCTGTCTCGAGGATGTATACTAACGATCCCAACCGAATGTCGTGAAGGAGAAAATGACAAAATTCGACGTTTCCGACTCTGGATCCCACAGATGGACGACGTCGGGGACGACAGACGAATCGCCCAAGGCCGTTCGCCAGCCGGTGGTTCGGCCCTCCGCCACGCGGCAGGCGCATCGGCCCGGGGACGCAACGCTTTGTCGAACTTTCACGCCTGAGAATGTCAGGGCTTAACACGAAACCCGGTTCATTGCGGGACGCCGGGTCTCGGATCAGACATTCATCGGAATCCGGCGCCGCCCATCCCTCCCATGCCGCCCATCCCACCTCCGCCGATGGGCTCTTCTTTCAGGCTTCCGGAGAGGAACTTGGGAGGAGGGAGGTCGCGGGCATACTCGAGCCGGAACTCGTAGTTCACGTCGATCATCTTGTCGCCGATGGCCCCTTGCGGGACGTCGATGTCCCAGCGCAACAGGTTGTCCATCCGGCCGCTACGCCCGTAGATCGCGTCGGTGCTCAGCGGTGTCGATGTACGGACCAGGTTGACGGCGGCCGACTCGCCCTGGGGCTTGGGGAGTCGATCCCAGAGTCGCACCTTGACCGGCGCTGGGCGGTAATTCCGGAGCGCGATCCGGAACTCATAGGTGAGGATCTGGTTCCCGCCCTGGATGATCCGGGTCTTGTTGAGGAGCCTTCGGCTGACCTGGAGTTGGGGATCGACCCCGAAGCCGGCGATGAAGGGCTCGCCGGCGGCCACGAGGGGGAGCCGCATCCGGCCGAGGAAGTCGCCGCCTGAGTAGATCGTGGCCTCGCCGGGCAGGAGCACGAACTCGCTGGTATTCGTCAGCTTGGCCAGGCGATAGACCCGAGGGGTTAATACAGGGGCGGCCTGTGCGTAGAACTCGGCCGGCAGCTCAAATCGGGCGACCTCGAGCGACTGCGGATCCTGACGCGACGGGATGCCGAGGTGGTCTCCGATGGGATAGGTGACGCTGGGGGTGTCCCGCTCGTCCGAGGCCGGGCCCGAGTTTGGACCGTCTCCGACGCGCAACTCCTGAGACTGGTCGTCGGCGGCCAGGTAGTTGAGGGTTTCGCCCGCCGCGCCCGGTTCGAGCTCTGACACGGACTCTCGCCGGCGCCGACGGAGGATCGGGGACTCGTGTTCCTCGCCGTCCGTCTCATCGGCCTGAGACATGGAGATCACCTTGACGACGCCCCCCTTGACCCGATAGGTCAGGCCGAGCTGCCCGAGGGCCAGGTCGAACGAGGTCTTCAGTGGGACTCGCGCCAGGTCGATGCTCATGGGCGACGTCATGGTCTTCTCCGCCTCCTGCAACCCGATGGGGTCGACATAGATCGGGATCCCTTCGGGAAAGGACTGGCTCGAAGTGACGGAACGGATATATTTGATCACGTCTTCGAGCGGCGTGTCATTCGGAAATTTCATGTCGATTGGGCTTTCCAACACGGCGATGATGTGCTGTGACCCCTCGTCTTTCGCGTCGGCCGGTTGGGGGGATGTGGCATTCGCGATGGCCATCTTGAGAGGGAGGAGCTCGGGTGGGGCGGCGTCGAGCGTGGGGCGGGCGGTGGAGAGGGTGAGCCGGACGTCGGTCCAGGGCTCGCCCGACTGCTGGGACACCTCGGCGAGGTAATCGACACGGACGGGGGCGTTGTCGGCCCCGGCCCGAAAGCGATACTTCGGCGTCCAGGTCGAGGAGTTGACGAGGTAGCCTAGCCGGACCGTGCCCGCCTCTCGCCGCGCCTTCTGTACCACGATCACGGCGTCGCGTTCGGTCCGGCTCGATCCGGCCGACAACTCGTTGAGTTGCCTCTCGGCGAACTCGACCGCCTCGGTGTTGGCCTGGAGCTTCTGCTGGAGGTCGACCTCGGCCTTCGCCATCTCGTCGCGATGTTCAAAGACGAACTGGCTGAGCGAGAGGATGGCCTCGCTATCGAGCCGGCCCTTCTCGGTCAGGCCCGTGAGTGCCGAGCCCGTGAACCCTTCGAGCTTCTCGAGGTACAGCAGGTCCTTTCGTCGGACGTCGAGCTCCTTTTGGAGCCGCTCGGCATCGAGGTGGAGTGTCTTGATCTGGTCCTCTTTGGCCCGCACCTCCCGCCGGGTGTCATGTTTGACTGCCCGGGTCCGGAACTGCGTGCTGAGCACGCGAAGACCGTCGGCCCCCTCGGTGAAGAGCGAGGTCTCGACGACCTGAGGTGGGAGAGGCGTGACGACCAGCTCGACGGTTCCCTCCCCTTCGGGAACATCCACCGCGCGAGTCACCAGGGCCTGGCCCTGGTAGATGGTCACCGCGACGACTTTGCTGTTCGCCGAAGGCCGGGACGAGGACTCGGCTGCGGCTTTGACGTTCTCGGTCACAGGACTAACGGGCGTCGATTTCGGATCCGGTCCGGCCTGCGCGCAGGCCAGGCCAGCCACCAGCCAAAGGGAGGCGGTCATACTTCGTCCTCTCTCCAGAAGAAAGAGTCTGTGGGAATCGGACGAAGCCCGCGAGCGTTCGAGTCCTTGATCAATCCGTGTCCTGCTTGACGAGCCGTGCGACGTGTTTATTCGGATGGGGCAAGGCGGGCCTCGGTCTTTTCGCACCGAGGCCCGGCCCCCGACGACATCAACGGTTTCTCGGGGAGTCCACTCGCTTCGCCAGGAAGTCCCGGATCAGCCGGGCGATCGTCTCCCCGTCTTCTTCCAGGGCGAAGTGGCCCGTGTCGAGCAGGTGGAAGTCCACATCCTTGAGGTCTCGGCGGTAGGGGTGTGCCCCTGCGGCCGGGAAAATCGCGTCGTTCTTGCCCCAGACGATCAGCGTCGGGGGCTGGTGCTTGCGGAAGTAGGCCTGCCACTCGGGATAGCGCGTCGGGTTCGACCCGTAGCTGAACAGCAGGGCCAGTTGGATCTCGGCGTTGCCGGGGCGGTCCAGGAGCGGCTGGTCCACGTTCCAGTTGTCCGGGCTGATCGCCTCGGGGTTGCGGACGCCGTTGAGGTACTGCCACTTCGTCGCCTCGAGGCTCACGAACTTCCGCAAGGGGGCGGCGTTCGCGTCGGTCCGGTCTTTCCAGTATGCCTTGACCGGCACCCAGAAGTCGTTGGCGATCCCTTCGTCGTACGCGTTGCCGTTCTGGACGATCAGGGCTGTGACACGCTCGGGGTGCTTCGCCGCCAGTCGGTAGCCGACCGGGGCCCCGTAATCCTGCACGTAGAGGGCATAGCTGGACAGGCCGACCTTCTCGACGAAGGCGTCGATGACACCGGCCAGGTTGTCGAAAGTGTATTCAAATTTGTCGATTGATGGAGCCGAGCTGTTACCGAAGCCGGGATAGTCGGGGGCGACGACGTGGAATCGGTCGGCCAGGGCCGGGATGAGGTTGCGGAACATATGCGACGATGTCGGGAAGCCGTGCAGCAGCAGGAGCGTCGGGGCGTCCTTCGGCCCCGCCTCCCGATAGAAGAGATCCAGCCCGTTGACCTTCACGGTGCGGTGGAGCACCTGGGTTGGTGACGTCGGAGTCGGCCGATCGTCGGCCCTCGAGGGGCTCGTGCCCGCCGTGGCCACGACCATCGCCGTCACGATCATTGCGGCCTTGTAGACACCCATCACAACGTCTCCTCGCGTTCGGCCCGAGTCGTCCGATCCCACCCTCCCGCCACGTTGGCGGAGTTGGTTTGGTGAGGTGGCCACGATCGGGAAAAATACAGAAAGGTCTGTATGTTTGCGGTCCCAAAAAAAATGCAACGACGCAACGTCGTGCGAGAAACTGCCACGGACGGAAGACGAGAATCTTTTAGCCACGGATGGAACACGGATGGAACACGGATAAATCAAGGGATCGGAGAATTTATCAACGGATGACGCAGATGGGCACAGATTGGAAAATAATAAAAAAACATAATGTGACGAATTTTCTATGTGTGTCGGTTTGTGTTGTCTGTTGATTTTCTTCCTTCTTCGGCTTATCCGTGTTTCATCAGGGGCTAAAAAATTCCTCGCTTTTCTCCCCGGTGGCGGTCACCTGTCCGTGGATTCGGATACCAGCCTTAGGGCGGCGTCTCGGGCCACGTCGGCCGGTTCGGACGAGCCCTGGAGCACGGCGGTGACGATCGCTCCTTCGATCAGCATGGCCACGGCCGGGGCGAATTGCGCCGCTGCCCTGCCCAGCGATTCCTCGATGAACCCGGCGAGGAATGCACGGAACCGCTGTTTGTGTTGTCGAGCGAAGGCGAAGCCGGGGTGGGCCGGGTCGGCCAGTTCGACCGAGGCGTTGATGAAGGCGCATCCCCGGAACGTCGGCGTCTCGAACCATTCCTTGAGCGCCCCGAAGAGAGTGCCGATCCGCCCGCCTTCGGCCTGGGCGTTCCTCTCGATCGCCTCGGTGAACCACGCCGTGAATTGCACTTCCCGAAACAGGAGGACGGCCAGGATGAGGTCGTCTTTGGACCGGAAGTGCGAGTACAAGGTCATCTTGGCGACCCCGGACTCGGCGATGATCCGGTCGATTCCGACGGCCCGCGTCCCCTCGGCGTAGAACAGACGGTCGGCGGTGTCGAGGATGCGCTGCTTGGCATCGGATATCGTCTTGGTGCGTCCCATGCCGCAATATTACAGACAGGTCTGTATAGAGTCAAGAATTATTACCAACCTGGCACCAGGCCGTACTTCGATCTCGAGATTCAACCCCCTCGGCTAGGGCGGGTGTTCTCAACCACGCGGCGACATCGATCGGGACGAGGAAGGGGCCGGCTGATCTCGTGATATCTGATTCCAAGGGCCGGTCGGAACCCAATGCGGCTTGCTTGGAGACCGTCGAGACGGCTCAGGGAGGGCAAATCGCCGAGGAAGAGATTCGCCGACGGCTTTGCCTCGACGGGTCGAGGCCATGCCGGTGCTCGAACGGTACGACGACCCGGAGGATGAGCCAGAAGTGGGTCAGGCTGCCTGCCAGGACAAACAGGTGGAACAGCTCATGGGGCCCGAAGAGTTCCGGCAGGAGGACCGGCCAGCGGAGTAGGTTGAACACCGCCCCCACGCTGTAGAGCAGCCCACCGACGACGAGCGGCCGCAAGTCGCGGTGCGACACGACCCGAGCCAGTTCGGCGTAGCAGGCGATGCTACCCCAACCCATCGCCAGGTACACCGCGGTGCCCAGGGGTGTCGGCAGCGGCAGGCCCAGCGCCAGCAGGGTTGAGGCGACGGCGGCGACGAGCCAGACGGTAACCAACGTGGTTCGTTGCCACCTGCCTCGCAGCAGGCACCAGGCCAGCGGTGTGTAACTACCGGCGATCAGGAGGAAGATCCCGATGCGGTCCAGGCGGTCGAAGACGGCGAGCCGATCTGGAGGGAGGTGGAGGCCATGGTAGAGGGTACTGGCCGCATAGCAGAAGGCGAGGCACAGGCCGAAGGCGAGCAGGCTCAGCCGCTTGCCCGCGCGGCGACCGACGCTCCGGCGCCAGAGGATGACGATACCGAGTATGGCCATCAACAGGCCGGTGAAGTGCGTCCAGGAGCTTACGGGTTCACGGAGATTGAAGAAGTCCACCTGGCCTCATCCGAAGAGCGACGAATGACGGGTCGAGGGATCGAGACGACCTGGCAGGATGGGTCTCCGAGATCGCCGGACCATCCAGGGGAGGATCCTTCCGACGGCCCTGCCCTGACGAAGCCATGGTGGTGCCAGGATCCGGGCCGGCCGCCTCGAGCGATTTGCCTACCTGCCCTCGGGCGTTGCCATAGTCCGAGCCGACTTCGCTCGGTCGGCCTCCGGCCCCGAAGTTCGCCGTTCGAGGACGGTGTTGAAACGCGGCGTGGCGTGAATCGAGGGGGGATCGTTAGTCGGAATCCGACGAGCTGGCGACCTTGGACCCGGCTTGCTCGGGAACTTGCGGATCCTGATGCCCGGGAACGGGAGCCTTCGGTGGCTTTTCCTTCGGCTTTGGCGGGTCGGACTGCTTGACGGCACACTGCGGATGGATGCCCGCCGTTGAGTAGACGACCTCATGGCAGACCGGGCAGCGCACCCTCGTTGTGGGCGGGTTGACCGGGTTGTGGTAATGCCTTGGATTCATCGAGGATGACTCATGGGTGTGGTCACGCCGGTCCTGGTATCGAGGACGCAGGCCCGACGAGGGCCGGAGCCCTTTCGCTGTCCGAGGTCCGTCTCCGGTCACTCACCACCACGGGAGCGGCGGGACTTCCCGGCCCGAGAGTGCATGTCCTCCGACGGCTCCTGCCGTCCGAGCGGCTTCCACGAGAGTTGGACGAGCGCCCGTCCGGTGGCCGGATCGGTCGACTCGAGGTCGGTCACTCCGGTGAGCGAGATCACGATGGAATCGCCCCCCCTGATGTAGTTTGGCGGCTGCCCCGGCCGGGACGTCGAGTGGGCGAACAGGATGGTATCACCGGCCTGGAGCGTTGCGTCGGAGGGCAACGGTACAACCGTCTCACACCTACGACCCTGTTCGAAGTCGGCGATTTGCTGCTCATCGACCGGGTAGATGTGCATCAGGGAGCTCTCATGTGTAGTGGGGTCCGGCCGAGAACATCCGGCATCACCTCAACAGGATCGGCGCATGAGGGCACGGGCCGATGGCGGACGAGCAACGTCCGCCCCGGCACGGCCCGGGCGACAACTCCCGTCCGGATCCGATGTTCAAAGGCCGGCGGGCGATGGACCACGTCGGCGAGATCGACGACGTGGATCCTCGACTTGGCATCAGCAGGAGAATCGAAGGCGCACGGCCTGCGATGCCCGTAATCTCTACCGATGATCAAGAGGGGCGAGCGATCAATACCGACCGCCGCCACCACCACCACCGTAGCCACCACCACCGGTGCGACGGCCGCCGCCGCCACCGCCACCACCGCCGTAGCCGCCACCACCGCCGCCGCCCGAGCGGGCTTCACGGGGCTTGGCCTCGTTGACCGTCAGATTCCGGCCGTCGTGGTCACGACCGTTGAGGGCTTGGATGGCCGCCTGCGCCTCGGCGTCCGAGCCCATCTCCACGAAGCCGAATCCCTTCGAGCGGTTGGTGTCTCGATCGACGATAACTTGGGCGCTCTGTACCGTCCCGAAAGGCGCGAACAGTGCCTCGAGATCGGTTTCGCTGACGTTGTAGGTGAGGTTCCCGACATACAGTTTTTTGGACAAACTCGGCTCCGCGGCGAAATGGCGGCGACCCGCAAGGTGCTTTCCGGGTCGAGAAGAAAGGTAGGCTCGGGGTGAGCCCGTCGGGCGGGAGAGGCGAGGGAGGATAGCAGCGACGGGTTCAATTTGAGCCAGACGGTGCAGCTCGATCGACAGACCAACCAACAAAAGAGTAGCAAAGAATGGAAACGATGTATAGGAAAATCGCGACGATCTCTTCGAGTCTCGGCAACCCGACGCCTGTTCGTGGCCATTACCTGTTGGGAAGACAATCATTTCGGTGATTTGCGACTGGCGGAGAATACGGATGCCTGGACTGGAGAGTGTCATGCTCAGCGACGTCCGGACCCTATTCGCTTCGGGGGCGATCGGCGGGCTGCCCGACGGGCAACTCCTGTCCCGCTTCGCATCTCGGGCCGGCGAGGACTCGGAGGCCGCGTTCACCGCCTTGGTCCAGAGGCATGGTCCGATGGTCCTTCGCGCGTGCCGGGGCCTCCTCCGCGACGAGCACGCGGCGCAGGATGCCTTTCAGGCCACGTTCCTCGTCCTGGCTCGCAAAGCCTCGCAACTCTGGGTTCACGACTCGCTGGGCCCTTGGCTGCACGGCGTCGCCTGTCGCCTCGCCCGAGATGCGCGCAAGGCCGAGATGCGTCGCCGGGTTCGCGAGGGCAAAGTCGCCGCCTTGGCGGTCGAAGCCTCGGTCGTCGACCATCGAGCGATCGACGACGCCGACCTCGTGGCGATCCTGCACGAGGAAATCGACCGCCTGACGGCGGCCTACCGCGTCGTGGTCGTGCTCTGCGACCTGGAGGGCCATACCCTTGAAAGCGCGGCCCACGAACTGAGATGCCCCGTCGGGACGGTCAAGAGCCGTCGCGCCCGCGCCCGAGACCAACTCCGGGCCCGCCTGTCCGACCGCGGCCTGGCCCCTTCGGCCAGTCTGGTCGTTGCGACCCTGGCCGCCGAGACAAAGGCGGCGATGCCGGAAACCCTCGTGGCTTCGACGACTCGGGCCGCCTTGCACGTTGCCTGCGGTCGGTCGATGGTCTGGGGCATCTCGGCGACCGTGGCCAAGGTGCTTCAACGGCTCCGGTGGGGACTGGCTCCGGCCGGGTTCCGCGCCGTCGCTCCTATGTGGTTCACCACGGCGGTGGCGGTCGGCGGGCTGGTGTACGGTGCCCGATTCGCGAAGGACGGTCTGGGTCCGGCTCCGGGGATCGACAAGGAGAAACGCCCCGCTGTTGCGGCCGCCCCCGCGGCCCCCGCTCGTCCTGGTCTCGACCGTCATGGCGACCCCCTCCCCCCGGGCGTACGGCTGCGATTGGGGACCGTGCAGGCCCGGCAAAGTTCGACCATCGTCGACCTCGCCTTCACCCCAGACGGCAAGGCCCTGATCTCCGGTTCCGAGGACGGGACGATCGTGATCCGCGACCCGGTCTCTGGACGGCCCTCGAGGCACATCGACGCCGCCGTGGGCGCCCTTCGCTCGGTCGTGCTCTCGCGTGATGGCAAGTCCGTTGCGACGGCCGGCTTCACCTTCGACCGCGCCCGACGTCAAACCTTCCATGAATGGAAGGTCTTCGACTTCGCCACGGGCCGGCGTCTAGCGCACGCCGAGTGGGGCGACGAGCCGGATGATATCTGGTCGCTGGCGATGTCACCTGATGGGAAACGCCTCGCGACCGGGGGGGGCACTGGCGTCATGCGGCTCTGGGACATCGATACCGGGAAGGAACGGCTCAAGCTCAAGCTCGGCCAGGTTGATGTCCACGCCCTTGCGTTCTCGCCCGATGGCGCGACGCTCGCCGCGTGCAGCCGCGATGGAAGCGGGAACAACAACCGAATCCATCTCATCGACCTGGCTCGCGGCGGTGAGGTCCGCGCCCTGAGTGGGCACGATCGCCCGACCCGAGCTCTCGCCTATTCCCCCGACGGAAAGATCCTCGCCTCCGCGGCCGAGGAGCCGACGATTATCCTTTGGGATGCCGTCTCCGGTCGTGAGCTGCGCCGGCTCGATGGGGGCAACTCGTATCAGGGCAGCCTGGCGTTCTCCCCGGATGGATCGTCGCTGGCGACGCTGGGCAGCAGTGTTGGAGGCTCGGTCTTGACGGTGTGGGAAACCGCCACGGGACGTCAACTGCAGAGGGTCGAGTCATCTCAGGGCTGGTATTGTCGCGTCGCCTTCTCGCCCGACGGCAAGACGATTGCTTCCGACAGCCAGATGGTGCTTCATCTCTGGGACCTCGCTACCGGCCGCGATCGTCTCGCCCTTCCTGACGCTCACGAACAGAGCGTGACCCGGTTGCTCTGCGTCGATGGCGGGAAGACTCTGATCACGGGAAGCGACGACGGCACGGCCCGCGTCTGGGATCTCACGACCGGCCGGCAACGATCGGTCATGCGGCACACGGGGTGGGTCCGGGCCTTGGCCCTCTCGCCCGATGGGCGGTCACTGGCCACAGGGGCCGGGTCTCCCGGGCGCGGGGTGCATCTCTGGGACGTTGCCACCGGGCGACTTCGGTGGTGGGCCAACCCGAACCGATCCACGCCGCCCGCGGCCCTGACGTTTGCGAAGGATGGGGCGACACTTTTGACCCTATGGCGTGACGGCTCGGCCCGACGGTTCGAGGTGGTGACCGGGCGCGAGCTCGACGCCGAAGCTCCCAAACTGTCGATCGAGAAGGACCCGATGTTCGGCGAAAACCTGGTGGAGAGGGCCCAGTATTCCCCTGACGGGACGACGCTCGCCGTATCCGGAATGATGGGGTCGGAGGTCTCGGTCGTCGACGTCGAGACCGGCAAGCCTTTATTCCACGAGCGGGCGCGGACCCTTGCCTTCTCACAGGATAGCAAGACTCTTCTGGTCTCCACGCACGTGTCATCCAGGACCGAGATGGTCGACGGCAGGACACACATCGGTCAGGGAGTAGGGATTCTTCGCCTGCTCGACGCGGCGACCGGCCGCCATCGTCTCGAAATCAAGCGGCCCGACTCGAGCCTCGGTTCCGCAGCCCTCTCGCCCGATGGGACCCTCTTGGCCGTCGCTATGACGGAGGACAAGGCGTCACCTGTGATCAGGTTGTTCGACACGGCGGACGGTCGAGAGCGGTTCGTCCTCCGAGGCCACGATGGTTTCGTGAGCAAGCTGGTCTTCACCCCCGACGGCCGCAGCCTGATCTCCAGCTCGCGTGATACGACGGTGCTCGTCTGGGATGTGCCGAAGATGCCCTGACGATTTGAGTCTCCTGGATCGCCGGCCCGTCGGCCCGTTCTGTGGGCCGACGACGCGTTGGTCATACTGTTAAAATTAATTGTAAGATGTGATGTTATTTTCTCTCGTTCCCACGGTCCCCGTGGGAATGCCGTCTTGCACGCTCTGCGTGCCGTGACACGGACCTCCAAGTCTCGCCGTCTGAGGAAGTCACCTGCCCCGGCTGGCTCGAAACGCATCGAACGGAATCTGCCGATGTCGCGATCGAACCCGAGATCACATCAGGAATTCGGTCGATCGATTCTGCCGCTTCGGGTCGGATGAAAGCTTCTCCGTCGGGGGCTTTCCAAGGTCGACCGGGAAGACGCGGAGCGTCGAAGACGGCATTCCCACAGGGACCGTGGGAACGAGAAATCCATTGTTGTGAAGTTATGGGTAGTAAGTGGCGGAGACCGCGGGGATGAGAAATTTAACGATCATGACTTGAGGGAAATGGGTCGAAAATCTCGACAAATCGAGGCCCCTGGTATCCGTCGCGATCGACGTGGTCGAGGAACATGGCCAGGGGGCGGACGAAGTAGCCGCGATCGGGGAGGGCCTCGTAGACGACGAGGGGCTCGTCGGTCTCGGAGTGTTTGGCTTCGAAGAGGACGCGGTAGAGTCCGCCCTTGAAGTGGCGGTAGGTCCGGCCGGGGTGGGCCGTTCGGTCGGGCACGGGGCTCCTCCGGAAATCGACGAGGGGGCGAGGCGTTTGGCTGTCGGGCCGGGGATTACTCGCCGAGTTGCTTGCGAAGGGCCAGGGCTTCGGGGTGCTCGGGGTCTTCTTTGAGGATGGTGTCGAGGGTGGCCTTGGCGGCGTCGCGCTGCTGGTTTTCGGACTGGGCCTTGGCGAGGCGGACCTTGAGGTCGTTGGGCTTCTTGATCTTGAGCTCGAGGGCGGTCTGGTATTCCTCGATGGCCTTGGGGTACTGCTTGCGGCCGGCGAGGGCGTCGGCGAGGAAGGCGTGGTTGGCGGGGTCGTAGACGTTGACATAGAGGCATTCCATGGCCCACTTCTCGGCCTGCTCGGGCTGGTTGGCGGCGAGGTGGCGCTCGGCCAGGGCCTTGCGGACGTCGAGGTCGTCGGCGTCGTTGTCGGCGATCATGGCGAGGTCGGCCAGGAACTTGGCGTTGTCCTTCTTGCGGAGGTGGACGCGGGCGAGGCCGGCGATCCACTTGGTGTTCACCGGGTCGTCCTTGCGGGCGAGCTCGTAGAGCCGCTCGGCTTCGTCCAGTTTGCCGGCCTTCAACTGGAGCTCGGCGAGGAGGTCGACGACTCGCTCGTTGGGCTTCTCGGGGTCGAGTGCCGGCTCGATGATGGCGAGGGCAGCCTCGGAGTCGCCGAGGACCCGGTTCAGGATCTGCGCCTTCACGTAGCTCGCCAGGGGGTGGTGGGGCTTGAGCTTCAGGGCCTTGTCGGCGAGGGGGCGGGCGTCCTTGTAGGCGCGGCGGGCGAAGTGCTCGTAGGCCATCTTCGCGTTCAGGTCGGGGTCGTCGGGCTTCTCCTTGAGCATCCGCTCGAGCTGCGAGAACTTGACCGGCTTCTCCTCGCTGACGCGGGTGCGGATGGTCTTGATCACCTCGTCGAGGTAGGCGAGGTAGCCGGTCTCGAAGTCGGGCTTGGCGACGTGGAAGCAGGCGTCGATCGCCCGGTCGGTGGTCAGCCCACGCCGGTAGGCGGCGAGCATCTTGATCAGGGCGTCGGGGCCGAACCGCTTGAGCATGTACCGGGCGTAGAGTTGGGCCTGGCAGTAGGCCATCTGGCGGTCGTCAGCCTCCTTGGGGCGGATGAACCCGAGGTTGATCGTGTCGAGGTTCAGCAGGCCGTTCCTGGAGGGGACTCGCGCCAGCAGGAGCTTGTTCCACTCCTGCGGACGAGGGAAGTCCTCGCTCTCGACGGCGAGGGCCTCGGTGTACCAGTGGGGGATGTTGAACTCGGTCTGCTGCAAGGTGATGACGTGGACGATCTCGTGTTTAAGCACGCGAGCCCAGTTGAACGGCTTGTTGGTGGCCCGGGGGCTGGCGAGCGCGACGACCTTGCCGGTGCAGGCGCCGACGGTCGGGATGAACGGCAGGCCGATGGTCCGGCCGCTGAACCACTGGTGGTTCTTGAGGATCTCGACTTTGGTCAATGACGGCGGGCTGTAGCCGAACCGCGAGGTCAGCTCGCCGTGGATCGACTCGAGGTAGCGGCCCATGTACTTGCCGAGGAGTTGGTCTTGCGCCGGGTCGACCAGGACGCTGTAGTGCTCGGTCTCGATGGGCCGATAGGTGGCCATGTGCTTGAGCACTTTCATCATGTTGTCGGCGCGGACGTTGAACGGGTCGGCGGCGAAGGCGGCATTGAAGAGGTCGCGGGCCTCGGTCTCGCGGCCGATCTGCATGTAGAGCATGCCGAGCCCGATCGGGGCGTCGGCACGCTTGGGGTCGGCGGTCATGGCGAGGAGGAAGGCCCGCTCGGCCGCGTGGTACTTCCGGCGGTCGGAGAGGCGTTCGGCCAGGGCGGCGTAGAAGGTGGCCGGGCGGGGGTTGCTGGCCAGGGCGATCGCCTCGGCGGCCGTCGCCCCGACGGGGTCGACCAGGAGCCGGCACGACGCCGCTAGTCTCGCGAGCGCGTCCTCGTCGCGAGGGTTCTCGGCGACGGCCTTCTTCGAGGCGGTCAGGGCGTCGGCGAAGCGCTCGTCGGAGATGTTCAGGTCGGCGAGGAGGACCTGGGCGGGGGCGTACGTCGGGTTGATCTCCAGGGCCCGCTCGGCCTTCGTCCGCCCCGGGGCGAGCTTGTACCCCTGGAGGTCGGCCTGGCCGAGGGTGACGAGGACCTCGGCGGCCCTCGGGTTGATCTGGAGGGCCCGCGTCAGCTCCTTGATCGCCGAGGCTTCGTTGGTCCCTGAGAGGAACAGCCGTCCCTCGAGCCAGGGGGCTTGCCAGCAGTGTGGGTCGGCCCGGAGGGCCCCTTCGTAGATCTCGTTGATGACGTCGTTGAGCGAGTCGCTCAACTCGTCGCCCCGGGCCAGGGCCCGGTAGTAGCGTTCGGAGGCCTGCCCGACGATGAGGAGGGCCTCGGCGTCCTTGGTGATCGCGGCGTTCTGGTCGTTGTAGCGGTCGACGAACCACTTCCAGGCCTGGACGGCCTTGTCGTGCTCCCCCTTGGCCTCGAGCAGGCGGGCCTCGACCCAGCGCGCCGGGATGTGGTCGGGGGAGGTTTTGAGGGCCCGTCGTGCGAAGTCCTCGGCGTCTTTCCAGTCCCCCTTCGCGAATCGGAGGTCGGCGAGCTTGGCCGCAAGGTCGGCGTTCTCGGGCTGTGCGTCGAGGGCCTTGCGGAGTCCCTCGACGGCCTTCACCCCCTCGCCCTGGCTCGCGAGTGCGTCGGCCAGGCCGAGGGCGGCGCGGGTCCGGGAGGGGGCGTCGAGCGCATCGGCCCCTTTGAGGACCGACTCGTAGGCCTCTTGCGCCTCGGCGTATCGGCCGTTCTGCCAGAGCCTTCGGGCCTCGTCGAGCGGGGAGGCGCCCGGGGCCAGGGTCACGAGCCAGCCGATCAAAATCGCGCGAAACATACCCACCTCCTGTTTTCCCCACGCTAACATAGGTGGTATAGGAATTGAACCACCGAGGCGCGGGCAAAGTCGTGGGTTCCGGACGAGGTCGAGCGATGTCCAACAGCGGCCCCCAGTATCGTTTGGTGGTGTTCGAGTCGGTGGACGACCCGCAGGGGGTCCGCGACCTCTTCTGCAAGGTGACGGGGATCCACCCGACCGACGCGATGCAGTGGATTGCCAAGGTGCCGGGCACCTGGCCGAAGCCCCTGTCCGAGGCCGAGACGCGGACGCTGCTCGACGGGCTGTATGAGTTCGGTGTGGCGGCCGAGGCGTGGCGGCTCGACCAGTTCCCCGACATCGTCCCCCCACGCAACGTCCACGACGCCGCCTGCGAGGCCGAGGGGTTCCGCGTCAAGGGGCTCCGGGGCGAGCCGACCCACTGGGCCCCCTGGGACCGGATCGAGCTCGTCTGCGCCGGCAAGATCGACACCGAGGACGAGTTCCGCGGGATCAAGCCGCCGACCTGGACCTCGGCCTTGACGATGGGCCTCCAGGCCCTGTCGCTCCGCCCCTCGAAGCTCCCCGCTCGACAGGGACGGGCCATGCGGATCCCCCGCGACGCCGTCGGCGAGGTGATCATCGTCCGACGCGACCCACGCGTCGCCTTCCGGGTCGTCGAGAACCGGATGAACTACGCCTATCTCGGCAATCGCCTGAGCACGTCGGCCGCCGAGAATTTCCCCGTCCTCGTCGCCGACCTTTGCGCCAGGGCCGTCGATGCCTACATCGCCCCCTCCACCCGGTCGCTCCTCGAGCGCCGAGAAACCGGCGAGTACCTCTTCGCCAGCTCGCAGGCGCTGCTGGATTATTCGACCCACCGCCTGCTCTGGAGCTGGTATCGCCGCGACCGGGATGCGGGACGGTCGACCTCATCTTGATGTCAACCTGATCGGGAACGTGTCCCCGTAATCGTCCGGCGATTGACTCTTTTCGACGGACACGTTTATCTTGAAGCGATTGCTGGGAACGTGCGGCTCCGCCACGTGAACCAAAGCCACGGGGGTCGATTCGAAGTCATGTCCCGAGACAAGGAACTTAAGGCGTTCGCGGCGCTGGCGATCTTCGTCATCGGCGGCCTGATGGCCTGGAGCGCCGACAAAGGGCCGGACGGGACTCCCACGGCCGTCCTCGAGCGAGTCGCACCTCGGATCCATGAAGAAGATTCGCTCGACCCGGATATGGGGCCGGGCGAGGCTGGCGACCGGGACCGCACCGGATTGGCCCGAGGGCCGTCGAAGACTCGCGGCACCGAGGCCGACACACCATCGTCGGCCACGTCCAAACCCCGGGAGCGCGAGGTCGAGGCCGGCGATGGCCGGCCGAAGGCCCGCGAGAAGGCGAAGACACGGGCCTCTGCCCCGGTCTATTCGACCGCCGAGCTCTCGCCCAGGGTCGCCGCGAAGGTCGACGCGATCCTGGACTATCTCCGCGAGAACGACGAGCCGATGCGCGGCTATGTCGGGGGGCGGACGTACGAGAACCGGTCGCGTGACCTACCCTTGAGAGGGGCGGACGGAATTTCGATCCGCTACCGAGAGTGGGACGTCAACCCGAAGGTCCGGGGCCAGAACCGGGGCGCGGAGCGCCTCGTCACGGGCTCGGACGGGAGCGCGTACTACACCAAGGACCACTACCGAACCTTCCTGCGAGTCCGCTGAAACCGATGGACCTCGAGCGTCTGCTCCGCCCCGACAGCCCCTGGATGCACCGGCTCACGACGAGCGAGTCGGACCTCTGCGACCTCGCCACATCCCTCGAGCGCCCCGGCCCTCCCCGCGTGGTGGCCCGGGTGATCCGGGGGACCAAGGCGCGGACGACCCCCGCCCTGTTCGACGAGGTTGCCGCGGCGCTCCAGTTCCCCTTCTATTTCGGCGAAAACTGGGACGCGTTCGATGAGTGCATCCACGACCTCGACTGGCTGTCCGCCGACGTCGTCCTCCTCCTCATCGCCAACGCCGAGGCTCTCCTCGACCAGGAGCCTTCCGAGGACCTAGGAATCTTCCTGAAAATCCTCGAAGACGCGGCCCAGGAACCAGTCCGCGGCGAGGGCTGGCTCTCGAAGCCTCCGCACCGACTCCGGGTCCTCGTCCACTGCACGGCGACGCACCAGTCGACCCTCTCGCGACGACTCCAGGCGATCGGGGGCTCCTGAGTCGAAACCGAGATGATCGCGGGGCGGTTCCCTCGAGCGAGACCTTGTGATCAACGTATGCATTGTTGATGCTGTTCGGCGCGGCTGGCCGGCCTGGCCAGCGGCGAGGGAACCGCTCTGCCCCTGGGGCTTTGCGGAATTGACAGGCCCGTCGCGGACACACTAGAGTCTTGGGGGTATCCCGAAGGGGCCCGCTCGCCCAATCACTCGCCCGTCACCATGTTGCGAGACGCCTTGGCGTTCGGGGCCGGCGGGGCGGCCCGCTCGGGCGTGAGGCTGACTTCGAGGAGCTCAAGGATGGCTGATTTCCTCAAGGGGTGCTGGCGGGGGATAGCGGCCCTCGCGATCGCGACGACAGCCCTGGGGGCGGAGGCCCCGACGTCGTTGCGCGAGTCGGCCCGGCCGACCGAGGCGACGCGGGTGCGCATCGCCTTGAAAGCCCAAGGGCAGTACCAGCCGGCCCCGCCACCCGGCGCCTCGCCCAAGGCCGAGAAGCCGAAGCCCCTCTCCCTGAAGGTCGAGACGCGGTTCGACTTCGCCGAGCGGGTCGTCAAGGTCGACGAGGATGGCCGGGCGTCCCGGGCGGTCCGCCAGGTGGTCCAGGCGGCCTCGGCGATCAACGGGGAGATCCGCCCGACGGGAGCGGTGCTCCGGCCCGAGGTCATGCGGCTCGTCGCCGAGCCGAGGGGCAAGGGCGTCTTCGTGTTCAGCCCGGGCGGGCCGCTCACCCGAGGCGAGCTCGAGCTCGTGCAAGGACCCGGCGACCCCTTGACCCTCGCGGCCCTCCTGCCCCTCAAACGGGTCACGAAGGGGAGCACCTGGCGCGTCGGCGACGAGGCCGCGAGGGCCCTGAGCGCCTACGATGCCCTCGCCGTCAACCTGCTCGAGGCGACCTTAGAGTCGATCGATGAGGCCTCGGCCAAGGTCCGGCTCGAGGGCGAGATCCGGGGCGCGGCGCTCGGCGGCGAGGGGAGCATGACTTGCAAGGGGACGTTCACGTTCGACCGCAAGGCCGGCCGAATCTCCTCGCTGACCCTCGATCGCCAGGAGGCTCGCAAGCCCGGTCCGGTCGAGGCGGGTTTGGACATGAAGAGCACCCTGACCGTGACCCGCGACCCGGTCGCCATGCCGGACGCTCTCACGGACAAGGCCCTGGCCGGTGTCGCGACCGACCCCGACCCTTCGCTCGAGCTCCTTGTGTTGATCTCGCCGAACGGCAAGTACACCGTGCGGCACGACCGGGACTGGCATACCTACTGGGATGACAGCCGGCAGACGGTCTTGAAACGCCTCGACCAGGGGGCCGTCGTGGCCCAGTGCAACCTCGCGCTTGGGCCGAACGCGGGGAAAGGCCGGCACCAGGACCTCGAACAGTTCCGCTCCGACCTCCGCCGCGCGCTCGGGAAGCGGTTCTCGGAATTCGTCGGCGTCGGCGAGGTCGACGGCGACCCGGCGGGGGGCTTCCGATACAAGGTGGGGGCCCGGGGCCACGAGGGCGAGCTCGGGGTGATCTGGGACTATTACCTTGTGGCCAGCCCCGAGGGAGACCAGTTGCTCGCCACGTTCACCCTGACCGAAGACCAGGCCAAGGCCTTCGGCGACCAGGATCTTCGCGTGATCGGCTCGCTGCGCTGGAAGGACGCCGACGCGACGTCCCCGAAGCCTTGACCTTGAGCCCTCGCCAAATCCCCCTAGACCTCAGCCGCGCATCCAGGAGGCGTACGAACATGTGGCGGGACCGAATCCGGGTCGTGACGTTCGGTGTGGGGCTCACGTTGGCCTTGGGGGGCAGCCCGACCCCCGCCGGGGCCCAGGGTCCTGCCGAGGCGAAGGCCGAAGGGCCCCAGTCTCCCGGGACCGACCTCGCCATGCGGTTCCAGTTCGTCGAGCGTTACGGGACCGACGACCTGACGAAGCCCGAGGCCATCGGCCAGTATCGCGTGGCCATCCGCGACACGATCAAGGTCCGGACCGAGCGGCCTCAGGGGGCGCCCGAACAGAGCGAGTTCTCGGCCCAAACGATCTACGCCGAGCGCGCGGCGAAGATCGGGGGCGGCGGCGTGGTCCAGGCCGCGATCCGGAGTTACGAGGCCCTCCGCCTGAATCCCGACCCCATGCCCAAACGCAAGGGCAACCGCCCGCTCGAGGGGCTGACCCTCTGGTATCAGTCGAATCCCGACGGAGACCCCCGGATCCTGAGCCTTACCGAGGGGCGGGGGCTGAGGGAGGAAGAGGCGACCTACACGAGTCGTCACGTCTTCATGCCCAACCTGGTCGCGGTCTTGCCGATGCTCCCGATCCGGATCGGCGACCGATGGAGCCTGTCGAGGCCGGCCGCTCGGGCGCTCCTGGGCGAGGTCGGGAATCGGGGCACCTCGCTCGTGGCGCAGCTCGAGGGGATCCACCAGGCGGCCAAGGGGACCGACTGGGAGGCGATCATGACCATCAACGGCCATGCGACCCTCTCGGTGGGCGACACCGGCGTGAACGCCCGGATCGTCTTCACCTTCGCCCCGCCGGCCCCGCCCGCCGAAGGGGAAGAGGTCAAGCCCCGCGACGCCGGCAAGCCCCAGCTCGCCCTCGGGGCGATCACCGAGCTCCGGATGGCGACCTCGGTGGCGACCCCCCTGCCCGAGAGCCAGGGCCGCTTCAAGAAGTACACCACGAGGGAGGTGTTCCTCGCCCGCCAACTCGCCCCCTCGGCTGCCCCGCTCGCGATCCCCGACACCCCGCCGACGCCCACCGAGGAGAACTCGTGGCTAACCTACGACGACCCCCAAGGGGCCTTCCACTTCCGCCACCCGCAAGACCTCCGGCTCGGCCCGCAAACTAACGACGATATGGTCGAGCTGCTCAGGAACCGGTCGGCGGCCGGCCCCGATCGGGTCGTCCTCCTCCGACAGCACCGCACCGGCGACACCGTCGCCGACAAGCAGAATCGCAACCCCGACTTCCTCGCCAAGACCATCGAGGAACGTTGGAAGTCCTACGACATCCTCCGAGGGCCCGCCGGCTGGCTCCCCGACGCCGATTGGGCCCCGTCCAAGATGAAGGTCTACCGGATGAGCCTGGCGCTCCGCGGCGCCGGCGCCGCCTCCAAGCGCGACGCTCGCATCCACGACGACAACTATCTCGTCCTGTTCGGCCGTGACGACAGCATCGTCGTCGAGAGCTCCACCATCCAGGACCCCCCCTCCCCCTTCCGCGCCGAGGTCGAGGCCATCATCAAGACCGTCCAGCTCGGCCCCATCACGACCAAGCCCAGCGCGAACGCCCCTCGCCGATGAGGGGCCTGGAATCCGCGTGTGACGCAAGGTAAATGTCTCTTACTCGGGTATCGCAAGATCATCGCGAATGCCTGGACGATCCGAGGATGTTTCGTCAATAAATTATGTTGAATTGTTGGTTTTTTGCCTCCGCGTAACGATGTCCGGCCGCTTGGGAGCCGCTTCGGCCCGCTGGGAGCGGAAGCCGTCCCTCGGCCGGCCCTTTCATCGCCCGACGGGTGAGGAGGCGCTGGCGAACTTGCCGGCCGTGGTCGGGGGAGGCGGGGCCGGTTTCGGGGCGCCGAGCTGGTGGAGGGTCAGGAGGGCGTAGCTGGTCACGATGACCGGGGAACGGCTGTTGGGGTCGGGGGATTCGGCGGGGTTGGTCCAGCTCACGTCCGGGTTCTGGCGGTCGGTCAGCCGGCGAGCTCGGCTCGCCAGTCGTGGGCGAGGCCCCGACGATCTTGGATGTGGTCGTAACCGAGGGCGGGGGGGACCCTGGGTTTGGTTGGCTCGGGGAGTCAGTCGGTGTCGTAACTGAGGACCTCGCCGCCGGCGATGGTGCTGACGCCCCACCATCGTTCCGGTTCGATGCGGTCGGTGATGAAGCGGACCGAGCCATCCATGAGTCCGAGATTCACGCCCCCCGGATGGAAGGAACTGGCCCCGACGCAGACCGTGGAATACTCGACGGGTTGGGTCTCGCCCTTGAACATGCACGCGTTCTGGTTTGGCGTCATGATGTGGGAGTAGCCTCCCCCCTGGGCGGCGTAGTCCGTGCCCCAGATCTGGCCCTTGTGGTCGAAGTCGGCAAGCGTCCGGCTCGACTGGCAGGCGTTCCGGAAGGTGGCGAGGGGGACGATGACGTCCTTGGCCGGCGCCGGCATGGGCATCCGGTAGACCTGGTTCGGGCCGCTGGACGTGGTCCCGTTCCGGCCTCGGACCATCTCGGACCAGAGGGCCGTGTTGGAGATCCCGTCGGTGACGTCCGCGAAGCTGACGGTGGTCGCGAGGCCCGCAACGCTCGCCACATTCGCGGCACCCATGAAGTAGGCCGGGCCGTCGAACCGCCCGCCGCGGTTGGTCGGGGTCGTGCCGAGGTTGTTGGGGTAGCTCGTGTAGCCGATCTGACGCTGGCCGGCGCCGGTCACCTCCTGCATCCCGCACGGCACGTTGCCGTCCGACGGACAAAGGAAGGTGGCAATGATCGTGGTCAGGTTCGTCGCGTTCGTCGTCGCTTCCTGAAAGAACGACATGTTGATCGAATGATAGAGGGCGGCCTGCTCCAGGAAGGGTAGGATTCGGACCTTCATGCTGAAGTTGTTCGAGCCGACCCCTCCCGTCGAGGCTGCGGGGGGTAACGACTGATAAACGTCGTGATAGCCCTGGACCCCGAGCCCGAGCTGCTTGAGGTTGTTGACGCACTGCACGCGCCTCGACGCCTCGCGCGCCGACTGGACGGCGGGCAACAGCAAGCCGAGCAACAGCCCGATGATCGCGATGACGACCATCAGCTCGATCAACGTGAACGCACGCGAGGACGTCCGGATCGGGGGGGATGTCGTCATCGTCGGCTCCTCGAACAGCGTGAGCGGACAACCTTGCTTCGGAGAAGCAATCGAATATTATGACAATTGTAGGATGAGGGGCTGTGTTCGTCAATCCGGGGAGGATTCACCGCAAAAGCACAAGGGGTATAAATAGTAACGAGAAAGCAGTTGATTTTTAATTATTTTTGAATTCCTCTTTGTGCCCTTCGTGCCTTTGTGGTGAATCCTCCCCCGTATCCCTGGAGACACGTCGGGATTACCCGTCTGTTCGAGCGGCGAGCGAGGCGGCAACCTCGCCCGCGAGCCGTGCGTTGGCGACGATCAGGGATCGGTTGGCGATCAGGGCGCGGCCGCCGGTGGCCTGGCGGATCCGACCGAGGAGGAAGGGGGTGACCGCCTTGCCGGTGATGCTTTGGGCGCGGGCGTCCTCGAGTGCGACATCGATGGCGGTTTGCATGAGTTCGGGGTCGAGGGCGACGGGATCGGGGACGGGCTGGGCGAGGACGATCGCGCCGGGGAGCTTGAGGTTTCGGTGGGCCTGGACGAGGGAGGCGGCCTCGTCGGGGGAGTCGACGCGTGCTTCGAGGGGGAGGCCGCACGACCGGGTCAGGAACGCGGGCATCTCGTCGGTCCGGTATCCGACGACGGGCACGCCGCGGGTTTCCAGGGCGTCGAGGGTCGCGGGGATGTCGAGGATCGACTTGACGCCGGAGCAGACCACGAGGGCCCCGTCGGCTCGGGCGAGCTCGTCGAGGTCATTCGAGATGTCGAAGGTCGTGGCCGCGTCGCGGTGGACGCCCCCCAGGCCGCCGGTCGCCATCACGCCGATCCCCCGGCTCCGGGCGATCCAGAGCGTCGCCGAGACGGTCGTGGCGGCGTCGATCCTACGCGCGACGGCCATCCCCAGGTCGCGGCGCCCGGCTTTGAGGAAGTTCCCTTCGTGAGCCAGGCGCTCGAGCTCCGAGGCCGAGAGGCCGATGCGGATCCGGCCGTCGAGCACGGCGATCGTCGCGGGGGTCGCCCCTCCGAGGCGGACGGCGTCTTCGGACTCTCGGGCCGTCTCCAGGTTGTCGGGCCAGGGCAACCCTTGCGCCACGAGGGTCGACTCCAGGGCGACCACCGCGTCTCCGCGGGCCAGGGCGTCGCCAACGTCCGGGGCGATCTCATAGAAGGGTCCCATCGTTCTGACCTCGGGAGTTCGGCGGATTTTCGATCCATGCGAGAGGGACGACATCGTCGGATGCGACGGTTTTGCCGTCAAGAAATCGTCGCCTGGAGGGGGATTTTGCGAGGGGAAGTGGCACTTTTGACGCCGAAGGTCGTACATGATCGCGTATAATGCGGCGAAGGCTTCGCGCGGGGACCCGACGATCTGGACAATGCGAGTAATCCTGGATGTCCTTCAAGGCCCTCGCCAGGGCCGCACGTTCGTCTTCGACCGGCACGACACGTTCATCGTGGGGCGGTCGCGCTTCGTCCATTGTCCGATGCCCGAGGACTCGGCGCTTTCTCGCGATCATTTCCTGATCGAGATCAACCCGCCCCGTTGCGAGATCCGCGACCTCGGCAGCACGAACGGGACGTACGTCAACGAGCGGCGGATCGACCGGGCCCGACTCAATTCGGGCGACCGGATCGCGGCCGGGCAGAGCATCTTCCGGGTCCGGGTGGAGGCGTCGGCCAACAACGCCTCGGACGAGACGGCGGAGCGCCGGACGGAGACGATCCAGGTCGTCCCCGTCGCGACGATCAAGTGTTCGAGCTGCGGGATGCTCGCGCCTGCGGGGATCGACATCGTCTGCGGCACGAACCCCGAGGTCGGCGAGCCGGTCGACTGGCTCTGCGATCTCTGCAAGTCCGAGGCGACCTCGCTTCCGCAGCCGGTCCCCCACTACACGACGCTCCGCGAGCTCGGCCGGGGGGCGATGGGGGTCGTGTATCAGGCCCGGCACAACCAGACGGGGAAGATGGTCGCGCTCAAGCTGATCGTCCCCGAATCGGCCGCCGCGCGCTCGGCGGTCGAGCGGTTCCTCCGCGAGATGTCGGTCATCAGCCAGTTGAAGCACCCGAACATCGTGGAGTGGCTCGAGCAAGGGATGACCCGAGGGCAGTTCTGGTTCGCCATGGAGTACGTCGCCGGCTCGAACCTGGAGGCGCTCGCGAACGCCGAGCCGGGTCGCTACCCGATCAACCAGGCGTGCCGGATGGTCTGCCAGATCCTCAAGGGGCTCGAGCAGGCGCACCGGATGGGCTTCGTCCACCGCGATATCAAGCCCGAGAACATCCTGATCGGTCGGCACCGCGGCGGCCTGGTCGCCAAGATCTCCGACTTCGGGCTCGCCAAGAGCTTCCGAGGGCTCGGGCTGTCGGGCCTGACCTTCTCGGGGGAGATGCGGGGGACGGTCCCGTTCATGCCCCCGGAGCAGATGCTCGACTTCAAGACGGTGCTCCCCTCGGGCGACCTGTACGCGACCGCGGCGACGCTCTATTTCTTGCTCACGAGTCAATTCATCTACGACCAGGTGGCCGACGGCGGCGACCTGATCCGGACGCTCCTGGAAGAGCCCCCCGTGCCGGTCCAGAGCCGCCGAGCCGACATCCCCAACGGCCTCGCCGCCGTCCTCAAGAAGTGCCTGGCCCGTGACCCGAACGACCGATACCCGACCGCCCTGGCGATGCGACAGGCGTTGCGGCCCTTTTGCTAGAGCGAATCACACTTGGGTCGCACCCCTCAGGCGATTCCCGAAGGGGCTCTTACAAGCCCGAAGCGCCAGCGAGTGAATCCTCTTCAATTTCTGCGAGAGGGATTCACTCGCTGGCGCTTCGGGCTTGTATTATCGACGGGCGCAAATCGAGTGCTCACCGCTCCAGCGAGCGGCTCAACGCGACGACGACCGGAGGCCGGTTAGGGCGGGGATCCAGGTCGAGAAGATCGCGCCGATGAAGAAGTACCCCAAGAGGCTTATCGCAAGCGGCTCGTTCTTCCACGGGCTGGCATTGCCGAGCAGGACGAGGCTCAGGGCGGGGAGGCCCAGGAGCGCGATCACGGCGGTGCAGGCGGCCATGATCTGTCGCGGTCGACCCTCGTCTTGCTGGAAGGTCACGGCGAGCGGCATGAGCAGGACGCCGAAATAGCCCATACCTACGGAAGCCTGGGGTGCTCGGAAGATGAGGTAGGCGACGAAGCAGAACACGGCGACCCCGAAGCAAGCGCCGATCCAATTCGACTCGACGCGTTGCTCTCGCGAGAGGGCCAGCCTGCCGAACTTGTTGAATCGAAGGAGCAGGTTGAACAGGGGGCTCGAGAGCCAGGTCAGGATCAGGAAGGCGAAGAGTAGGGCCGAGAGCGGGATCAAGATCGGCGCCAGCTTGGGATTGTCCCGTGCGATCCCGTTCAGCAGCCTCCGTCCAAAGACGAAGCCGAAGACGAAGACCCACTGCGCCGTCTGGCCTTGCCTTCCCATCCAGAGGAAGAAGCGGAGCATGATCCGGTAGACGAGGTGCCGGGCCTTGAGGGACTCGACGATGCCGACCCTCGCCCATTCGAGCTCGGGGTCGAGCCGGAGCGCCTCGCGGAAGTGTTCGAGTGCCAGGGTGTGGTTGCCCTGGTGCAAGAGGGCCCAGCCCTGGTTGGCGTGGGTCAGGGCGTTCTCGGGGTCGTCGGCGAGGGCCGAGCCGAGGGCCTGGGCCGCCTCGTCCTTGCGACCGAGCTGGACCAGGGCCATGGCGCGGAGGTTGATGCAGCCGTTGTTCTCGGGGTCGAGGGCCAGGCCTTGCTCGGCGGCCTCGAGCGCCTCGGTCCAGTTCCGGCGCTGGAAGGCGATGTTGGAGAGCTGGCCGAAGTAACCGGCCTCGTCGGGGTCGAGCTGGATCGCCTCGCGCGTGGCGGCTTCCGCCTCCTTGTACCGGTCGAGGTCGCAGAGGACGCGCCCGCGGACGTAGTGGTTGAATCCCTGGTCGGCCCCGAGCCGGATGGCCTCGTCGGCCTCCTTCAGGGCCTCGGCTTTCCGATCGCGCTCCGTCAGGCAGAGCGCGAGGAAGGCGTGCGCCAGCGGGTTGTCGGGGTCCTCGGCCAACTCCCGGCGGAATTCGCGGTCGGCGAGGTCGTAGCGGTTCTGGCTGTAGAGGAGATACCCTCGCTCGAAAGCTGTGCTCATCCGAGTTTCAGGTGCTTCAGGATCTCGTCGTAGATCCCGCCTTGGTTGGAGTAGAGGGCGTAGTTGCGGGCGGTCGAGAACCACTCCCGGGTGGAGGGCTTGACCGTCGACGCGGCGGCGAGCAGGTCCTTGGTCGTCAAGGGTCGAGGCACGCCGGCCTTCATGGCCTCGCGGAGCTTGGCCTCGACCGCGAGGTCGACGACCGCCTTGAGGTCGGCCCCCGAGAGCTGGTCGGTCTTCTTCGCGAGCTGCTCGTAGTCGATGTCTTGCACGGGCTTCCCTCGGCAGAGGAGCCGGAGGATCGCCGCGCGAGCGGGGGCGTCCGGGGGCGGGACGAAGAGGATGCGATCGAACCGGCCCGGCCGCCGGAAGGCGGAGTCGAGGTGCCAGGGGGCGTTGGTCGCGGCCAGGATGAGGACCCCGTCGTTCCTCGCGCCGATGCCGTCGAGCTCGGCCAGGAACTGGTTGATCAGTTGCCGGCCGCCGCTGGCCTTCATATCGGACCGGCTCGCCGCCAGGGCGTCGACCTCGTCGAAGAAGAGGACGCAGGGGGTGTTCTGCCTCGCCTGCTCGAACAGGGCGTGCAGGTTCCGCTCGCTGTTGCCGATCCACATCTCCAGCACGTCGTCGATGCCGACGGCGAGGAACCCGGCGTTGATCTCGCCGGCCGTGGCGCGGGCGAGGTAGGTCTTGCCGCATCCCGGGGGCCCGTAGAGGAGGATGCCGCCGCCGATCGCCTTGCCATACGCCCGATAGAGCTCGGGGTGGTTCAGCGGATGGATGATCTTCATCCGGATCTCGTCCTTGAGCGGCTCCATGCCGCCGACGTCGGCGAAGCCGAGTTCCGGACGCTCGATCTCGGCCGAAGGCCCGTCGCCGGGGGTGTCCCAGGACGCGCGTACGCGGCCTTCGGCCACCTCGCTCGTCTCGGGGTCGAACTCCCCTTGCGGCTCCTCGGCCGTGCGGATCCCCAGCCGGTCGGCCAGCTCGGAATCGACCGCCGAGGGGTCGGCCTCGATCCCTCGGTGGTACTGCTTCACGGCCTCGCGGACGTCTCCCGCGTGGAAGAGCAGCCGGGCGTAGAGGACGTTGGCGCGTCCCGGGGCGTCGGGTCGTCGGGCGACATCCTCGAGGATGACGACCGCCAGGGTGCTCTTCCCCTGGTGGAGGAAGGCGCCGGCCAGCCCGACCTTCAGCCCGACGTCGTCGGGCGCCAGCGCGAGGGCTTCGCGGAACTCGGCCTCGGCCAGGTCGGCGCGACCCAGCCCGAGCAAGCTCTCGGCCAGGTGCCGTCGCAGGGGGATGTTTTCCGGAGAGAGGCGCACCGCCTCCCGCAGGGTCTCGAGGGCGCGATCACCGGACACCGCGGTCTCCTGGGTTGCGGGAGGAGCATCGATGGCTGCAGGGGGCTTTACCGTAACGGAAGGAGAGTTTGGGCGTCAAGGCGGCCCGCGCCATCGAGCCAGGATTGCAAACACGTTTCTTGTGTCGCGGAAAGTGATCTCTCCGGCCCCATCCGTTTCTCCCACCACCTTCCTCGCTCCGACCTCAATCACTCCGCCTGACAGAGACGTTTATGGCCGGCGGCTATCGGGCTGGTCGACAGTGTCTGTTCGGCCGTCCATAGCGTGCCGCGAAAGCCCATGTCTGGGACCGGCCCCTTTCGTTCCGAGGCTCCCGGCTCGAGACCGAAGGTGGATGTTGCGACAACCGCGACCCCCGGCGAGGCCACTCCGCCCTGCCCTCCCCGAACGCCCCAGGATATCGAGTCGAGCTCGGCTTTGGTCTGGTGCTTTTTCTTCTTAATTTGACCTACACTTCATCGGATGCCTCTAAGGTCAAGGGCCGAGATCTGTCCCGGCCAGATCAGCGGACGTTGGTAGGGGCGAGCCCTTGCACGGTGGCATGTCGAACGAACGGCCGGGGTAGCACCTTGCAACCAGGGGTCCCGATGGTGATCGCGGGTTATCGGATCCTCAATCGGATCGGTTCGACCCCCGAGTGGGACCTCTTTCGCGCGGCGCATCCGGACGACCCGACCCCGCTCCTTCTGAAAGTGGCCTCGGACGCCGGCCCCGCTCGGGTCGCCCGGTTCCGGCGGGAGTACGCGGACCTGCGCTCGCTGGACATCCCCGGGGTCCTCGCCCCGTCGGGGTTCGTGGAAGGGCCTTCGGGGCCTGTCATGGTGTTCGAGGATTTCCCGGGTGTGACCCTCGAGTCGCTCGAAGGCCAAGGGCCCCTGGGCTTCCTCACCGGCTTGCGGGTCGCCTCCGACCTGGCGGGTGCGCTCGCCGGGATCCACGCGGCGCGCCGGGTCCACAACGATCTCCGGCCCGCCAATATCCTCGTCGCGCCGGGGGAGGTTCGCGCCTGCCTGATCGACATGAGCCAGGCCCTCGAGGAGGAGGAGGCTTCGCGCGGGGGGCCGGTCCAGGATTGGGCGTACCTGTCGCCCGAGCGGGCCTCGCGGACGGGTCGGCGGGTCGACGGCCGGTCCGACCTGTACCTCCTGGGGATGGTGCTCTACCAGATGCTGTCGGGCGACCTCCCGTACCGGGCGGGCGACCCGCTCGAGTGGGTCCATTGCCACGTCGCCCAGCCCCCTCGCCCGCTCTCGGAGGCGGCCCCGGCCGTCCCCCCGATCCTCGCCGAGCTCGTCATGAGGCTCCTGGCCAAGGACCCCGAGGACCGTTACCAGGGGGCCCTGGGGCTCCGGTTCGACCTCGAACGCTGCCGGGTGTCCTGGGAGGACTCCGGGGCGATCCCGCCGTTCACGCTCGGCACTCGCGATGTCTCCGATCGGCTCCGCGAGCCGGGTCATCTCTATGCGAGGCAGCGGGAGTCCCGGGAGCTGCTCGACGCGTACGAGCGGATGACGCGCACCGGCCGCCCCGTTCTGGCGCTCGTGTCGGGGTATTCGGGCATCGGCAAGTCGTCGCTGGTCCGAGGGTGGCAAGAGTCGATCGCCCGCCTCCCGGGTTCGTTCATCGCGGGCAAGTTCGACCAGTATCGCGGCGAGATCCCGTACGCGACGATCGCCGAGGCGTTCCGCGGCCTGGTCCAGCAGGTCGTCTCCGGCTCGGAAGAGGACGTCGCGCTCTGGTCCGGCCGGCTGGCCGAGGCCCTGGGCGGACACGGTCAGGTCATCGTCGATATCATCCCCCAGGTCGAATGGATCATCGGCAAGCCGCCGACGGTGCCGGAACTCCCCCCTTTGGAGGCGAGGAACCGCTTCAACCGGGCGTTCGACCAGTTCGTCGGGGTCTTCGCCCGACCGGGGTGCCCACTGGTGCTGTTCCTCGACGACTTGCAGTGGGCCGATGCTGCGACGCTCTCGCTGATCGAGCACCTGATTGTTCGCGACGGGCCGCGCCACCTCATGTTGGTGGGGACCTACCGCGACAACGAAGTCGGACTCGGGCATCCCCTCCGGGCGTTGCGAGACGCGATCGGCGAAGCGGCCACCGTCCTCGAGGTGACGCTACGCCCACTCGATGGCGATTCACTACGTCGGCTCGTGGCCGACACCCTGGGCTGCGGGCCGACGTCCGCCGAGCCCTTGGCGGCCTTGATCCTTCAGAAGACCGAGGGAAACCCATTTTTCGTCAATCAGTTCTTGCAGACGTTACGACGTGATGGTCTGCTCACGTTCGACCCGCAATGCGGCTGGCGGTGGGAGGTCGAGCGGATCCGGGCGGCGAACGTGACCGACAATGTCGTCGAGCTGATGGTCGGGCGGATCAACCGGTTGGCCCTGCCGACTCGCGAGGCGTTGAAGGTGGCGGCCTGCCTGGGGAATGCCTTCAACCTGGAGACCCTGGCGTTGATCTCCGGGCGGCCGGCCGAGGAGACCGCCGAGTCGCTCCGCCCGGCGCTCCGCGAAGGATTGTTGCTCGCGTCCGTCCCGGTCGGTGCCTCAGGTCGCGGCTTCGGCGAGGGAGGCCCGGCGCCATCGAGCCCCTGGGATGAACCGGGGGGCGACGAAGCCGGGACCCTCGGGTGGCTCCACGACCGGGTCCAGCAGGCGGCCTACTCGCTCATCGCCCCGGAGGATTTGCCCCACCTCCACCTCATGATCGGCCGCAACCTGCGCAACGGGACGCCCGCCGACCAACTCGGCGAACGGCTGTTCGACGTCGTCAACCACCTGAACGCCGGCGTCGGCCTGATCGCGGACAACGCCGAGCGGGTCGCCACCGCCGAGCTCAATCTCGCGGCCGGTCGGAGGGCCAAGGATTCCGCGGCCTATCAATCGGCGGCCGACTACCTCTCGGCTGCTCAGGAGCTCTTGTCCCCGGAAGGTTGGCGGACGGACTACGAGCTGGCCTACGCGATCGGCCTCGAGCGGGCCCGTTGCCTGTGGATGTGCGCCCGGTTCGAGGAGGCCGTCGGACTGATCGCCCTGTTGTCGACGCACGCGAAAGGGCCCGTCCATCGGGCCGAAGCCTACCGGATCCAGGTCGAGCTCGAGACCAATCGGGGCGACTACGGGAAGGCCGTGGGCATCGCCCTGGCGGCATGCTCGGAGCTCTTCGGGGTCGACCTCCCCGCGGGGTCGAGCCTCGATGCCCTCCGCGAAGCCGCGTGGCAGACCTGGGAAGAGCTGGGGGGACAACCCATCGAGGAGCTTGCACGGCTCCCCGTGATGGCCGACCCGGTCCACCGGTCGGCGGTCGCCCTGCTCTCCGCCGCCCTCCCCTCGGCCTATTATGATGACCCGAATCTGCACGACCTGCTCTGCTGTCGGATCGTCGCCTTGGGCCTGCGGCACGGCAACACCGATCAATCCTCGCACGGGTACGTGACCTTCGGTGCCACCCTCGGCAGGCTCTTCGGGCGTTGGGACCTCGCCCGACGGTTCGGCTCGCTGGCGAGGGAGCTGGTCGATTCTCGAGGCTTCTCCAGGGGGAAGGCCAGCGCTTACTACACGGCAGGGGTGTTCATCAACGGCCTGATCGAGCCGATCCGCGATGTCCTGCCGCTCGTCCAAACGGCCATCGACGCGGCCATCGAATACGGCGATCTGAACCACGCATGCTTCGGCGCCGAGGCGATGGTGATGTTCCGGCTCTTCGCGGGCGATCCACTCGACCGAGTGGCCGAGGAGGCGGAGCGTCAACTTCTGCTCACGCGACGTTCCCGGCACGAGGCCATGCACCGTTCGGTCCTCGAGATGGATCGGCTGATCCGGCGGCTCCGCGGGGTCGGGCCCGGGATTTGCACGATCAAAGAGTCGGCATCTCATGGGAGCTGGGCTGAGCCGGGACCACGGGGAGCAGAGGCGAGTGGTCGCCCTCCTCTGGTGGCTTTCAGCTATCAAACCTTGGTCCGATTCATGGCGGGAGACTTCGAACAGGCCGCCGCCGCCTCGCTCGACGCGGATCGCCTCGGCGCGATCGGCATCGATCTCCTCCAGGCTGAGCATTGCTTTTATGCGGCCATGTCGGTCGCGGCGGCCTTCGACCGCCTGCCGACAGACCAACGAGAGGACGCCCTCGAGCGGCTCCTCGGCTATCAGGAACGGTATCGAGAGTGGGAGACGCATGGGCCCGAGAATTTCGCGTCTCGATCCGCGTTGATCTCCGCGGAGATCGCGCGAATCCAGGGGCGAGAGATCGACGCGATCCGGCTGTACGAGCGGGCGGTCGTGTCGGCGAGGGGCCAGGGGTTCGCGAACATCGAGGGGATTGCGAACGAACGCGCCGCGGAGTTCCACGAGGCCCTGGGACTCGGGACCGCCGCCGATGCCTATCGTCAACACGCCCGGGCCTGCTACGCACGTTGGGGGGCCGTTGAGAAGGTGGCCCAACTCGACGCTCGCTACCCTCGGTTCGTCGATCCGACGTCCGAGGTCCGCTCCGCGGCCATCGGGGCCGGCTTCGAGCATCTCGACCTGCTGGCCGTCTTCAAGGCTTCCCAGGCGATCTCCGGCCGGATCGTGCTCGACGAGTTGATCGACACGATGCTTCGCAACGTGATTGAGTGTGCCGGGGCGCAGACCGGAGGCCTGATGCTCCTGCGCGACGGAGAGCCCGTGCTGACGGCCAGTGCCGAACAGGCCGAGCGGGAGGTGGTTGTCCGGATCGATCGGAAGGGGCAACCGGCTCGTTCCCTGCTGCCGGCGTCGATCCTGAACTACGTCCGGCGCACTCGAGAGCGGGTCATCCTCGCCGATGCCGGGGCCCCGAACCCGTTCTTCGGCGACGACCCCGCCGACCGACAAGTCCGGCCGAAGTCGGTCCTATGCCTGCCGATCGTCCGCCAAGCCAAGTTGTTGGGCCTCCTCTATCTCGAGAACAACCTGGTGGTGAATGCTTTCACGCCCGGACGGTTGGCGGTCCTGGACGTCCTGGCGACCCAGGCCGCGATCTCGCTGGAAAGTGCCCGCGTCTACGCCGAGCTCCAGGAAGAGAATCGCGAGAGAAAACGTGTCGAGGAGTCGCTCCGGGCCAGCGAGGCCCAATCCCGGGCGTTCTTCGAGTCGGCCGCGGTGGGCATCGGCCAGTCGGAACCGTCGACCGGCCGGATCCTCCGCGCCAACGACCGCCTCTGCGCGATCACCGGCTACTCACGCGACGAACTGTTGAGCATGTCGTTCCGCGAGATCACCCACCCGGAGGATCGCGAGCGCGATTTCGAGGGGTTCCAGAGGATGGTCCGGGGGGAGACGTCCGAATACCACATCGAGAAGCGCTACGTCCGCAAGGACGGTTCGATCACCTGGGTGAACGTCAGCGTCACCCTCGTCCGCGACGAGTCGGGGCAGCCGGTACGTTCGGTCGGCGTCGTGCTCGATGTGGCCGATCGCAAGCAGGCCGAGGCCGCACTCCACCGCCTGAACTCGCAGCTCGAAGAGCGGGTCACCCAGCGCACTCGGCAAGTCGAGGCGGCCAACCAGGAGCTCGCCCGTGCGAAAGAAGTGGCCGAGGCGGCGAGCCGGGCTAAGAGCGAGTTTCTCGCGAATATGAGCCACGAGGTCCGCACGCCCATGAACGGGATCATGGGCATGACGGAGCTCACCCTCGAGACCGAGCTCACTCGCGAGCAGCGCGAGTACCTGGACCTGGTCAAGTCGTCGGCACACTCGCTCCTCATCGTCATCAACGACATCCTCGACTTCTCGAAGATCGAGGCGGGGAAGATGCAGCTCGACGCCGTCGAGTTCGACCTCCGCGAGACCCTGGGGGCGGCCCTGAAGCTGCAAGCCCACCGCGCCTACGAACGAGGACTGGAGCTGGCCTGCCGGATCCGGCCCGAGGTCCCCGACGTGGTGGTGGGCGACCCCAACCGGATCCTCCAGGTCGTGACGAACCTGGTCGGCAACGCCGTCAAGTTCACCGAGCGTGGGGAGGTGCTCCTCGACGTCGCGCTCGAGGATGGATTCGCCGGCGAGATGACGCTCCACGTCACCGTGCGCGACACGGGGATCGGGATCCCGGCGGACAAGCAACGGGCCATCTTCGACGCGTTCACCCAGGCCGATAGCTCGACGACCCGCCGATTCGGGGGGACGGGGCTGGGCCTGACGATCTCCGCCCACCTCGTCCGGCTGATGGGGGGGCGGATCTGGGTGGAGAGCCAGGTTGGCCGGGGGAGCCGCTTCCACTTTACGGCGAAGCTCGGCGAGGCTGAGGTCTCCTCGGCGAGCACCGAGCCGGCCTGGCCTTCGTCGATCCGAGGACTCCCCGTCCTCCTGGTGGTCGAGAACGAGAGCAACCGGGTGCTCCTCGCGGAGATCCTGAGCCATTGGGGCATGCGGCAGTCGGTGGCCCCGGGGGGGGCCCAGGCGCTCTCGACCTTGAGTCTGGCCGCCGAGCAGCGCCGGCCTTTCGCGGTGGCGATCGTCGACGGCTCATTGCCGGGTGTCAACGGCCGCGAACTCGCCGCGCGGATCCGTAGCGAACGCTCGCTCGCCGAGACCGGATTGATCCTACTTACCCCAGCCGGGGGCAGCGACACCCTCCGAGGCCGGCTGCCCGGCGTCGGATTCCTCCAGAAGCCCGTCATGAGGTCGGACCTTCGCGAGGCCCTCCGGGTCGCCCTTCGGTTGCCGAACGGGTCGCCGCCCGCCCCGAAAGGGCCCGCCCGCCGATCGTCGGGAGGGTCGCGGGGCTTGCGGATCTTGCTGGCCGAGGATAGCCCCGTCAACCAGAAGGTCGTGGTCCGGCTCCTCCAACAGCACGGCTACCTCGTGACCGTCGCCAACGACGGCGCCGAGGCGGTGGGCCGCGTCGCCGAGCAGCCCTTCGACCTGGTGCTCATGGATGTCCACATGCCTCGGATGAACGGCTTCGAAGCGACCGCCGCGATCCGCGCGATGGACCGCGAGGCCGGGAGGCACACACCGATCGTCGCATTGACGGCCGACGCCATGAAAGGCGACCGCGAACTCTGCCTCGAGGCGGGGATGGACGGTTACGTCTCCAAGCCGATCCAGCGCGAAGACCTCTTCCGCGTGATCGCGGGACTCTGCTCCGAGTCCCGCGTTTGACCCATCTCCGTTGCGAGCGAAGCCGGACCAAGGTCCGCCGGGGCGACGATGCCCTCGGCGGCGAGGGCCCGCCTCAAAAATCCTCGCGTCCCGCGGAAAGAATCGTCGCGTTGCGGGTCATTACACTGGAATGACCCACGAGTGGCGAGCGGTCGGGGGGCGGATGGCGACCATCGATCCGGAATTCCTGGGCAAGGTGTTCGATGAGCACGCCCCCGCGCTGGTGCTCTACGCTCGGCAGTGGTGCGCGACGCCCGAGGACGTGGTCCAGGACGCCTTCGTGAAGCTGGCCAGGCTGCGGGACCTGCCCGAGCGGGTCCTCCCTTGGCTCTTCCGCGTCGTGAGGAACGCGGCGATGAACGCGGGCCGGGATGCCCGGAGCCGCAGGAGGCTTGAGGCGCGGTCCTCGGGCGCCGCCTGGTTCTCGTCGGACGACGAGCGGATCGACGCCGACCACGCCACGGCCCTGCTCGCCGAACTGGACGCGGAGACCCGCGAGGTCATCATCGCCCGGTTCTGGGGCGGCCTCAAGTTCGAGGAAATCGCTCGCCTGCAAGGCTGTTCCGTCACCACCGCACACCGAAGGTATCAGGCAGGATTGACCCTGCTCAACGAGAGGCTCGAAGGCCGATGGACACGTCAGGATTCGACCCCCAGCGCGACCTGAATGACCTGGAACGCCCGCTTGCTCGACTCCGGCCGGCCTCGGTCGGCCTGAGCCGGGAGCGGATGCTCTTCGAGGCCGGACGCGCCTCGGCCTCTGCCGAGCACCGACGATCGGCCCTCGCCTTCACCTCCGCCGCGTTGTCGGTGGCCGTCGTCGTCCTGGGTGGCGTCCTCATCCATGAGCGTTCCCGTCGGCAGGCCCTCGAGCTCGAGCTTGCCGCGCTTTCCAAGCCTCCCACCCCCAGCAGGCTCGGGCAGGACTCTCCTCCGCCGGTCCTGATGGCGTCGGCCGTGGAGGCCTCGGACAGCTACCTCATGCTCAGCCGACGGATCCAGGCCGAGGGGATCGAGGAGCGGAGCCCCTCCGCGGCCGCCAACCCGTCGGACCCTCCTCAGCCGGGCCCGAATCCTGTAATCGCCCCGACCCGCGTCCGAGACGCATACCCCTCGTTCGAGTTCTGACCTCGATCCTCGGTACCCGCCTTAGGGCCGCCAATCCGTCGACGTGCCGCGGCACGGACGTTCGTCGTCCGTACGCGTCGAATCCCGTTCGTCCTGATAATTCGATGTTTTTACGGAGAAAATGTGATGCAAATGAGAGTGCGAATGAGTTTCGCGTTGTCGATCCTCGGATTGATCGCCGGGTCGCCGGCCGTCGAGGTTTGGGGAGCTCCACCGAAGCCCAAGGAGTTGACCATCCATCCGTCGCCAGCCCCGTCCGCGGCGCTGGGCCACAGGCTGCTTCCGCTGGAGTCAGAGCTCAACCCCGGGGATGCCGCGCCGATCTATCTGCGGCTGACCGGCGAAGTTCTCCCCGAGAAGCTTCGCGAGCTGGGAGACAAGCCGAAGGCCTGGCTCGATCTCCCCCTCGAGACTTTCCCCGTGGCGGAGGCGCGGGCGTTCGTCAACGGCTGGGCTTCGAGGATCGAACAGGTCGAGTTTGGTGCGAGGAGGCAGACCTGCGACTGGAACTATACTTTGCCCGAAGAGAGGGACCACTCCCCGGAGATCCTGCTTCCCGACATCCAGATGATGCGGACCTGGGCGCGACTCCTGGCGCTCAAGGCTCGGGTCGAGATCGTCGAGAAGAAATTCGACGACGCCGCCCGGACGATCGAGACGGGGATCGCCTTCAGCCGGCACCTGAACAATGGGCCCTTCTTGATCAATTCGCTGGTCGGAATGGCCTCCGCCCACGTGCTGCTCGAAGTGGTCGCCGAGTTCGTGGCCCAGCCCGGGGCGCCGAACCTGTACTGGTCGTTGACGGACCTGCCCCGCCCCCTGATCCCCATCCGAGGCGCCCTGGCCCACGAGTACAAGCTCTGCGAGTGGCTTCTCCCCGAGATGACGGACCTCGATCGTGAGCGCACCCCGGCCGAATGGGCGTCGAGGGTCGCCAGGCTTCACGCTCGGCTCCTCGACATCCGGGCCAGGTACAAGCTCGAAGACGTGGCCAAGCAAGGCGAGACCCTGGCGGCCTTCCGCGAGTGGGTCCTGCCGGGGGCCCGTGAATACCTCAAGACACGCCTCGGCAAGCTCGACGGCCTGAACGATGACCAGATGATCCTGCTCTTCTACGGCCGGCGGTTCCACGAGCTTTACGACGACAACTTCAAGGCGGCGACGCTCCCCTTCCCCGAAGCCGAGTTCTTCCACAACCAGGCTTCGCGCCGTCTTTCCGAGGAGAAGGATGGTCCGCTGTGGGTGTTTAGTCGTCTCTTCCCGGCCGTCATCTCCGGCCATCGGGCCGAAGTTGTGCTCGACCGCAAGGTCGCCGCACTCCGGACCATCGAGGCGTTGCGGCTACACGCCGGCGTGAAGGGCCAGCTTCCCAACTCACTCGACGAAGTGGACGTGAAGCTCGCCCCGGTTCCGCCCGATCCGTACTCCGGCAAGCCGTTTGAGTATCGCCTCGAAAACCTTGGCGCGACCCTCATCGGCCCCGCTCCCCAAGATGCCTTCCGGCTCGAATATCGGCTTACGCTCACGAAGTGAGTCGGCCGAATCGAACGCTCGGGTCGCCGGGTGGCGGATGCTGATCGTCGGCTTCCGCCCTCCGAGCTTCGCTGCCAGCCTGGCCTGGCAACCTCTGTCGCGTTTACCGTTCGTCTCGGGTCATCGCGTAGCGTTGATCGCCGCGAGCCCTCCGGTCGAGGTGAGGTTGACGGCTGCGAGGCTGGCGGGATTCATGGGTTTCTCGGCGTCCTGAACGAGTGAGCTATGCTTAAATGTGGCCGGGCCGGTGGGCAAGCCGGTTTGGGTCGATACCTTCGCGCTCCGAGCGGCGATTGCCACGAGGGGCCACCCGGGCTGGGCTTCGGAGCCGGATCGGGGTGGGCTTGACCGGTTCATCGCCACCGAGGGCGAGGGGGTTGACGATCAACGGGGCGTTGGCATTCGCAACGGAGATCGAGGGCGAAGGAGACGTCTTCTTTGAGTCCGAGGTCTCGAGGTTCGCGGGGGAGTTGTTCGTCGGGGGAAGCGCCGGGGCGTTGGGGATCGCGATGGCTTTGGTGGTGCCGGTGATGAAGATCGTGCCCTGGGCGTCGGCATTCAGGCTGGTCGACAAGCCGTTCACGATGATTTGATACTGCTTGCCCGGTTGGAGGTCGACCAGGAGCTGGCTCGTTGGCAGGGTTCCGGCGAGCGTGTAGGAGATCGTCGAGATCGTCGCCGGGAGCACCCCGGACTTGCCGAAGAGGACGAGTGCGCCTCCCATCTCCGCCCCTTCCATCATGCCGTCAGCGCTCTTCACTTTCACCGCGGGTGCCATGCTCTTGGCAGACGAGGGGGACGTCTGGAACACGGTGGTGTAGTCTACGTTCAGAGCCGCGGTGGTATTGTTGGTGTCGACTTCGTAGAACGGGTGGGGATCGTAGCCGACGGGGTTGATGAGGTTCCCTTTGCCGTCGCGCTGGGTGTTGAAGGCGTGGAGGGTGGTGGTCAGGGCGGAGTCCGAGAACGTCTCTCCGAAGAGCTTGCTCGAGCCGACCTGTTCGACGAACGTGTTGCCCGAGACCGTTGGCGCATTCAGGAAGACGACGAATGATCTCTTAGAAAAGTGGATCTTACCTCTGGGAGTTCCAGGACTCAAGGATTGCCCAGGCGATCCCTTCGGGGCGGCCTTTACGGGAAAACCTTCTGAACTGGATGAAAGCCGAGAGGATGGAGGCCGGAGGATTGGCGGGGACGGCGATGGAGGCGACGCTGGGGATGTTGGGCAATGCTGAAGCCACCCGGATCCTTGAGGAGGGTGAGAAGCTGATCGCGAAGGCCAAGGAAAAGGGCGAGGACGAGGACGAGGAGGCCCTCGGTCGGCGGGTGCTCGCGGAGGCCGTCCAGACGCAGATCGACCCCATGAAGAAGAACTACGCCAAACAGGCGGCGGAATTGGCCGAGAAACGTCTGCAACGGGATGCGGCCGAGAAGCCGTTCCTCATGGCCAAGTGAGCGTCATTCGAGGGCGCTGCCTCGCCGACTTCTTGGCGACGACCTCGACGAAGTGGAGCCTGTCGCGGCCCTCTGGCCCGACTTGGTCAGCCTCGTCTACCGTGACAGCCCCCGTCGAGCGAGAGCGGATTTCTCTCGCATTACATACGGAAAATCTCATCCTCACGGGAAATACTATTATTTGTTTTAAGTTGTGAAAGATCAATCGCTTAATCCCGCGGGGACCGTGGGAATGAGACATGAATCCCCGATGATGAACGCTGCTGAAGTCTAGAGGTCCTTGGCGAACGCGAGTTTTGCCCCGATTTGTGGGTACTGGATCACGGGGACCGTGGGAACGAGCGTGTGACTCGCTTACGATCGCGCGTCAGTCACACTCAGATGGGCGTGTGCCATGCGAGCGAGATCCGCTCCAGGGAGAAACGACGAGGCGGAACGCGATCTCGCGCGGTTCCGTGCCATGCTCGCCCGAAGGCGATCGCTACCTGGAATTGGTGATCACCCTTGGCAAGGCGCGGGCCACTCGGCTGGCTCGTGACGGTTCAGGCTGTGGACGTGCCCTTGACCTCGACCTCGACCGGGACGGCGACCCGGACGGCGCCCGGGAGGATCTCGACCTCGACGGGGGTCTCGCCGATGATTTCGCCGTCGGCCTGGACCGGTAGGGGATGCTTCGTGGAGATAACCACTCGGTGCGTGACGGCGAGGTATCGGACGTTCGGGTTCCGCTTATGCTGGCCGAGGAGGACGTGCCAGAAGATCCCGAGGTAGTGCCAGACTGTCCGGGCGCGGACGACACAGACGTCGAGTCGGCCGTCGTCGGGCTCGATACCTGGCCCCCAACGGAACGGAGGCTGGCCGAGGATCCCGCTGTTGGCGATCACGATCTGCGAGGCCCTCGGGCGGGTCGACTTCCCGTCGGCCTCGAGCGTGAAGGGCCGAGGCTGGAACCCGAAGAGGTTCCGGAAGGCGGTCCAGAGGTAGGCGACGCGGCCGAACCGACGCTTCGACTCGCGGTCGGTGTCCCGGATCATGATCGCGTCGATGCCGATGCCGACCTGGGTGAAGTAGCAAGATCCGGCGACCCGCATCGCATCGATCGCCTTGATGTCGAAGGGCCCCGCCACGAGCCGGCAGGCTCCTTCGTGGTCGACCGGGATCCCCAACTCGCGGGCCAGCACGTTCGCCGTGCCGAGCGGGATGATCCCCAGCGGCGTCTCTGTCCCGACCAGGCCGTTCGCGACCGCCGAGACGGTGCCGTCGCCACCGGCGGCGACCACCAGGTTGAAGCCCCGATCGATCGCCCCGTGGACTAATTCTGAAATCGATTCGTCTTTGTGGGTTTCGTGGATCTCGCAGAGGGCGTCGGAGGTCTCTCTGTCCTCGCCCTCGCCGGAGAAGAGCCGGCCGAGGATGTCGCGCAGCTCGTCCGTGGTGCCCCGGCCCGCGGCCGGGTTCAGGATCACGAAGGCCCTTCGCGTCCGGGTCGTCGAGAGGCTTGTCAAAGGACACTCCCATGCGAGATCAATGGGTGATGGGGGGGACCGCATCAGGCCCGCGAGGGCGCGTACGCCTTGGCAATCCTCAACGGCTCACGGTGCCGTCGGCGAGCGGCAAGCGAAATCCTGTGGCCTTATCCGTTTCGGCCCCAGTTTCGGCGCCGGCCTTGCTTTCAGCAAGGACCAGCTCGATGTCCTGCAAAACCGAGTCCGCCGTGAGGAATTCGAGGTTGTAGATCTCGCGTTCCCGCCCGAGGGGATCGACCAGGAAAATCCTGGACGGGTGGTCGAGCACGCCGGTCGGTCCGACCTTCGCCCACATCCCCCAGTCGGCCAGGGTCTTGTTCAAGGTCTCGGCCGGACCGGTGAGGAAGTGCCAGGCCGCGAGGTCCGCGCGGTGGAGCCTGGCATAGTTGTCGAGCACCTCGGGCGTGTCCCTCGTGGGGTCGAGGCTGATCGAGACGAACTCGACGTCGGTCCCCCAGCGATGGCCCTTCTGGAGTGCCGTCTGGATCCGACCGAGGCTGAAGGTCGTGGCCGGGCAGGTCCCGGTGCAGGTGGTGTAGACGAAGCTGACGAGCACGGCCTTCCCTCGCAGGCGGGCGAGGTCGAACGGGTTCTTCGACGAGTCGGTGAGGTTGACGGCGGGGGCCGGCCCGATGTCGGCGAGCCGGCTCTTCTTCGGGGACGCGTCCGAGCGAGGACCTCGACGACGTGCCTCAAGGAACTCATTCCAGAGCTGATCCACGCTCGTTCCCGTCAATTCTTTGAACGTGGCCTCGGTGCAGGTCCCTTTGCGGAGGGCCTGGTTGAGCTCGTCGATGATCCCCTTCCGCTTCGACTCCTCGAGCCAGGCGAGGAGGGAGGCCGCGGGTTGATAGCCGTTGCGGTAGCTCGACCGTTTCGGGTCGAATCGCCGCCCGCCCGACTTCGGCTCGAACTCCCAGTAGCGGATGTAGTCGGCGATACCCTCGACGACCCAACTGGGGCGGTACTCCGGGTACGACTGCACGACATGGACGAGCTCGTGGATGACCATGCCGAAGTCGTCCGGATGCTCCTGGACCCATTTGGCGCTGATCTCGATCTTCGACCCCGAGGTGCCCGCGACACCGTCCATGTCCTTCTTGAACGCGAGCGTCACCGACCTGGGAGGACGGAAGCCGTCCGTCTCGAGCATCTCGGTGATCTTCGGATACCAGGTCTCGCAGAGGGACTTGGCCTTCTCACCCCAGGCCGTCAGCTCGGGGACCTCGGAGACATCCAGTCTGACCCGCACCGCCGGCGCCTTCGGGTCGTCGGCCCGGGCCGACTTGCCTGGGCCGAGGTTTGATCCGAGGAGGAGAGCGAAGATGAGAACGTTGCGACCTCGAGCCATGTTGTTTCCTCTTGGGAGGGCGTCTGCGCGTGACCCCGACACTCCGTCCGGGACCCCGTGATCGCCTGGCGTCGCGACCTCCCCTGCCCTCGTCCATTCGTTCGGCAGGGGATCAAGACGCTCCGAGATCTCCGATCGTAACCACGAGCGAACGCTCCCGAAACACCAATCGACTCGTCCTTCGCCCCGGCCGGGCGGCGACGAGAGTTGCTCACGCCTACGTTCGCGAGCCCGGGTCGAGGGATGCGTGTCGTGAGAATCGTCGAGAAAATGCGTTACTGAAACGGAAGGGTTCCAGGGAAGCCGACTCGGGTTTGATTCCTGTTCGCGGACGCTTCCGGTGACGATAATCAAAGAAGCGGTCGTTGGTCCGTGCGACGACATTCCCGGCCTCCGCCGTTCGGGACGCATGCCATGGTGGATCATGACCAACGCTTCAAGTCGCTCCTGAAGACCTTCTTCGGCGAGTTCTTCGAGACGTTCTTCCCGGTCTAGGCCGACCGATTCGACTTCTCGAGCGTCGACCGGCTCGAGCAGGAGGTCTTCACCGACCCCCCGCGAGGGGAGCGTCGGTCCCTGGATCTCGTCGCCCGGATGTCCCTGCGGCCTGGCGTGCCCCCTCCCGTGGCGACGTCGGCCCCCGTGCCGGATCGCTGCTTGACCTTGATCCACGTCGAGATCGAGTCGCAGGACACCGTGGCGCCGTTGCGTCCTCGGATGCTCTCGTATTACGAGCAACTCCGCCGCCAGCACGGGTTGCCGGTGTTGCCCATCGCGTTGTACCTTCGGGTGGGGCTGGACGGAGTCGGGTGGGACGTCTACGAAGAAATGTACCGGGACCATCGGCTGGTCTCCTTCACGTATGCCTACGTAGGATTGCCGGCGCTCGATGGCGAGGAATACGTGTCCGGCCCCCACCTACTCGGCGTGGCGCTGACGGCCTTGATGCGGGTGCCAGCATCTCGTCGGGCGTTGGTCCACGCGGAGGCGTTGCAGCGTCTGGCGGAGGCGCGAGAGAATGACTACCGCCGCTATCTCCTGCTGGATTGTCTGGAGGCCTACGCCAGTCTTGACGATGTGCAGGCGGAAGAGTTGCAAACGCTACTACGGACCGAGCCGTATCAGGAGGCCCAAGCCATGGCGATGACGACGTTCGAGAAGGGCCAAGAGCAAGGCGAACGAGGCTTGCTCCGGAAGCAGCTCGAGGCCCGTTTCGGTCCGCTGAACCCTGGGGTCTGTCAACGCCTCGACAAGCTGGACGTCGAGAAATTCGAGGCAATAGCGCTGGCCGTGTTGACGGCGAGGTCGCTCCAGGAATTGGGTTTGGAGGATGTCTGACGGGACCTCCCCCTGGACTGGCCGGACGAGGTGCAGGCGGTAGAGTTGCAAACGCTAGTGCGGACCGATCGCTATCGGGGGCCCAAGCCGTGGCGATGACGACGTTCGATCGGGGTTTCCAGCAAGGCTTCCAGCAAGGCCAACGAACCTTACTCCGGAAGCAACTCGAGGCCCGATTCGGTCCGCTAAACCCTGGGGTCATCCAACTCCTTGACGATCTGGGCCCCGAGAAACTCGAATCGTTGGCGGTTGCGATTCTGACGGCAGAGTCATTCCATGAATTGAATTTCAAAACGTGAATGATTTTGGAATGTTTGAATTGCGTGGCGTGGGTGTCCTTGCCGATCGATGGCAGTACCGTCGAGGCATATGGATTCCGGGGCAACTCAAATCGGCAAACGAAGTTGATGCTCACCCCCGGTGTGGTTCCCGAAAGACGAGAGGGTCACGCCGAGTAGCCGGATTCCTTTGCTGACGGGGAAGAGTGGCTCGAGGAGCGCGAAGGCGATGGCCTCGATGACGCTTTGGGTCGCGATCGGAGCGTCTTCCGTACAACTTCGGGTGACCTGCTGGAAGTCCGCGTACTTGACCTTGAGCGTAACCGTGCGTCCCCGGAGTATGGATTCCTCGCAGTGGGCCCACGCCTTGGCGATGAGGGGGGCGAGCGCCTTCTTCGCTTCATCGAGGGTGATGAGATCCACAGGGAACGTCGTCTCGGCTCCGACCGACTTGCGAATGCGATCGGCGCAGACCGGGCGTTCGTCGATCCCTCGCGCGAGGGCGTAGAAGTAGGAGCCGGCCTTTCCGAAGTGCTGCTGGAGGAAGCTCAGGGTCCGGGCTTTGAGGTCGCCTCCGTGATGGATTCCGAGGTGCTCCATCTTGTCTCGAGTCACGGGGCCGATTCCGTGAAACCGTCCGACGGGCAGGTCTTCGATGTAGCGCGGGCCCATCGTTGGTGTGATGACGAAGAGGCCGTCGGGTTTTCGCTCGTCCGACGCCATCTTGGCGAGGAACTTGTTATAAGAGACGCCCGCGGACGCGGTCAGCTTGGTTTCCGAGCGGATCGCGTCCCGAATCCGCTCCGCGACCTCGGTCGCCGAGGCGACGGCCTTCAGGTTCTCGGTGACGTCGAGGTAGGCTTCATCGAGCGAGAGTGGCTCAATGATCGGTGTATACGCGGCGAAAATCTCCCGGATCTGATGCGATACGGCCCGATAGACCTCGAACCTCGGCCTCACGAAGATGAGGTCCGGACACTTCCGCTTGGCGGTCACCGACGGCATCGCCGACCTGACCCCGAACTTGCGGGCCTCGTAGCTCGCCGCCGCCACGACGCCGCGCTCGCGTGAGCCGCCGACCGCGACGGGCTTGCCCCGGAGTTCGGGGTTGTCACGCTGCTCCACGGACGCGTAAAACGCGTCCATGTCGATATGAATGATCTTACGCCGACGAGCAGGCTTGACTACTCCCGGCAGGTCGAGCGTGGTACTACCTCGTTCCCAACTCTCTTGCTCCGGCACCGCCATCTCGCCAAGAGGCCGCGAGGCCACCCTCACTGATCAACCCGCTCGTGTCGTTGCACCTGCCAATGAATCTACCTGACGAGTGGTCGTGCGTATACCGAAATTCTCTGTGGCGGCGCCCGGTTGTGTCGTAGGTTCCTTGTTTGGTTGTTGCACAGTCTTGCCGGCGTCACGGACTGACGGTGGGGAATCGCTCCGGTCTCTGCGCCCGTCGACGCAGCAGAAGATTGTCTGTTCCAGCCTTCCGTCGGAATTCATGGGAACGAGGCGGATCCGAAATCGGTGTCGGCTTGTATCCTTGAAGCCGATTCTGGTCGCAGATTCGACTACCGACGTCGCGGTAGGAGTCCTTACCTGCGAACTCGATCCTCCAGCGCCCATCAGAGACTCAATCCAAGGCGTTCGTGTAGGCCTCGACCAGGAGTTGCCGCACGTCGTCGGGGTTGGCACTACGCATAAACTCGTTGGAGAGTTTGGAAAACCAAGCAGAGTCGCAGATGTGCTTGGTCGCCGCCGCCTCGTCCGCGATGTTTCGGGGTGGATCAGGAATGAAGTCATTACGAAACCGATGCTTCAATTCCGCCACCAAATCTCGGCACGCGGCCCACCAGGTCAGGCGTCTTGCCGCGGCGGCAAGGAGATCTTCGATCTGGGACACCGATCGTTTGAGGTTATTCAAGGCACAAGCCGCGAGAGCGGAAGGATCGAGCAGGTAGTTCTCGATCTCGTGGACAGGCAAGACGAATGTGCGAAACGTCTTGCCCGGGGTAAACCAATGGTTCCGGTTCGTCGGACGGAAGTCTCGATCGAGCAGGCCGAACACGGTGGGAAGGCCAGCGTTCTCGGCGTCCTTGACGGCGGCATGAACTCCTTCATTACCCCCAGCGATGAAGAACGCAACGGCCGGGTTGTCGTTCCATACCACGGAAAGGTAGGAGCGGGTAAGCTCGTCCTCGACCCAGAGGTTAATCGTCCCGCGGTACAGAGAGGCACGGGCGACGTCGCGGGGCATTCGGGGATCACGCCTCGGCGCCGACGGGCCGCCAGAGTCGAGCCCGCGGGTCGTCTTCGGGGACCAAGACGTGACGCTCGTACGACCGAGCTGCGTCGTCGATCTCGGGCGAGTGGGTGGGTGGCGACGATGAACTGGGCCTTCGGTTGGAGTCGGATCAGGCTCCGCAGGATTGGCCGGTGCCATTGCGGATCGAGGTGCAGTTCGGGCTCGTCGATGAACACGATCCCTTCGCGGTCGTCGTTCAACACCAGGGCCGCCAGGAACAGGAAGGGCTCCAATTGCCCCGCGCTGAGATAATCGACTTCCAGCCGTTCTGAGCCAGGCCGATCGTAGAAGAGCTCGAAGGCACCGATGCCTTCTTGGTCGGACTCGACAAGATCAACGACAAATTTCCCCGGGGCTTCGGTGTAGAAGTCGGCCCACGCCCGGTTGATCGACTCCATCCAGTCGTAGTATTGCTCGAGCAGGTTTTGCTGACGGCCTGGAAAAGAGGCCGACGGCCCGGCTTGCCCGGCCCCCCTTCGGTCCCACGACAAGGTTGTCGCCGCCGGCCGCGATCAGGGCCGCTTCGAGGACAGCCGTCTTACCGGAACCGTTCGGACCCGCGAGCACGACGAGTTGATTGGGGTGGCCGTCGGGACCGCGAAAATCGAGGTCGAGTTGGTCGATCCCCCGGAAATCCCGGATCGAAAGCGAGGCTAACGCAAGAGAGGGGGACGCCACGGGAATTTCCTCGCGAGTGTAGGAATGAGACGTGGCTGGATTGCCAGCTTACAACTCGCAACCTTTTCTTGGCCTAACATATCCGGCGTGATTGAGGCGATCCGTCGTGGGCGGGCAGAGAATGCTCGCCCCCTTTCAACCGCGACCCTTCGCACTTCTCGTCGTTGCCGGAATGGGTCGGCACGAATGGCCCGACGGTGCGAAACGGGACGTTGGTGACTGGGAGCAAGCCGGTTGCGTTCATCAGTCGACGGGGCGAGTTCGGAGGCCCTGCACGAGGTGCCGTCGAGGCGTGTGCCGATGGGCAACCGCGACATGCTCGGCCGGGTCGCCGGGATATACTTCAAGTCGGGGAGGGCCGCCCCCCCGGTCTTGAAACTTGCTATCCGCGACAGTGGGCGCCATTCGCCGCCAGGCTCCCGCACCGGTTGCGGATCGACTCGGGCATGCTCTCCGCGATCTTCGCGCCAAAGCCTATCAATTGATCAGCATATCGTGACCTCTTGCTGGACCGGTCGGGAGATGGTTGAGGTCGACGTTGAAGAACGGGTCGACCTTCATCCCGTCGGGGCCGATGTGGACGAGGCGGATCCAGAAGCGGCCGGCGTGGTCGAGGGTGCTCAAAAGGGAGTTGGTGACGTACATCCGCTTCCCGTCGAACGTGTTGTGCATCATGTTCGGCTGGACGCCCGGGGAGACGGTGCTGACGAGCTTGGGGGCGTCGGGGTCGGCGACGTCCCACTGCTGGAGGAGGTTGTCGCCGAAGCAACTGACGAAGAGGTAGCGGTCGTCCGGGCTCTGGCGGAGGTCGGCGGGGAGGGCGCCCGTGCTCGCGACTTTCTTGAACTCATACGAGCCCTCGGGCCGGGCTCGGAACATCCAGATCGAATTGTCGAGGGCGCAGTTGGTGAACCCGTAGTTGTTCTCCGGCTTGAGGCTCCAGCGCACCTCGAGCGGGGCCAGGCCAGCCTTGGCGACCTGGAGCGGCTTTCGGGCCCTGAAGTCCCAGATGACCATCTCGCTGCCGAAGTCCTTCAGGTCCATCTGCGCCAGGGGTTTCTTGTAGTTCCGCAATGGGGTGAAGCTGCTCGAGACCATCCGGTTGAGGCCGGGCTTGATCGCCACGTCGTAGCCGTAGGGGGCCTCGCTCGGGTTGTCGAGGCGGCGGATGAACTTGCCGTCGTTGGTGAACTCGGCCATCCCCGCGGGGAGTCCGCCATCGGCCGCGCCCAGGAAGTTGATCAGCATCCGGCCCGGTAGCGCGTAATAGGTGTGCGGGCCCGAGAGCCCTGTCTCGGCGGGGATCTGCTCGAGAACCTTCTCGACCCGTGGCTTCGCCGGGTCGGTGGCGACGTCGAGGATCCAGATCCGGCTCGAGAAGAGACTTCCCGCCCAGATCCGCGTCCGGTCGTCGGTGAACCCCCAGTGGTGCGTCTCGTTCCCCTTGCTACCGAGGTCGACGGTGGTCGTGATCGACCCGTACGTCGGGCTATCCGGGTTGACGTCCACCACGGCGACGAAGTCGTTGTCCTTGGCGTCGGCGTCGACGCAAAGGACATACAGGTACTTCTCGGCGCGATCCAGCCGCTTGACGAAGGGCGAGAGGCACGTCTCGGCCATGGCGAACGCCGGCGTCAGGGAAAGGACGAGGGCGCCGAGACAGAGACCGAGACCGCGGTGGCTTGGCATCGAGAATTCCTCCGTGCGACCTGAGGGGGGCTGTCCGACCTCGTGCTTGACGTCAAACCCGGAGAACGTTCGTCAATGGCCGGACGCGAAGGCCGTCGGGCCTTGTTGCGTCGTCGGCTTCTTTCCGGCGCGAGCCGACCCGGGCTCGCCCTATCATCCCCGCCTCGCTCGGGACGAATCAAGGGTTTGCCGCCTCTCCCCGCGCGACCGTCGGTTTCCAGGGCCAGCGTGGGGGCCCCAGGAGGAATGCCCCGAGCACAGAGACGCCGAAGAGGGTGTATGCCACCGTGAAGACCCAGGGTTCCCCCTGGAAGAAGATGAGCCGATGAGCCCAGTATCCGATGAAGGCCCCCGGATAGGTCTCCTGCCCCGCGAGCCGCCGCAGGTGATTCTCCAGCACCGTGAGCGGGCACATCACCCCGACCAGCGCCTGGGCCGCCACGACGCCGATCGCCGCCAGGTGGAGCACGCGAAACCAGAAGTTCCGCACCCATCCCCAGCCAAGGACCAATCCCAGCACGATCGCCCCCATGCCGAGGACCACAAAGGCCACGAAGAACGTGTGGACCACCACCACGATGTCCGCCAAGATGCGTGCCCAGAGCATGCCGACCTCCTGCCTGTCTCTTGTTAGTTCGAAGGAGTCCTTTCCCGAAGACTGGGCATTTGTCGGGAAGTCGTGCCATGCGGATTGGAAAAGATCCAAAAGACCTAGGGCTTTCGAATCATCGGTCCCGTAACGCCCGATGCTCAGGAGTAAACGCATAGGCAGGCCGCGGGACTGGGGAAAGGCGGAGAGAGGAGTTCGTGGCTGGATTACGAGTAATAGATTTCTGGGGGCCTCGGCTTCCCGGTACGGGACAACCCGTCCGGGAAGAAATCATCGCCCCTTGGCTCGCTCTTGAAGATCAGCCAATGGCACAGGAACTGGAAGTACGCCTCGAAGCTATCGAATACCTGACGTTGTCTGATGTCCTCGACCGTCCAGTGCTCGCTATCGGGGGTGGCTTGGTCGAACTCATTGTGATGGATGATGATGAGCGGGTAGTCGCCGGATCGGTCGGGTCGGCTCGTGTCCAGACAGAGTTCGCTCAATCCCGCGGGGCCGTAGGTCAAAGGGATCAGCCAAGGCTTCGTCCGGTATGGCGGACGTTCCTGCCGGAGGACGCACCATTCGAGCCACTCCAGCGGATAACGGGGATCGATGTCGGGGAGGATCCCTTCGTAGAGATCCATGCCGAGGAGTGACTTGAAACGGAGATATTCCTTGAACACGGGGGGAAGGGACGCACCCACGAATTTCTCAAATCCGGCGACCATCCTCTCCGTGATCGGGCTGTCGACCGGTATCCAGGGTGCTTCGCCATTGGCGTCGGGGGGGCCGGCAATCATTTGCTGCGGAGGGCCCTCGAACTGGAAGCCGAGCATTCGGCCTGCGAAGTTTAGCTCCTCTACGCTCAGGATCACCGTAGCAGGTTTGTAGAAACTGGACCTCAGGAAGAGATCCAGAAAGGTCGGAATATTAAGTTTCATAGCACCCAATCGCCAGACATCCGTGAAACGCTCTTTTCGCCTTTATGCGAAGATCTCGTGAGCGACTCGCCCAGAAACGTCGGTGAGGCGGAAGTCTCGGCCGGCGTAGCGGTAGGTCAGTCGTTCGTGGTCGAGGCCCAGGAGGTGGAGGAGGGTCGCATGGAGGTCATGGATGTGCATTTTCTGGTCGACGGCGTAGTATCCGTACTCGTCGGTGGCCCCGTAGTGGAAGCCCGGTTTGACGCCGCCGCCGGCGAGCCACATGGTGAAGCCTTCGGGGTTGTGGTCGCGGCCGTCGGTGCCCTGGGCGGTCGGGGTCCGGCCGAATTCGCCTCCCCAGAGGACGAGCGTTTCGTCGAGGAGCCCACGCGCTTTTAAGTCTTTCAACAACGCGGCGATCGGCTGGTCGACCTCGCGGGAGTTCTTGGTGTGGCCCTTCTTGAGCTCGCTGTGCTGGTCCCACTGCACGAACGCGTCGCTATGAGTGGCCTGCACGAACCGGACCCCGCGTTCGGAGAAGCGTCGTGCGAGGAGGCACTGACGGCCGAAATTCGCCGTGACGGGGTCGTCGAGGCCGTAGGCCTTGCGGGTGGCGGGAGCCTCGTCGGAGATGTCCTCGATCTCGGGCATCTCGGTCTGCATGCGGAAGGCCAGCTCGAACGACTCGAGTCGTCCTTCGAGGGCCTGGTCGGCCCCACCCTGGGCGAGGTGGTCGCGGTTCACCTCTGCGAGCATGTCGAGCTGGAGGCGCTGGAGGTTCGGCGTGATGTGGCTGTTCTTGATGTAGCTGACGCGGGCCTTGTCCGCGGGGATGCTGGCATTCCCCAGGGGGGTGCCCTGGTAGGGGGCGGGCAAGAAGGCCGAGCCCCAGTTCTTGACGCCGCCGTGGGCGAGGGTCGGGCAGATGGTGATGAAGCCGGGCAGGTTGGCGTTCTCGGTGCCGAGGCCGTAGGTGAGCCAGGAGCCCATGCTCGGGCGGACGAAGTTGTCGCTCCCCGTGTGGAGCTTCAGGAGGGCCCCGCCGTGTGCGGCGTTGGTCCCGTGCAGCGAGTGGAGGAAGCAGAGGTCGTCGACGCAGGTCGCCACATGGGGGAACAACTCGCTGACCCAGCTCCCGCTCTCGCCATACCGTTTGAATTTCCAAGGGGAGCCGAGGAGCTTGCCGGTCTCGGCGAACTGGACCCTCGGCTTCGCGAACGGGAGGGGCTTGCCGTCGTCGCGCTGGAGGGATGGCTTGTAGTCGAACGTGTCGATGTGCGACGGGCCTCCTGTCATGAACAGGAAGATCACCCGCTTGGCCCTGGGGGCGAAATGGGGCGATCGGGGGGCCAGCGGATCGGGGGCCGGTACGGCGACCGCCCCAGGGGCTCGCGACTCCCCGGCCAACATCGCGGCCATCGCGAGGGAGCCGAAGCCCGCCGCGCAATCCTGGAGCATCCGGCGTCGGGAGGGCAATCGGGTGGGGGCTTGCATGGCCAGAGTCTCCCGTCTCCGCGTTATCGGATGTAGATAAACTCGTTTGAGGCTACGACAATCTGACAGTAAGCCTGCCAGGCAAGCCGCCGTCCCTTGGCCTCGTCCCCTTCCTCCGGACCCGCCGCAGTCGTGTAGCGATCGACGAATGCCAGGGCCTTGCCGGTTTCGAGGTCCGTCGGCGGTCGCCCGTAGGCTTCCGCGAAGAGAATCCCGACCCGCCCGGCGTCGTCCAGGTCCCCTCGGTCGAGCACGCGACGGGCTAATTGCCCGGCGACGTCGTGGACGAGGTCGCTGTTCATCATGAACAGCGATTGCAAGGCGACCGTCGTCACGGCCCGGTTCCCGCTCATCACGGTCGGGTCGGAGAAGTCGAAGAGCTGAAAGACGTCGTAGACGTTGTTCCGGATGACCGGGAGGTAGACCGCCCGGCGCTTCGAGTCGTAGCGAGTGTGGTCGAGGGACGTGTGGTCGAAGAGGTAGTCGCGGTTCTTGACGTGGAGGACGGGCCCTCGCATCGTCGGATCGAGGCTTCCACCGACGGCCAGGAGGGCGTCGCGGATCTCCTCGGCCTCGAGCCGTCGAGGGTCCCAGCGCCAGCGGAGCCGGTTTTCTGGGTCGACCTGCATCGCCTTCGGGTCGTGAGTACTCCCTTCCTGGTAGGTGCTCGAGAGCATGATGAGGCGGTGCATGGCCTTGATCGACCATCCCCCTTCCACGAACCGGAGTGCCAGCCAGTCGAGGAGCGCCGGGTTGGCCGGCCGCTCCCCGATCGTGCCGAAGTTGTCGGGGGTCAGAACCAGGCCCTGGCCGAAGTGCCAGCGCCAGATTCGGTTGACCATGACCCGAGCGGTGAGGGGGTGGGAGCCGTCGACCAGCCAACGCGCCAGCTCCAGGCGTCCGCTCCGTTCCTTGTCGATCGTCGTCTTCGACGAGGTGAGGACGGTCGGGAACCGCCTCGGGACTTCGTCACCCAGGGTCAGGTGGTTGCCTCGGATCTGGATCCTGGCCGCGACGGCCTTGCCCTCCTTGACCCCCATGATCGTCGGCATCTCGGGCGCTGTCTTTTCCAACTCGGCCAGGGCGTCGCGGAGCTTCTTGAGCTCGGCCTTCGTCGCCTCGGGGTAGAGCGACTCGGGCATCTCCGGGAGTTTACCTCCCGCTTTCGGCTCGGCCTTGAGACGGTCGTTTGCCTGACCGACGACGCGTTCGATCTCGGCTTTGCGTGCCTTCACGGCCGCTTCGTGCTCGGCCAGGCGGGCCTTGTCCTGTTCGGTGGGGGCTGGGTACTCGTGCCACTTCGCGAGCTTGGTGAACGACTCCATCGTCCGGGTGCTCTGGAAGATGCCCGACAGCCCGTAATAGTCGGCGGTGGAGATTGGGTCGAACTTATGGTCGTGGCAGCGGGCACAGCCGAGGGTCAGGCCCATGAAGGCCCGACCGACCGTGTCGATCTGCTCGTCGACGATGTCCATCTCCATCTTCTTCTCGTCGACCTCCGCCAGCACTTTCGGACCGAGCGACAGGAACCCGGTTGCGATCCAGCGCTCACGGGTCTCGGCCTCCGAGGCCCCCGAGGAGAGGAGGTCGCCGGCCAACTGTTCGAGGAGGAACCGGTCATACGGCTTGTCGGCGTTCATCGAGGCGATGACATAGTCGCGATACCGCCAGGCGTTTCCATAGGCGGTGTTCTCGTCCAGGCCGTTCGAGTCGGAGTATCGGGCGACGTCGAGCCAGTGCCTCCCCCAACGCTCGCCGTACCGGGGCGAGGCGAGGAGCCGGTCGATGACCTTGGCGAAGGCGTCCGTCGAGCGATCCGCCAGGAACGCCTCCACGTCTTCGGGAGTAGGCGGGAGCCCGGTCAGGTCGAAGGTGGCGCGTCGGATCAAGGTCCGCTTGTCGGTGTGTGGGGCCGGCCGAAGCCCCTGCTTTTCGAGCCCGGCGAGGGTGAATCGATCGAGCGTGGACGTCGGCCAGGTGGTGTCCACGACCTCGGGGGTGGCCGGCTCCATCGGCGCTTTGAACGCCCAGAACGCCTTGCCTCGTTCGAGGTCGATCCCCCGCGACGATGTGGCGGACGTCGCCCCGGTCCTCGGGTCGGGGGCCCCCATCGCGACCCAGCGGGTCAGCAACGCGACCTCGCGGTCGGGGAGCTTCCCCTTCGGGGGCATCTTCAAGTCGTCCTTGTACCGGACGGCTTCGATCAAGAGGCTCTTGTCCGGGGCTCCGGGCTCGATCGAAGTCCCGAGGTCGCCCCCCTTCTCCCACCCCGCCTTCGTATCGAGCGATAATCCGCCCTGGATCTTCTTGGCCTGGGTCGAGTGGCACGAGTAGCAGCGCTCGACCAGGATCGGGCGGATGTTCTTTTCGAAGAAGGCGATGCCCTCGGCATCGGTCGGCCCGGCCAGGGTCGGGCTGGCGAGCCCCAGTCCCAGGAGGATCGCCAGGGCGAGGCTTCCTAAACGGACCAGGGCCCCGTCCCCTCGCGGCAAATCAAGCTCGGTTCCCAGTGAACGCACCTTGAATACCTCATGAGCTGAACCGAGGACTGTCCAGGGCGGGATGATCCGGGGTGGCGAAGTCGGGCGGTGGACGACGCCAATCCGTCGCGTCGGGGCTCTGGAGAGTTTGTGGCGACCCCTGCGAGAAAGCCGGGAGGCAGGAGAGATCCTCAGGGCCTTGATCGCCACGTTTTAGCATTTCCCAAGAGGGTGAAGTTTGCAAGTCTCGTGTTCGTTGTCATTCTGGAACGCCGTCGTTTCAAACGCTTAAACGTATGCGGGGGGCATGGCCAATCAGATCCTTCAATTCAAGGAATTCAACCCCACGGAATTGAGGATCTCCCGCGAGTTCCTCCAGCGGAAGTCCTTGGCGACCCGGCTCGGGCGTCCCGCATCACACTGCACGGCAGGGCCGGCCGGGAACGTTCGCGCGCGAGTGAATGGGGATCAAGCTCGGTTGATGGAATCGCTCAGGCGAGGAGGCGGCCCGACGCGCCGTCTGCGGCGTGGCAGACGTGGATATCGGGGAGCATGCCCGTTCGCTGTGCATAGCCCTGGCGGACGGATTCGGCGAAGACGTCGGCTCGGGCGGAGTCGACGAGGTTGACGGTGCAACCGGCCCATCCGGCTCCCGAGAGCTTGCCTCCGAGGAAGCCGGGGGCCCCCTCGGCGGCCTCGATGAGGGCATCCAGGGCCTTGGAACTGTTCTCGAAGTCGTCCCGGCTCGAGGCGTGCGACTCCGACATCAAGCGACCGAAGCCCGCCAGGTTGCCCCGACGGAGGGCCTCGGCCCCGCGTCGGACGCGATCATTCTCGGTGAGGACGTGACGGGCCCGGCGCCTTGCGACCGGGTCGAGGTCATCCCAGACCGACGCGAGGTCGTCCAGCGAGATGTCGCGGAGCCAGGAGGCGGCCTCCGGGCCTCGCTTGGCCTGGAAATAGGCCACGACTTTTTCGCACTCGAGCCGTCTTTGATTGTACATCCCGTCGGCGAGCTGTCGCGACGTCTTCGAGTCGCAGACGATGATCGCCGGCGCGGGGTTGCCGAGGGGAAGCCGCTCGTACGCGAGGTCGCGGCAGTCGAGGCTGAGGGCGAAACCCGCGCGGCCGAAGAGGACCGAGAACTGGTCGAGGAGTCCCGACTGGACGCCGACATACGCGTTCTCGCTCCGTCGGAGCGTCTTCGCCAGTGCCATGCGCGCCGAGTCGTCGAGGTCGACACCTTGGCCTACTCCTCCGCCGAGCAAGCCCGCCGCGTTCAGGAACATGGCGAGCGAAGCCTGCAAGCTCGCGGAGCTCGAGAGCCCCGCACCGAGCGGCACGTCGCCGGCAATCACGGCGTCGAATCCAGCCGAGAATCTCCCCTCCCGAGCTTCTTTCAGGGCCCAGACGACACCGCGGACATACCGGCCCCACGACCCCGACTCATCGGCCCCCAGGTCATCGAGATCGAAGTGGTCACCTTGCGCGAAGTTCACCGAACGAGCCCGACAGACGCGCCCGGACGCGGCTCGGCCAACCACCACCGTCACACGGTCGATGGCCGCCGCGAGGACGAGCCCACCGTTATAGTCCGTGTGATTCCCCAGCAACTCCACCCGCGCCGGCGCCTGGGCGTACGCCGTCGGCTCGCCACCAAAGGCCGCCTGAAACGACTCGAGGGATAGGTGCTGGATGGGAGACAGGGCCATTCCGATACCAGGGAGTAGGCAGTAGGCAGTAAACAGTAGATCGGAAAATGGGAGACGTTAAAGGGCGCTTGGTCGTCGTTGTTAAGTGCTCAATTAAAGTAGAAATTGTTTGCCAGTACTCATTAGATCTTCAGTGGACGAAAGTAGGCCGTTGATTTGGAAGGTGTATGAGCAATTGAAAGCCGGTGTTGTATGAGTAAGAAATCGCTAGATTTGGAAGGGTCGTTGGGTGCAGGAAGCAAAATGGCAGAAGATTGTGATGAAAGGTCAGCCAACTCGTGTCGGAGGATTTGTGTGACTAGAAAGAGGTTGTGGTCAAGAGAGACACAGGATTCAATGCACGACCATGCGGACAGTAGACGGAAACTCCGGCGAGACGCCGACAGTAGACAGTAGTTGCGGATCCCGGTGAGAATCGGTCCCTCATCGCAAGCGACGGCAACCGGGGAGTTCCGAAGGGCTCCCTAACCTCCCCTTTCCGACTGCTGTCTACTGTCTACTGCCTACTGTCTACTCCCGATGTCTACTGCCTACTCAAGCCATCGCCGTTCGTCCCGCGGCCTTGAGCAGGGCGGCGGCCTTGTCGGTCGCTTCCCAGGTGAACTCGGGCTCGGATCGACCGAAGTGGCCGCCGGAGGCGGTCTTGCGGTAGATCGGGCGGCGCAGGTCGAGGTGACGGATGATGCCGGCCGGGGTCAGCGGGAAGGTCTTGCGGACGAGCTCGGCGATCTCCGCGTCGGGGATCTGGCCGGTCCCTTCGGTGTCGACGTGGATGCTGACCGGCTCGGACACGCCGATGGCGTAGGCGAGCTGGATCTCGCAGCGCTCGGCCAGGCCGGAGGCGACGATGTTCTTGGCCACGTAGCGGGCCATGTAGGCGGCCGAGCGGTCGACCTTCGTGGGATCCTTGCCGCTGAAGGCGCCGCCGCCGTGACGACCTCGGCCGCCGTAGGTGTCGACGATGATCTTCCGGCCCGTGACGCCGGAGTCGCCGTGCGGGCCGCCGACCACGAAGTTGCCGGTCGGGTTGATGTGGAGGATCAGCTTGGCGTCGACCAGCTCGGGCGGCAGAACCGGCAGGATGACCTCATTCTTGACCCGCTCGACGATCTCGGCGTGCGAGACGCCGGGGTCGTGCTGCGTCGAGACGACGACCGTGTTGATCCGGACCGGGGTCGCCCCTTCATACTCGACGGTCACCTGACTCTTCGAGTCGGGCCGGAGCCAGGGGATCGTGCCGTTCTGGCGCAGTTCGGTGATCCGGTTGATGATCCGGTGCGACAGGGCGATCGGCAGCGGCATGAACTCCGGCGTCTCGTTGCACGCGTAGCCGAACATCATCCCCTGGTCGCCGGCACCGATGTCCTTGCCCTTCTCGCTGTTCTCGTCGACGCCCTGGGCGATGTCGGGCGACTGCTTGCCCAGCGCGACCAGGACCGCGCAGGTCGTGGCGTCGAAGCCCATCTCGCTCGAGGTGTACCCGATGTCGCGCACAACCTGGCGGACGATCGTCGGATAGTCGATCAGCGCCGTGGTCGTGATCTCGCCCGCGAGGCAGACCAGCCCGGTCGTCAGCAGGCTCTCGCAAGCGACGCGGGCGGTCGGATCCTGCGCCAGGATCGCGTCCAGGATCCCGTCGGAGATCTGGTCCGCCATCTTGTCGGGATGGCCCATCGAGACAGATTCACTGGTAAATAAATAGCGGTCTGGTTGAGACACGTAAGGTCCTTTCGTCTCCACGGTGGCGTGGAAAATCTTCCCAATCATCGGCAGGGCTGGCCATCCCTCCCAAACCCGGCGCATTCGAGCGGAAATTCTACCAAAGTGATTCGGGAGAATGTAAGAGGCGCCGCAGCCGTCATAATCGGCAGGGCTCGCAATCGCGCCGGAAGGCCGCGATTCGGGTGGGAATGAACAGATCTCGAGGTTGGTTGCGTTCGTTCGGAAGGTTCGCGGGCCACTTCCTTGCCAAGGTCTGCTGATCCTCGCAAGGATCGGACGGGTCGGCTCGGGGACCCGCAAGTATCGACGGGGTGTTGCCTCAGTTGCTGGGCAGACGAGGCATCGGCGCCTCGCGATCACGCGGGCCCAGGGTTGTCGATGCGTTAAGATCGACCGTCCAGGGCCTGAGCATGTTCCCGATTTTATAATGACTATGCGGGCGTTGCCTAGGGGGTGGCGAGGAATCGACGCCCTTCGCGGTCCGGCTTCGGGACGACTCAGGCCGGTCGACCCGCGTGCTCGGGTTGGGCCTTGTGGATCTCGGCGGCGATCCCGAACGAGTGGACGCGCGCCTGGTGGTCGAAGATCTGGCCGGTGAGGATGAGCTCGTCGGCATCCGTTGCGGCGACGATCGCCTGGAGCTCTCGGCGCACCGTCTCGGGCGACCCGACGGCGGAGACTCGGGTCATCCGGTGGATGTGCGCCCGCTCGGCGGAGCTCCAGAGTTCGTCGATGTCCTCGACGGGCGAAGGCAGCGGGCCGGGGCGGCCGCGGATGAGGTTGAGGAAGGCTTGCTGGAGCGACGTGAAGAGGCGACGGGCCTCCTCGTCGGTCTCGGCGGCGAAGACGTTCACGCCGACCATCACTCGAGGTACTTCGAGCGATTCCGAGGGCTTGAAATAGCGGCGATACAGAGCGAGTGCCGCGTCGAGGTAGTCCGGCGCGAAGTGGGAGGCGAACGCGAACGGCAGACCCAACTCGGCCGCGAGGCGGGCGCTGAAGTCGCTCGAGCCGAGCAGCCAGATCGGGACGTCGAGCCCTTCGCCGGGGACTGCGCGGACGGCCTGGCCGGGGGCCGCGGGGCGGAAGTACGACTGGAGCTCGAGCAGGTCCTCGGGGAAGGTGTCGCCGCTCCCTCCTGACTTCCGGCGGAGGGCGTACGCTGTCCTCTGATCGCCGCCGGGGGCTCGTCCCAGCCCGAGGTCGATCCGGCCGGGGTAGAGGGCCTCGAGCGTGCCGAACTGCTCGGCGATCACCAGGGGGGCGTGGTTCGGCAGCATGATCCCGCCGGACCCGACCCGGATCTTCGACGTCCCCCCCGCGATGTGGCCGATCACGACCGAGGTCGCCGCGCTGGCGATCCCCTGGATGTTGTGGTGCTCGGCCACCCAGTATCGCTGGTATCCCCACGCCTCGGCGTGTTGGGCCAGGTCGAGCGAGTTCCGGAAGGCCTGCGAGACCGACCCCCCCTCGCAAATCGGGGCGAGGTCCAGGACCGAAAACGGGACGTCGGCGAGGTCTTTCATCCGAATCGCTCCGGGGACCGAGGCTCCCGCCCTTGAGGGTGGGCCTCAGCACCGGCCGCCCAACTTTGGCGACGCGGCCGTCACCCCGATTATAGGGAGGGCGACCAAGGGACCGCGTCGACATCGAGGTGGCGTCCCGCGTTACTTCGCAGGGGAGGCCTCGGGTGGAGCGGCGGTGATCGTCCCGGCCCTGGCCTCCGCGAAGTCCAGGAGCCGTCCGGGATCACGCTCGCCCCGAGGGTTCCCGCCGGGCTCGAAGAGGATGGTCAGGTCGGCGACGTCGCGATCGAGACGTCCGACGATGAAGGCCGAATTCAAAGGGTCGAGGCACTTGTTCGAGGACGAGAGCCGGTATCCCTCGGGAAGCCAGGTCGAGGTGTCCGGGAACCGGACGGCGATCGAGACCTCGCACTCGGGCAGCCCGAGGACCTCGAATCTCCCCCGTCGATCGACCTCCGCCCGGAGCAGGCCCGGGGCGCCCTCGGTCGAGGCCATGACCGTGGTCTTCGCGGGGATCGCCTTCCCGTCCGAGAACACGACCCGGCCTGCGAGCCGACGCCCTGCCCTGACTTCGAGATCCCCGAGCTCCACGGTCGTCCCGTCGGTGCCGCTCTTGAAGCGTCGAGGGACGAAGGCCCCCTGGTCCTTGAAGCTCCCCGTGGTCGCTGCCAGCGACATCGCCCTGGCGGCCCCCGCGTGGGGGAAGAGGAATCGGCCCTGGGCGTCGGTCCTGGTCTCCAGGTAGATCGGGGATCCCTCCCAGTCTCCGGCGGCTTGCTGGAGCGTGATGGGGATGTCCGCGACCGGCTTGCCGTCCCGAGCCAATCGGCCTTTGACGGCGACCCCAACCCCCAGCCTGAGAGGGCGAGGGACTAGCCCCGACGACTCGATCCGAAACAACGCCGCCGCCAGCCCCTCGGCCTCGACGCGAACCCAGAAATGATCAATGAGAACCTTTTCAATAGTGAACGCGAACTCCCCCTTGGGGCCGGTCCTGATGCGTTTCTCGCGAGAGGAGACGTCTTGCGGCACGAGCCAAGCACCTGGCACCGGATCGCCGTTCGTCCCGACGACCTTGCCCTTGACGGCCACATCGCGGTGGATTGGCGGGGGCTCGGATCGGCTGCTCGCAATCGGCCTCGAGGGCTTGGAACGAGGGAGGCCGAACTGATCCTCCAACGCCCCCTCGAGGTCATCTCGCCCTTCGAATTTCCCGACGAGCGTTCCGTCCGTGGCGATCACGAAGGTCGAGGGCCAATTCAAGATCTCATAGGTCTCCGCCGAACGTCCCGAGCCTTTCTGGCCCAGGCCGCCACCAACGGGGAGGGGCCTTGAGCGGGCCTGGGGCTGGTCGATCAGCACGCGGAAGGGTAGGTCGGCACCTCCCCAATGGGCTCGCTGGATCGGCTCAATGGCCTTTCGGTAGTCCTCGGCCGAGGTGATCGAGCCGTCGTGTAGCGCGAGGATCACCAGATGCTTGTCCTTGAATCTTTTGTGTAACTCCATCAGGAGAGACATCCTCTCGATGCAAGGGCCACTCCAGGCGGCCCAGAAATCGAGGACGACCACCTCGCCGCGGAAGTCGGCCAGGTTGACCGGCCTCCCTTCGAGGTTGGTGGCGTCGATCTTCGCCGCGGACTGGCCGATCATCCGGAGGCTCGCAAAACTCTCGAGCGTGATGTCGGGGAGCTCGAGCGGAGCCTCACCGGGGGAGACTTCGATGTCGACCGAGCGTTGCAACGTCAACGATTCGAAGCCGATCCTGTAGCGACCGGCCGGGAGTCGGGTTTCGAGGCGGCGCTTCACGTGGTCGGGCTCGTTGGCATTCGGATCGGGCAGGATCCAGTCCTGCCACTCCTCACGGGCCTCGCCCGTCGCATCCAAGCGAGTTGCGAACCAACGCAGGGAAACCTTCGGGTCGTCCCTGGGGGCCTCGATGACCCGAGTCTGGACGAGTCGCGTCGGCTGGAGGGCGATATCGAGCGGCTTTCCCGGGTCACTGGTCGGGACGACCTGAATCGCCTGGAGGGTGAAGTCGGGCGAGGCGAAGTGGAGCTTGGTCCGGTTGCTGCCGAAGCGCGGGAAGACGCAGGTGAAACGGCCTTCGGCGTCGGTACGGTCGGCATTCTGGTTCCCGGGCAAGGAGCTCATCCACCAGCTCCCCTTGGCGACTCGGATGCTGTACGGGCTGTTGAGTTTGGCGGCTTCCTCCTCGGAGAGGGCCCCTCCCCCGCTCAGCACGATCCCCTCCCAGGGTCGGATGTCGTCGGGGCTGATCGGTCGCCACGCGCCGTTCGGGGATCGGGCCTCGAAATACTTCCCGATGCGGCCGGGAGGGATGACGACCCCCTTCGCGTCGCGGAACGGCTCCGGACGCTCGCGGATGTCCTCCGGCCGAGGGGATTCCCAGGTATCGTTGAGCCGCCGAGGGCTGCTTCCGATCCAGGCCTTGGCGAGGGGACGACCTTTGTCGTCCCGGACGATCCCTCGCACCGTGATCGACTCTGGAGAGCCGGGCATCGTTGGTTTTGCAGTGGGCTCGGGTGCGACGGCCAGCACCTTCTTCGCAGCCACCTGATTGGGAGCAGGCGCATCTGACTCGGATCGTGCCAGCGCGGCCGCGCCGGCGAGCGCAAGGGCGACGAGCAGCGTCGTTGCCAGGGCGGCGCCCAGATTGAGGAGTTTCATCGTCCGCAAGACCTCCCACGCGAGGCCGGCGGATGCCGGCGACGCGCCGGCCTTGACGGCCTCGCTCCCTCGGATGGTGAATTGGACGGCGGCCCTGGTCGTCGCCTCGATCCACGACGGAGGCATGGCCGTCGCCGTCGAGGAGGAGAGACCCAGCCCGAGGGCCCCGGAGGCCGGGGCGATGCCCCGGGCGGTCAGGCGCACCTTGAGCTTGGCCCGGCCTCGGGCCAGCCGGCTCTGGACGGTCCCGAGCGGGATGCGGAGCTGTGCGGCGGCCTGCTCCTGGGTCAGGCCCTCGAGGTCGCAGAGGACGACGGGGCCTCGGAACGGTTCCGGGAGTCGGCCCAACTCCTCGTGGAGTTCGGCCCAGCGGTCGGGGTCGAGATCGGCTTGGCGGTCCATTCGTCCTGCCGCGATCTCGCCGCCTCGGCGCTCGTTGACCCGCCGCCGGGCCGTCGCAACCCGAGACTTGGCCGCGACGCGGAGCGCAACGCCATGCAGCCAGGCCCCGACCGACTCGCGTCTGCCGATCGAGTGGGCGCGAAGCGCCAGGACCAGGAACGTGGCCTGTGCGGCATCCTGGGCTGCGTGCTCGTCTCCGAGGACACGCCGGCAGGCCCGCAGGACCATCCCGCCGTGGCGGTCGACGATCGCCGCGAACGCTGCCTCGCCAAACGTCTCTTGCCGGGGGCGATCGGCGAACCGGCCGAGCAACTCTCCGTCGGTCAGGCCAGAGCCCGAACCCCCTTGTTGGAAGAGGGCCTCGACCTGCTTGAGGACGCTCATCGTCGCCTTGTTCGCCATCAATCCCAACCCTCACTTCGTCGTCATTTGCACGAGAGTGCCCGGTGGGCCCCCGATTATTCCCGGAATCTTCGAATTCCGAGATCCGCAGGGTTTCGAGAGAGGCGCTAGCCTCGCTCCGGGTCGATTGGAAAGACCCCTCGCCCTCGGACGAGGGACCGGGGAGAATGGACGACGTCGCCACCTCGGAGGGACCTCGACCCCGGAGTTAGGCTCGCGACTAGGTTTGGACATGGCTAGAAGCGTTTTCAACACGGATGAACTGCGGCTGAGGAGCCTCTTGGGATGTCAGGGATTGACGCCTTGATTCGCGAGGGCGTGGGCACTCGTCAGGATCAGCCACCCGCGTCGGCCGAGACGGACTCGGGGGATGGGTTCTCGGCCTGGGTCCTGCGGGGACCGCTCGCCTTGTCCTTGCTCGGGCTCGTCGCGGTCCAGCTTGCGACGTGGGTCCCGCACTACCTCACCTGGCCATTCTGGGCGGATCACGACGTCCACGGGACGATGGCCCGGGCCTGGGATCTCGGGAGGTTGCCTTACCGCGACATGCGGTGCAATAACTTTCCCGGCTCGATCTATCTCTTCTGGGCGCTGGGGAAGGTGGCCGGCTGGGGGCGGACCGTCCCCTTCTATGCCTTCGATGCGGGGTTGCTGATCGCGCTCGGCCTGTCGCTCTTCGCCTGGAGCCGGGCCCGGATCGGGGCGATCGTGCCGGGGTTGGTCGGGTACCTCACCTTCCTGAGCTATTACCTGGGGCTGGACTATGCCCATACCGGCCAGAAGGACTGGCACGGGCCCTGCTTCGCCGTCCTGGGCCTGCTGGCCGCGGAGGGGTGGAGGGGCCGTGCCGGGCGCCTGGCCTCGGCCCTCGCCTTCGCCCTGGCGGTGACCTTCCGACCCCAGACGGTGCTGTTCCTGCCGGCGCTCGTGCTGGCGGTCGACGAGTCGGCGCGTCGGCCGGGAGGGCCGTGGGCGGACACGGCCCGGGCGCTCGTGGAGTGGGCCGTCGCCTTCGTCGTCTTTCTCGCCCTCGCGTTCCTCCCGCTCGTGCTGGCGGGGGTCGTCCCCGACTTCGTGCGCGGGCTCCGGCTGGTCGGTTATGGGAGCCGGTATAACCAGGTCACGGTGTCCAGGGCGTTGACCGGCTGGTTCTTCCAGGTCATGCCGATGCGCCTCGCTTTTGTCCCCGCGGCCCTCCTGATCCTCGGCCGGTCGGCCGGCACCTCGATGAGGAGGATGGCCCTGACCTGGGGGACGGCCCTGGCGGGAGTCACCTTGTACAAGCCGTTGAGCCCGTTCCCGCACTCGTACCTGGACATCCCCTTGACGCTGGTCTGGTCGATCAGCCTGACCGCCGTCGCGTCGCTGGTCCTGACGTTGCGGCGGCCGTCGCCTTCGCTCCAGTTGGTGGCGATCCTGACGATCCTCTCCCTGGGGACGACGATCCGCCCGTACAACTGCATCCTGGGTGGGGCCTGGCGAGCGATCGCGATCCTCCGCCAGGGCGGGATCCCCGAAGCTCCGCCCTACGGCTATCGGGCGGGGACTGTCGCAACCTCGGCGTACTATCCCTGGCGCGATTACCGGGCTGTCCTGAACTATCTCAGGGAAACGACCTTGCCCGCGACCCGCGTGGCCAACGTCCTCAAAGGGGATCCGGCACTCACCGCGTCCGTCGACCGACCTTCGGCGTTCCCGGCCGAGTCCTTGGCGTGGCTCCGCATGGTAAACGCCGAGGATCAGCCCCGATTTGCCGAGGCCTTGCGGCAATGTCCCGACTCGGTCGTCGTCTGGTCGCCCGGCGAGGTCGGTCCCGACCCGACCTTCGACATCGGTTTGATCGAGCAGACGGTCCGGGCGCATTATCAACCCGAGGCCAAATTCGGGGCCATCGAAGTCTGGCGAAGGAAGGGCGAGGCGCGTCCCGGGGCTCCGTCGCCTCACGATCGACTCGGAGCCCGTAGGCGAATTCGCGAAGGCGATCTGGTGCACGAGGAGGGTTGACGGGAGGTCCGGAATGCTCCCCGCCCGCCGTTCCCTGCCCTATCTTCGGACGGTCCGAACGTCCCGGCCGACCGTGCCGGGCCCCGGATCGGCCGCGAGTCGAGCTCACTCCCGTCGAGAACGGCTCGAGGATCGTCGGCCTGACCTCGACGCCGGATCGGGCTTCGGAGCCGGGTTCAAATGGGCCTCGAGCGTCTCGATGAAGCCGTCGAGGTATCGGCGCTTGGATGGCTTGAAGATCATCAACCACCAGCGCTGCCGCCCGCGCTTGGCCTCTTCGAGCCAGTACAAGACCCGGTCGGGGCTTGCCTTCGCGATGACCCATTCCGCTTTGAGCTGGCCTTTTAATTTGTGCGACATCGCACCCTCATCCTCGATGGAGTCCGAGCCTTAAGGATTCGTCGCTAAGTGAGTGACCGAGAGACGAGGTGCCCTGCCGATTCCACCCGTGACGATGACGCGACGGACGGAGCCGGACTCACCGAATGGTTCAACAGACGGAATCCGGTGTGGGGCGAAACTTAATCGTATTCGCAACCAATCCGGGTGTCCATAGAAATGTCATAATCCTTAATGCCGGCCAAGTCCATGCCGCATTGCTCAGGCTACGTGGAGCCCCTGCCGCGCGGCTCGTCGAAGCTGTCCTGAAAATGGACGGACAGCTGCCGAGGTTTGTCGCTTCCCCGGGCCGATCCTCAGGGAATGGCCGAGAGGGTCACGCAAACATAGGAGAACCCCGCCACCAAGATGATCGCCGAACCGATCCGTTGGAGCGTGATCGAAGGCGATATGTCCTCGACACCGAATGTCCTCGACACCGATGCTGAAGCCGAGGATCGCCAGGAGGATCATCGGCTTCGGCAGGCCCTGCAGGAGATCGAGCAGGCCTCCGGCGAAGCCCATCCCGTGAAAGAGCCCGAGGACGAAGGCCGCAGCCAGTCGGCTTCGACCTCGGGAAGAGTCCGGCCTGAACAGGTTCTGGATCGCCACGAAGACGATGCTCCCCGCGATCACCGGCTCGACGACCCATTCCGGGACGCGTATGAGATCCAGGGCCGTCAGCGTCAAGGTGATCGAGTGGGCCAGCGTGATGGCCGTGACGACCTTCACCAAGTCTCAGAGTGTCTTCGCGGCCGAGGACAAGGAGGCTGATGAACAGGAGGTGGTCGTACCCGCTCTGGATGTGTTGGACGCCTCGACCGAAAAAGGTCGCGAGCACCGAGAGCATCCCCGACCAATCCCTTGGTTGCGTTGGGGCTTGGGAGGTCGTCGGTTCGCTGCCGAGGGCAAAGTCCAGCCGGTACGACGATTGATCGAGATCACGATCCTGGGTGACGATGCGGATGCCTGGATCGCGTGGGCGCAGGCAGTTCACCAGATAGACGGCGATCTCGGCCTGGTGATGATTCTCGATCATCGGCCGGTGCTCGAGTGCGCCGGGAGGCACTTCCGCCTCGAATTCGATCAGGCGGATAAGGCTGGGATCAGAAATGTGGGAATGAAAGACGATCCGCAGATGGCGCCGATGGACTCGGGTGAAATCGGGGAGGTCTTGCGTTTCCTCTGTGGTAAGCGGCATCCGCTGTGGATAAGCGTTTCTTGTGGTGCTCGTGTTGTTGTTGTTGTTGTTGTTGTTGTTGTTGTTGTGAGAAGCCGAGGATTGAAGTGACACGGGTTTGAGGTGGGCTGATAAAATATATTAAACCTCTGAACTGAGACGAGAGTATCCAAAATTAAGATTGTCGAGGTCCGCGAGCCGGCCAGATCCGCCCGGTTGTTTACCTCGGCCGCATCCAGGATAATCCTCGTCTCGCAAATCGATTCTTCCAGGATCCCCGAGGCCGAGACATGGCACACATTGCCCTGCCCGAAGGCGCCCCCGGTATTATCGGCCCGATGGCCGCCTATCCCGAGACTGCGAAGCACCTGAACAATCTGGCCGAGGTCCTGCTCCGAAGCCCGTCTTCCCTGACATCTGCCGAGCGCGAGACGATCGCGGCGTATGTCTCGGCGGGCAACGAATGCCGATTCTGCTGCCAGTCCCACGCCGCGGCCGCGCGGGCCCATTTCGGCGAGCAACGCAACGTGGTCGACCAGGTCCTTGCCGAAGGGGTCGACGCTCCGGTTTCGCCCAAGCTGAAGGCCTTGCTCACCATCGCCGACAAGGTCCGGCGCGACGGCCGTCTGGTCCAGCCCGAGGACGTCGAACGCGCAAGGGCCGAAGGTGCGGACGACCGGGCGATCCACGACACGGTCCTCATCGCCGCGGCGTTCTGCATGTTCAATAGATACGTGGATGGATTAGGGACTTGGTCGCCCGAGGAACCCTCGGCTTACGTCGAGTCGGGGATTCGCCTGGCCGAGGATGGGTACGCGAAGTTTGACTTCAGCAAGATCAAGGGCGAGTGGCCGGCGGAGTAGACCTGGCGGAGGCTCGGGGGAAATCCGGCTCGGGATGAACGGGATTTCCCCCGAAAACTAATCACGCTCGCGTGCGGCGAGGACGGTCGCGTGGCGAAGCCCTTGATCGGCGACCGAGACCGCTCTCACGCCGGGGACCCACTCCGTGATGAGTCGGGTGGAGACGTGGCCCGGGGGCATCTCGAGGAAGAGGCTTGCCCCGAGCTCGCGCGTGACTTCGAGGGCGTCGTACCAGCGGACCGGATGGGCGACGCCGGTCGCGAGGTCCTGGCGAATGGCCTCGGCGTCGTGGAGCGGGCGGGCGCCTCGATTGCTCACGTACGGGATCGACGGCGGCTTGAAAGGCAGCTTCGCCAAACGTTCCCCGAGGCGATCCGCGACGGGCTGGAGCAGCGGGCAATGCGATGGGACTTCGACGGACAGACGCTCGGCGCGGCGCGCACCTGCCTGACGAGCGGCGGCCGTCGCCTTCGCGAGCGCCGCGTCGCTCCCGGCGACGACGATCTGCCGAGGGGTGTTGACGTTGGAAAGGTAGACCGGGAGCTCGCCCGTCCGGATCGGTTCGAGGATGCTTTCCACGCGAGCCTCGTCGAGCCCCTCGATGGCCGCGAGGCCATAACCGCTCGGGAAGGCCTCCTCCATCAGCTCGCCTCGCGCGCAGACGAGCGGAAGGGCATCGTGGAAGGAGAGCGTGCCGCAGAGGACCGCGGCGGCGAAGGCGCCGATCGACATGCCGACGACGGCGTCGGGACGGACCTGTTCGGCCATCAGGGCCCGGGCCGTGGCGACGCCCGCGATCAGTAGTGCGGGCTGCATGACGGCCGTCGAGTGTAGCGCTTCCGCGGTGTCGAAAGAATTGACGTTGATGCCGAGGACGTCGCTCGCCTCCTCGATCGTCCGCGAGACTTCGGCATGTCGAGGGAGTTGATGGAGGAAGCCCTCGCTTTGCGCCCCCTGCCCCGGGAACACGAAGGCGATCGTCATGACACCCCCCAAAAGACAACGCGCGGGCCCGCGACCCAGGGATCGACCATAAGCAGAGGACCGTCCGGCGTGCGCACGAGCACCCGCGCCGGCATCGTGGCGAGTTCCGCGAGGGAGACTCCGCCACTCGGCGTCTCGAGAAGCACGTCGACCCGGGCCGGGGCGGCGGCCTCGGCCAGCGCGGCCCGCAGGTCGATGACTTCGACGGGCCCAAGCCGGTGGCCCTGCCAGAGAATCAAGTCGAGGTCACTGGAAGACGTCGCCGTCGCCACTCCAGTCGCGATTTCGAAGCCGACGCTGCCGCCAGGGCCCCACCGATTCCCTCGCCTCGTCAGGATCGACGCCACTCGGTCCAGCGCGGCGAGTGCCGGCGCCTCGGCCTTACGCCCTCGCGCGATCGTGCGTCGCCGGTCGGTCAACTCCTCGGGAGACAGCCGCTCGGCGATCTCGGCGACCGCCAGCCAGGCGGCGAATCGTTCCTGGCGGGCCTGGCCGCGTACGCCGACGGGCAGCAGGCCGTCACGGGCATGGTCGCGGCGGACGACCACCCAGGGGGCCCGCTTCAGGGCGGCCTCGACCCATGACGGCTGCGGCACATCCGCCTTCAGAGCGATCGGCTCTCGCAGCCGGATCAGGTCATGAGTCTTGGGGAGGAGGCCGGGCCTCATGGTGCGTCCCATTGCTCGGCCAATCGCTTCCGGACCTCGATCGAGGCCGCGCGATTAACCTTCGCCTCGGCGTTGTCCAGCCGGCTGGTCAGGTCGCCGGGAGCGTTGCGGATGTCGGCGATCGCCGAGATCACCCGCTCCTTGACCTTCGCGACCTGGGCGGCCATCGGGGTGTCCGCGTCGATCCCGGCGATGAGCTCGTGAAGCAAGCCGAGCTTGGCGAACTGCCGGACGTCGTACGCCATCGGGATGACGATCTTGCCGAGTTCGTCGAGTTCCTCGACCGTCCGCCGAGTGACCCTCGCCGCCGATTCCTTGCGCATCGCCTGGATGACGACCCCGGGATCATCCAGCGCCAGCAGCCGGTGGGCCTGATCGCCATGCGCGAGGAGGCCTCCGGATAGGGCCGTGCCGACGATCAGCGCGACGACGGGATGGCCCGCCATCCGGGCCGTCGCATAGGCGTCCGCGGCCGCGGCGAGGGACAGGTGGATTCCCAGGAGTGCCTCGATGCGCCCGTAAGCCTGGCTCTGGACGTCGACGATGGCGACGATCGGGCGTTTGATTCCTGATCGATCGGCGGCGATTGCTTCGCGGACTTGATGGGCGAGCCCCCACCCCTCCTCGAGTCCGAGCTCGCCGTGCCGGGCACGGGGAAAGCGATTCCGAGGGTCTGGCACGATGGCGAGGAGCCTTACCCGCTCGCCTCCCCAGGTCGCATCGGCGACGGCCACGCTCTCCAGGCCGGCGTCGACAAGAGGTGCACCTTCTGCCAATGCCTGGAACCACGTCCGACCTCGGTTCGAAGGCGGTGTCGTGGTGCTCATGACGTCTCTCCGATTGGCCAGAGTCGCCGCAGCGCGGGCCCGTCCGGCGGCGCCGCCGGGTCAATTTTCGCCAGGCGGCTCCTGAACTCCTCAACCCGCTCGCTCCGGTGCCGGGCGGGAACGCCTCGGGCCGCCAGGGCCCGGATGGCCTGCCGCAGGGCTACGGAGTCGTCCTCGATCAGCGCATCGGCAAACCCGGTCTCGTATCGCTGCTCGCCGCCGATCAGGCTCCAGATCAGGTGCTTGTCGCTGGCGTCGAGCTCGTCGATGCCGGCCTCCTGTTCGATCACTTCGGGCCCGTTCAATTCGAGCCGTGCCTGCGGGAACATGACCAGATAGCTGCACAAACCGGCGGCGATCGACATCCCGCCGAAACAACCGACCATGCCGGTGATGACGCCGATAACCGGCACGAGCCGGCGCAGCGCGATGATCTCGGCGTGGATCTCGGCCACCGCGGCCTCGCCGAGATTGGCCTCCTGGAGCCGGACGCCTCCCGTCTCGAGCAGCAGCACCGGAAGGATCGGCTTGCCGGCTTCGCAGTCTCGGCGGGCGAGCGCGAGGGCGGCCGCGATCTTGCTGGCGGAGACTTCCCCCATGCCGCCCCCCTGGAACGCCCCCTCGATCGCCATGATCACGGCGGGTCGGCCGGAGAACATCCCGCGCGCGATGATGACGCCGTCATCCGACTCGGGCACGACCCCCTGGAGCGGCAGCCAGGGGGATTCCAAGCGGTCGAACGGCCCGAGCAGCTCGCGGAAGCTGCCGGGATCGAGGAGAGCTTGCGCCCGCTCGCGGGCCCGCTTCTCGATGACGCTCTGGCGCGACAGGAATCGTTCGCGGATCGCCCTCGTGGCCGGGTTATCGCCGCGATTGGTGTCCATCATGAACGCACCTCCTCCGCGGCCTGTTCGAGCCGGAGCGTCACGGTCCCGGGCGTCGCCCCGAAGTCGTTGATCTCGATCCTCGCCGCATACTCGAAGCGAGAAAAGAAGCGGTCGAGGACCGCCTTCCAGACCTGGCCATAGCCGTCGACGCTGGTCCTCACCCGGACCTGCGCATTCGATCGGTCGGAAGGCTCGATCAGCACCTCCAGGTCGCCGGAGCCGACGACGCCCACGTGAGCCCGACGCGTCAAGGGCTGCTTCGATTCGTATTCATAATTCAGTGTTTCCATGAGGGTGCTCCTATCGCGATCCTCGTCCGAGTCGATCGAGGAAAAGGGTGACCGCCAGCAGGTCGGCGCTCCCGCCCGGCGAAGCCCACAGGGACATGAGTTCGTCATGCAGCCGTTGCAGGCGCCCGATGCCGGCCGGCGTCGCCGTCCCGCCCGCGTCGAGGACGGCCCGAGCACCCGTCTTGGCCGCGTTCAGCGCCTCGAGGCCGCCGCGATGGAGCAGGCAGGTGTCGTCGAGGCGGGACATGATGGCCATGAGGGCGTCGAGCCTCGCGCGGTCTTCGGGTACCCCACGAGCACGTGCCGCGCAGAGTGTCGGGTGGCCGACGTGGATCGCATGCGGGAAACCCGCCTGCGCCTCGCTTCGAGCACCGCCCGCGCCGAATCTTAGGCGGACCCGCTCGCCGTGGCTCGACGGCAGGGGCGGAGCCAACCTGTCCGGCAGGCGTGCGAGGTCGGCCGCCGCGGTCGCGATGCTCGTAGGATTCGTCTCCGAACGGTGCCTGGCGGTGGCGGCGACCAGCAAGCCGAGCGCCCAGATCGCGCCTCGGTGCGCATTGCTGCCGCCGGTTTCCGTCAGCATCCGCCGTTCCATGTCGCGTCCAATCCGCCCGATCTGTTCGCGAAGCCGCAGCGGGGATCTCTCGAAAGCGGCCGCCCTCGCGATTTCGGCGAACCCGCTCTCCAGGCATCGGGCGGATCGTCGCAGCCGCGCCAGGTCGAGATCGTGATGAGCCCCGTTACCCCTGAGGTCGACGAGCGCCGGCTTCGGCGTCAGCTCGGCTTCTTCGATGAGGACGGAGACGGCCAGGGTCGACAGATTCGCCGCGCAGAGATCGCGCTCGTCGATCTCGTGAACAACGTGGACCTGGCTGATTCTCTCAAGGAGCGGACTCATGAGCGTTCACCAACTCCGGAACCTTGGAGGCGGTTGGTAGAGCCCGCCGGACCAGGCCACGAGGTCGTCGATGCTTCGCGCCGCCAGGAGGCTTCGCCGGGCGTCGGTCCGCCGGATCCCCAGGTCTTCGGGAGTCGCCACGACGCCTCGTGAGCGCAACTCGGCGGTGCGCTCTTTGTCGGCTCGCAAGCCGATGTCGGTAACGCCGGCGATGCTCGCGATGGCCGCCTTGCGTTCCTCCAGGCTCTCGGTCTTGCACAGGTAGGCGATGCCCTCCTCGGTCACGACGTGCGTGACGTCGTCGCCGTAGATCATCACCGGCGCGATCGCCATCCCCGCCTTCTTGCCGACCGCGATCGCGTCCAGGGTGTCGACGATCGACTGTTGGCCCCCTTTGTGGAAGGTCTCCACCACCTGGACGACGAGCTTGCGTCCCCGCGCGGTGTCGCCGGTTTTCGGGATCATGTCGAGCCAGGCGGGGCTGGGGTGTCGGCGGCCTCGTGCGTCGCTGCCCATGTTGGGGGCGCCCCCGAAGCCGGCGAGCCGCCCCCGAGTGACGGTCGAGGAATTCCCCTCGGCGTCCATCTGGAGCGTGGATCCGATGAACAGGTCGACCCCATACTGCCCGGCGAGTTGCGCGAGCACGCGGTTCGACCGCAAGCTGCCGTCACGCCCCGTGAAGAACACGTCCGGGCGGGCGCGGGTGTAGTCTGCCATCCCCACCTCGCTGCCGAAGCAGACGACACTTTCCACCCACCCGCTCTCGATCGCGGGGATGAGGGTGGGGTGCGGGTTCAGGACCCAGTTGCGGCAGATCTTGCCGCGCAGGCCGAGACTCTCGCCGTACGTCGGGAGCAGCAGCTCGATCGCGGCGGTGTCGAAGCCGATCCCGTGGTTGAGCGTGGTCACGCCGTGGCGCTCGTAGATCCCCCGGATCACCATCATGGCGATCAGGATCTGCACCTCGCTGATCAGCCTCGGGTCGCGAGTGAACAAAGGCTCGACCTGGAAGGGTCGGTCCGCGGTGACGACGACATCGACCCAGGACGCCGGGATGTCCACGCGCGGCAGCTCGTCCACGACCTCGTTGACCTGCACGACGACCACCCCGTCGTGGAACGCCGTCGCCTCGACGATGGTCGGCGTGTCCTCCGTGTTCGGCCCGGTGTAGAGGTTCCCCTGCTTGTCGGCCTGCTCCGCACAGACCAGCGCCACGTCGGGCATCAGGTCCACGAACATCCGTGCATACAGCTCGACATAGGTGTGAATGGCCCCGAGCTCGAGCGTCCCGTCCTCGAGCGCCTGAGCCAGACGAACGCTCTGGGGGCCGGCGAAACAACAATCGACCTTGCGGGCGATCCCGCGCTCGAACAGCGTCAAGTGCTCCGGCCGGCTGATGCTCGAGATCAGGAGATGCAGGTCATGAATCTTCGTCGGATCGACCTTGACCAGCGAGCGCGAGAGGAAGTCGGCCTGCTTCTGGTTGTCACCCTCCAGGGCGATGGCGTCGCCGGGTTCGAGGAGCGTCTGCAATGCCTCGACGATCGCCCCAGATTCCAGGAATGGTCCCTTCATCCACGGAGCGACCCTCGCCAGGCGAGCCGCCTTCCTCGCCCTCCGTCGCGACCAGTGCTCGGCCTGGCCTGTGGACTGAACGGGAGTCGTCATCCTGGTCTCCTTCTGCCACGGTGTTGCCGCAACCAGGCTGGACGAGCTGAGGCGGCCTCTCGTCAGAATCGGATAAACCCGGGCCCGACAGGGATCTGCCACGGATGGAAGACGAGACATTTTAGCCACGGATGAAACACGGATGGAACACGGATGAGATGAAGAAAGAGAACGATCAACAGATGACGCAGATGGACGCAGAAAATTAATTTGACTATCTGGTGAGTTTTATCGAATTTCCAATCCGTGTCCATCTGCGCCATCTGTTGATAAATTCTTCGATCCTTTGATTCATCCGTGTTCCATCCGTGTTCCATCCGTGGCCAAAAAATCCTTCGCCCGTCCGTGGCGGATCCAGGCTCGATCCATGACGAGTCGAATTGGGTGTTGGAGAGTCACGAAGAGGATAACTTCCCCGTACCCCCGACGGTCCGGAGTTTTCCTCGGCCGGGATGTTCATGGGGTCCAACTGTGCTGGATTCCTCCCCAAACATTTCGGCCTTGGGGAACCCGGTGTACTGAAGGTGGTTGGCGATGAAGTTGGATGTGCCGTTTTATTCCCAACGCGTCGGACTCCCCAAGCCTCCCCCGGTCGATGACCCGGACGGGTGTTGGTACGCGTGTGCCAAGATGATTGGAACCTACCATGAGGGCACGTGGGCCAGCAAACGCGTCGGCGTGCCGGAACTCACCAACCCCGACGGCTCCCATCAGGCGCTCGGGCGACTTCCGGACGGCCGCGACGGGTACAACGTGTTGCTCAAGAACGAAAAGCTGGCGGAGCTCATCGCGCCGCCGAATCCCACGGTCGACGACTTCACGGGGCTGCTCCAGGACAATGGCCCGATCCTGTTTTTCTGGTGGTCCGTCAACTACGCCACGAAAGTCGGGTATTATCACGCGTCGGTGTTGGTGGGAACGATGAGCGGCGACGGCCTCCGGGAGGTCATCTTCCACGACCCCGCCCTCGGTCCCGACCAGACCATGTCGGTTCCCACGTTGCAATCCCTGCGCCAGGCCGGCAGCGGCCGTCAGGCCCTGGCCGCTCGCGTCAAGGGGACGATCCCGCAGAAGAAGGCCGATATCCAGGGCGCGACGCTGGGATAATCCGAAGGGGATCGCCCAATCCCTTGGTATTCGTTCCGCGACCGAAGACAACGTCGAGGAGCCGGATCATACTTGCGTCCCCGAGGCTACAACGGGAAACCCTCTACGTGCTTGATGCTCGCGGGCGGATCGTCTCCACCCGCGAGCCTCGGCCTTCACCCGGCCCCCGATTCGCCCTAATCCGCGGCGCCACCGAGTGTGTCTGGGCCGTGCGCTCGGATGTCGCCGACGAACTGGCGGAAACGCTCTCCGACTTTGCTCGGAGGGAAGAGCCCTCAGGACATTGGGAACGGCCGCCCACGTTCGCCGGCGAGTATCAGGCAGCGCTAGGCAGCCGCCCCGTGTGGTGGGGCCCGGCGTTCGAGTTTCCCGATCCACTCCGAGCGGTCGGGGACGCCGAAGAGATCCACGCCGAGTCCCGGCTTGATCCGCACTTCACGGGTTGGGTCGCGGGCGAGTTCGCGGCCGGGGCCTCGCCGGTTCTGGCCGTCCTTGAAAATAACGTCCCGGTGAGCGTCTGCTTCTGCTCCCGTCGTTCCGACACCGCCGCCGAGGCGGGTCTCGACACGGCCCCTGCCTACCGGCGTCGAGGCTACGCCCTCCGCGTGACCGCCGCCTGGGCCGACGCCGTGCGTTCTTCGGGGCGCATCCCCCTCTTCAGCACATCCTGGGAGAATGCAGGATCTCTGGGAGTTGCTCGGGCGCTGGGACTTCGGGTCTACGCCACGGACTGGAGTGTCGCATGAGTCGGGGTTTCTGGACAATCCTCGCCGATCTCCACCAATCTCTCACCGTGCGGACTCTTCACCACAAAGTCACAAGGTCACAAAGGGGAAAGCTCCGAGAGGTTTGTTTTTGTATCGGTTGGTTTTCATTCTATTTGCAGAATAAATTATGGTTAAATTGTGATTTGTATTGTTCTTGTGCTTGGTTGGCTTCGGCGAAGGTTCTCGATCCCGAGGGCTCGAGAGGCCGGCGGAGATGAAGCCGAATTTAGGGAGACGTCGCGGACTCGCTGGGGCAGGCGCCTAAAATACCGAGTCCGGCTCATGTTGCCGAGCGATTGCCTTCGCTGGCATCGAGCTGACGGGGAAGCTGCACCATGATCTCGCGATTCGTACTGGCCGCCGCCTTGCTCGCGCCGGTCGTCACCTTGGCCGGAGCTCCAACGGATTCCGACTCCGGGCGATGGCTCTTGGCGTTGTCGAAGGCCGACCACTCCATGGCGGTCGTGGACCCGGCGACGTTGAAGGTCCTGACGCGGGTTCCCGTCGGGCCGGATCCGCACGAGATCGTCGCCTCGGCGGACGGGACGCGGGCCTACGTCTCGAACATGGGCTTTGGCGCCAAGACTTACCACGAAATCAACGTGATCGACCTCGTCGAGAAGAAGGCCCTGCCGAACCTCGACACGGGCGCCCTGACCGCCCCCCACGGGCTGGCCTTCGCCGGCGGGAAGCTCTGGTTTACGGCCCAGGGAGCGAAGGCTGTCGGCCGCATCGACCCGGCGACCGGCCTTGTCGAATGGATCATGGGGACGGGCCAGAACTGGACCCACATGATCCACGTCTTCCCCGGCGAGACGCGAATCTGCACGACCAACGCCAGGTCCGCCACGGTCAGCATCCTGGACTACGTCCAGGTCCAACCGCCCAGGCCGCCGGCCGGTGTCGTACCTCCCGGTGCAGGCCCGGGCTCGCGGCCAGGAGGCGCCTCGTTTCCAAGGATGGGGCCTTCCATGGAATGGGTCCAGTCCGTCATCCCTGCCGGGCCGGGCGTGGAGGGTTTCGACGTGACACCGGACGGTAAAGAACTCTGGGGCGCGAACGCCCAGGACGGGACGATCTCCATCATCGACCCCGCAGCGAAGAAGGCGCTGGCGACTCTCGACGCCCGGGTCGAAGGTGCCAACCGCCTGAAGATCACGCCGGACGGCAAGCGAGCCCTCGTCTCGAGCATTCGAAGCGGCGAACTGGCGGTTTTCGACACAGTGACTCGGGCGGAGGTGAAGCGGCTGAAACTCGGCCGAGGCGCGTCCGGCATCCTGATCGAGCCCGAAGGCGGCCGCGCCTTCGTCGCCTGCGGCCCGGATGACCGCGTCGCCGTGCTAGACCTCCGGACGCTGGAGGTCACCGGGACCCTTGACGTCGGCGGAAATCCCGACGGCCTCGCCTGGGCTTACCGTCCTTCGCGGTGAAACGTCCCCCCTCGACCCGGCCGCTACGCGATGCGTCTCGTGCGGCCGGGATTGGGGGTTGCTTAGATAGGAGTTACGCAGTAGTGTTCACCTGCCCGTTGATTTCGATCGGTTGGGCCGCTCCGGAAACAGCCTGGAAATCCCAAAGGTCGCAAGCTCTCCATCGGATGGGCCGATTTTCATGAACGAACGTCCACTACTGCGTAACTCCTATTAGATTAGAAATAGAGTTTCGAACTACCGCGTTACTCCTCGAATTCACATAGAGCCTTCATTGGGCGGACGTGGTGTTTTCCTGTTTTTGAGATCAACAAGATTTTGTTATTTTGTCTCTGCTTCTTTGTCGACGTTGGTGATTTCGTCTCTCTTCGAGGTCCGTTGCATGGTTTCTGGATCGACATTGAAGCTTGTCGTAGTTTCCTTGGAGTAGAGTTTTCCCTCCTTCAATTCCATGACGGTTTGACTATCCGAGGTGGCCGGCTCGAATCTGCCTTCTTTGCCGAAATAGTCCCCATATCCTACGTTTGTGTTTGTGATGATTAGTCGGTCGCCCTTGAGTTCGATGCGAACTAAACTTGTATACCCTGTGGGATTTGTGAGCGAGTTGGCCAGGCCACGCAAGCTTCCGAGTAGACGTCCTGTGCTTTTTCGGATTGTTAATTCATATCGTGAGGCGAGCACACGATCCTCATGCCGTCCCGGCCCTGTTCGCTTGCCTTCTTTGTCGAGATCGAAGATCGTTTGCTTGATCACAAATAGCACGTCGAATGAAAAGCTTTCTGATGTTTCTTGAAGGTTTGTATAGATGGTCTGGCGTACAAATTCCGTCTCTAGCGTATTGTTGGCCATCTTGACCGTGCTGCGGTGCTCCAGTTTCCTTCCTATTACATTCTTCTTCAAGAAGGCAACGACATCCTCCTTCTCGGCTGCTAATGTACGTCCTTCAAAGGCGAGCAGTACCGCGACGAACCACGCTAATCGCGACCGGAAAGAATTCAGGGTTCGCATGAAAAAATCCTCCTGTTCGATGCTTGTTTTTGCCAGGACTGGAAACTCTTCGTGGATGAAATTCGCAATGGATCGTACCAAAGGCATCTTGGTCGCCGCTAGGGGATACCAGAAACGATTGATAGGAGGTGAGCCGGAAATAGCGTTCAGGGAGCGTTGTCTTGATTACGCCGATGTAATCGGCCACTTTCTCACGTCCTGAGAAGGTCCGGCGGTATGCCTTCAATCCGCCGATCAGGAGCTACACGGTACTTCGACGACGATACGCATCCTTGTCGGATTTGCTCGAAGTTCGTCGTGATGGCGGACGACAAGGACACTGCCTGCGGCGGTTGTGGTCAGTTCTTGATCTCGGTAGCGAGCCAGGCCTTCAGCTCTTTCTGGAGGTCTCGTGCGAGTTGGGGGTGTTCGGCGAAGGCGTTGCGGCGCTCGGCGGGGTCGGTTTCGACGTCGAAAAGCTCGGGGCGGCTGTCGTTGGTGATGACGAGTTTGTAGCGGCCTCGCATTGCGGCGAGCTGGTTGCTGCCTTCGCTCCGCCACTCCCAGAAGAGGGTGCGTTCGGGGAGCGGGGTTTTGCCGGTCCAGAAGGGGGAGAGGTTCAGGCCGTCGACGCGCCAGGCGGGGTCGGGGGTTCCTCCGGCGATGGACAGGAGGGTGGGGAAGACGTCGGTCATGTGGACGACGTCTTGAGAGACCGCCCCGGCGGGGATGTGGCCGGGCCAGGAGGCGATGGCGGGGACGCGGATGCCCCCTTCCCAGAGGGTCCGCTTCTGGCCGCGGAAGGGTTTGTTGCTGTCGTGGAAGTTGCTCGTGCCGAGGTTGCCCGACTCGAACGTGGCGCCGTGGTCGCTGGTGAAGACGATGAGCGTGTTGTCGGCCAGGCCGAGCTCGTCGAGCGCGGTCAGGATCCGGCCGACGTTCTTGTCGAGGCGGGTGACCATCGCCGCGTAGGTGGCTCGGAGGGGGCGTGAGGGGTCGGCCTCGGGGAATTTGCCCTTGTGGAGGGCGACTTCTTCGGGAGGGGCCTCGATGTTGAAGTGGGCGTTGATGAATGGGACGTAGAGGAAGAACGGGGATTCCTTGTGGCGCTTGAGGAAGTCGACGGCGTGGTCGGCGAAGAGGTCGTCGGAGTGGCCCGAGACGGGCTTGAGCTCGCGGCCGTGCCAGAGGTTCTCGGGGAATTTCTCCCAGGCGTGTCGCGCGTCGGTGAAGCCGAAGAACTCGTCGAACCCCTGGTCCATGGGGTGGACGTAGTCGGTCTGGCCCTCGCGGGGCTGGCCGTGGTGCCACTTGCCGAAGAGGGCGGTGGCGTAGCCCTTGGCCTTTAAGGCCTCGGCGATCGTGACCTCGCTCGCGGGGAGGTCCTCGTTGTTGCCGGAGACGCCGTCGTGGATCGGATACTTGCCGGTCAAGAGAGCGGCGCGGCTCGGGGCGCAGACGACCGCCGCGGTGTAGAACCGTCTGAAGATCGTCCCTCGAGCACCGAGCCGGTCGAGGTTCGGGGTCGACCACTCGGTCCGGCCGTTGAACCCGACGTCTCCCCAGCCCAGGTCGTCGGCCAGGATGAAGACGATGTTCGGTCGGGGCTCGGCGGCCGGGGCGGGCGACGCGGCGAGGCCGGCCAGCGCCAGCATGAGCACGAGGGAGGGAACATGGCGGTATGTCATGGCGAGGCGGTCGCTCCTCGAGGCGGGGTCGTCCGCTTTCGGGACGATCGTCCTGGACCCGTCGGGCCCACTCTACAAAAGAGGTTTGGGGCGGGCTATAGTGACGCTTTCCGAACCTCGGCCCGGGTCGCTCGCCGACGGTTGCGGACTCGGGGCCGACACGCAGTACGATTCCAGTCCAGGGGGAACGAGACGATGAGTCAGCGGAAGTTGCGGGTGGGGATGGTCGGCGGCGGCGGACCGTCCAACTTCTTCGGGGCGCCGCACCGCCGCGCGATCCTGCTGGACAACTCGGCCGAGCTGACCGCGGGGGCCCTGCGGAGCAAGGCCGACGAGTCGATCGAGGCGGCCCGAGAGCTGTACTTCACCCGCGGCTATGGCAGTTGGCAGGATTTGATCGCGGGCGAGACGGCCCTGGGCGAAGAGAAGATCGACTACGTGACGATCGTCACGCCCAACGACGCCCACTTCGGCCCGGCCGACGCCGCGTCGGCGGCGGGGATCGGCGTCCTCTGCGAGAAGCCCCTGACCACTACGCTCGACGAGGCCCGTCGGCTCCACGCCACGGTCGCGGCGCGGAACACGCCGTTCGTCGTCGCCTACACCTACACCGGGTTCCCCATGGTCATGCTCGCCCGAGAGCTGATCAAGGACGGGGCCATCGGCGAGGTCCGCAAGGTCGAGGCGTGGTATCCGCAGGGGTGGCTCGCGACCAAGCTCGAGTCCGAAGGGCAGAAGCAGGCGTCGTGGCGCGTCGACCCCTCCAAGGCGGGGGCCTCGGGCTGCGGCGGCGACATCGGCACGCATGCCTATGAGTTCGTCCGGTTCGTCGCCGGTCGCCAGGCGACCCGAGTCCGAGGCCGGCTCAAGACCTTCGTCCCGGGCCGGGCGCTCGACGACGACTTCACGGTCCTGGCCGAGCTCGACAACGGCGGTATCGCCACCATCGCCGCCTCGCAGATCACGATCGGGGCCCAGAACGACAACGGCTTCCGCGTCAGCGGGACGAGCGGGACCCTCGAGTGGTCGATCACCGATCACAACGTCCTGAAGCACTACTCCGGCGGCCAGCCGCTGAAGCTTTATCGCCTGGGCGCCGAATACGGCTACATCCCCGGCTCGATCAAGCCCTACGTCCGCGTCCCCTCCGGCCACCCCGAAGGGTTCCACGAGGCGCTCGCCAACCTCCACCGTACCCTCGAGTGGACCATCCGCGAACGGCGAGGGGAGAAGGTCCCCAAGCCCTTCGAACACCCCGGGATCGTCGACGGGGTCGCCGGCATGGCGTTCGTCGAAGCCGCGGTCGCCAGCTCGAATCAAGACGGGGCCTGGGTCGAGATCCCCAAGCTCGGTTGATTTGGACTCAGGGAGGCCGTTTGTTTAGAAACCCGGTTTTTTCTTAAAAACCGGGTTTCTGACGCCGTCAACGCTGCTTACCCGTGGCGGGACGTTGAGGCCTTCCGCTTTCAGAAACCCGGTCTTTAAGAAAAACCGGGTTTCAGGATCAGTTCCTCCCGTCGTGACGACTGCTCGAACCGGAGATCAGGGAATGGCCGGGAAAGACCCCTTGGTGCGGTTCAGCGTCGCGATCGGCGGCGAGTTGCTCCAGAAGTTCGACCAGTACCGCGAGCAGCACCACTACCCCAACCGCAGCGAGGCGGTCCGGGGCCTGATGCGCGACGCCCTGATCGAAGAGGTGGTCACGAAGGATGACAGCGACGCGATGGGGGTCGTCACGCTCATCTACGACCACCACGCCGGCCGGATCTCCGAACGCCTGACGGAGCTCCAGCACATGCACCTGGACAGCGTGCTGACGACCACCCACGTCCACCTCGACGCCAGGCGATGCCTCGAGGTCATCCTCCTCCGCGGCTCCGCCAAGATCGTCCGCGAGCTGGCCGACAGCCTCATCGGGACCAAGGGGGTCGAGACCGGCCGCCTCGTCCTCGCGTCGGCCGCGCCGGTCGCTGATGGACACGGCCATTCCCACGATCATGGCCCGGGTGGCCACCACCACCATCACCATTGAGGCCTTCCCTACGATCCCACGCGAGCGGGATCGATCCGAGGAGGATTATTTCATGGATGGATTCAAGGCATTTGTGATGGTCGCGTATGTGTCCCTGGGCTTATTCATCGCGGCGCTCGCGGTCCCGATGATCCGGCGCCGGGTGGGCCCGAACCGCTGGTACGGGTTCCGGGTCCCCAGGACCCTGGCGGACCCCAGGGTCTGGTACGAGGCGAACGCGTACGCCGGGCGCTGCATGTGCGGGTTCGGGGTCGCGATGAGTCTGATCTGCCTCTTGCTCTACTTCGTGCCGGGCCTCGACCCGCTCATTTATTCGATGTCATGCCTGATGGTCTGCCTGCTCGGGTCCGCGGTGAGCGTGACGTTGAGCCTGAACTACCTCGGCCGGATCCCGAAGTAAGAACCTGTCCTGAAACACGTTTTTTTCCGAAAACGGGTTGGTTCATGGTGTGAAATGAGTTTTGAGGATCTGTACCTGGGTGCCACGGGTACCGTCTTCGGACGCCGTGCGGACCCGACCCGGCTCACCGCCTCGATCCTCTTTCGCTCCGTGAGTTAGCCGGGTTTCCGAGAGGGGAAGGGGTCGACGATACGCCGAGGGGGCGGCGACATTGACCGCGTCAGAAACCCGATTTCGAAGGGAAAATCGGGTTTCGGGACAGACGCGAAGGAGACTCAGTCGCCCGAGCGCCAGATCCGGACGGTCCCCTCGTGGCTGGCGGTGGCGAGGGTCTTGCCGTCGTCGGAGAAGGCGACGGCGTTGACGCGGTCCTTGTGGCCTTCGAGGCGGAGGACTTCGCGGGCGGTGACCGGATCCCAGAGGACGACGGCGGCGTCGGATCCGCCCGAGGCGAGCGAGAGTCCGCGCGCGTCGAAGGCCAACGAGAAGACGCCGACCGCCTTGTGGGCCCGGATCGGGGTGACCCTCCCGGAGGCGAGGTGGCGGAGGAAGATGCTCCCCTGCTCGTCGCCGATCGCGAGGGTTTCGCCGTCGGGCGAGAACGCGACCGCCTGGACCGCCTGACCGTCCCGGAAGCTGCTGGCGGCCCGGCCGGTCTTCAACTCCCAGACGAAGGTCTTCGAGTCGTTCCCCCCCGAGGCGATCCAACGACCGTCGGGGGAGAAGGCGACGCAGCGGACCTTCGCGGCGTGTCCGCGAAAGGTCCGGACGAGGGAGTGGTTGGCGAGGTTCCAGACCCGGATGACGTCGTCGGACTCGGCCGACGCGACCCACTGGCCGTCGGGGGAGACGGCGATGTCGCGGACTTCCGACGCCCCCCCCGACAGGGTTGTGGTGGCTGCCTGGGAAGCGACGTCCCAGAGCTTGATGGTGCCGTCGAGGCTCCCCGTCACCAGGGTCCGGCCGTCGGGCGTGAAGGCGACGGAGACGACCGTCGCGGTGTGGCCTCGAAGGACGCCGATGGCCTTGCCGGTCGCCGCCTCCCAGAGCCGCGCCGAGTGGTCGTTCGAGCCGGTCGCGAGGATCTGCCCCCCGGGCGAGAAGGCCGTGGCCCACACCTCGTCGGCGTGTCCGAAGATCTCGTCACGTTCGGGGGGAGGCTCGAGGTGCCAGATCCAGGCCCGGGCGTTCTGGCAGCCGAGGACGACGTCGCGGCCATCAGGACTGAAGGCCAACTCGCCCACGCTGTACGCGGGGAGGTGTCGGGTCCCCTCAACCCGGCCCGTGGCGACGTCCCAGACGCAGATCTCGTTACCCGCCTTCCCCACGCCCGCGACCCGTCGGCCGTCTCTGGAGAGGGCCATGCCGTAGTCGATGTGCGAGTTCAGGTCCTGGGCGAGCACCTTCGAGGACTCGGTCGGAACGTCCCAGATCCGGACCGTCCCCTCTTCGCCCGAGGTCGCCAGGGTCCGGCCGTCGGCCGAGAGGGCGACCATCACCGGCCGGTGCCCTTCCGCGCGGAGGTGGGTGATCCGGGGCGACGAGCCCGCTCGCGAGAAGTCGGCGACGGTGATCGGGGCAGACTCGGACTTGAGCGTCCAGGCGAGCAGGTTGACGTTCGCCGCCGAGGCGATCGAGCTGATGTCGGCCGGCAGCTCGTCGGCGTCCCAGTGGTGTTGGTTCTTGTCCGTGTCGACCACCTGCAAGGTCGAGGGCTTGCCCGAGGTGACGAAGACCAGCCTCCCATCCGCGAGGAAGGCGAGCCCGGTGACCCGCCCTCCTCCGAGGGGCAGGAGCACCGGCGGCTTGGCGAGCGCGGCGTCCCGGTCGAGCCAGACCTCGCCGGGCCGGTCGGTCGCCCAGGCGATCCGCTTGCCGTCGGCGGATGTCGCGACCAGGGTCGCGGGCCTGGCGACGAGCCGGCCTTCGATCCGGCCGGCGCCGACGTCCCAGGCCCAGAGGTTCAGCTCATCGTCGGTGGAAACGGCGCCCCAGCCTCCGCCACTCGCGGAGGGGAAGGTCCTGACGTTCCCGGCCCGCTGCCCGTGGACGAGCGAGATCTCGCGGTTGGCCCGCCGCCAGAGGTAGTGCCAGGAGAACTCCCGGAGGTCGCGCTCGCCGGGGTGCGGGATCTGGTCTTCCAGGTCCTGGATCGCCCGCTCGGGTTGGCCGGCCTTCTCGAGCCTGCGGGCCTCGAGCAGCGTCTGGTCATACAGGTGCCGGCGCACGACCCAGCTTTCGCGTGCGACCCTCGCCCGCTCGTCCTCGACCTGCCTGGCGTACTTGCGGTTCTCCTCGAGGGCCTCGCGCAACGCGTGGTTGGCCCGCTGGAGCATGAAGTCGTGCCAGATGCCCCCGGCGACCAGGCAGATCGTGACCAGGAGGCTCGTCACCGCGAAGGCCGCCTCGGCGGGCCGTCGCCTGGACCATCGGGCGATCCGGCCCAGGGGGGTGATCGGCCTGGCGAGGACGGGCTCGCCGTCGCAGAACCGCTTGAGGTCGTCGGCCAGGTCCTGGGCCGAGGCGTAGCGCCCCGCCGGATTCTTGGCCATCGCCTTCTGGACGATCGTCTCGAGGTCGACCGGGATCGTCGGGATCAGTTGGCGAAGCGGGCGAGGGTCCTCGCGCGTGATCCGGAGCAGGAGCGCGGTGTGCGAGACCTCGGGGAATGCCGGGACCAGCGAGAAGAGCTCATACAGAGTGGCGCCGAGCGAATAGACGTCGGTCCGGTGGTCGATCACGCCCTTCCCTGCCGAGAACTGCTCGGGGCTCATGTAACGGAGGGTGCCGACGAGGTCTCCGGTCGTCGTCAGCGTCGGGTTCCCTTGGACGCGGGCCATGCCGAAGTCGGCGACCCAGAGGTGCGCCCGGCGGTCGACCATGAGGTTCGAAGGTTTGATGTCGCGGTGGATCACGCCGTTGCGGTGCGCGTGTTCCATCGCCTCCGCCGCCTGGATGCCGATCCGGGCCGACGCCCGGAAGTAGGCCTGGTCGCGGATTCCGGGCTTCGCGCCCGACGAACCCGACGGAGTGTGAGGCTCCTTGCCGAAGAAGACCTCCGGCAGCGCACGGCCATCATCCCCGAAAGGTTTCCGGTCGACCTCCGAACCGGGCTCCTCGAGGTGGCGCAGCTCTCGGATGACCCTCGCCAGGCTCGAGCCGTCGACGAGCTGCATCGTGTAGTAGGGACGGCTGTGCTCGACCTCGATGGCGAAGAGGGGGACGATGTTCGGGTGGTTCAGGCTCCCGGCGACCTGGGCTTCCAGTTGGAACCGCATCAGTTGCCGAGGGTCGAGCGCCTCGCCGTCGTGGAGGACCTTCAGCGCGACCCGGCGAGGGACCGAGATCTCCTCGGCCTCGTACACGACACCCATACCGCCCCGGCCGACCTCGCGGATGATCCGGAAGTCGTCGAACCGGGGCCGCGTCCGCCCCGTCGAAGGGGGGCCGGGCTCCCCCTGCCCTTCTCCCTCCGCTTCCGTCGAGGGCCCGCTCGACGTCTCCAGGTCGGCCAGCATGGCGACCGTGCGGAAGAGTCGGCGCATGTCCTCGGCTCGTTCGGAGTGCTGGCGGATGAACTCCTCGACGTCGACGCTCTCGCCGTTTTCGATCCGCTCGACGATCCCGGCCACCTGCTCCGCCAGGACCGAGTCGACATCATCCGGCACCGGCGACGACGTGCGTCGCGGCTTCATGAGCTCACCCCTCCGACAACGTCCAGGGCCCGCGCCGACTGATGCCCTCGTCGCGTCCATCGCGGGGTCCGGGACTGGGGGACGGATTCCGAACCTACCAGACCTTCGATGCCGTCGGGGGTGTCGGCTCGCGTCGGCTTGCTCATGACAGAAGTCTACTCCATCATCCGACCGCACACCCAAAGGAATCTGATGGCCAACACCGGGTTCCCGGGCGCCGAGGCGACCGGATGAGGCCACCTCGAGACGGGACGGCTCCGGACGTGTTGACCGAGGCCGGGGGCGGCGCCATGATTTGATAAGGTCTTGAGGCCGAGGCCGTCACTTCGGAGCTCGTTTGCGCGATGACCGTCAGCCTGCCCAGTTACGCCACACTCTCTGCCATGATCACGCCGGCGATCTTCCTGACCGCCAACGGTTCCCTGATCATCTCGACGTCGAACCGGATGTCCCGCGTGGTCGATCGCATCCGCGTCCTCAACGACCTGGGCGACAAGCTCTGCCGGGGAGCGAGCGACCTCGATTACCCCAAGGACCGCTTGGCCCACGTCCATGACCAGCTCGACCGCCTGGTGTTGCGGGGCGACCGCATCCGGTTCGCGCTGACGGCGCTCTACCTCGCGTTCGGGGCGTTCGTCGGGACGAGCCTCGCCCTGGCCCTGGACGTCTGGCTCGAGAATCGCCTGGTGGCCGTCCCGACCGCCACGGCCGTCCTGGGGGTCATCCTGATGCTGGTGGCCTGCGTGAACCTCGTGCGCGAGGCGTTCGAGGCCCTGCGGAGCAACCGGCTCGAGATCCGCTTCTTTCGCGAACTCCACTCGCGTCGCAAGTCCGAGGGGACGGGCTGCTTCGAGGGCAACTGAACACCCTCCGGCGGGCCCCGGCGATGGCGCCTCGCCGCGTTCGCGACCCTGCATCCCGACGCTCGACCGATCGGAGGCTAGCGGTCCGGAGATGTGAGCCGGTTTCGAAAAAGCGAATGCAAAAATGGAAAATGACGATTCGGCGGGGTACACTCTTTATTAAAATACGATCGACTCAAGACGTAACGGAACGCGGTTGAACCGGACCGTCCGTCGCGTACGCCCGCGATTGCCTTTCCCCTTTGATTTCGGCCTCGTTGACGAGACACCCTGCCCATGGCACGCAAGGCCAAACGCGCGACCTATGCGCCCCGGTTGGAAGTCCTCGAGATCCGCGCTCTGCTCAGCGCGGACACGGGGACTGAGCTGTTCGTCCGCTTCAAGGCCGACGCTCCCCAGTCGAGCGTCCAAACCGCCTTGACCACGCTGCAGGCGACCGTGGTGGAGTCGTTCCCCGACGGGCCGAGCGTCATCGCGTTGGGTGCGGGGGTCGACTCGACCCGGGCGCTCCAGTGGCTCCAGGCCGACCCCTACGTCCTCTATGCCGAGGACGACGGGACGATCCAGGAGACGGACGTCACGCCGAACAACCCGAATTATAATCAACAGTATGGGCTGACCCAGATCGACGCCCCCGCGGCCTGGAGCGTGACCCAGGGGAGCTCCTCGGTGATCGTCGCGGTGCTCGACACCGGGCTCGACCTGAGCAACCCGGCCTTCGCGGGTCGGCTCTGGGTCAACCCGACGGCCGGGTCAGACGGCTACTCGGGCGACGTCAACGGCTGGAATTTCGTCTCGAACAACAGCAACGTCCAGGACAACGACGGCCACGGCACGCACGTCACGGGCATCCTCGCGGCGACCGGCAACAACGGGATCGGGGTCGCGGGGGTCGACTGGAACGCCCGGATCATGGTGGTGAAGGTCCTGGACTCGGCCGGCAACGGCTCGACGAGCAACGCGATCGCGGGGATCTACTTCGCCGCGCAGCACGGGGCCCGGGTCATCAACGCGAGCTGGGGAGGCGGCACCTACTCCGCGGCCCTGGCCGACGCGATCGCCTACGCCGGATCCCTCGGCACCGTGTTCGTAACCGCGGCGGGCAACGACGGCGTCAACAGCGACGTCAAGCCGTCGTACCCCGGTTCCTACAACCTCCCCAACGAGATCGTGGTCGCGGCCGTCGATTCCTCGGGGAACCTGGCGAGCTTCTCCGACTACGGGGCCAGCAGCGTCACCCTCGCCGCGCCCGGCGTCAACATCCTGAGCACCGTCCCCGGCGGCTTCGGCACCCTCTCCGGGACCTCGATGGCGACCCCGTATGTCTCCGGGGTCGTCTCCCTGGTCGTCGGGCTCCATCCCGAGTGGACGGCGATCCAGGTCGTGGAGCACATCAAGTCGACCGTGAAGGCCGCCCCCGCGCTCGCCGGCAAGACCTCCACCGGAGGGATCGTGGACGCCGCGAACGCAGTCCGGGCGGCGGCGGCCACGCCGTCGAGCGGCAATAGCGCGGCGTCCCAGGAGACGACGCCCTATCAGGCGTTCCTCGTCCACATCGCCCAGTCGAGCCGTAAGGCCGCGCGGTTCCGTCGCCACGCTCCGGTCCCTCGACATCGATTCCCGAAGCGCGTCCGGTTCCCGAAGCGGTTCCTCCACCGTCGCGAGGTCGCGAACCTCGCCGTCCACCACCCGAACCCCACGCTGGTCCGGGCGGCGTCGTATCAAGAAATGGGTGGGCGTCAACTCGTTGGTACGCGGAACGCCTCGACCGACCACCCCTTCCTCGCCTTGCTCGAGAGCGGGATGTCGCGGTCGGATGTCGCCAATCACATCAGGGCGACGCTCGACACGAAGCACGCCCTGATCACCCACTGGGCCTTCAACCGTCGAGGCGGAGCCTGAGCGTCTACCCCGAACCCCGGTTTTTTTCTGAAAAGCCGGATTTCTGCCCTCTCGACGCCGATACCCTCTCCCCTGCATCTCGACGTCTGGCCCACGGAAACCCGGTTCTTAAGAAAAAACCGGGTTTCGGAACAGGCTCATCCATGCTCTTCTGGCCGAGCTGACCGCGTCCGACGGCGAGGACTCTACTCTTCCCCCGACGGGGGGGCGGCGGTATGATCTCGGTCCAACGGTGGGGAAGGACAAGCTCACGGAGGAGCGAGCCATGATCATCACGATGCGCCCCACGTCGCCGAGCCTCCGCGACGCCCTGGCGGTGGCCGAGCTGTTCGTCGGCGTCTTCCGGCGCGACCTGCTCGCCTTCTATCCCCAATGCGGGTTCGAGCCGGTCGATGGCGACCGTGTTCCGGTCAAGGTCAAGTCGGGCCCGGACTTCCATCTCGCCGAGGATCTCGAGGACCCGGACGGCTCGCTCCAGGTCGAGATGTTCGGCCGCCGGCATCGTTTGACCTCGCGGGGCGGCCGGTTCACGCCGCACGACCGTCGGATGATCCGCGCCATCGGGGCCGTCTTGGCGTTGCGCTACCACCACCTCTTCCAGGTGGCGCACGAGTCCCGGCTCGAGCTCTTCCGCGGCGGCTCGGAAGACCACTACGTGGCGGCCTTCATCGAGCCCTCGGCGTACGCGCCGGCGGCGGCCCGGCCGAGCCGGATCGCCTCGACGATCCTCACCCTGCGGACGGCCGCACTGTCCACCTACGAAAACCGCCGCGTCTCGACCGGGGCGCTCCTCCTCGGCCCGATCGACGACCCGGACCACCGGATTCCCGAGACGCCTCCGGATGCCCTCCCTTACGGCGTCGAGCTGACCGGGTTGAAGAGCATGCACCGGCTCTGCGACGGCCGTAGGACGCTCTTCCTCGTCGACCGCGAAGGGAAGCTCGCCGACATCATCGACGTCGACCGCTGGGCGGCCGAGGTCCCCGGCGCGGGGGGCTCCGTCGTCCCCTGTGCCCGCGCCTACACCTCGCACGCGAAGGCCACGCGGTCGGGCGGCCACGTCTGCCTCGTCCTGAGCCCGAACCAGGAAATCAAGCTCTTCCACGGCGGCCTCCAGTCGTTCGTGTTCGCCCACGGGCGCTGGCGGATCCACGACCCGGCCTCGAAGTTCGCGGTCTGGGAGGCGGCCACTTCCCAACCGAAGCTTGCCCGGGTCCTCTTCCAAACCGCCCTCGACCTCGCCGAGAGCCGCCAGGGCGGCCTCTTCGTCGTCGTCAACGACCCGGCCTCGGCCATCGGCCGCCTGGTCCCCCCGCACGATGTTTTGACCTCGGAAGTCCCCTGCGGCCCTCCCCCCGAGCTGACCCTGGACGACCCCCTGGCCCGCCGCGCCCTGCACTACCTCGCCCGGGGCCGCGACGTGACCGAACTTGCCCCGTCCGTCCTCGAAGCCCTCGGCGGCCTCGACGGCGCCCTCGTCACCGACCGCTCCGGCAAGCTCCTCGCGTTTGGTGCCATCCTCCGCCACGACGCCTCCAGCCTCCCCCCCACCGTCGCCGCCGAAGGCGCCCGCACCACCGCCGCCCTCGTCGCCAGCACCTTCGGCCCCGTCTTGAAAATCAGCGAAGACGGCGTCATCTCCTGCTTCCTGAACGGCTCCCGAGTCTGGGATCTCTGAACCGGCGATCCGCAGCCGAGGTAAATCCCGCAAGACCTGTCGAATCCCTGTCGATGGCAAAATCGCTGCCGTAGGGCCCGCGAGTTGCAGGGGAAGTGACGTCGAGAGCTTTCCTTGACTCCTTGCCGAGGGAAGCTCGGCCGCACCTCGACTCTGATCGATCGGTGTGGCCTGAGGATCTGACACGAACTCGGAACACTAGGGAGAATTCATCATGGATCGCCGCGAATTGCTGGGCGCCTTGGGAGCGGGTACGGTCGGTCTGGCCGCGATTTCGGCCAAGGCGGACGAGAAGAGTACCGACATGTGTTGTACCTTGGACAAGGTCCACGAGGCATGTCTCAAGGCGTGCTCCGACTGCGCCCAGGCCTGCGACATGACGTTCAACCACTGCTTCAAGGAAGTGGCCGCGGGCAAGAAGGAGCATGCCAAGTCGCTCAAGCTCGCCGCCGAATGCGCGGAGTTCTGCGGCCTCTCGGCGTGCATGATCGCCAAGCAGAGCTCCCTCATGGCCTACTCCTGCCACGCCTGCGCCGAGGCGTGCAAGACGACCGTGGCCGAGGTCTCGAAGTTCGACTCTCCCGAGATGAAGGCCGCCGCCGAGAAGCTTCGCGAGTGCGAACGGTCCTGCATGGCGATGGTCGCGCACATGAAGCACCAGGGCCACTCGCCTACCGCGAACTGACCCGCCGAGAGATCCGGATTTGCAAGATCGCACCGCACCGCCTTGATCAGGATCACGAGTCCTGGCCAAGGCGGTCTTGCGTTGGAGTCTATCTCAGCCGAACTGGTGGCGCCTCGCGGTTTGGGTTGATCCAAGATGAGCCAGGGAGACAGGCCCTACTGCGGTCGAGGGTCGGGGGCCTTGCCCGAGAACAGATACGGCATCTCCAGGTCATCGAGGCGAATGTCTCCGAAATCCTCGGCGAGCGATATGCTGAGCTTCCAACCGCCGTGTGGTGCCGAGATCACGAGCTCGCCGGCCTCGGGGGTTTCCCAGTAGGGAGCCCCCAGATAGATACTCTCGATCCATAGTTCGTCGTCAAAGCATGAGGGGTCGTCGATGTCCCAGCGCACGGACGAGACAGGGCCGACGGTAAGACGTGACTTCGCGATATAAAGCTGCGACGACTCCGGGCGATGGATTAAGCCGAGCTCCCAGCAATCGCGCTCGACGGCGATACTCAGTTTCTTGCCGCGTCGAGTCACTGCCGCCGCCGAGAATCGCCCGTCGTGAAGATACCCAGAGAGAAAATGCACATCGTGAACGAAGTTGGACCCGCCACGTGCTCGAAAATGGAGCCGGCTCACTCCGCCACGCTGAAACTGGGCCGAGAAATCGGGGAGCATCGACCTAGAACCTTTTGGAAAAAATAGCGTTATACGTTTGTTTTTAGATGATGCAATGGTTTAAGTGGGTAACAGACAAGAAAAGATCCGCAGATAACGCCGATGGACGCAGATGAATTTTTAGATTTTCAATGATTCCATCTGCGCCCATCGGCGTCATCTGCGGACAAGATTGCCTTCTCTTGTCCCTGTTCCATTCGCAGCGAACTTCAGCCTGATGCCGGATCGTTGATCATTTCCACGCGCCGAAGGCCGCGAAGACGCTGGTCTTGTGCAGGAGCTCGACCTGGCGGAACCCTACCTTGCGCAAGAGATCGAGCTGGTACATGAGCGGTCGGGGTGTGTCTTCCTGGGTGACGTAGGCGAAGACGTGGTCGCGATAGGCCTCGTCCTTCAAGCCGACGAGGTACTCGCCGTAGCGCCGCCACATCATCTCCTGGATCGCGGTCGAGGTGTGCTCGATCAGGTCGGAGATCCAGATCGATCCGCCGGGGCGGAGCGCCTTGAAGAACGTGGTGAAGACGGCCTCCCACTCTGCGTCGGTCCGGAGGTGGTGCAGCACCGCCGCGGCCACGATGACGTCGAAGCGGGCTTCGCCGAGGTCCAGGTCGCGGACGTCGCCCTGGAGGGTCTCGATGTGTCCTTTGGTCGCGGGCCGGAGGCGCTGCTCGGCGCGTTCGAGCATCGGGCGGCTCAGGTCGACCAGCGTAATGTTGAGGTCGGGGAGGCCTTGGAGGAGCTTGAGGCTGTAATTGCCCGCGCCGCAACCGATGTCGAGCAGGTCCGTCGCACCCGGGTTCGAGGCGGTCGCGGCCTGGGAGATCAACTCGAGGACGAGCGGAGCGTCGATCGTGGCCGACTGGCCGGTCTCCAGGTTGCTGAACCGCTCCACGTCGCTATCGAATCGGGCCCGGATTTGCTCAACGGTCGATTTCATGAGTGAGAGTCTCGCGCGTCCTGAGTTTGTGAACGGGGCTGCGCCGGGACGAGACACGGCCGAGTCCGCCGAGGTTCGGTGGCCTCGGCCGTCGCCTCGTTCACGGCACCGCAAACCCTGATGGGGTCAAGACGCCGGCCCGAGGACGGCGGTGACGGGGTAATGGTCGGATGGCACGCGACCATCTCGCGACGTGTGGTCGATCGCGGCGTCCTTTACCGTCCACTCCTTCGAGCAGCCGATCCAGTCCATGCGAGCGCCCGAGGTTGACCCCGCCTTGAAATCCTGGAACGTTCCTTCACCCCTGGCTTTTGTAGGATGGGCGACCCGGTAGGTGTCGCGGAGCCCCTCGACGAAAATGGCCTGATGTGGTGGCGTCCCTTCGCCCGTGTTGAAGTCGCCGGTCAGGATGACGCGAGCCCCTTTCTCGAGATCGGCGATCTTCCGGCGGATGAGGCGGGCGGACTCCAGGCGGGCGCGATGGCCCCGGTGGTCGAAGTGGGTGTTGAAGTAGACGATCGGAGCCGCGTCCGGAGCACTCTTGTCGCGAAGCTTGACCCAAGTCACCATGCGGGTCAAAGAACTGTCCCAACTCTTGCTCCCCGGAATCTCCGGCGTTTCGCTCAGCCAGAAGTGCCCGCCGTCCACCTTCTCGAAGCGTGATTCTCGATAGAAGATCGCCGCCATTTCTCCGGCGTCTTTGCCGTCGTCCCTGCCGACGGCGACCACGCCGTAGCCCTTGAGCCCTGCCACCAAGTAGTCACGCTGCCCGGCGAGCGTCTCCTGCGTCCCCAGGAGGTCGGGATCGAAGGTTTTGATCGTCTCGACAAGGAAGGTCTTTCGCTTGTCCCACGCGTTTTCTCCGTCGTCGGCGGTGCCGTAGCGGATGTTGAAACTCATCACCCGCACGTCGGACTGCTCCACCGAATGTAACGCGACGAGGACAAGAAGGGTCGAGATCATGGCGGCTCCCTGAGGTAGAAGGCTGCCCAAGCCTAAAACATCGTGGGGAGATTGTCACGGGAGCAGTGAAATCGCCGTTGGCCCTACCATGCAATACGATCGGATGAAGTCGCACGGTCGCGGCCGGGGGGCGTCACGAGGTCTGCTGGACCCATTGGCTCCGCCAGCCCGGAGCCTCGAATGGGTCCGCGAAATACTGCGTCTCGTGCACGACCCTGCCTTCGTGGAACTCCATAATGCTCACCGTGTAGGTTGGTCGTCCCTGGTAGGTGATTATGTATTCGGTGATCCAGAGATTACCGTTACCGAGGATTCTCCTGACGTTGAAACCTGAAGGCTTGCCGGGATGATGGCTTCGCAATGACTGCAAATTCACTCGCCCGATGATTCGCTCGCCCGACTGAGGGTATTCGCAGACGGCATCGTCTGAGTAGATCTCGTGTTCCGCGTCGATATCTCCGATCGCCGAAGCGTGCCAGTGTTCGTTGAGTGCCTCGCGGGTTCGGTCCTCTTGCACGAATCGCCTCCAAGTACGGGCTACTGCAATTTCCGGTTGGGTCGCGCACGTCGGAGGGAAACGGGGACTGGCTCCCGGCCCGCTCGGTCCTGGTCCTTTGCGGCTCGACGGCGAGGCCGGGGGCCTGTCCCCATTTCCCGGGCCTGCGGAGTCCGCCGCGGCGGAAGGGGGAGAGGCACCTGCGCTTCGCTTCCGAGCCGGTTCCCGTTCCGCCTCCGCCGAACGGGGCCGGCGGTCCGGCTCGACGTCCCTTCAACGATCGATCAAACGATCTCCTGGATCACCTTCCCCTCGACGAACGTGAGCCGTTCGTCGCGGCCGAGGTGGGGGTAGGTCAGGCGGTGCTGGTCGAGGCCGAGTTGGTGGAGGATCGTGGTGTGGATGTCGCGGAAGTGGTAGGGGCGTTCGATGGCGCGGAGGCCGATGGCGTCGGTGGCGCCGACGACCTGGCCGCCCTTGATGCCACCGCCGGCCATCCACATGGAGAACCCAAGGTTGTGGTGGTCGCGGCCTCGGCCGGATTCGGCCTCGGGGGAGCGGCCGAATTCGCCGCCCCAGACGACGAGGGTGCTGTCGAGGAGCCCTCGGCGTTTTAAGTCCTTGAGGAGGCCGGCGACGGGCTTGTCGGTCTCGGCGGCCTTGCGCAGGTGGTTTTCCTCGACGTCGCTGTGGGCGTCCCACTGGAGGTTGCCGGTGCCGCCGCCGGAGACGACGCAGACGAATCGCACGCCGTTCTCGACGAGCTTGCGCGCGAGCAGGCAGCGGCGGCCGTAGTCGTGGGTCGGCTCGACGCCGATGCCGTAGAGGTCTCGGGTTTCTTGCGGCTCGCGTGCGATGTCGAGTACCTCGGGGGCCTCGGTCTGCATCTTGAACGCGAGGTCATACGCGTTGATCCGCGCGGAGAACTCGTGGTCGGCGGGGTCGAGCGTGGCCTCGTTCAACTCGCGGATGAGCCGGAGCGTGCGCCCGCGCTGGTCGATTTGGACCCCTTCGGGGGGCTTGAGGTTGAGGACCGGCCGGTCGCCGGGGCGGAACATCGCGGGCTGGTAGATCGCGGGGAGGAAGCCGTTGGTGTACATCGGCTGGCCGGCTTCGAGCGCACCTTTGGGGTCGGGCATGACCACGTAGGCCGGCAGCGATTGGCTCTCGGCCCCGAGGCCGTAGAGGATCCACGAGCCCATGCTGGGGAACCCGGGGACGAGCCTGCCGGTGAAGAGCTCGTACTGGGCGGCCGAGTGCACGACCATGTCGCCGTAGCAGGACCGGAGGACCGCGAGGTCGTCCACGCACTGGGAGGTGTGGGGGAAGAGGTCGGAGACCTCGATCCCGCTCTCGCCGTACTTGCGGAACGTCCGCTTCGTGCCGAGGAGCCGGGCGTTGGGCTGGATCGCCTGGTACTTGGCCTCGCCGAACTCCTTGGGCCGGCGCTGGCCTTCGAGCTTGTCCAGGAGGGGCTTGGGGTCGAAGGTCTCGAGGTGGCTCGGACCCCCCGCCATGAACAGGAAGATGACCGAGCGGGCCTTCGCCGCCTGATGCGGGAGCCTCGGCGCGAGCGGGTCGAGCGTCCCGGCGCGGACCTGCTCCTGCTCGAGGAGCGACGCCAGGGCGAGTCCCCCGAACCCGCAGAAGGCGTCTCGGATGAACTCCCGGCGCGTGCGAGTGGGGATGCTGTGGGGCGCGTGGTCAAGGGACATAGAGGAACCCGTTGAGGTTGAACAGGGCCAGCGCGAATTCCCGCAACGGCTGCTCGCGGACGAAGGCGACGGAGAGCGTACGCTCCTCCGCCGAGGGGGCTCGGCCGAGCGCGAGTCGGTAGCCGCATTCCACGACTCGGTCCGTATCTCCGCCGGACTCGGTCTCGAGGCGGCGGGCGAAGGCTTCGGCAAGGTCGTTGGATAGCCGGCCGTTGAGCATCTCGAGCGCCTGGGGGGCGTGGGTGCTCGAGACGCGTCGGCCGCAGGTCGTCGCCAAGGTAGGGGCGTCGAAGGTCTCGAGGAAGGGGAGCCGGAGGTTCCGCTTGGCGATCAGGTAGACCGAGCGCCGGTCGTGCTCGGTGGCTTCCCTGGCGACCTTCCACTGCGAGGGCTTGTACAGGAGCTGCACGAGCTCGGGGTCGACCGGCACCATCACGCTGGGCCCGCCCGCCTTCAGGTTCAAGCGGCCGGAGACGGCGAGCATGGCGTCGCGGATCTCTTCCGCGGAGAGCCTGCGCCGGTCGAACCGCCAGAGCGCGCGATTCTCCGGGTCGCTCTTCTCGGCCTCGTGGGCGAGGGGCGATCGGCTCGACTGCCCGTACGTCCGGCTCAGGACGAGCATGCGATGGATCGGCTTGAGTTTCCAGCCGTTCTCGACCAACGTGGCGGCGAGCCAGTCGAGGAGCTCGGGATGGCTGGGCCGCTCGCCGTGGGTGCCGAAGTCGTTGACGGTCTTCACGAGCCCCGCGCCGAAGTGGTACTGCCAGACCCGGTTGACGATGACCCGGGCGGTCAGGGGATGGCTCGGCTCCGTGAGCCATCGGGCGAGCCGAGTGCGCGGGTCGGGGACATCGGCGGGGAGCTCGGGGGTATCCTCGGAGAGGAGGACGCTGAGTGCGCGGGGGCCGACGGGTTCCCCTTTGTTCTCCCAGACGCCACGCTTGAGGACATGGATCGCCGTCCGACCTTTGGAGTCGTTGTGCGTGCTCGGGATGGTCGGGAGGGGCTCCGGCATCCGCTCTTCCAGGGCTTCGATCTCTTCGCCCAGGCGTTCGCGTTCCTTGCCTTCGGCACGCTTCGCCTGGCGCTTCAGGCGTTGCATGGCATCTTTGATCGTCTGGGATTTCTTCTCCCAGGCGGTCTTCTCGGCGTCCGGGGCGAGCACGATGTTGTGCTCCTCGGTCGCGGCGAGGAACGCCTGGAAGCGGTAGTAGTCTTTCTGGGAGATCGGCTCGAGCTTGTGGTTATGGCAGCGCGCACAGCCGAGGGTCAGGCCGAGGAATGTGCTGCCGATGACGTCGGTCCGCTCGGTGAGGACCTCGTTGCGGCTCAGGGCGATGTCGGGGTTGCCGGCGTTGCGACGGACCGGGCCGAGCCGGTGGAAGATCGAGGCGGTGAGGTGTTCCGGGTCGCGGGGGGCGATCTCGTCGCCGGCGACCTGCTCGACGACGAAGCGGTCGAAGGGCTTGTCGCGGTTGAGTGAGTCGATGACGTAGTCGCGGTATCGCCAGGCGTCCGGGAGGTGGCGGTCGTACTCGTACCCTTCGGTCTCGGCGAACCGCACGACGTCGAGCCAGTGCTGGGCCCAGCGTTCGCCATAGCGGGGGCTGTCCAGCAGCCGGTCGACGACTCGCTCGTCGGCGGACGGCGAGGGGTCATTGACGAACGCGTCGACCTCTTCGGGGGTCGGAGGGAGGCCGATCAGGTCGAACGAGACGCGGCGGATCCACTCCGTTCGGCTCGCCGCCGGGGCCGGGGTCCACTTGCGTCCTTCGAGCCCGGCCAGGATGAAGGCGTCGACCGGGTTCCGCACCCAGGAGGCGTCGGACACCGCGGGAGGGTCGACCTTCTTGACGGGTTGGAAGGCCCAGTGGGTGCGTCCGGGGTTCGACTCGTCCGGACCCTCGGGGCCTGCGGTCTCGCGCGGGTCCGGGGCGCCCATCCCGACCCAGGTCACGAAGTCGGCGATCGTTTGATCGGAGAGCTTCGGCTTGTCGGGGGGCATCTCCAGGCCGTCCTCATGCCGGAGGGCCTGGATGAGAAGACTCTCCGCCCCTTTGCCGAGGACGACGGCCGGCCCGGTGTCTCCCCCTTTGAGGATCGCCGCACGAGAGTCGAGCCGCAGGCCGCCACGCACCTTGCTTGCGCCGGCGGAATGGCATTCATAACACTGCCGTTCGAGGACCGGGGCGATCTTGTCGCGGAAGAACTTCGCACCCTCTCCTGGGTCGGGGTCCGCGGCGCGGCCTGCCGGGGCAAGCCAGGCGGCTCCGATCAGGGTGACTGCGAGGGACCAAATCGTCCGAATCGAGGCTGGACGGCTCACCCACTGCATTGCGGCGTCCCTTGGGCCGAGAGCCGAGAACATCCATCAACACACGCAGAGAGGTTTGGCGGGAGAGTGTTGGCGAGCGTTTCACTCACCATAATAGGTTTATCGGAACCGGAGAGAAATTACGAGACCCTTCGCGGAAGTCTCCGAGGTTCTTCCTGGAGGCGTTGTGTAAGGTTCACCACAAAGGCACAAAGCCACAATGGAATCCCACGAGAAGGTCCAAGGAGAACTCATTCTTTCGGGGCCCTTAACGCTTTGTGCCTTCGTGCCTTTGTGGTGAAGGGCTCTCCCGACGAGAGCGAGGTTCGGTTTTTTCTGGCGTTAAGCACTCTCGTGGAGCATCCTGGGGCGATCGGTCCTCTCAAAGGATCCTACGGCCCTCTCCACCCGTCGTCAGGAGGTTGACGTGCTTGCCCGGATCACCTTGTCCCTAGCCCTCGCCGCGTTGGTTGCGTCTGGTACGGCCTCGGCGGCCGAATTCCCGAGCTTCCGCACGCAAGAGATCGACCCGCACGTGGGGAACGTCTGCTACGCCGTGACCACGGCTGATGTGAACGGTGATGGGAAGCTCGACGTCGTCGCGGTCGCCGAGGACGCGGTGGTCTGGTACGCCAACCCGGGTTGGGAGAAGCACGTCCTGATCAAGAACGCCACGGAGCGCGACAACGTCTGTATTCAGGCTCGCGACATCGACGGCGACGGCAAGGTCGACTTCGCGCTCGGGGCAAGCTGGCAGCCGACGAACACCAAGACGGGCGGGACGCTCCAGTGGCTCAAACGCTCGGGCGAAGGCGATGCGCCCTGGAAAGTCTTGCCCATCGGAGCCGAGCCGACACTCCACCGGATCCGCTGGGGCGATGTGCTCGGGACGGGCAAGACCCAATTGGTGGTCGCCCCGCTCCAGGGCCGAGGGACGAAGGGGCCGGACTGGGGGGCGGGGTCGGGGGTGAGGATCCTTGTTTACTCGGTCCCCGACGACCCGACGAAGACCCCTTGGCCGGTCGAGGTCGCCGACGAGAGCCTGCACACGACGCATAACCTCCAGTTGATCGACTTCGACGGCGATGGTCGGGACGACATCGTGGTCGCGTCGTGGGAGGGGGTTTTCGTCCTGAAGCGTGACTCGAGCGGGCGCTGGTCGAAGACTCAGATCGGCTCGGGCAACCGCGAGTCGAAGCCGTTCAAAGGCTCGAGCGAAGTGAAGGTGGGACGCCTCGCCGACGGCTCGCGCTATGTCGCCACGATCGAGCCCTGGCATGGGTTCCAGGTCGTTGTCTACACCCCGCCCAAGCCCGGTTCTTCCTCAGCCGAGGGTCTCTGGGATCGCGCCGTCATCGACGAGCCCGTCCAGTGGGGCCACGCGGTCTGGTGTGCCGACGTCGACGGCGACGCCGACCAGGAGATCATCGTCGGCCAGCGCGACAAGAGCCAAGACCCCAAACGCACCCCGGCCGGTCCCGGCGTCCTGATCTACGACCCCACGCCCGGCTCCTCCCCGCTGACCTTCACCCGCCACGTCGTCGAAGACGGCGGAGTCGGCACCGAAGACCTCGTCGCCGCCGACCTCGACGGCGACGGCCGCAACGACCTCATCGCCGGGGGCCGCTCGACTCATAACGTCAGGATCTATTGGAATCGGGCGAAGTGAGGAGAGATGGGAGGCAAGAATGTCAGGGATTTTTATCAACAGATGACGCAGATGATCGCAGATTAAATGGAGAAAAGAGGGATGAATGGGATTAAAATTCATTCCCTCTTTTTATTTTAATATAAAGAATGAATCTATTGTTGAATTTGAATTTTATTTAATTTCATTCGTGTTCAATCCGTGGCTAAATCGTCTTCGTGTTTCATTCATGTCCCATCCGTGGCCAGGGAACCCATCCCTCCGATGAAAGCTATCGTCATCACCACCGTCGGCGGCCCCGAGGCCCTGGAGATTCGCGAAGTAGCCAAGCCCGAGCCCCGGGGTGAGCAGGTGCTCGTGCGGGTCAGGGCGTGCGGGTTGAACCGTGCGGATTTGATGCAGGCGCGGGGAAATTACCCGGCGCCTCAGGGAGTCCCGAAGGATATCCCCGGGCTCGAGTTTGCCGGCGAGGTCGAGGCGCTCGGGCCGGACGTGATCGGGACGCTCAAGGTGGGGGATCGCGTCTTCGGGATCGTCGGCGGGGGCGGGCAGGCGGAGTATGTCGTGAGCCACGAGCGGATGGTCGTGCCGGTGCCGGAGAACCTCGACTTCGTCCAGGCGGCGGCGGTCCCGGAGGTCTTCTACACGGCCCACGACGCACTCGAGACTCAGGCGGGGACTCGGGCCGGCGAGCGGGTCCTGATTCATGCCGTGGGGAGTGGCGTGGGCTCGGCGGCGGTGCAGATTGCGCGGGCGATGGGCTGCACCGTGCTCGGGACCTCTCGCACCGCGGAGAAGCTCCAGAAGGCCAAGGAACTCGGCCTCGACGTCGGGATCGACCCCACGGCCGAAGACTTCGCCGAAGCCGTCCGGCGCGAGACCGGCGGACACGGCGTCGACGTGGTCATCGACTTCCTCGGCGCCTCGGCCCTGGCGGGCAACCTCGAGTGCCTGGCGACTCGAGGGCGCCTGGTCGTGGTCGGATTGCTCGGCGGGGGGAAGGCGACGGTCGACCTGGCCGCGATCTTGCGGAACCGGATCAGCGTGGTGGGCACGACGCTCCGGGCTCGGCCCCTGGAGGAGAAGATCGCGGTGACCCGGCGCTTCGCCGACGGCGTCGTCCCCTGGCTCGAGCGCGGGCTGGTCCGACCGATCGTCGACTCAACCTTCGCCTTCGATGACTTCCGAGCGGCCCAGATGCGGGTCGAATCCAACCTGGGCTTCGGCAAGGTCATCCTGCGACTCTGACAGGCCGTCGGTCTTGAGCAGGCCGTCCTGGATCTCGAGCACGAGGTCGTCGGGGGTGATGAATCGTCGGTCGTGCGTGACCACAATCAGGGTGGTCTCGCGCTGGCGCTGGAGCCGGCGGAGGATCTTGTAGATCTCGTCGCCGGTCTTCGAGTCGAGCTCGCCGGTCGGCTCGTCGCCGAGGACGAGGATCGGGTCCTTGATCAGGGCGCGGGCGACCGCCACGCGCTGCTGCTCTCCCCCCGAGAGTTGGTATGGGCGGTGGTCGAGGCGATTGCCGAGCCCCACTTCCCTCAGGAGGTCGGCCGCCTTCTGCTTCAGCTCCGGCGTCAAGCCTCGAGGGAGGAAGGGGACGAGGACGTTCTCGACAGCCGTGAGGTTGCTGATCAGGTTGAACGACTGGAAGATGAAGCCGACGCGGTCGCGGCGGTAGGCGTTCTGCTCGGCCTCGTTCATCCGGGTGAGGTCCTGGCCTTCGACCAGGATCGACCCCGACGTCGGGCGATCGAGCGCCCCGAGCAAGTAGAGCAGCGAGCTCTTGCCCGACCCGGACGGCCCCACGATGAACGCGAATCGCCCCTTGGGCACGCGACAATGGATCCCTCGGAGCGCCTCGACCGAGCGGTCGCCGCTGCGATAGGACTTGTGTACGTCGACCACGTCTATCATCAAGGCACCCTGTTAGTCCGTCGAGCGATCCCGGCCCGGAGTCCCTGTGTCGCCGAAAGGCCCCGGCTCCGACCTTCGGCCCTTCGCGCCATCGCCGGCTTGTCGAGGTTCAGTGGGGGTGGGCCAGGCCCACCCGACGAGGAGTCAATTCGAGACATCCAATCCGATCAATGGGAACCGACCCGGATCGCATCCATCGGCACGAGCCGGGCGGCGCGCCAGGCGGGATACAGGCCGCCGAGCATGCCGGTGACGATCGAGAGGCAGATCCCCAGGCCGAGCAGCCACAGGGGGACATCCAGCCGCATCCCCCCCGAGATGAATTGATTCGCGATCGAGGTCCCGGCCAGCACGAGCACGCACCCGGCGATCCCCGAGAGCAGGCCGAGGTAGGCGCTCTCGAGCGTCACGAGCGTCAGGATGTTCCCCTGCGACCAGCCGTTCGTCCGGAGGACCCCGAACTCGATGAATCGTTCGGTCGTGCTCATCAGCATCGTGTTGATGATGCCCACGATCCCGACCAGGAGCGCGAGGCTGACGGTCATCATCAGGAACTTGTCGACCTGGCCCATCAGCGACCCGAAGTTGGTCATGAACTCGTTCATGCTCCGGGCGTCGACCTCGGGGTAGGCGTCTTCGATGGCCTTCGAGATGTCGTCGTTATGCCCCGGTTGGTTCGTCTCGACGTACATGCTCGAGACGTTCTCCTTCGAGAATCCGAGCAAATTCCTCGCCGAGTCGATGTCCATGACGATCACGACGTCGAGGAGCGGCGACCCTGTCTCGTAGATCCCGACGATCTTGAACGGCTTGCCCGCGATTTTCAGCTCGTCGCCGGGCTTCTTGGGCTTCCCCTTGGCGTCGGGGTATTCGAGGGCGATCTTGCGGCTGATGACGATGTTCGACTTCCCCTTGTCCTCCGGGACGAGGAATCGGCCCTCGCCACGCTCCTGGACTGCCTTGGGATACACCGCGCTCCTGAGATGGCGGTGGGCTTCGATGTCCTGCCCCTGGATCACGGGCTGATCCAGGAACGAGCCCATGCCCTTACCCTTGGCGAGCCTCTGGAACATGCCCATGCCCTCGAGCGGGGGGGCGATCTTCCAGATCTCGGGGGCGACGATTCGGACGCCGGGGATCGCCTGGACCTTCGCCACGAGGCTGGTGGGGAGGTCGCTGAGGACGGGGCTCGGCATGTTCTGCCGGACGACCATCAGCCCTTCGACGCGGCTCAAGGTGTCGCCCACCATGTTCCGCAGGCCTCGAGACACGCTGAACAGCCCCATGACCCCAAGGATCGGGACCGACAGGCCGATCAGGGCGAGCGCCGTGCGCAAAGGGCGGGTCATCAGGTTCCGCCAGGCAAACGATCCCATGGCTCCGTCCATCCCCTGCCAAAGACCGCAAAGCGTTGAGAACGTAACCTCGAGGCCGGTTTCGGCCCGGAAGGCGCTCTAATGAGGCATCAAACGAGGATTATAGCGATTCTGGCGATTCGGCCAAGGGGACTCCTTGAGGCCCCCTGCGCGATCCCGGCCCATCCTCGGCGTTGGCGGTCCGATCGACCCCGTTTCCCACCGCCCCGGGCGGGTTACAATCGACCGGCTGGTGACGGGACTCTGAACGAACACCGAAGACTCGAACGCAAGGGTGGGCAGGCCGATGAACGGGCAACGGTCGTTGGGCGTGGCCTCCGTCGCGGTGGCCTGGCTGCTGCTCGTCGCCGGCCTTGGCGAGGCCCGGGCGCAGCCGACGTTCACGGAGCCGGGGCGCTATCGTCCCGAACCCGACGAACGCCGGGCGATCGAAGGCCGGCTCGACGAGCTGGGGAAGGCGATCGCCGCGTTGCCCAGGGCCGAAGGGCCGCGAGGGCTCGACGCCCAGGCGGAGGTGGAGGTCTACCGTAAAGCCGGCACCTGGGCCCTCCGGCTCGGCGAGTTCTTCGACAAGAAGGACGTCGCCGCAACCCTCGACGTCCTCGCCCGAGGCCTCGAGCGGGCCAAGCTGGTGGCTCAGGGCAAACGCCCCTGGGTCGAAGGGACCGGGTCGCGGAGCCTCGGCTATCGTTCGAAAGTCGACGGCTCGGTCCAGCCTTACGCCGTGGTCGTCCCTGAAGGGCTGCTCACCGGCCAGGACCCCGAGCCTCGCGTCCGGCTCGACGTCGTCCTCCACGGCCGAGGGGCCACCCTGAACGAGGTCCGCTTCCTCAACTCGCACGACGGCAAACGCCCGCGTCCGGAGACCGAGACGGCCGGGATCACCCTCCACGTCTTCGGCCGAGGGAATAACGCCTACCGCTGGGCCGGGGAGGCCGACGTCTTCGAGGCCATCGAGGCCGTTAAACGGAACTACCCCATCGACCCGAGGCGTGTCGTCCTTCGCGGCTTTTCGATGGGAGGCGCCGGGGCCTGGCACCTCGGGCTGCACTTCCCGAGACTCTGGGCGTCCGTCGAGGCGGGGGCGGGGTTCTCCGAAACCCGCCGTTACGCCAAACTCGGCCCGCTGCCCGACGTCCAGGATCGGGCTTTACGTATCTACGACGCTGTTGACGTTGCCGGCAACGCCTTTAACGTTCCGATCGCCGGGTATGGCGGCGAGGACGACCCCCAGCGTCAGGCCGCGATCAACATCGAAGAGGCCCTGAAGGCCCTCGGCTACACGTTCAAGACCGAGGGGCTCGTGACTCGAGGCGAGACCCTCGACTATCTCCGCGTCGTCGGGGCCAAGATGGGGCACGCCGTCGACCCGGCGAGCGCGAAGATCCTCAAGGCCTTCCATGACGAGAATGCGGAGCAAGGGGTCGAGATTACCCCGCCGAGGATCCGGTTCACCGCCCCGACCTTGAAGTACAGCCAGGCCGCCTGGCTGGCGATCGAGCAGTTCCAGGACCACGGCAAGGCCGCGTCGGTGGACGCCGAGATCGTCGAGAAGCGCGTGGTCATCCACAAGGCCGAGAACGTGGCGATCCTGGGCGTCGAGCGGCATCTGGCCGAGTCGATCCGGCTCGGCGACCAGGAGTTCCCGCTCGAAGGGGCGGTCGGGGGGCTCCTTCCCTACGTCGACTTCCAGTTCACCGACGGCGGTTGGCGGTCGCTCGACTACGACGAGTCGCGCGCCTTCCAGGAGAACGTCGCCCGAGGCAAGCGCCGAGGCCTGCAAGGGCCGATCGACGACGCCTTCACCGGCCCCTTCCTCTGCGTCCGGGGGACGGCCAGGCCCTGGAACCCCCACGTCCAGCTCTGGGCCGAGGCCCGCCTCGAGCGCTTCGCCGACGAATGGAGGCGCTGGATGCGCGGCGAGATCCGGATCAAGGACGATACGCAGATCAACGACCAGGACATCGAGGAAAACAACCTCATCCTGTTCGGCGACCCCGGCTCGAACCGAGTCCTTGCGGAGATGCTCCAGGGACTTCCCCTGACCTGGACCCGGACGGACCTGACCTTCGCCGTCGAGTACCGCGCGGCCGACCACGCCCCGGTCCTGATCTCGCCGAATCCCCGGAACCCCCGGCGCTACGTCGTGCTCAACAGCGGCCACACGTTCGGGGCCAAGGAGTTCGCCGGGACCAACGCCCTGCTCTTCCCCCGGCTCGGCGACTACGCCGTCTTCCAGGTCGACCGGATGGGGGGCGAGGTGAAGACCTCCGGCTTCTTCGACGAGCGCTGGAAGCTGAAGACGAACGACAAGCCCACCCCGAAAACCGACTGACGAGGATCGCCATGGCCGCGACGACCGAGATCGGCAAGGCTCCGCCGGGGCCGAAGGGGAATTGGTGGACGGGCAACCTCCCCGCCTTCCGCCGCGACCGGCTCGGTTTCCTCACCGAGTGTGCCAAGACCTACGGCGACGTCGTCGCGATCCGGCTCGGGCCGAAGCGGATGATGGTCGTGAACCACCCGGACCTCGTCGAGGAGGTTCTGGTCACCAACAATCGCCAGTACATCAAGCACTTCGCCCTTCGGATGACCAAGTCGACTCTGGGCAACGGCCTGCTGACCAGCGAGGGCGACTTTTGGCGTCGGCAACGCCGGCTCTCGCAGCCGGCCTTCCACCGGGACCGGATCGCCTCGCACGCGGCGGTGATGGTCGCCTACACCGAGCGGATGCTCGAAGGGTGGGCGGACGGCCGGACGCTCGACATCCAGGCCGCGATGATGCAGGTGACCCTCGAGATCGTGGCGAAGACGCTCTTCGACGCCGACGTCTCGACCGACTCCGCCCACGCCAGCGAGGCGATGGAGACGGTCCTGAGGTGCTTCACAACCCGAGTCGACCGGCTCGTCCGGCTCCCCGAAGCGATTCCGACCCCCTCGAACCTCAGGCTTCGCCGCGCGGTCCGCAGACTCGACGACATCATCTTCGGGATCATCGACCGCCGCCGCTCGAGCGGCGAGGACCGCGGCGACTTACTCTCGATGCTCCTCCAGGCGCACGACGAGTCGGACGGCGTCGGGATGACCAACCGGCAGCTCCGCGACGAGGCGATGACCCTCTTCATGGCGGGCCACGAGACGACGGCCAACACGCTGAGCTGGGTCTGGTACCTCCTCTCGAAGCATCCCGAGGTCGAGGCCCGACTCCACGCCGAGCTCGACACTGTCCTTGGTGGCCGCTCCCCGACCCTGGACGACCTGCCGAAGTTGCCTTACGCCGAGAATGTCGTGAGCGAGACCTTGCGGCTCTACCCCACCGTCTGGATCCTGGGCCGCGAGGCGATCGAGCCGACCGAGGTCGGCGGCTATCACGTCCCCGTCGGGACGACCGTTTATATGAGCCAATGGGTCCTCCACCGGGACGGCCGGTTCTTCGACGACCCGCTGTCGTTCCGCCCCGAACGCTGGTCGGGCGGCCTGTCGAAGCGGATCCCGCGCTACGCCTATTTCCCCTTCGGCGGCGGCCCGAGGATCTGCATCGGCAACGCCTTCGCCATGATGGAGTCCGTCCTCCTCCTCGCCACGATCGCCCGGCGCTTCCGCCTCCGCCTCGCCCCCGAGGCCGTGGTCAAGCCCCTCCCCACGATGACCCTGCGGGCCGATGGGGGGATCTCGATGGTCATCGGCTCCCGACGCTGACGAGTCACCCTCGACTTGATTTTCGGCGGGTGGACAACGGGTTAGATGTCTTAGCCACGGATTGGGCACCGATAAAAATTGTTTTATTTTGAATAAATTCAATAAGAATTGTGTTTTGATACGCGTAAATCCGCGTCATCTGTTGAAAAATTGTCTTCTCTGGTCGGTATTTCAGTCGAACAGTTGCAGTTGGCGATTCCCCGGCGGCCGGAAGGACTCGGCCGAGAGCCCGAGTCGCTGCGCGTTCAGCCCGGCCTTCCGGCAGGCGGACTTGAACATCTGCGAGATTAAGGAGGCGAACTCCCCCTGCCCGTGCATCCGTGAGCCGAACTGGGGATCGTTGAGCCGGCCACCCCGGATCTCTCGGATTCGGTGTAGGATCTTGTCCTTCCGGTCGGGGAAATGGCGGCCGAGCCAGTCCTCGAACAGGGGCGCAACGGCGAGGGGGAGCCGGACCGTCGTGTATCCTGCATACTTCGCCCCGGCCTGCGCGGCGGCCGCGACGATCGCCGGGAGCTCGTGGTCGGTGAGACCGGGGATGACAGGCGCGACCATCACACCGACGGGGACACCTGCTTCGGCCAGGGCTTCGATCGCGGCGAGCCGGAGTTTCGGCGAGGACGTCCTCGGCTCGAGCTTCCGGGCGAGGGCGGCGTCGAGGGTCGTTACGGAGAGGAACACGGCGGACGCCCGGTATCCGGCCATCTCGGCGAGGATGTCGCGGTCCCGGGCCACCAGGCGGTTCTTGGTGATGATCGCGACCGGGTTGCGGAACTCGGCGAGCACCTCCAAGCAGCGTCGGGTCAGCTTGAGCCGGCGCTCGACCGGTTGGTACGCGTCGGTGACGCCGCTCAGCGCGACGACCTGCGGGCGCCAACGCGGGGAGGCTAATTCGCGACGGAGCAACGCAGGGGCGTCCTCCTTGACCAGGATCTGGGTCTCGAAGTCGAGGCCGGCCGAATACCCGAGGAATTCATGGGTCGGGCGAGCATAACAATAAATACATCCGTGTTCACATCCTCGGTATGGGTTAACGCTTGTCTCGAAACCGACGTCCGGGCTGTCGTTCCTGGCGATGGCGGTGCGCGTCGCGTCCTTCAAGAAGCGAGTCGTGGGACGGGGATGCTCGTCGTCGGGGTCGTCCCCGTCGGGGTCGACCTCGTGCCAACTCCGCTCGAACCGATTGGGCGGGTTGCCCGCCGCCCCTCGCCCGTGGATAGTGCCCCGCTCGTCGCGCATCACCGTTCCTCCTTTTGACGCAGTGCAGCATACAAAAGTTCAGGAAACGATGCGCCGGGTCGGCGGAGGGCGGGCGCCTGGGAAAGGCGAGGTCCGCGACGGATTGCTCGGGTCGACTCTCCAACCTGGCGCGGTCTTGGTCGGAGGATGGCTGAATATTTGGGGACGTGCCGAACCTGCCCATAGATTGAGGACAGGACACTTCCCCTGCTCGGCGGCGGGCGTTGGGGGATTTGAAGTCGTGCTGAGTCGATCAGACCAGCGGTTGCGTCGACAAGTCCGAAACGCCCGCGAGTGGATCCTCCTCGAGTTCTTGCGATCGATTCACTCGCTGCGCTTCGGGTTGGTAAGAGGTTGCCCGGGGGATGGAATCATGGCCCGCCGGGCTGTGTCGATTTCGCCCGAGCGGCACAACGCACAGGAGCGGCGAGGAAAGGGATCCCCGCCGCTCCTGACTTGGTTTCTCAAGGGATCGCCCGTCGGCGATGGTTAGCTCGCGGCCTCGTCGTTCGAAGCCTCGGGCGAGGGCGTCGGTTCGGGGGCGGTGGTGGCCTCCGGGGCGGGTTGGCCCTCGGGCGGGGCACTTCCGCCTTCGGGCACGGGGTCATCGACGCGGGCCTGCCAGAGCTGCTTGAGCTGGCCGAAGGTGCGGAGCGGGACGCTGCCGGAGAGGGCATCCTTCGACAACGGCGGCGGGGGCGGGGCCGGCTTCGAGGGCTTGCTGGGCTGGGGTCGGGGGGCCTGGGCCCGCTCGAATCGGCCGGGGCCGGACTGCGGGGAGCGCGGGCCGCCTCGACCGGGACCTCCACCACCAGGACGGTATCCACCGCCCCCTTCGGAGCCTCGACCCGGTGGTCGTTCAGGACGACGCGAGGGGGGACCGCCCGAGGATGACCCGGCGCCGACGGATTGCGATGGGGGCGGGGCCGTGCCTTCGCGGCGCGGGGGTCGGCCGGATCCGCCACCTCGCCCCTCGCGTGCCTCCGCGGGGCCGCCGCGACGGCCACCACCGCCACCACCGCCACCACCACCACCGCCGCCCTGCTGCGCCCCTCGAGGACGCTCGGTGCCGGGCTTGACCATCGTCAGGGAGACCCGCTTCCGTTCGTGGTCGACCCCCATGACCCAGGCGGTGACCACGTCGCCGACGCTCACCACGTCGTGCGGGCTCTTGATGTAGCGGTTGGCGAGCTGGCTGATGTGCACCAAGCCCGAGTCCTTCAGGCCGATGTCGACGAAGGCGCCGAAGTCGACCACGTTCAGGACGGTCCCCTTCAACTCCATGCCGGCGGTGAGGTCCTCGAGCTTGAGGACCCCCTTCTTGAAGATCGGCTTGGGCAGGTCTTCGCGGGGGTCGCGCTCGGGCCTGGCCAGGGCCTCGAAGATGTCGTGGAGGGTCGGCTCTCCGACCTCGAGCTCGCGGGCCAACGTGGGGAGGTCGGCCTCGTTGAGCTTCTCATGGAGCGCGGGGAGTTGTTCGCGTTCGCGGACGATCTCCGGCGCGAAGCCGAGCTTCTCGAGGACTCGGGTCGCGACCGCGTAGCTCTCGGGGTGGATCCAGGTGCGGTCGAGCGGGTTCTCGCTCTCGCGGATCTTGAGGAAGCCGGCCGCCTGGGTATACGTGGCCGGGCCGACCCCCTCGACCTGGAGCAGTTGCTCTCGGCCGGTGAACGGGCCCTTCTCCTTGCGGTGATCGACCACGCGCCTGGCGGTCAACTGATTCAAGCCCGACACGTGCCGCAGGAGCGGGACGCTGGCCGTGTTCAGGTCGACGCCGACGAAGTTCACGCAACTGGCGATGACCGACTCGAGCGATTCCTTGAGCTGCTTCGAGTTGATGTCGTGCTGATAGAGCCCGACCCCGATGCTCTGAGGTTCGATCTTGACGAGCTCCGAGAGCGGATCCTGGAGTCGTCGGCCGATCGAGATCGTGCCTCGTAATGTGGCGTCGAAGTCGGGGAACTCCTCGCGACCGACCGGGCTGGCCGAGTAGACGCTGGCGCCGGCTTCGTTGACGATCACGTAGGTCAGTTGCGAGAGCAGTGGGTCGGCCGCGTGGGGCTTCGGCGGCATCGGCGCGGCCTTGGGCTTCGGCGGCCGGGGCTGTTGCGGGGCTTTGGCCTTCTTCGGCGGGGCGGGGGCCTGGGCGGTTGCCACGACTTCGGGGCCAGCCTCGGCGGCAGGCGATTCGGCCGCCGCTTCGGCGTCGGCCGCCTCCGCGGCGGGCGCGGGCGTCTCCGGGATGGACGTGGCTGCGGCCTCAACGGCGCCGCCTTCGAACGCTGTGGCCGGGTCCGGCGTGGAAGCCTCAGGCGAGGGGGCCTCCGCAATCACCTGCGGCTCAGGCGCTGCGTCCACTCCCGGCTCCGTGACGGGGTTCTGCGTGACTTCCGTCGACTCGAGCAAGTCCGCTTTCTTCGCCTCGGCTTCGGGCGTCGCGGCCTCGCCGGTCGAGGACGCCGGAGGTTCCTGTGGCGTTTCGGTCTCCGGGGTCGGTTCGACGTCCGAAGGGGCTGAATCCGGGGCCCCGCCCGAGATCGGCGGCAGGGCCTCCTCCGGCGCCTCGGCCTCGGAGGCTGTCGGCTCGGCCTTGGTTTCGGCTTCGTGTCCCGCGGAAGCGGACGCCTCGACTTCGGCCTCGTGTTCGTGTCCCGCGGAAGCGGACGCCTCGACTTCGGCTCCGTGTTCGTGTTCCGCGGAAGCGGACGCCTCGTCTTCAGCTTCGTGTTCGTGTCCCGCGGAAGCGGACGCCTCGTCTTCAGCTTCGTGTTCGTGTTCCGCGGGGACGGAGGTCGCCGGGGCCGCGGTCGCCGCGCCCGGGAAAGCGGTCGAGCCCGGGTTCTGGTGGAAGTAGGTCCCCTCGGCGATGACCTCGGCGACGAGCTCCTCGGTCTCTCGGCAGGCGCTTTGGCTTCCGATCGCGATTACGCCGACCTGGTGCCGGCCGACGAGGTCTTTGAGGAAGACCTTGGCCTCGGAGCGGCGGTTCTGGGGCGGATGCGGGTGGATGACCCCGTGTTCGAGGATGTTGCCGAGCCCGTCGAGCACCGCGACCTTGCAGCCGGTCCGGAACCCGGGGTCGATCGCGAGGACGACCTGCTTGGGGATCGGCGGCTGGAGCAGGAGGCTTCGGAGGTTGCGGGCGAAGACGTCGACCGCGTGGCGTTCGGCCAGCTCGGTCAGGTCGCGGCGAACTTCACGCTCCATACTCGGCAGGAGGAGCCGGTCGAGCGCGTCGACGGCCGACGCCCGGAAGAAGTCGGAGTGCGGGTGGTCTTCCAGCGGCAAAGGTCCGAAGGTCGCCCCTTCGAGATCAGGCCGCGAGACCTCGATCTTGACCTTGAGCGGGCCTTCCTTGTCGCCTCGGTTGATCGCCAGGACCCGGTGCGGCGGGATGTGCGCGATCGGCTCGGAATAGGCGAAGTAGTCGCGGTACTCGAGCCCCTGCCCTTCGGGGATGTCGGCCTTGCTCGTGACGATCTTGCCGGTCTTCCAGACGACCCGGCGGACCGCGTCTCGGACCGCGGCGATTTCGCTGATCGCCTCAGCTAAGATATGCCCGACCCCCTCGAGGACCTTCTCGGGGGTCTCGAGCTCTTTCTCCGGATTGACGAACTCTTGCGCGGCGGCCGGCAGGTCCGTCAGCGTCTCGTCCCGGTTCCAGATCCGCAGCGCGAGGGGCTCGAGCCCTCGGTCGCGCGCCTCCGACGCCTTGGTCTTCTTTTTCGGCTTGAACGGCAGGTAGAGGTCTTCGAGCCGTTTGGGGTTGTCGGCCTGGCGGATCGCCTGGGCGAGCTCTTCGCTCAGCTTCCCCTGGGCTTCGATCGTCTTGAGGATCGTCTCCTTCCGCTCGGCGAGCTCGCGGAGACGTCCGACCCGAAGCTGGATCTCCCGGATCGCCACCTCGTTCAGATTTCCGGTCCGCTCCTTGCGGTAGCGGGTGATGAACGGCACCGTGTTGCCCTCGTCGAGCAACTGGACGACGCTCTCCACCTGCACGCGCCGGATCTGCAAGTCCTGCGCGATCCGGCCCAGGTCGACCTGAATCGGGGTGTCCATGGAGGCTATGCACCTAGATGAGATAAGGACGGCGACGACAAGGCGGATCGAGGGTCCGCCACCGCGTCCGAAGGTCGCGGTACGAGCGCGCGGAGCAATACCGTCGGAAACAGATCGCACAATCTAGAGCATCGAACAGCCGGCTGTCAAGCGACTTCAACACTTCGCACCCGTACCGTAAGCCCTCACCTGTCGACACTTCTGGAAGCTGGGTTGATTTGGAAAAACTGGGTAATCTCTCGCGTGGATTCTCGCCTCGAAAGGCCCCGCTCCCGCGGCGGATCCGCCGGGAAAACCTTCGCATTTCGTAGGAAATCCTGAAACCGGGGACGAGGATGATGAGTATTATGGCGAAGCTTTGATTTAACAAAAATCCAGAAGATTATCTGGCCACGGATTGAACACGGATAAGAAGAAACAAAATTAGAGTTGGATGATTTGTTTGATTCGTTGTTTTGAATGATTCGTGATCGCTCTTATGACTGAATTTCGATCTGTGGCTCGATCGCTTCCCTACCTCTCTCACTGGGATGATCTCCATGAAGACCTGGGTTTTTGCCGCCGTGTTCTTCGCCCCGGCCGCCGTGGCGCCGGCGATCGCCGACGAGAAGGCCCCTGCCCCTAAGGGGGACCTGGCCAAACTTCAGGGGGCCTGGACGGGCCAGATCGGGCCCGACAAGGAGATTGGGGTTCGCCTCGTGTTCAAAGGGGCCGACGTGACGCTCGTCATGTCCCGCCCCGGCGAGAAGCCCTTCGAGACGACCGGGGAGATCACGATCGACGACCAGGCCAAGCCGTTCAAGACGATCGACTGGCGGAAGTTCGCCAAGCCCGACGGCGGCGACCTCGGCGAGAACAAGAGCATCTACGAGTTCGAGGACGCCGACACCCTCAAGGTCTGCAGCGGCGGGCCCGACAACGATCGCCCGACCGAGTTCAAGGCCGGCGAAGACGGCCATACCCACCTCCTCGTACTCAAGCGGGACAAGGCGAAGGACAACGAGAAGGAAAAGGCGGCGTCCACCGAAGCCCCGAGAGGAGACCTCGCCAAGTTCCAGGGGAAGTGGACGACGAAGGTCGGCCCCAACAAAGACTTCGTCCTGAGCCTGGTCATCAAAGGGAACGTCGTGACCCTCTCGGGCACGACAGGGGAAGGCGAGGACTTCGCGCTCAAGGGTGAGATGAAGTTGGACGAGGCCGCGAAGAAGAAGTCCCTCGACTGGGTCAACTTCAAGGGACCCCAGGGCCGCGACCTGCCCGACAACCTCGCCCTCTACGAGATCAAGGACGCCGACACGATCGAGGTCTGCAGCGGCGGCCCCGGCAACGAGCGCCCCACCGAGTTCAAAGAGGGCGAAGGTGGCCCGCCTCACATCGTCATCTTGAAGCGCATGAAGGACTGATCGCCCTCCCGGCACCAGCACCAAGACAATGATGCCGGGAAGAAGGTTCGGACCTCCGCGAGTTGCGGGATGCTCGGTTCGATCCCGACGTCATTCGCAACCTCTCGCCCATCCGGGGACCCGAGTCATCGGGCCCCGGAGGAGCCGAGGAACCTCAGATGGCTCAACGTCTCTTGGCGAGGTCGAGGAAGACGATGCTCGAGGGGTTGCCGACGGCGGCGTAGTGGCCGGTGAAGCGGAGCGCACCCGTTGCCATGTCGACCTGGAAGACGGCGACGTTGTCGCCCCGCTGGTTGCAGCAGTAGAGGAACCGGCCGGTGGGGTCGAAGTTGAAGCTGCGCGGGTAGTTCCCCCGCGTCCATTCGTCGGCGACCGGCGAGAGCTCGCCGTTCGGGCCGACGGCGAAGATCCCGATGCTGTCGTGGAGCCGGTTGCCGGCGTAGACGAATCGACCGTCGGGCGAGACGAGGACCCCGGAGCAGAAGTTGCTGCCGGCGAACCCGGGCGGGAGCGTCGAGATCGTCTGCCTGGCGGACAGCTTGCCCCCTTCGGCGTCGTAGTCGAAGAGGACGAGCGTCGAGGCCTCCTCCTGGATCGAATACAGCCAGCGCCCGTTCGGGTGGAAGTGGACGTGTCGGGGACCGTCACCGGCCGGCAATGTGACCGAGGCCGGGTCGTTCGGGGTCAGCTTTCCGGCCTGGGCGTCGAACTTCCAGACGTAGATCCGGTCCAGGGCGAGGTCGACGTGGAGCACGTACCGCCCCGAGGGGTCGGCGTGGATCATGTGCGCGTGGGTCCGGTCGTGCCCGCTGAACGCGAAGCTTCCTTTCGGGGCGTTGGTCGCCCTGGCGGGCCCGATCGTGCCGGCGTCCTCCTTCACGTCGGAGGGGCCGCCGAGGCGGCCGTCGGTCAGGATCGGCAGCACGGCCACCGCCCCGCCGAAATAGTTGGCGACCAGCAGGAATCGCCCCGACGGGTGGATATTCACATAGGTCGGCCCGGCGCCTCCGGAGGGGGCTTCGCCGAGCAGGGTCAGCGTCCCGTCCGCCTTGTCGACGGCGAACGTGCTGATCGTGCCTTCCTTGGTGTTCCCGACGCGTGCCGTCTCGTTGGCGGAATAGAGCCGGGTGCCGTCGGCGTTCAGCACGACGCAGCTCGGGCTCGTGCCCATCTCGACGAGGCCAGCGGGCGTCAACGCCCCGCTGGTGCGGTCGACCTGGAAGAGATGGATCCCCCGGCCGTTGCCGGGGGGCAGGTCGACCTGGGTGGCCAGCACGTCGCGCAGCGGCGAGCTGAAGGTGCCGACGTACGCCACGAGCGGCGCCTCGGCCCCTTCCGCAATCGCCCGGGTCGCCCCGAGGGCGAGCGGGGAGATTCCTGCCAGGGCGGCGGAGGTCTTCAGGAAGGATCGCCGGGAATGTTCGATGGGAGTCATGGTTTTGAAGTCGTCTCGCCCGTCGCCTTTGGTTCGTCCTTGGTGACCGGCCGGCGGAACCCCCGCTCGACCTCGTCCTTCGGGTCGGTGGACACCGGCCCGTCCCGCCAGAGCCACCGCATCATCTCCGGCAGGATCGCCCCGCCGAACTTCTGCCCGTGGTTGTTCATGCCCCACGAGTAGTTCAGGTCGTAGCCCTTCTCCGTCAGGGCCTTCATGAGCCGGACGTTCTGGTGGAACCAGTCGCGTTTCTCGTCGTACCGGCCGTCCTTGCGCAGGCCTCGGTTGTCGTTGCGGCCGTCGCAGAGGTAGATGCGGATCGGCTTCTTCGGGGCCTCCCGGACCTTCTCCGGGTAGACGTGCCCGCCCCGGAGGTTGACGAAGCTGCCGACGTTGCTCAGCACCTTGCGGAAGTGGTCGGGCCGCTCCCAGGCGACCGTGAACGCCGCGATCGCCCCCGAGCTCGAACCGCCGATCCCGTGCATCTCGGGGTCATTGGCGATGTTGTAGTCCTTCGCGAGCGCGGGCATCAGTTCCTCGGTGATGACCCGGGCGTATCGGTCGTCGAGCGAGTTGTACTCGGTCGGCCGGTTGGTGTCGCGGTCTCCCCAGTTCTTGGGCGTCGGCTCGGGCTGGTCGGGGCGCCGGCCGGGGTTGATGAAGACCCCGATCATGACCGGGATCTCGCGCCGGTAGATCAGGTTATCCATCACGTTCTGCGCCCGCATGTCCCCTTGCTCATCCTTGAATGCCTGGCCGTCCTGGAAGACCATGAGCGCGGCGGGGACGGCCGGGTCGTACTGGGCGGGCACGTAGACCCAGTACGTGTGCTGCGTCCCCGGGTACGCCTGGCTGGGGAGTGTGAAGGGTCCGCGGATCTCCCCCTTCGGCACCCCATCCTGCGGCAGCGAGTCGGGCCCGAGCCGGTACTGGGAGTCGGGACCCGGGACTCGCGGGGCGGGCGCCTGTCCCATCGCCTGGGCGAGGGCCATCATGACCACCGCCGCCGATCCCGCACCGATGGCCTGGGCGATCACCTTCTTCATCCGACGCCTCCCGAACCGGTCGGAACCCCGAACACCGACCGGACGACGCCCGCACGGCTCCCGATCGGGTGGCTGGAGTCGCGGCGAAGCCACGTTCTCCCCGAAGCACACGTTATGCGACCGGCCGGCCCATCGCAAGCGGCGGTGCCCGCGCGAGTCGGGAGGGCCAGGCCGTCTGGGGAGCCCTCGTCCCTCTTCGTCAGGCTCGTAGCGATTCGGGTTCGCCAGGAAGACAACAGGGACCTTCTGTTGAAGGTTTCAAATAATGTAAATAGGATGGCTCTGGCGAGGATAGGCGGCGTTCTCCACGAGAGCAGCGAGATCGCCCCGACGGGGCCCCTCGCGGACGGAGCATGCCTTACACGACGTCGTCGGGAGCGGTACGGTCGAGGGCCTGGATGTCCCCCCTACGAGACGAGGGTGCCACGAGCTTCCGCCAGCTTCCTGAGTAGGGCGATCTGGCCGGCATGATAGGCCATGTGCTGGGCCGCGCCTCGGATCATGTGGGCCGTCGAATAGGGCTTGCCCGCGACGGTCTCGCCGAGCGTCGCCTCGTCCAACCCTGCCAACACCTCGACGAGCCGGGCATGCTGCCGGTCCAATTCCTCCAACGCCTCCGCCCAGGCTTCCGGACGAGACTCGGTCGCGGCCGGGAAATCGCCGTTGGCGGGGGCCTCGATCGCTCGACGCTCGGTGATCCGGTCGGCGACGACCCCGTCCCAGGCCGCCAGGTGAGCCACCAAGGCCCAGATGCTGTGAGCGTTGGGGATGGGGCGCGCGTAAGCGATCTCGGCGGTCACGCCGTCGAGGACCTTCCGAAGCGGCGGACCGTGCCAGGCATCACCGTCGTAGGCGCGGCGGAGGTCGTCGAGGTCGTGTCCTTGCACGGCGTCATGCTCCCGTGGCGTGGTCGTCATTCGTCTTCCTTGGGTACCAAATAGTCGGCGACGACACCGATCGGACAGATCGCGGGTCTCCTGGCCCCAGACCCGATGTCGAACCAGTTGGCTTCCATGGGCGGCAGCCCGGGCTCGTCGCCGAGGGGGGTTAACCGGAGGAGGAATCCCACGTAGGTCGGCTGTTCGGAGTCGTAGTCCGCCTCCACGTCTTCCCATTCGTCATCGTGGCCTGGGTCGGATTCGAGGTCGTCGGCGCACTCGTTGCGGAGCCAGAGTGGGAAGGGTTGGCCCGGACGTGTTCGGCGGAAGTACGAGCCGATCGGTTCGGGCGAACCGGCCATGTTCAGGCAGTAGGTGCCGTTGATGCCGTGGAAGTAGGTGTAAAGCTCGGCCAGGTAGACCGCCGGGGGCACGTCGAGGAAGCGGCTGAACTCCTCCATATCCTCGCCCCACAGGTACTCCGGCCCGCCGCCGATGACGGCAAGCCGACCGTCGGGGATCCGAAGCTTGTGGCGGGTGCAGCCGACCCACTCCGCCCGCTCCTGGTCGTTGAGCGGTTCGTCGAGCACGACGCGGATGATGAACGGGTCATCCTGGACCAACTGGAACGGCAGGAACACGCCATCCTTGATGGCCTGGAGCCATTCCTCGTCCTCGGCGTCGACCGATGAATAATCCCCGCCGCAGAGGCCTGCGGAGGTGATCATGAATCCCGTTGCCTCGTTATAGACTTCCAGGTCGGTGCGGCTCATGGTAACGCCTCCTCGGGGGGGGAGTCGGGATTAGCATTGCAGGTCCGCGAACCGCTCCTCCTCGTCTGCCCAAGTCCGCAACACGTGGCTTCGTCGCCTCGATCGCCTCCAGGAGGTCCTTCTCAACCGTGAATCGGATGAAGGGTGAGCTGCCGCGCCCATGGAGCTTATCAGCGGCTGTGGGCGGGTTGCAAACGGGCCGCCTGCCTTCTCGAGGTCGTCGCGAGATGCCCGGTCGCGCGAACCTTGTTAGAATGAAATGGGTCGGAGTGGCGGGACGAGTCGACGAGGAGGTCCGTGGTGGGATTGGCAGAATCAGAGCGGAGCGGCGGGACGACGGCATTCGCGGTCTTGGTGGCGCTGAGTGTCTCGCACCTGCTCAACGACACGATCCAATCCCTAATCTCGGCCGTCTACCCGGTGCTGAAGGAGTCCTACTCCCTTTCGTACACGCAGATCGGGCTCATCACGCTCGCGTTCCAATGCACCTCCTCGCTCCTCCAGCCGATCGTCGGGCAGTACACGGACCGACGCCCTCTCCCGTTTTCGCTCGTCGTGGGCATGGGCGTCACCCTCACCGGGTTGTTGCTCTTGTCGGTCGCCGATCGGTTCCCGGTCATGTTGCTTGCGGCGGCCCTCGTCGGCGTCGGCTCGGCGGTGTTCCACCCCGAGGCGTCGCGGATGGCCCGGATGGCGTCAGGCGGGCGGCACGGCTTCGCCCAGTCCCTGTTCCAGGTCGGCGGGAACGGCGGCTCCGCCCTCGGCCCGCTGCTGGCGGCGTTCGTCGTGGTCCCTTGGGGCCAGCGCAGCCTGGCGTGGTTCTCCGTCGCGGCGCTCGTGGCGATGGTCATCCTCACGCGGGTCGGGTTCTGGTACCGGGCCCACCTGGCCGAGCGATCGACGAGGAAGGCCGTTGCCGTGGCCTCGCCGCTTTCGCCGCGAAGGGTCGCGTTCTCGGTCGGTATCCTGCTCTGCCTGGTTTTCTCGAAATACTTCTACCTGGCGAGCCTGACCAGCTACTACACCTTGTACCTCATCGACACGTTCGAGATCGGGGCTGCGGATGCCCAACTCCGGCTGTTCGTGTTCCTCGGGGCGGTGGCGGCCGGCACGTTCCTCGGCGGCCCGGTCGGCGACCGCATCGGCTTCAAGGCCGTGATCTGGGGGTCGATCCTCGGCGTGCTCCCGTTCACGCTCGCCCTGCCTTACGTGGACCTGTTCTGGACGACCGTTCTGACGATCCCGATCGGCCTGATCCTGGCGTCGGCCTTCTCCGCGATCATGGTTTATGCCCAACAATTGATGCCGACCCGCGTCGGCACGGTCGCCGGGCTCTTCTTCGGGTTCGCGTTCGGCGTCGGCGGGGCCGGCGCCGCGGTCCTGGGGTGGCTGGCGGACCAGACTAGCATTGCGTACGTCTACCACGTGTGCGCGTACCTGCCGATGATCGGGCTCCTGACGGCCTTTCTTCCGAACATCCGACGCCACGCCTGAGGACTTGACCGCGCCGCAACAATCCCCTTGAAACTCTCCGCGATCGACCCTACGCGCTTCGACCCCTACATCCCCACGGAAGACTCGAACCTTGCGCGCAAAACAATCCGGCCTGTTCGTGATCTCCCTGCTCGGGGCCTTGAGCGTCGTCAGCCCGTTCGCCATCGACATGTACCTCCCGGCGTTCCCGGAGTTGGCGAAGGGGTTCGGGGTCGCGAGCACGACCGTGGCGCTGACGCTGTCGAGCTACTTCATCGGGCTGGCCGCCGGGCAGGTCGTCTACGGTCCCCTGCTCGACCGGTTCGGGCGTAAGCCACCGCTGGCGGTCGGGCTGAGCCTATTTGTCCTCGCGTCGATTGGCTGCGCGTTCGCCCCGGACGTGTATACCCTGATTGGTTTGCGGTTCGTGCAAGCGTTGGGCGGTTGCGTGGCCCAGGTCGCCTCGGTGGCGATGGTGCGGGACTTCTTCCCCCGCGACGAGGCCGCTCGGGTCCTGAGCCGGCTGTTCCTGTTCATCGCCGTCTCTCCCCTGCTCGCCCCGACCGTCGGCACCTTGGTGATCCGACTCGGCGGGTGGCCGGCCGCGTTCCTCGTCCTCGCCGGCGTGGTGACCGGCATCCTCGTGCTGGTCCTCACCCTCCTCCCCGAGGGTCACACGCCGGACTCGGGGATCTCCCTACGGCCCGGCCCGATCGTGGCCGAGTACCTCTCGATCCTGCGTCACCCGAGGTTCCACACCTACGCCGGAGCCGGTGCATTCTCATTCGCCGGCCTGTTCACATTCGTCGCCGGCTCCCCGATCCTGTTCATGGACGGGTTCGGTGTGAGCGGACGGACCTACAGCATGATCTTCGCCCTGCTCGCCGGCGGCTTCATCACCGCCAGCCAGGTGAACGTGGTCCTGCTCCGCCGGGCCTCGAGCGAGGCCCTGTTCCTCCGCTTCCTGATCGCGCAAGTCATCTTCGGCGCGATCTTCCTCGCCGGCACCTGGGCCGACGTCCTGGGACTTCCGGGGACTCTCGCCGTCCTGTTCTGCTTCCTGTGCTGCGTCGGGATCACGAACCCGAACGCATCCGCCCTCTCCATCGCGCCCTTCACCCGCAACGCCGGGAGTGCGTCGGCCCTCCTCGGCTTCTTCCAACTCGGCACCGGCGCCGTCATCTCCACGGCCATCGGCGCCGCCAGCCCCGAGGACCGCGTCCCCATCGTCGCGATCTTCGGCGTCACCGCCGCCATCGGCCTGACGATCCTCCTCACCGGCCGGAAACGCGCCGAGGCCAGCCCCGTCACCGAGCATCCGCTGCCGACGATGGACTCTGACCAAGACGGCGGCAGCAACGACCTCGATGCGTCCGAAGTCGGTCGCTGCCAGGTCGGGGCGGGGTGATTGCACCGGGAATCAAACCGTTTGTGTGTGTGTCATTTGGGTAGGCGGTAGGCCCTCCGCGAACATTGGTGGGCATGGATCTTATTTGTGTTTATGTTGAGCCGGTGACTCCTCCAGATCCCTGAGTGCGGCGATCGAGTTTCCGGTCCTGCCGCGTCTGGTCGATCACGGCGTCTATCTCAGGGTGATCCGCCCAGCCCTCGGCGGACCGGAGGATGCCTTCGCTCGAGGGCTTTGGCTTAGTTACGACGGTGACCTGGAGCTCGACCTCCTGCCCATCGGGGAGGCCGAGTTCTTCGTCGAGTTCGATGGTCTTGCCGTGGACGACGCCATGTGCGTGTTTGATTGTCACGAGACATCTCTCTTTTTAGCGTTTTCCTCGGGTCGCGCGATCATCGTAGGTGCTTGGTAGGCTCGAAATCCAGTGACGGAGCCTGGTAGCAATGCTGGCTCAATGTGAGGCCATGACCAAATCGCGTTCCCGGCTGTATTGCCGCGGCGAGCGGCCCATGACGCGTTTGAAGGCGGTACTGAAGGCGCTCTCGGACTCGTAGCCGAGAGACTGTGAGATGACGGAGATGGAATCGCCGGAGTTCTTCAGGCGATCCCCGGCCAGGAGCATTCGCCAGCGGGTCAGGTAGTCGATGGGGGTCGAGCCTACGGTCTCCTTGAATCTGGCTGCGAAGCCCGACCGCGACATGCCGACGCGCTCGGCCAGCTCTTGCAGGGTCCAGGGGTGGGCGGGTTCGCCGTGCATGGCGTTGATGGCCGGGCCGATCTGCTCGTCGGCGAGGGCGAAGAGCCAGCCGACGCCGCCGTTGAGGCCGTCCGCGAGGTGGGCACGGAGCGCCTGGACCAGCATCAGGTGGGTGAGGTGCTGGACGACCAGGAAACTGCCGGGCTGGGGCTCGCGGAGTTCCCCCATCATCCGCTCGAGGGACCAGCGGAGGGCCAGTTTGTCGGCCTCCTTCTTGATATGGACGATCGGCGGGAGCATCCCGAGCAGGATGCTGGCGTGGTTCCGCTCGAGGCCGAAGTAGCCCCCGACGCCGGAGACGTCCCCTCCCCCGTTCCAGACGGAGATGCCACCGTTGAGCGGCCTCTTATGTATCGCCTTGAAGTCGACGGGCGGCAGGGCGAGGTCGCTCGTCAGGCGGAACGGCCGACCTAGCGGGAGGAGGAAACAATCGCCCGCCTTGAGGTGCACCGCCTTGGCAACGCCCTCGACGACGAGCCAGCACTGACCGGAAACAATCGCATAGCACTTGATGCCGTCGTGCTCGGGGAACTGGAGCGACCAGTCTCCGCCCACGTCGAAGCCGCCGAACATGGTGTTCTGCGGCTTCAGGAGCGAGAGCACGCCCGAGAGCGGGTCCATGACAGGATTCCTCTTGGACGATCGCGAAGATTATTTGGACTCTGGAGCATAGATCGTATCAGATCAAAAGCCTACCCTGTCAACATGGGACCGAAAGTCGGATCCTACAAGGAGGCGTTCTGATGCGTGTATTCGTCACAGGTGCGACGGGCTTCATCGGTACCGAGGTCGTGCGAGACCTCATCGAGGCGGGGCACTCGGTGCTGGGCCTCAGCCGTTCGGACAAGGGGGCGGAGGCACTCGCCGCCGCAGGGGCCGAGGTGCACCGGGGAGACCTCGAGGACCTCGACAGCCTGCGGAGCGGGGCGTCGGCGGCGGACGGGGTGATCCACCTCGGGTTCATCCACGACTTCTCGAGGTTCGAGGAGGTCTGCGCCGCGGACCGGCGGGCGATTGAGGCGATGGGCGAGGCGCTCGCCGGTTCGGAGCGTCCGTTCGTCATCACGTCCGGCACCGGGATGGGGACCAAGGTACCCGGCCAGCCCTCGACGGAGGACCATTTCGACCCCCACCACCCGAACCCTCGGGCGGGTTCGGAGATCGCGGCGGAGGCGGTCGCGACGAAGGGCTTACGCGTGACGGTGGTACGGCTGCCGCAGGTCCACAACACGGAGAAGCAAGGCCTCGTCACGCCGACGATCGCCGTCTCCCGCGAGAAGGGCGTCTCGGCGTACGTCGGCGACGGGCTCAACCGCTGGCCCGCGGTCCACGTCCTCGACGCCGCGCCCGTCTACCGCCTGGCCCTCGAGAAGGGGCCGAATCGGGCACGATATAACGCGGTCGCCGAGGAGGGTGTGACCGCCAAGGCGATCGCGGAGGCCATCGGCCGCGGTCTGAAAATACCGGTCGTCTCCCTCTCGCCCGAGGAGGCCGCCGGTCATTTCGGCTGGATGGCGTTCTTCGCCGGGTTGGACATGCCCGCGTCCAGCGCCCTGACGCAGGAGCGTCTGGGATGGCGACCGACGCAGAAGGCCGGGATGATCGAGGACCTCGACCACATGGACTGGGCCGCGGTCTGAGAATATCCCCACGCGTAAATGATTGGCCAGGACGCGGGGTACTCTTGCCCCGCTTCCGAGGCTCTAGGGCGGGGTTGCGCCGAAGCGCAGCCCGTCGATGAGGAGGTCGACCATGCGACGCGCGTGGTCGGGTCCGACGTCGTGGCCTGGCGTGCAGAGTGCCGCGACTGCCCGCAGCAGGTCGTAGGGCTCGACACCTCGGCGCACCTTGCCCGCCGCGGCGGCCGCTTCCAGGAGGGATTGGAATGCGGGGAGGAGCCGCTCCTGGAAGTAGGCCGGCAACGCACTATAGGCCGGATCGCCCGAGTGCAGGGCCGCGGCGAGTCCGCGTTTCGCGGAGATGAAGTCGACGTATCGCCGGATCCAAAAGGTCAGGGCTTCGCCCGGGTCGTGCTCGGCCGCCACGGCCGCGGCGGCGTCCGCGCAGGCGTCGACCTCGCGACGGAAGACCCCCACGATCAGGTCCGAACGCTGGGGGAAATGGCGGTAGATCGTCCCGATGCCGACGCCCGCCTTCTCGGCGATCTCTCGGACCGGGGCGTCCACACCTGAGGCGAGGAACACCGCCTTCGCCGCCTCGAGCAACGCATCGACGTTGCGCCGGGCATCCGCACGCAGAGGACGCTCCGATCGACCATGCGACACCGAACCGTCCCCCTGCCCCTCTTGCTTGTCGCTCACCTTGGCTCCCTTGACAAACGGAACATTGTTCCGAATATTACCGGAACACGGTTCCGCCTGGCTTCCGTTTTAGCACAGCCTGGCGGCCTTGGCCACACGGTCGAGCTTGAAAGGAGGCGTCTATGCAGCAGGATAAGCCCGTCGCCCTGGTCACGGGGGCCAACCAAGGGATCGGACTTCAGGTCGCGAAGGATCTGGTGGCGCACGGCTTCACCGTCCTGGTCGGGTCGCGAAACCTGGAGCGTGGAGAGGTCGCGGCCAAGGGACTCGGGCCGGGGGCGCACGCGATCCAGTTGGACGTCACGGACAAGGATTCCATCGCCGCCGCGGCGAGGCGTGTCCGCGACGAGTTCGGCCGGCTTGACGTGCTCGTCAACAACGCGGCCATCGCGCATACGGGCGAGCAAGGTGTGACCATCGAGACCTACCCGAAGGTGTTTGCCGCGAGCGTCGTCACTCTCGATGACGTGCGCGCGGTGTTCGAGACGAACGTGTTCGGCGTCCTCGCCGTTTACCAGGCGATGCTGCCGATCCTGCGCGAGACCCCGGGGGCCCGGATCGTCAACGTGTCGAGCGGGGCCGGCTCGCTGACGCTGCACTCGGACCCGGCCTTCCCCTATCGTCCCGGGTTCACTCCGCTCTACCACGCATCCAAGACGGCCCTCAACGCCATGACGCTGGCCATGGCGATCGAGCTCGAGTCGACCGGGATCAAGGTCAACGCCGTCTCTCCGGGCTCGACCAAGACGAACCTCAACAACTACGAGGGCGAGGCCACCGTCGAGGAGGGCGCCCGCGAGATCGTGCGTGTGGCACTACTTGGCCACGACGGCCCGACGGGAACGTTCACTCACGTGACACTCGGGAACCTCCCGTGGTGAAGGCGTTGCCAGGCCTTTGACTCGCTCACAATTCACAAGTGCGTACCCACCTATTAGAGAAAGAAAAGACCATGCAAGACAAGCGCGTTGCCCTCGTCACGGGGGCTAACAAGGGAATCGGACTCCAGATCGCGAAGGATCTGGCGGCGCACGGGCTCACGGTGCTCGTCGGATCTCGCGACCTGGCGCGTGGGGAAGAAGCGGCCAGGACGATCGCCGGGGATGCCCACGCCATCCAACTCGACGTCACGGACCAGGCTTCGATCGCCGCCGCGGCGAAGCGCATCTGCGAGGAGTTCGGTCGCCTGGACGTGCTCGTGAATAACGCGGGCATCGCCTTTGCCGGGGCGCCGGGGACAACGTTCGAGGAGCGAATGAAGACAAACGCCCCGAGCACGGGGTCGATCGACAATATGCGTGCGGTCTTCGAGACCAACGTGTTCGGCGTCGCGGCCGTCACGCAAGCGATGCTTCCGCTCCTCCTCGAGGCGCCTGCGGGGCGCATCGTGAACGTGGGGAGCTCCGCCGGCTCGCTGGCGAATGGATCGGACCCGACCTGGGAGCATCGCCGGGTGTTCGGCCTCGCCTACAGCCCCTCGAAGACGGCCCTGCACGCCGTCACCTTGGCCTTCGCGAACGAGCTGGAGGCGACGAACATCAAGGTCAACATCGCCTGCCCGGGCTACACGGCGACCGACCTCAACGACCACCGAGGCACGCGCACCGTCGAGCAGGGCGCTCGCGAAGCGGTCCGGCTCGCGCTCCTCGGCCCGGACGGGCCGACGGGGACGTTCTCGGACGAGGACGGGCGGGTTCGTTGGTGATCCGGCGAACTTTTCCCTGCGCCTGACATTCAATATCAAACTCTTCACGACAAAGGCACAATGACACAAAGGGGGAGGATTCCTGGGGGACGATATCCCCTTGGACCTCCACTCGATGTTCCCCTGGGCAGTCGAACATGGAGCAGGAACCGCAAGAAGCCGTGACCGAACGCGGTCACGCTGGATAGCATCTTGATCGGATGTTTGGGGAAGATGATAACCTGATCAACGGCCAACGCGGCGGTCGTGGTTGATTGAAGTGAGGCCCCAGGCCATGATGCTGAACATCGACGTGATCTCGGACGTGATCTGCCCGTGGTGCTTCATCGGGAAGCGTCGTCTGGAGAAGGCCCTGGCCGGTCGCCTCGCCACGGTTCGCTGGCATCCGTTCCAGCTCAACCCGGACATGCCCCGCGAGGGGATCGACCGGCGATCGTACCGCATCCAGAAGTTCGGAAGCTGGGAGCGTTCCCAAGGACTCGACGCCCAGGTCGCCGCCGCGGGACGCGACGAGGGAATCGCGTTCCACTTCGACAAGATGGCCCGTACTCCCAACACCCTCGATGCCCACCGACTGATCTGGCTCGCCGGCGAACGCGGCATGCAGGACGCGGTGGTTGGGGCACTATTCCTGGCCTACTTCACCGATGGCCGCGACCTGTCCGACCGGGCAACACTCGCAGACATCGCGGCCGACGCCGGACTCGACCCGACCGAGGTGGATGAACTGCTCGAGGGCAACAAGGGATTGGACGTCGTGCGGGCGGCTGAGGAACAGGGCCGCAGACTTGGCGTGTCGGGCGTCCCATTCTTCGTGGTCAACGGTCAAGTGGCACTCTCGGGCGCCCAGCCACCGGAGCTGTTCCGGCAAGCGTTCGAGCAATTGGGCGAAGCGGCTAGCCTCGGGAAATCTTGCGAGCTCGATCCGGAGAGCGGTGAGCGGATGAGTTGAGAGCCGGTCGCAGCAGTCGCGAGGATATTGAAACGCCTTCAGTTGTTTATGTAAAAGGGTCAAAAATTATTGGTTCAGGAGCTACGCGGTTGGTATTCTGGGCGGCTTGGACTCGACGCAAGTCGTCATGTCTTTTCGGATTTGCCCGCCGACAAATTGCCCAGACTTCCAACCGCGTAATTCCTATTGTTCTGACGGATCGCACGCATTTGGAGTGCCGGGTATCGGGCCAGCGACGGCTTCGTCATCCCTGCCTGGCCGCGGGGAGCATCACGTCGACGGGTCCGGTCGCGAGGGGACATCGCCTCGACTGTCGTCGTCGGCGCCCAGCCCCAGCCGGATCGCTCAGGGCCGGCCCTTTCCGGACTCCTCGCGGCGAGCTTGGCCTTCAGGCCATCGGCGAGGGCGCGAACGCGGTGCCCGGCCGGGCCCGAGTCGCCGGCTTCGCCGCGCGAGCACCCATACCGCCCCGGGACACCGGGTGCGAGATCGCAGTGGATCACCTCGATGGCTCGTTGGACTTGATCGGGATCTGGACCTCGAAAAATTGCTTCTTCTCAGGGGTGAACGGGCTATTGTAGATCATCGTCCGGACCGGGCCCGTCACACGATAGTCCTTGCCCTTGGCGGTCAGCCATGCGTTTATCCACGCCTTGGCTTCACCGACTCGTCCCTCGGTCGCTTGGCCGCGAAGGCCGAGGGTCACCATGGTGTGTTCCCCAATGTCCTGCACCTTGACCTTCTCTCCGCCGAGCTTCCCTTGTTGAGTGTTGCGGTAGAGGAATCCCATGCTGACCTTTCGGGACCCCGCGCCGTTGCCATCGGCGTAGTCCATTTCCACAGGGGCGGTCATGCTAATGCCCCTCGACGCGATGTGCCCAAAGAGCACCATGAACGCGCCGTCATCACCGCCGCCGGAGGTGTCGGTCTTCGCGACCCGGTAGGCAGGGTATTTCTGGATCCCGATCTCGCCGATCGGTCGCGGCTTCGGGAATCCGTCGGGGAGCGGTGATTCCTCGATGACCTCGAATTCCAGGATCCCGATCGCCTCCTCAACCGCCGTCCTCCACCGCTCGAGGAGCTTGCTCGGATCGGTGTCGTTCGAATTCCTGGCGCTACGGAAGGCCTCTTCGACCAGGACGTTCTCGGGTCGCTCCTTCGAAACCTCCTCGGCCGCACGGCGAAGCGCGTCGATCTGCCTCGAAGGCCCATCCACTTCGCGGGACTGCTCCTGGGCCCGCTTCAAGAGATCCGCGACCGCGGCCCGCGGACGGGCCTCCCCCTTCTCGCCCGCCAGGGCCATCGACGCTGCGAGGGCCGTCAAACCGATCGCGAATCTTGATGGTCGAATGGGCATGTGGTGGTCCTTATGGTGTGAGCGAATGGCCATCTACTGGACGGTCCCGAGGACGGGCAGCCTGGCTCGCGAGGAGACGACCACGCCCCCCGGCTTTTCCACCGTGACGGCGAACAGATAAGGATCGCGGACCTTCAGGGCCGCGCGGATGGGGACGAGGACCTCGCCCTGGGATGAGATGTCGAACACGCCTCCGTCGATCGGCGTCTTCTCGTCTTGGTTCCTGTCGAAGATCCAGAGCTGATACTGCTCGACGCTCGCCTTGTTGACGGGCATACCCCGAAAACTCAGGAATCCCCGCTGCTGGCTCGTGCTCCAGTCGACTTCCCCGCTCACGCCCGAGAACGGCGTGGGCCCATCAGACCAATCGGCCCGGATCAAGTCGGTGGCAGTGGCCAGGAGCTGGTTTCTCGATTCCACGATGCTCATCGGGGCCGTCTCCCGTACTCCGAATCGACCGGCTGACATCAGCGACGTGGCGGTGATCACCATGCAGGCCGCCGAAATGAGCCACGGCGCCCACAAGGCCAACGCGAAGTGCCGGCCGCGGTCGCGGGGCAAACCGGGGATCATACCCTTCGCGGACGTCAGGTCATTGAGTGCATCCTTGCGAATCTTCTCGCGGAGATGACTCGGCATCGGCATAGGGACGGCTCTCGACCAGGTAGAGTCTAGCTCGCCGATCAGGTCCTCGAAGGGCCGCAGGGCAGCCAATCCGGCACGGCCTAGTGACTCGTATTCCGCCTGCTCCTCTTCGGTCAGGCCAAACAGCAGGTCGGCGATGAGCAATTCTTCCCGGATTCGTTCCTCATCGGATTCTTGTTGCTCGCTCATCGGGGGACCGCCTCTTTCGGCGATATGTGGCCCGATCGCATGCAGTGATGTAACTGCATCAGGCCTCTCCTGATGAGCGTCTTGACCGTACCGAGGGGAGCCTCCAGCCTCGTGGCGATGTTCGACTGGCTCAGCCCGGAATACACGGAGAGTTCGATCGCCTGCCGCTCTCGGTCCCTGAGTTTTCGCATGCAGTCTTTGATCCGCATCCCTTCTTCGGCCAACTCGAGCGGCGATTCCGGAGCGGGGCCGGTCGTCTCGGTGGTTGACTCGACCATCGGGAACGTTTTGACACAGCGGGATGCACGCCTCCTGCGGTCGATCAGGCGTCTTCGGGCCAGCGTTGAGACGAAACCGACTTCGGTCCCCACATCCTCACGGAACCGCCACGCATTCCGCCAAAGGTCCATAAAAATCTCCTGGGCTGCGTCCTCGGCGTCCTCGACCGATGGGGAGAGGCGGCAAGCCAGGGACCAAACGAGGCCTCCATAACGGGCGATGCAATCGTCGACCGCCTGCGGGTTGCCGCGGGCGATGCGGACCAGGATGGGAACCTGCAAGTGTTCAGCCCTCGCGATGGACGGAGAACAAAGGGGCCGCGTCGCGCGGCCCCTCAGGCGGGTCCTCTCGGTCTGTCCTACTCGGGGAGGATCACCGAGTCAATCACATGGATCACGCCGTTGCTGGCTTTGATGTCGGTCTTGGTGACTTCCGCATCGCCAACCTTGACCTTGCCGTCATGCACGGAGATTTTTACCGAAGACCCCTGCAAGGTCTTGGCCGACTTCAGCTTCACCACGTCCTTGGCCATGACCTTGCCGGAGACGACATGATACTTGAGGATGGCGGTCAGCTTCTTCTTGTTTTCAGGCTTGAGCAGCGACTCGACCGTCCCCTTGGGGAGCTTGGCGAACGCCTCGTCCGTGGGGGCGAAGACGGTGTAAGGGCCCTTGCCTTTCAGCGCATCGACCAGATCGGCGGCCCCGAGGGCCGCGGCGAGTGTCTTGAAGTCGCCGGCGGCGACCGCTGTGTCCACGATATCCTTGGGAGTGTCGTCGGCGCGAGCCGTGGTGATAAGGCACGCGATCGCCAGGGTACAGAGGGAACCGGTCACGGACTTCATGGTGAAGACATCCTGGGAAAGGAGGGAGAACCGAGCTACGCTTGAATCTGCCGCGGCATGCGAGGCCAATCGCCTCGAGCATAGACTTCGCTCAATTCCTCGGATCGGATTCAAAATTCGTCCCGGCCTCTTTCCCACAACGTCACTTCGAATCGGGGGAGATCGCAACTGGCCGGGAAGATACGGACGGAAAATCGCCGTCAAGTCAACGGGAGGAGGCGGGTACAAGCTGATGGCCACCGCACCGCTCGAGTGGGCGATGAGGTGTTCACCCTCGGGGCGGCCGCGAGGACAAAGTTGTCGCGGCTTCGATCTCGTGCGTTCCGCGGCCCTTCAATCGCCGATCGACGTCCAACGGCGCTAACCATTCGTAGGCTCGGGCACCACGACGATTACCATCGCGTTAGGGTCACTTGCCGTGCCCCAATCGATTCCAAAGGGCCTGACCCATCAGCACTTCCTCGGGATCCTCGCCGGGATCGACCCCCTGCTCGGCTCTCCCACCGGCTACGAACTCGTCATGGATAACTCGCCCATTGCACGTAAGCGTCCGAGATAGTCAGGCTCCGGGTTCGCATGCCGGCGCGGGCCGCTATCTGTCGGAGACCACGGACTCGGCGGGGCAACGCCACGCAAATGACAGCACTATGAGTGCAGAAGGCTGTCCTTCCGCACCCTTGGCGAGCCGAATTTCGCTCGGCGTAAGTCTTGTGTCGTTCTGGAAATGCGAGAGGCGGGAGTCGAACCCGCACACCTTTCGGTACAGGAACCTAAATCCTGCGCGTCTGCCAGTTCCGCCACTCTCGCGGGTGCCCGACGGGTTGGGATGCACCCGGATTTTAATCGAAGACGCGGGCCTGGTCCACCGAGGGGCGGGGATTGGAAGCGATTTCGATGTTAGGGAGCGGGCGTGGGATGGGGACTTGTTTCGGTGACAGTCGGGCGGCATGATCGTTCGGCGGTTCGAGCCCGGAAGGGCGGGCACGGAGAGACTGATGAGGGCGGGACGAGGAGGGTATGGCGCGCGACTTGATTTTGACGTGCAACCTCAGCCCGGGCGACGTCGTGATGATGACGGCCGCGGTTAGGGACCTCCACCTGGCGTATCCGGGGCAGTTCCGGACGGATGTCCGCTCGCCGGCCGGGGAACTCTGGGAGAATAACCCGTATCTGAGCGCACTCTGCGAGGATGATCCGGGCGTCGAAGTCATCCCGATGGAGTATGAGCTGATCCATCAGAGCAACGAAGGGCCGTACCACTTCATCCACGGCTATGTCCGGCATCTCGAGGAAGTCCTCGGGCTGAGGATCCCGGTGACGCACTTCAAGGGGGACATCCACGTCACCGACCTCGAAAAATCCTGGATGAGCCAGGTCGAGGAAGACCCGATCGGTTGGCGAGAGGATTTCTGGATCCTCGTGGCGGGGGGGAAGTACGACTTCACCGCCAAGTGGTGGGACCCGGCGCGGTATCAGGAGGTCGTCGACCACTTCGCCGGTCGGATTCAGTTCGTGCAGTGCGGCGAAGGCGGGCATTGGCATACGAAGCTGCGGGGGGTCATCGACCTCGTCGGGAAGACGGAGGTCCGGCAGTTCGTCCGCTTGATGTACCACGCCGTCGGGGTCGTCTGCCCGGTCACGTTCGCCATGCACCTGGCGGCGGCCGTCGAGGTCAAGCCGGGGCGACCGAGGAACCGGGCGTGTGTGGTCGTCGCCGGAGGTCGCGAGCCCTCGCAGTGGGAGAAGTACGGACACCACCGCTTCCTCGAGACCAACGGTGCCCTGCTCTGCTGCGACAACGGCGGATGCTGGAAGTCGCGCTGCCAACCCATCGGTGACGGCGACGAGAAGGATTTGCCCGAGAACCTCTGCCTCATGCCGACGCAGGTCGCGCCGGATCTCGTGATCCCCGAGTGCATGAACCTCATCGAGGCGAGCGACGTTATTCGGGCGATCGAGCTGTACTATCGGGGTGGGGCCCTGCAATACCTCGACGGCGAATAAGGATCGGGAGGTATTCACCACAAAGGCACAAAGAACACAAAGGTTAGAATTCGAGGTTGGGAAAACTTGTGAAGGAATGCAAACGTTATGGTTTTGTGCCTTTGCGGTGACTCGGGCACAAGGTTGGATGGATCGGGCCCGTCGATGGGGCGTCGCCTCTCGGCGACCTCGTCCCAAGGGCCGGATGTTACGGGGCGGGCTCCTCGCGTCGGAAGCTGGCGGTCCGGATGTTGGGGAGTCCGGTCGGGCCTCGACGGATGGCGTCTTCGACGTTGGAGACACGCTCGAGGCGGTGGCCTTCGAAGAGGCGAGCCAGGGACTCGAGGGAGAAGTAGTGGAGGTGTTCGCCCGGCTTGTAGTGCTTCCAGGCCCGGTCGTCGGGGAACGAGGGCGGGGTCTGGGGGAGCGAGACGAGGATGAGCCGGGCCCGGCGCGAGAGAGCATGGACGGGGGCGAGGTCTTCGAAGTGCTCGAGGGAGTCGAAGAAGGTGACGACGTCCCAGGTGTCGTCGCCGTCCAGGGGACGCTCCCGGACGCCGACGTCGACGCCGTGGAGGTCGTTGCCGAAGGCGTCGAAGCCGGATTCTCGGGCCATCCGGACGAAGTCCCCCGCGCCGTGGCCGACGTCGAGGAGACGGCCGGTCTCGACGTGGGCCTTGAGGTAGCCGAGGCGCAGGCAGGTCATGGCGAGGCGCGGGTAGGCCTCGTAGGTCTTGAGGTACTTCGCGTCGTAGGGTACGGCGGGGGTCGCGTCGCGCTGGTAGACGTGGCCGCAGGTGTGGCAACGGGCGAGGTCGTCGTGGTCGGAGAGGTCGCCCCCCCTACAGATTGGGCACATCGGCCTCTCCTTTGAGGATCCGGATCACACAGAGGGCGACCGACTCGGGGGTGACCCTCGTGTTGATGAGCTTCCAGCGGCCGAGCACGGCGGCCCGCTCCTCGGCGGCCCAGCCCCCCATGAAGGCCGTGATCGCGGCCTCGGGCTCCTCGACCAGGGCCCAAACCTTCGACTCTCGCTGCGGGTCGAGGAAGTGGAAGGGGACCATCGACTTCCAGAGGGTGAGCATCGGGAGGTCCGGGATCGTCGAGCCGACGAGCATCGGGCCCGTCGGGACCGTGATCAAAAGCTGTGAACGTGCGAGGATGTGATAGAGCGACCCGCCGTCGCAGGGGAGGAAGCCGTAGACGGACCGGACGTTGGGCCGGTGGCCCTCGGCGGTCTCGCCGGCGGGGGCGTAGTCGAGGCTGATGTATTTGAACCGGCCGGGGAAGACGCGGTCGACGATGTCGACCATCGCGAGGGCCTCGCGTTGATCGTCGCCGAAGTTCTTTTCCGCGTCGGTATGCCCCGCGCGGGCGAAGGTGATCAACTCCCGGTCGGGGAGCCAGCGATCCAGGACGGCGTCGACCATCGGCTTGCCCGCGAGGTCGGGGGCGACGTGGTAGCGGGGGACGGACGTGGCCGGGGGGAGCGGCAGGCCCATCTCGGCGATGTTCCTCCGCCCTTTGACGAAGCCCCTGGGGTCGTCGTACGGCAGGTCGGGCTCGAACAGCCCGTAGTGGTAGACGAACGACTCGCCGACTCCGAGGTCGAGGCCCAGGGCGTCGAAGTGGTCGACGAACGACGGGGCATCGACCAGGCCGAGGTTGTTCGCGTTGGTGCCGCCGGCGTAGAGCGGGGTGACCCAGGGGCTCTCGTGGAAGAGCGAGGCGTAGGCGTTGACGGAGCTGCTGAAGAAGACCTTGCCGAAGCGTGCGGCGAGGGGTTCGAAGCACGGGGAGTAGAAGACGTTGTCCCCGAGGCCGTGCCTGGAGACCACGGTCAGCGACTCCCTCGGCTCTTTCAACAGCCAGGCGACGGCGGCGGCCGAGCCGCCGACCGGGATGAATCTCGTCATCGGAACCTTCGCCCTCATCGCGCGGGTGTGAGGACCCCGAGCCCCCGGAAGTGGGGGACGTAGTCGTAGGTGAAGCGGAACTCCCGGCAGAACCAACCGACGGCCCTGGGTAAGTGCGGGGCTTCGTTGTCGATGTCGTCGATCAGGATGACGCCAGCGGGGCTGAGGCAGGCCTTGGCCCGGACCAGGTCCGTGAACGCGCCGGCGAAGGTGTGGCAGCCGTCGACGTGGAAGAGGTCGACCTGGGAGATGCCCAGGTCGTCGGACTCCTGGGTGTCCATGGCGTTGAACTCGGAGGCGACCCCGAGGCCGTCGCACAACGCCCGGGCGACCCGAGTGCTCCCGGGCTCGTACGACTCGTTGTCGAACGAGTAGATTTTCAATTCATCCGGGGGCCGTTGCGAGAGGGATCCGAGTATTAAACTTTTAAGCGAATATCCGAAACGCGTGCCTATTTCGGCGATCGTTCTCGGCCGATAGTGGCGGGCCAGGAGATAGTACCAGAGGTAGTAGTCGCGGCCCTGGAGGTAGTCGGCATCCTCGTCGCATCCCTGGAGGTGTTCGCCGAGGATCGCGCGGTCGGTGAGGCTGGTCTCGTCGCGGAGGGCGGCGAGGGCCCGGGCGAGGCGCCCCGCGTTGGGAGTTTCGGGCATGGTCGGGCACGTACTCGAGTTGGTCTGGATCGGAAGGTTTGGATTGAAGGACACCACCCGCCCCGATCGGCGGTTGAGCCGGCGAGGACGGGAGTGACCGACCGCGTTGTCCGTCGTGAGGAGAGGTCGCGAGGATCGCGAAGTCAACCGATAGGGGGCCCGGGAGGCCGATCGTCGTGAAAGGACTCGATCCTCCCGAGCGGACGCACGAGCCGGAGTTGGCCTGGGACGCGAGCGTCTTGCGTATGATATAGACAAGAGGGCTCTGTGGGAATCTCAGAATCGTGACGGAGAGATCGTTCGAAAACGAGCGAATGGCGCAACCTGTCGGACGGCTCGATCGTCGAACCGCCTGGAAGTTCGCCGCACTCGGTGGCATAATTGCCTATGCCACCCTCCCCTCTCCTGGCCGGACCCTTCTGTTCTGGAATTGATGGAGCGATTGATGAGTGCCGATTCCAAAAGCTCACTCGCAGCCACCTCGAGCTCTTCGCTGTCCGGACCCCGCCCCTCCTCACCGGCATCCCTCCGCGTGGCGTTGGTGAGCTCGTCGTCGTCGAACCCGATGCCGTCGTCGCGATCGTCGTCGAAGAAATCCTCTTCGAGTTCGACGACGGGGGTCGGTACCTCGAGCTCCTCGGGGACAGGGCACTTTCTGCTTGGAGCTGCCCGCGTGGCGTTGGTGAGCTCGTCGTCGTCGAACCCGATGCCGTCGTCGTCGCGATCGTCGTCGAAGAAATCCTCTTCGAGTTCGACGACGGGGGTCGGTACCTCGAGCTCCTCGGGGACAGGGATTTTCGGGAAAAAGGTCTAGAGAAGTCGTCGAGACAAAGACATGCCATCCCGCGCTCGAGCCGCGTGGCTCTGTGAGTCATTTACACAAGCATGCAATGCCCCGGCATCGGGCGAAGGAGGCTGAAGTCGATCCGTAAGTGACGCAGATTGACGTAGATGAATTGAGAGTGATCACGTTTTTCTATTCGCGTCAATCCTCGCTATCTGCGGGGATACCTGCCGTTGTTTGCCCGCAGTCCATCCGGTGACGACTCGAGCACGGTGACCAGGGCCGTTGGATCGTTAGGGGCGATGGCTTCGGGCCAGCCGGAATCCCGCGACGCGCTCTCGCTGATCCGGGGGATCATTGAATCGTTGTGACGAGCGAACCGTCCTCGGGAGGTGGTGAAGGGCACCACCGCGGATGATGCGACGCAAATTGGCGGTGACCTCTAAGGCGTCTTCGACGTCCACCCAGACGTCTTCGGACGGAGGATCCATCGAATGGTGACCGGAGTTCTCCTGGCACCATTCGGCGACGTTGCCATGCATGTCGAAAAGTCCGAAGGCATTGGGCAACAGCGAGCCGACCGGACGCGGAGGCGTCTGGGAGGGCTGGGCGTGATTGGCGTAACGGTCGAGTAGCTCGTCCGAGTCGCCATAGCATCGACTCAGGATCGAACCGGCCCGGCAGGCGTACTCCCACTCGGCTTCGGTCGGCAGTCGGTAGCCTGTTCGTTTGAGGTAATCCGGGGCGAGGTGCATGCCCGGCCCGAATCCTCCCCCGTCGTCCGGCTCGTAGCACCACTCGTCGGACGGGATCCCTTCTTGCTGACTGAGCCAGTTACAGTACCTCGCGGCCTCGAACCAGGTTACGGTGGTGATCGGCCGATCGGGTGTGTTCTCGAGCGATCGTGTAAAGGGCTTGCGGAGGTCGGGCTCGTGGTCGAGGAACGGGAGGAACTGGCTGACCGTCACCTCGGTTGCGGCGATGTCGTACCCTCGAGGGATGCGGACCTTCTGAGGGCCTTCGCTCGTACTTCTCGCCAGGGCCTCGAACCCGTCCGGTCGAGACCCCATCACGAATTCGACCGGTCCGGACAGGACGACGAATGTCTGGTCGAGGCGGTTGACGTACCACTGTCGCCCCCTCTCGGGGTTCCCGCTCCCCAAAGCGTGCTCGATCTCGTGGACCTTGGTGTTCTCCTTCCAGAGGCGCAGCAGGCGTCCCGAGGCGGCGTGGACCGGGGCATTGCGGTGGTTGCGGAAGAGTGTAGGAAGCCTTTCGTCGAGCTGCCGTCGCAATGCCGGCGGGAAGGCCTCTCGATCGAAGCCGCCTAGGCTGAGCAGCAGCGCCTCGTGGATCGTGTCGTCGGTCTCGGTGAGGGCGCGGTCGGCCAAAGCCCCGGGATTGGCCCCCATCGGGCCAAGGCGATCGATCAGGAAGCTCCGGGTCCGAGGCGTCGGGCTGCCCTTCAGGAGCGGCCAGAGCTGGTCCGACCTGCCCATTCGAAAGAGGGCGATCGCGAGGTTTGCTGCCCGAGAGGCCTCGGCATCCGACGTGTCCGCACCTCGTTGCTCGGTCGCGCGAGCGAATGCCGATTCGAGTGCCATGATGGCCTCGGCTTCGTGCTTGCGGAGCGCTTCGAAGATGATGGGGAAGGTGTTGGGGGGGGACTCGGCAAGTGCGTCGGTGAGTTTGTCAGGCAGGTCGCTCGCGTAGTCGGCGAGGATCTGGGCCGTCACTTGTCGGGCGATCTCGTGCGATGGAGCGTGGTCGCGATAGAAGGTGGTGAGGGAGGGGATGAGCCGTGCCTTAAGCGGCCTCAAGGCTTCGACCCAGTGTGGGACGTGGAGCGCGGGTTGCACGACCAGTCGTTCGGTTACCTCCGAGATGTGCCCGTCCCAAAGGTCGCTTTCCGGTGCGTAGTTCGCCAGTGCGACGGCGGCCCGGAACCGACGGTTCGGGTCGCGGGAGGAAGGTTTGAGCTCGTCCCAGAGTCGAGAGGTGAACTTCGACCAATGGGGCCGAAGTGCTTTGAGGATAACTCGGAATGGTTCGGGGTCGGCGTTCAGGAGACGATCGTAGAGGGGGTTGACCTGGCCTTCGGGGTCGTCGGGGAGGAGGGCGAGCCGGACGTGGAGGTCGCTGGGAGGATTCGATTCAAGCGAACGAAGGGCCGTTTTCAGGAGTGGGTTTACATAGGTCCGGTCGTCGTCGATCTCGTCGACGATGTCGGGGACCTGGTCGATCCTCGCGGTGTTCAGGCGTTGAATGAGCTCTCCCGCGTGCGTGGCCTGTTGCTCGCGAGCGGAACGTTCGAAGAGTTGCTGGGTGACGAGGCCCAGGACCAGGAGGACGAACAGGACAACGCCCGTGTGGGTCAAGTGCCGCTTGCGGGCGGCGATCATCACGCGACGTTCGGCGGCGGTCCACTTCTGCCGGGACGTGACGGACAGGATGTCGAGCCATTCCAGGAGCGACGGCAGTTGCTTCGGCTCGGGCTTGGCACCCCAGAGTGCGGAACGTTCGGAGAGCCGCAGCTCGGCTCGTCCTTGCCGCGACTCGTTCTTTTTGCGCTCGAGCCAATCCCGGATCGACGGCACGAGATAGTCGTGGGTGAGCTGATAGAATCGCTCGGCGTCGGGAGTGGTCCTCGACGAGTCGTTGGAGTCTCGGCCCTCCAGCGCGATGGGGGTCAGGAGCCGGGTCCGGCCGTCGAGGATCCGCATCAAGGCCCGGAAGTCCTCGGGCGTGTGAGTGTATCCGGAAGCCTCGAGGAGCTCGGTCCGTGAGCGACGGTGCCCTTTGATCTCGGCGCCAGGGCCGGGGAGCAGCGTGGTGAGCACAGCGCGTGCGGCCTCCTCGTGGAGGCGGTGCTCGGGAGGGGCGGTGGGCGCCGAGAAGGTCTCTTCGAGGAAAGTGGTGCCGGCCCCGACGGCCCCGCCGAGCCGATCGAGGGTCTCGGGGACCCAGGGCTTCCCCTTGATCATCTCGGCGAAGAGGGCGAGGCGGACCGGGATGATTTTCCCCTCTTCCGCCAGCGCGGCGATGGCGTCGTCGAGGAAGCGGGACTGGTCGGGCGAGAGGGCGTCGATGTTGGTGGGGATTGCCCCGAAGGCTCCGCCCAGGGTTGCCAGGACCTTGTGGGCGTGCGGCAGGTGGAAGCGGTCGACCGCGGCGGCGTTGCGGCCATCCTCGATCCGGACCTCCAACTCCTTCATGAACCTCGAGGTGGCCATCCAGAAGTCATCACGAATTAAAACGATGGTCTGGAGCCGGATCCCGTCGCATTGCCGGAGGGCGCGGACGAGCCCGGTCTCCTGACGTTCCCGGTTCGTGTGGAGCCACTGCTCGAACTGGTCGAGGACGATGAGGACCTTGGAGCCGGGCGAGGACGGGGTGCTCCGTCGGATCGTTGCCAGCGTCTCGGCCAGCTCGAGGCCCGTGTCGAGGCCGGGGACCTCCCCGCGCAAGCGGGCGAGGAGGCGTGCTTCGAGGTCCTCGCCGGTCGCCTCCAGGTAGACCGGGATGATCCGGGGGTCGAGCCGGGGGATCAGGCCCGCCTTGACCAGCGACGACTTGCCACAGCCCGAGGGGCCGTAGATCAGTCCGATGGGGAGGGCTTCCTGGGCGGAGGTCTCCTCGACACGGACCTTCCAGAATCGGATCGCTTCCGCCATCCCATGACGGTCGCGAGGCCCGGGCAGGAACTCGAGGAACGCCTCGGCATCATGTTTGTCGAACGACCGCAGGCCCTTGGGCTCGAACCCGGCGAGCACGCTCGGTGTGCGCGGATGGGGAACGGGCGGAGCCTGGCCGGAAGATTCTCTCGCTCGAAACTGCTCGACGAACCATCGGAGATCCTCGGCGAACTCCCGGGCGGTGGCGTATCGGTCGAGCGTCCAACGCTCGAGGGCGCGCATGTTGATCCGCTCGAGCGCATCGGGGATCGTGTTGACGAGCTGGCGGGGTGGCCGGGCGTCATAGGTCGCGATCCGCTCCATGATCACTCGGCGTTCGGCCTTGCCGAAGGGGTGCTGCCCGGTCAGGAGCTCGTAGAGGATTACGCCGAGGCTGAAGACATCGGTGCGGCCGGTGACCCGGTGCCCCTCGCCGCTGGCCTGCTCCGGACTCATGTAGGCCGGGGTCCCGGCGTACGGGGCCCCTTTGCCGAAGTCCTCGTCCTTCAGGGCCAGGCCGAAGTCGGTCAGGTGGGGTTTGCCCTCGAGGTCGATGAGGAGGTTGCTCGGCTTGACGTCGCGATGGACCAGGCCTTTTTGGTGCGCGTGGTGGAGCGCCTCGGCGACGGTGGCGGTCAGCTCGGCGATCCGCACGAACTCCGAGCTGGGCCGGCCCAACTCGGCCGCCAGGCTCGTCCCCTCGATGGCCTTCGAGATGATGAAGCAGAACCCGTCGTCAGTCCGACCCGCGTCGTAGACGGTCACGATGTAGGGGTGGTCGACCCTCGCCTGGGCCCTGGCTTCTTCGAGGTAGGCGTCGACGTTCCCGAGCTCCAAGACTCGGAACGGGTGGAGGATCTTGACCGCCACCTGCCGTTGCAGCAGGTCATCCTGCGCGAGGAAGACCCTGCCGAAACCTCCCGAGCCCAGGGGTTTGATCAGCCGGTATCGGCCGATCGATGAGGGAACCGGGCTGGTCAACGCCTGAGTCGATTCCGAAACGTCCTCGGTCGTCTCGATCGGTGACCGAGGTGTCATCGCAGCGTCACGCTCGGTCTCCTCGGTCTGGGACACCGGGAAGACCTCGGGGATGGGCCGATTGTGGAGCTCGAGGTGTTGGGGGGCGACCGCGTCCACGAAGAGAATCCCTTCGGAGTCCTCGGCGACTTCGGTCGACTCGATCGAGGCTGGCGGAGTGGTCGACTCGGCCTCCGTTGGGGCGAGATCCGTCACCTCGGGGTCGTCCGATGGCGGACGAGGTCCGGGCGAGAGCGTTGGCTGGGTCTCGTCGGTGTGACCTGCGCGAAAGGACGCCACTTCAGGCGGGAAGGCCTCTCCGTCATGGCCGTTGAACCGCGGGGAGAATTCCGCGTCGTCTGCTACTCCCCGAGGCGAGGCCATGACCACGTCCCTCCGTCGCGACTTCCGCGCGAATCCGATCGCCGGTTCCCTCGTTGAAAATCCCACAACTGAATGAGGACTGTGGGTTTTGGCGCGGAGACCGACATTATAGTCGGGCGATCGGCATTTGTCGCGAGTCCGCAATTGTCCCGAGCTCTGGCGTGACGCCTATAGCCTTTGAGCGTCAATCCGCCCCACTTCGGGACCGCCGGGGGCGATTTATTGAGAAAGTCCGATCGGTGGGCTTGTCGGTGGACACTATCTGGGGATTGCGGGAACGAACAGGGACGAAGGAGGCAGGACCCTTGGTGAGTCGACACTCCGGTGAGCTGGCGAGGGACCTCGACACCTTGATCCGTTTGGGGACTTCGGTTGGGCTGACCGACGCGCAGCTCCTCGAACGGTTCGTGCTGCGGGAGAGCGAAGCGTCCGAGCTCGCGTTCGAGGCGCTCGTCCAGAGGCACGGGCCGATGGTCTGGCAAGTCTGCCGCGAGGCCTTGGGCCACGCGACGGATGCCGAGGACGCGTTCCAGGCCACCTTTTTACTCCTGGTGCGACGGGCCGGCTCAATCCGAAAGCGCGAGTCGTTGTCGAGTTGGCTCTACGGCGTCGCGCTCCGCGTGGCGGCCTGCGCCGTCACGGCCGACTCGCGGCGGAGGGCCAGGGAACGGAAAGCTGTCGAGTCGGCCTCGAGGTCCTCGGAAGAGGAGCTGGACGCCGACTCGAAGGCGGCCCTCCGAGAAGAGGTCGGCCGACTACCCGAGAAGTATCGGGTCCCCGTCGTGCTCTGCTACCTCGAGGGCTTGACGCATGAGCGGGCTGCCGAGCAACTCGGTTGTCCAGTCGGCACCGTCCGAAGCCGGCTCGCCGGGGCCCGGGAACGACTCCGGACCCGACTCGCAAAGCGAGGGCTCGCCTCTTCCGCGGGCGTGCTCGTGGCGGGCCTCGGAGCCGAAGCCGCGAACGTGCCCGAGGCGCTCGCCTGGTCCACGGTACGGGCCGTCTGCGGAGCTTCCGTCCCAGGCGTTTCGGCCGCGGCTGTGAACCTGACCAGAGCAGTTTCCAAGGAGATGTTCATGTCCACGATGAAGTCGACGGTGATGGGACTCCTGGCGGTCGCTACCCTCTCCGGGGTCGTGGCGGTCGCGGGTCAGAGGTTGAAGGCCAATGACCGTGGAGACGGGACGTCGCCCAAGACGTCCGCTCGTTTTGGGGCCGTAAAGGCCAAGTCCGAAACCTCCGACTTGCCCGGGCCCCAGCCGATCAAGCCGGGTGACCTCTTACTCATCGAAGTGCTCGATGCCCTGCCTGCCCGGCCGATTGGTGGCGAACGCCTGGTCCGACCTGACGGGACAATCAGCCTGGGATTCTATGGGGACCTGAGGTTAGCCGGGCTGACGCGGGATCAGGCCAAGGTCGCGGTGGTCAACCATCTTCGCGAATATCTCAACGAAGAGGCTTTGGGCTTGGTCAACTTTGATACGGCCGGGAATCAAGTCAAGGTTGAACCGGTCAATAGTGCGAGGGTATTCGTGGACGACTCGGTAGGTCTGCTGAAAGAGGCCCGGATGGGCGATGCGGTGGAACGGAAGCTCGATCGGATCCTCGACGCACTGGGCGAAAAGAGCGAGGGGGATGTCCGCCCTGCCACGTCGCGCGTCGCGGATCTCGACCGTCGCCTGAGGGACCACGAACGTCGGCTGAAGCAACTGGAACATACCCTCGAGAAGGTGCTCAAGGCTTTGGAGAACGAGGATCACCAGGAGATGCGATAGGGCCTCGGGACCCTCCTTCCTGCGGGGCGGGCCATTCAGGAGGGGTTTCGTCGAACCGGTTTCAGTTCCTCGAGAGTCTTGAGAACGTGCCCAAGGGTTTGCTCGACACGCTCCAGTCGACGTTCCTGATCGGACGAGGGTTTGATGGGGGCCGAGTCGGTGCGAGGGGGCGTTAAACCTTGCTCGGTACTGACATCCTGAGAAGGCTCGGCGAAGTCTTTCGCGGCCCGATTCAGGTGTTCCAATCGCGTCGTGTATTTCGTGTCCAACTCGAGAAGTGCGGCCTGGAGGGCTTCTCGACGGGCGCGGATCTGGTGTTCAAGCCGAGAGAGCGTCTCCCTCGCTTGCAGGCGATCATTTCGCTCGATTTGCTTGGTAGCGAGCCGAAGCTGAGTCTCGAGTTCTTCGCTAGCCGGAGGCTCGATTGTGGGGGCCGGAGGTGAGATCTCTTCGGGCGTTCGATAGAGGGACGACAGCCCGTTTCGATCGAGGATCGTGTAGATGGAGTCCAACGTCGCGTAAAGGCCGACGTCACCCTTGGGCTCGGCGAAGTTGCAGACGCCGGCAAGGTTCCCGCCGATCGAAAACAGGCCTCCGCCGCTTCGACCTTGCGCGGGGGCCCCGGAGCACTCGATGGCTTCGTACACCGGGTTATCGGCCAGCCCCTTGGTGAGAGGGTTCCGGACTGTGGTCCCCCAGAAGGTCGCGTCGCCCCCTAACGAACAGCCCATCGTTATCATCGGCATCCCTGGGGTCGGGGACCACTTCCATGACTTGGGCATGATGGGTGAGGCTGGAATGTTCCTGTGGGGGCGGGGGAGCCGGACCAAGGCGACATCGCGGGCGAAATCATAGTCGATAAGTTTGCCGGGAGTCGAACCGCCGACCGAATGGACCAGGCCGCGGGGGGTGCTGCCGCCGATCATCTGCTCCGCCAACCATCCGGCGGGCTTGTCTACACTGTTGGGCAGAGGTTCGACCTCCCCGCCGAAGAGTGTGACCGAGATCGCATGCGGAAACTCGGCTGGCGGGACCTGTAATCGATTTTGAAGTTTGAAAGCGTGGGCGCACGTTAAAACAATCGACTCGCCGTTGCGAGTGTCGATGACGGTACCCGTGGCGTATCCGACCCCAGTTTCATTCAGAACGCTGAGTCGGACGACGGACTGCCACAGGGGCGCGTTATGCTTCTCCTCGCGTGCGATGCTGACGAGCGAGGTTGTTTGTGAGTCTTCGGCCGTCTTTGGCGGTGCGACAGCCGGGGTTTCCGGCCCCGCTGCGTCCGCGGGCCGACTATGGCCCAGCGACGAGAACGCCAGCATCCCGAGGCCCGCGACTGCGACCGCGGCGCTTGCCTTGATCTTGAAAAGGATCATTTGCGAAAGCACTCCTTTGGCGAGGGTGAGGACCGGACCCGAGATCGTCCCGATCGTGGGTGTCCCGGCCGCGAATCGAGTCGCGGCCCGAGATGTGAGCTCGACGAGCGCCGACGGGACCAGGGCCCCGGGGGCGTGCGTGGAAAAGGTGCATGAGGCGGCGAGGGCGGCGGATGGGGCCAGGCCTCGTCGGACGAGGCGTGACTTCAGGCGGTCGCGGGCTCGGGCCATCCGGCTCTTGACCGTGCCGACGGGGAGGCCGAGTTCTCGCGCAGCGTCCTCGCAGGAGTGGCCTTCGAGGTAGCAGAGGACCATCGGCGCCCGATGTCGCTCGGGCAACCGCCCGACCTCTTCGGCGAGGATCGACGATAGGTCGTCCTGGCCAACGGGCCAGGCCAACGTCGTCGAGGCCTCGGCCCGCTTCACCTCGTGGCGACGTCGACGGGCCTGAGAAGCCCGGGAGACGCACGAGACCCGACGTGCTACCCCGCAGAGCCAGCTCCCCACCGAGTCGTTGTGCCGGATCGAGCCCGAGCGGCGTGCGAGGACCAGGAAGGTGGCCTGGAACGCGTCCTCGGCGTCGTGCGTATCGCGGAGGATCCCCCGGCAGACGCGGAGGACCATCGGCCCGTGACGCTCCACCAGGGCAGCGAAGGCTAGCTCGGCCGCCTCGTCGCGTCCTTTGGAAAACCGCTCGAGCAACTGCCCGTCCGACATCCCCGCGGCGCCTCCGACGCCAAAGAGCGTCCGGACGTGCCGCACGACCGCCTCCTGATGAGCACTCGACAACGGATCATCCTCCTCGACGTCTCGTCTTTTCCTCAAGTCAGTGTAACGGGATGGCCGACCGGTTCCGTTTTTCCGTCAGGAGGTCGTCCCGATCGTCGGTCGGCGATCGGGTCGACTCGGAGATGCCGCGGAGTTTGTCGGTTGTAGTGGTCCTGAGGAATGGTCGCAACGCCCGAGGTGGGGGACCACTGAAGTGCCCTTGGGGGAAGTCCGAATTCTCTTAGAGGAAGGCCGGCCGGAGTGCGCCGGGCGAAGTTCCGTCGGCGAGGAGGTTGTGATGCGAGAAGGACTCTCGAGGGGCGTTCGGTCGGCCCCCGCGGGGATCGGGGCACTAGGCCTCGTCCTGATTCTGACCTCGGTGCCCGCGTTCGGGCAGATCCCGCAGCCCGAGGTCTCCGACATCCACAAGCGAAGCGGGTTGATCTCGCGGTTCGTGCCGATCGACTCGCACCTCCCCCCCGACCCCCGGCGCGACAACTACTACGACACGCGCTTCGGTGACCACCCCGACACGAAGCACCCCAACAGCGTGAAGGGGGGCGGCCTCTACGGGAAATACTGGAAGGCCCACTGCACCGCGAGCGTCTACCCTTACTTCCTCGGCAGCCCCGGCCAGGGGACGATCGGCCCGGACTGCCAACCCTGGCCCCGGCCGCTCCGCTTCTTCCAGAACGTGATCCGCCCGTTCCGACCGGTCGGCATGTACTATGACCAGGGCTCGTTCGTGCCGCTGCACGACCTCGACCCCTTCGTGCCCGGCCCCGGCCCCTACCCGATCCCCTGGTACTACACCGGCCCCCGCGGAGGCTGAGGCCACCGCGATCGGTCCCCTTGCTGAGCCTCATCACGACGACGCCCGCCCCTGGAATTCAGGTGCGGGCGTCGTCGGCGTTGGTACCCCGTCGGAAAACGGGATTCCGGTCCCTCGTTGCGGTCCGCTCGGCGCTTTGTTACCGTGAGACGCATCGAGTCCATTGATGATTGATGGAATGTCGTCGCCCCGCCACGTCGGCGGGCCGCGTGCGTCGTCGCATGACGTCCGCCCCCAACCCGTACGCCTCCGGGGGTCGTTCCCCGGCAAGGCCTTGCCGTCGCTTCACACTGAGGTGCAACCGCCCATGGCCACAGTAAGACGTGCGTTCACGCTCATCGAGCTGCTCGTGGTAATCGCGATCATCGCGGTCCTGATCGCCCTGCTCTTGCCGGCCGTCCAGGCGGCGCGCGAGGCTGCCCGTCGGATCCAATGTGTGAACAATTGTAAGCAATTAGGGCTGGCCGTGCATAATTACCATAGCGCCCAGGGGAGCCTCCCGCCGGGGCGGATCTGGAAGTCGGGCCAGTTCGGGTGCGGCTACAACTTCTTCCAGTGCCAGGACACGAGCTGGTTCGTGTTGATGCTCCCCGAGTTCGAGCAGCAGCCGCTCGCCAACGCGTTCAACTATATGCTCGGCGTCGGCGGTCCGCTCAAGCCGCTGCCGCTCGGGTTCTTCGCCAATAGCACCGTCACGGCGACCAAGATGAACGTGTTCCAGTGTCCCAGCGACCGCTCGGTCACGTTTCAGATCACCCCGCAATATCAAGGGGGAGTGCTGAGCGGCCCGATCGCCTCGAAGGGCAACTACGTCGCGAGTTGGGGCAACACCCAGTGGGACCAGATGGCGGTGACGGTCAACGGCGTGACCTACCAGAACCTCCCGTCTGCGTTCGGGCACAGCGGCCAGGTCTCATTCGCGTCGATTACCGACGGGCTGAGCACCACCGCCTTCATGGCCGAGGTGCTCCAGGGGTCGCAGTACGACGTCCGTGGGGTGATCTGGCAGAGCATTGCCGGCGGCAGCCACTTCATGAGCCGCCTCACCCCGAACAAGCCGAACGACCTCTACGGCACCCCCGTGACCGGCGACGCCTTGAACCAGACGATCTTCTGCACCAACGAGCCGGTCCTCGGCCTCCCTTGTGTCGGCGGCATCGGCGACAGGGCCGCCTACGCGGGAGCCCGCAGCCATCACCCCGGCGGTGTCAACGTCCTGTTCGGCGACGGATCCGTCCGTTTCGTCAAGGACTCGATCAACGGCCCGATCTGGATGGCCCTCAACTCGATCTCGGCCGGCGAGGTCATCAGCTCCGACGCCTATTGAATGATGTGGCGGCGTGGAGTGTACCGGAAGCCGGCATGTGGACAAGTGTATTTGTAGGGTGGGCACTGCCCACCGTCGCTGGGAAAGGCCGGCGGGCAGTGCCCACCCTACAAAACACTTGTTCCGAACACGCTACATGGGGCAAGCCCCGTTTCGGGACCGACGTTCAATCCTGGCGGGTGGCCCCGCGAGTGCCGGCGTAGAACCCAAAGCGGTCCTTGATGACCTCGTGGCCGGGTTTGGGGGTCGCGTAGACCCAGGCGACGTCGCGCACCGTCTTCCCGTCGGGACCGACGAAATCGACCCAGTGGCAGGTCCCTTTGTACGGACAGGTATAAGTCCGTTCCGTCACCCGGAGCACCGACGCGTCGACCGCGTCGGGGGCGAAGTACAGGTTCCCTTCGTACGAGAGGGTGGCGCTGCCGAGTTCCCCTTGTGCCAGCGGGGTTCCCGAAGTCTTTTCCCTGATGACGACTCCCATGATCCCGTCCTCCCCTCGACGGATGGCCGTATGGAGTGCTGACGCGGCCTCGGTCCGTCGAGGGGATTGTAGGCGTTACCCGGCGATCGAGAAGGGCCAGGCCGTCGAACGGTCTCAGTCGGGGTCGGTCTTGCCGGTCAGGGCAAAGCTGAGGTGGTGGGCGGCGTGGAGGCAGTGGAGGCCGGTCCAGGCGTCGCGATCGAGCACGCCGAAGAGAGGATGTTCGGCGAGGGGATCCGACGTCGTGAGGAAATAGGCGATCGTGGCGCGCAGGGCTTCGGCCTCGGCGCGGTCGTCGTGGTCGGATTTCGGGATGAGCGACTTCGCCGTCTTCATCCCGGCGGGTATCCGGCGGGTCTTCAGGAGCCTTCGCAGCACGATCGGCCCGACCGTCCTGCGGATCAGCCAGGGGGCGTTCATGCCGTAGCCCTCGACCGAGCCCTGGATCGACTTCGTGAGGTGGTGGCAGATCTGCCCGAGGGTCCATACACCCGCGGGGGAATAGCCCTCATTGAGGAGACGGTCGACCTCGGGCATGACTCGGTCGAGGCTGGCAAAGCTCAAGGTACGGCGTTCGGCCATCGGTCGGTCTCTCGGGTTCGGGCGGGTTGCTCGGGGGTCAACTCCCCGCCGCCTTGCGCAGGAGCGCGATTTCCTTGTCGCGGCGAAGCGTGCGGATGGTGGCCTCGTCCCATTCGAGCTCTTCATTCTCGAGCCAGTCGATCGCCCGAAGGCGGTCGGCCTCGGAGATCGGGACGCCGAACTCGGCGTGGCGGACGACGACGCCGGCGAAGGCGAGGCGCTCGACTTCGTCCCAGTCTTCGAACGGGGTCCCCACCGCCTCGCGTAAGGCGTCGAGTGCGGCGGCGAGCGTCTCGGGGCTGGCGAGCTTCGCCTGGATCTGGTCGAAAGACAGGGCGTTGCGGTCGTCCATCAGGTCGTCGTAGGCCGCCCCGTGGACGTGGTCGAACCCCGCGTCGAGGGCGTCGGACGCGTCGTCATTCTCGAAGCTCTTCACGCCCCAGTGGCCCATCGTGGAGGTCCTTCCATTCCGGATCGTCCGGCGTTATGACTTTCGACCCAGCGGCAGGCCGAGGCGGCCTCGGCTCGTCGTCGACGGCCCGACGGCGTCGCCGTGCGTCCCGAACGCGGCGAGGCCGACGGGACGGCAATTCACGTAGATCGACTCGACGCGGTCGCGGGGGACGAGGTAGGCCTCGTGGTAGATCCCGAAGTCGTCCCTCGTGCGCATCCGCTCCATCGCCGCGCGCCACCATTCCGAGTGCGGCGGCCGGTGCGACCATGCGTCCAACGACTCGAAGCTCCGCCAGTATTGCAGGACACCGAAGTGTCCGCGACCGATGAGGAACCGTTCCGAGTGCAGCAGTCCCGCGTCCGAGGCCATCGCCTCGTCGGCCGACCGGTCGATGGCGCGTGCCAGCGTCCTCGCGTAGAGCAAGCCCCTCAGGCCTCGCGTCTGGATTCCCAGGCGCACCAGGCAGAGTTCGGTGACCGTCTCGGGCAACTTGGCGATGATCCGTTGCATGGCGTCTCTTGCCGGGATCGATCGTGACTCGGAACGAGTGGAAGCAGCCCGCCCCGACTCGGGGACACAACGGCCTTCCCGGAGCTTGCCTCGCGAATGACGCCGAGGCCCCGCGTTGACAGCCCGAGGCCCGCATCGTCACACGAGCGGGTGGGCCGAGGACATCAGGGCCTTGAGGCGGGCGGGCGGTGCCACGAACGTGGGGAGTGCGACCGGGGTCAGGGCGATCATCTCGGCGGGGGTGAGGACCCGGCCGTCGATCGTGCCGAACGAGCCGCCGGCCTCGGCGACGATGACCGTGCCGGCGACGACGTCGTGGGCGGCCTCGCCGAGGAACGTGCAGGCCTGGAGCCGGTTGGCGGCGACGAACGTCATCTCGCAGCAGGCGCTGCCGAGGTCGCGGAGGCGGCCGGGCAGCGATCGCGTGTCGACCGCGCGGAGGGCATTGGTGCCGACGCAGACGTTGTCCTGGTTGTGGAAGACCTCGGCGTCGCGGATCTCGAGGCGCTCGCCGTCGCGCCAGGCCCCCTGCCCCTTCGTGGCCCAGAACAACTCGCCGAGCGGGGGGATTGCGATCACGCCGAGGACGGGTTCGCCCGCGTCCACGAGGCCGATGCTGATCGCCCAGAGGGGGAGCCCATGCACCATGTTCCCCGTGCCGTCGATCGGGTCGATCGACCACCATCGCGCCCCTTGGCCGCCGGTCGACTCATATTCCTCGCCGGTCAATCGATCGTCGGGGAACCGGGCCCCGAGCCGTTCGCGGATCAGGCGTTCGAGGTCCTTGTCGAGGTCGGTCACGAAGCTGAGATTTGCCTTCTCCCGGGGCGTCACTCGCTTCGATCGCGACAGCGCCACCGCGGCGGCTTCGGTCGCGAGCTCCTTCACGAAATCCAACTCGGCGGCTAAACTCGGCACGTGGTCCATCCCCAAATTTGTCCGTCGGGTCCGAGGCGAGGTCGGCCCTCCAAGGGTATGCCAACGCCTCGGGCGCACGCAAGGTCGCTTCGACGTTGGCATGCGGTTCGCAATGTCGGGCAAGGCGATCACCCGACTGGTCTCGGGCGATCGAGGAGATAGAATGAACGGACCGGGAACGGCCTCCCCCCCCAAGCCAAAGGGGTCGTGACCGTCGAGACTGCCCGCGATCCGGGCCGTGTTTCGGGCCGGCTTGGGTCGCGGGGAACGGGCGGCCGTCACGGATTGGAAGGCCGCCCTCTACGATTTCCTCCCCTTTAATGATTCGAATGGCCCCAAAGGGGCCTGCGGTTTGCACGGAACTGATCTACCTAGGTTGCTGATTCGCATGCCGATTCGTCTTGATAAGTTCGTCGCCGATCGGTTCGGCCTCTCGCGTCGCAAGGCCCAGGATGCCGTGCGCAACGGCCGCGTCGACGTGGCGGGCGACCGTTGCGACGAGCCCGGGCGCGAGGTCGAGGCCGATACCCCCGTCGAATACTTCCCGAACCGTCCCAAGGCCCGAGTCGTGGCGGGCCGGCTCCGCGTCTTGTACGAGGACCGACACGTCCTGATCGCCGACAAGCCGGCCGGCCTGCTGAGCCAACCGACTCCCGAGCGCGAACGCGATACCCTGGTGGAACGGGCGAGTCGATACCTGGCGATCCGCCACGGCAACCCCCGACCTTATGTTGGCGTCGTCCATCGGCTCGACAAGAATACGTCGGGGGCGCTCGCCCTGGCCCGGTCTCACGAGGCGGTCCGGGCGTTCCAGGCCCTCTTCCGCGAGCACAACATCGACCGGCAATACCTCGCCGTCGTCGAGGGGAGGCCCGAGCGGGACCAGGGGACGATCGACCTCCCGCTGATGACCAACCGTGTCGACCTCCGGCGAGGCGTCGCGCGTTGGCCCGACCAGGGCAAGGTGGCGATCACCCACTATCGCGTGATCGAGACGTTCGGCCCCGTCGGGAGCCTCGTCGCCTGCTGGCTCGAGACCGGGCGGACCCACCAGATCCGCATCCACCTCGCCGAGATCGGCCATCCCGTCGTGGGCGACCCCGTCTACCGCCCACGCAATCGCCCGCGCTCGAAGGCGCAGTTCCACCGCCAGGCCCTCCACGCCCAGACGCTCGGCTTCGAACACCCCCTCACCGGGCAGGTCGTCAAGGTCGAGGCCCCGGTTCCCGCCGACCTCGACGCCCTGATCGTCGACCTCCGCAATCGCTATGGGATCCGAGGTGCGGGGGGGTAACTCTATCTCTGTTACCCGGCTTCGGGAGCGGATCGCACTCGGGTTGCATCCACCAGACGGGATCTCACGAAAGACCTCTTACAGGCCCGAAGCGCAAGCGAGTGAATCTTCCTCGATCTCTTGGGCGAAGATTCACTCGCTTGCGCCTCGGGCTTGTACTAGCGAGAGACCACTCAAAGGTTGACGGCGCTAGCGGCGGGGGTCGACCTTATTCGCCGGCCTTCTCAGCCTCGGACTTGCCTTTGGCCTTCGCTTTCTCGGCCTCGGGCTTGTCTTTGTCCTTGGCTTTCTCCACCGGCTTCTCGAAGACGATGATGTGCTGCCAGGGGAGGAACTCGAAGTTCTCCTTGAACGCGAACCCTTGCGGCTCGAGTTCGCGGCGGACCTGGGCGAGGGTCATCTTGTGTTCGGGGCGGATGGGGACTTCCGGGTCCTCGCCTCGGAACTCGACCAGGACGAGGCGGCCGCCGGGCTTCAGAGACTTGCGCAGGCCCTGGAGGGTGGCTTCGGGATCGACGCATTCGTGGTAGACGTCGACCATCAGGATCAGGTCCACCTTCCCCTCGGGGAGCTTGGGGTCGGTGGCCGTGCAGCGGACCGGCCGGATGTTCTTGATCCCGGCGTCCCTGGCGTTGTCGGCCAGGGCGCGGAGCATTTCGGGCTGGACGTCGGTGGAGAGGACGAGGCCCGTCGGGCCGACCCGGCGGGCCATGCGAATGCTGGTATAGCCGACCCCCGCACCGACGTCGGCGACGGTCTCGCCCCGGCGGATCTTCAAGGCGTCGAGCATCGCCTCGGGCTGTTCTTCCTGCTCGCGCTCGGGTCGCACGAGCCAGTCCGCACCCCCCTCGAACGACATGACCGGCGCGATCACCCGGCCCATGTACGTCCCTGGCCCGTCGGAGCGTGCTCGACGTACGGGCCTGGCTTTTGCCTTTGCCTTGACCTTCGGTTTTGCTTCAGGTTTCGGTCCCGCGGTCGGCCCAGGAGCGTCCTGCGCCACCAGCGTCCCCGAAACGATCCAGAGCATGGCCAGGGTCAGTGGCCCGAGTCGATGGCGTCGCGGCATGTCATGCTCCTTCGGCGAACAGGCGTGGCCGACGTGACGCCCATCGACATCCATCAGTCGCGGAAGGCGTAGTTCACGATGCACCATAGGGCCTGCACCCCGTCCTTCCAGCCGATCTTCTTCCCCTCGCGATAATCGCGGCCGTTGTAGCTGACGGGGATCTCGTAGATCCGGCAGCGACGCGCGGGCCGGCCATCGATCGCAGGGACCTCGAATCGCGCGACCTTCGCCGTCACTTCGGGCTCGAAGCCGAAGCGGTTGCTCTTCAAGGTGATGTTCTGGATCACCTCGCGACGGAAGACCTTGTAACAGACTTCCATGTCGGTCAGGTTCAGGTCGGTGAAGATGTTCGACAGCAAGGTGAGGAACCGGTTCCCCTGCGAGTGCCAGAAGTGGAGGACCCGGTGGGACTCGCCGATGAACCGCGATCCGTAGACCACGTCGGCCTTCCCCTCGATGATCGGCTGGAGGAGTTGAGGATACTGCGAGGGGTCGTATTCGAGGTCGGCGTCCTGGACGATGACGATCTGGCCGGTCGCGTGCTTGAACCCGGTGCGGAGTGCCGCGCCCTTGCCTTGGTTCTTCTCGTGGTAGACGACGGTGAGGTCGCTATTCTCGGCCGCGAGGGTCTTCAATCGGTCGGCGGTCCCGTCGGTCGAGCAATCATCGACGAGGATGATCTGCTTCCGAATGGGGACTTCGCGGACCTGCCTGAGGAGCTCGTGGATCGTGTTTCGTTCGTTGTAGACCGGGATAACGACCGAGAGCACGAGGTCGTCAGGGATTCGATAGATCCCCCACTGCCGGCAAACCCCCTCGCCGAGGTTGCGGAGGAGCCACTCACGTCGCTCTCGAACATCGTCGGGAGGGAGCGGGGCGTGGAAATCGTCGTTCGAAGATGTCATGGAAGTAGGACTGGAAGACATCGAGACGAGGTCCTTCGGGCCCGAGACTCATACCGGCCAACCAACGTCTTATACGGGCGACCTGGAAACGCGGAGTATAAACGGACGCCCCGCGCCTGGCTAGTAGCCTGAGGATTTCACACCCCGGTGCCACGACGCGTTGCAAGGACGCATCGGAGGGGCGAAACACAGTGGTCCATCCCGGCGTCGCGACGCTGGGATGGACCATGTGGGGCACTCGGCCCCGGTTCTTGTAGCCGCGACGGGCAAGGTCCGCCCGACGACGAAATAACCCTAGCTCACATCGGGGGAGCAGGAGCCGGGGCGGGAGCGGGCTCGGTCGTGGGGGCGGGAGCCGGGGCCGGGGTCGTTTCAGCCGGGGCGGGAGCCGGGGCCGGCGGGGTTTCCGGGGCCGTGCTCGGGGCGGGAGCCGGGGCCGGCGGGGGCTCGGTCGCGGCGGGCTTGGCGGCCTCAGGAGCGGCCGGGGTCATCATCGGAGCGGGGGCCGGGGTCCAGGTCGACTGGCCGGTGGGGAACGCCTGGCCCGAGGCGATCGCGCCATCATAGACCGGGGTGTAGCTGCCATAGACGGCCGGAGCATAGCTCGCGCCCATGCTATAGCAGGAGCTGCTGTAGCAGCTCGAGTAGGTGTAGCCGCTGTCGTAGCACGCGGAGTGGTGCTTGCGGCGACCGAACAGGCCGCCGAACAGCCCGCACTTGTGCTTGGCGCTGTAGCAGGACGAATAGCCCGAGCTGTAGCAGGCCGAGTAGCAAGAGCTGTAGCACGACGAGCTGTAGCAGGACGAGCTGTAGCAGGCGGGTGCCACGTAGCTGCTGTAGCACTGCGACGAGGAGAGCACCGGGCTGCTATAGCAGGCTTCCACCGGGGCGCTGCTGTAGCAGGAGCTGTAACAAGACGACGCGTAGCACGACGAGTAGCACGTCGGCGCGTAAACGGGCGCACACGACTTGTGATGGCAGCCCACGCCGCTCAGGGCCATCAGCAAAACAATCGTTCCCTGCATCGCATTTCTCCAAGGTGCTTTGGCAATCGATCGAACGGGAGCCGCAACAACGTGAGACGCTCATCGATTTTCGATCGGGTGTTCTGAGGTCCCTGCTCGCCCCGATGAGCGGATCGCCCTCTTCCTAATCTGACAGGTCGCCAAACCGCCGACAACCGCTACGGTTCGCTCATGTACCGCAAATTCTAATACACGGACGCCCTCCGTGCAATCACTTCGATGTCAAAATGGCGGAAATGCGGGTATTGCTGAGATTGAAACGAAACTGCGGGTTCTTTTCGGCGGATCGCATCGGCAACCTGTCTGGCTGGGGGGCACGGACGCGGGTAGGATCGGGGCGGGATTTCGGCCGGAAGGACCCGAGCCGCCCCGTTCTCCTGCCTGGTCTCAAGCCACCCGATCATCGATCGAGGGAAGGGGTGACACGTTGGGAGGCAGTAAAGCTAGCAAGTCTGATGCCATTGTCGGGATTGGGAAGCTCTGGCAAACTTGGCCGGTTTGGGCGCGTCAACTGGCTTCGGCCGCCCTGCTCTTCCATATCGTGGCCATCCTGGCCGGGGCCTTGGCGGCGCCGCCTTCGTCCCTCCTGGAACGCGAGGTGGCAGGGTTCTTCGCCACGTACCATGAGGTGATCGATCAGGGCTACTCCTACCGCTACTACGCCCCCGAACCCGGCCCGACGCCGATCGCGATCGCGCAGGTCCGGTTCTCCGACGGGCGGCCGGAGGTTTCCATCCGGCTCCCGGATCGCGGGACGTTCCCGAGGCTGCGCTACCAGCGCCAATTAGCCCTGGCGAACCACCTGGCGACCGACTTCGCCACCGCTCGAGAAATGACGGGCGACGGTTCGAAGAGCCATTGGGCTCGCTCTTACGCCCGACATCTCGCGAAAGCCCATCCGGGCTCCGTCGAGGTCTCTCTGTATTTGCAGTCGCACCTGATCCCCGATCCCGAGCGGATCCGTGCGTCGCTCGCGGAAACCGGTGCGTCGCGGGTCGACCTCGACTCCGAAGACTTCTACACGGCCCGCGAGCGGATTGGAGTGTACCCGTGCGACGCCTTGTAATCGGGCCGGTGACCTATGCCTCGGAACTCGTCTCGGGGCTCGTGCGAGGTTGGAACGAATTCTTCTTCACCCCTGCCGACCCGACGCCCCTGGGTGTGATCCGCGTCGTCGTCGGGCTGCTTTCGCTCTGGAGCCTGGGGGTCTACGGGCTCGACCTCGATGCCTTCTTCGGCAACGGAGGCTGGGCCGATCCCGAGGTCGTCCGATTCGTCCACAAGAATCAGTCGCCGTCGGCCTGGTCGTTCTGGCTCCTGGTGCCCGATGGCCTGCTTCGCCCCGTATGGTTGGCGTGCATGGCGGCGCTCGTCCTCTTCACGGTCGGCCTGGGGAGTCGGGTCACCTCGGTTCTCGCCTGGGTGATCGTCGTGTCGACGTCGAGGCGCGTCCCCGTGGCGCTCTTCGGGTTCGACCAGGTCGTCGCGACCTGGCTTTTCTACCTGGCGGTGACGGGGGCGAGCGGCCGGTCGGTCTCGCTCGACCGGTTCCTCTCGCGCTACCGCCAGGCGCGGGCTGGCGTGTCGAGGAGGAGGCCTGACGGGCGTTGGCCGGTCACCTCGGGGGTTCCCGAGCCATCGGTCTCGGCCAACCTGGCGCTTCGGCTCATCCAACTCCACCTGGCCTTGATCTACGGGATGGCCGGCCTGGCGAAGCTCCAGGGACAAGGTTGGTGGTCTGGGATGGCGATCTGGGGGGTGCTCGCCTCGGCCGAATTCCGGCCGTTCGACCTCACCTGGCTTGTCGCCTACCCATGGCTCCTGAACGTGCTGACCCACGGGAGCCTGGCCCTGGAACTAGGCTACCCGGTGCTGGTCTGGGGACGCCTGCTCCGGCCTCTGATCCTGGCCTCGGTGGTGATGCTCCACGTCGGGATCGCGCTGACGGCGGGGCTGACCGAGTTCGGGTTGGTGATGATCGCGGGCAACCTGGCATTCGTCTCGGGCCCCTGGCTGCGAGGCCTCGTCGGGGGCGGGGGCGAGCCTTCGGTTCGCGTACTCTACGACGGGGCCTGCCCGAGGTGCCGGGCCTCGATGGCCTTGATCACCGCGGGAGACCCCGACCGGAGGATCGAGCCCGTGGACCTCACGGCCGTCGACGTCTCTACGATCCACCCGGGCCTGACCAAGGCCGCGTGCCTCGAGGCGATGCACACGGTCCGATACGACGGCCAGGTCGCGGCCGGCTTCGACGCCGTGCTCGTGGTGGGACGCCGGGCGCCACTCTTCTGGCCCTTGGCCCTGGTCGGCTCGCTCCCCGGCATTTCCTGGGTGGGGCATCGCGTCTACAATAAGGTTGCGGCCACGCGGCCCCGCGATGTCCCCTGTACCGACGACATCTGCGGCATCCATCCCGCCTCCTCGGCGGCCGGTCGCGAGAGAGCGCACTCATGATTTTCGACCCGACCCCGGCCGACGAGGGCTTCTCCCCACGTCGGCTTTTCGTTTTCGAACCCGGCTGGAAGGTCGGGATGAAGGTCGGGAGCGTCCGCGAATTCTGTTATAAGATGGCACCCGGGCAAGACTTCTATCACCGCCTTGGCGATGGTGAGATCTACCTGCAACGGGGTGACGAACGGATTTGCCTCGCCTGCGCCGAGCGAAACGGCATCCTGGCCTATGGCCCGAAGGGACTTCGTGACCCCCAGAACGCACTCGGATTCGACGTCGAAGGGAGCGACCTCGACGTCGGGCCGGGGGCGACTGGCCAGGCCGATTGAACCCGCCTCTCCCGGTCATGCCCTCGCGTTCGCCACCCCCCTTATGCGACAATCAACACATCGGAGGTCAAGATTCGGGCCGGATCGAAAGGGGCCATCCCTTCTCGATTGATCCGGGCAGGGGTCTTATCTTGACTTCTCTGGTCGAAATGGGGATCATTTCTGCGATCGAGCGCGAAAGGTACCGATGAGCGTTTCGTCGAAGTGTTACTACGCCATTCGGGCGATCTACGCCCTGTCTGAACATCCGGGCCCCGAGCCGATGAAGATCGCCGAGATCGCGGAGCGGGAGCTGATCCCGATCCGGTTCCTCGAGGTGATCCTGGGGCAACTCAAAGGGGGCGGGTTCGTCCAGAGTCGTCGAGGTGCCGAGGGCGGGTATCGGTTGGCCCGGGCGGCGGATTCATTGACCATCGGGGAGATCATGCGGTATATCGACGGCCCGATCGCCCCGGTCGATTGCGTCAGCCTCTCGCGTCAGAAGGAGTGCGACTTCCACGGGGAGTGCCACTTCTTCGGCTTCTGGGGCCGAGTTCGGCAAGCGATCTCGGACGTGGTCGACCGGACGACCTTCGCCGACATGATCCGGGAGAATCGCGAACGGAAGCGCGGCTATGTCGGCGACTGGATCATCTGAAGGAACGTCGAGATTGCGACGATGCGGGCGTCATCGGGAGGCCCAGGGCCTCCTCGATCACCCGCCCCTCGCGGGGCCGACAGGCGTTTCGCAAGGTCCGGGATGGTTGCAGGCGTCGCCGAGAATGGGCGGGAGACCTGGCTTGAGCGGGGACCATCCCGCGCTTCGAGCGAGGCCCGAGGCCCGGTCGCCCCTGCCCGAAGCGCGGTGACGGTTGACGTCGTTGTCCCGTCGAGACGGTCGAGACACTCTTGCTGATACGTATGAGCCAGACTGAAATCCATCCCCCCACGCTCCATTCCTGGTCTCGGCGAATTCTCCTCCTCGCGGTCGGCGTCCTGTCGACCGCGGCGGGATGTAGTACGTCCGCGAAGGGCGATAAGGGAGGGGTCGACACGTTGACGATCGGGGCCTACTCGGTCGTGCGTGAGGCCTTCCGCGAAGGGATCCTCCCGGCGTTCGCCGCCCACTGGAAGCAGGAGACCGGGCGCGTCGTCCGGTTCGAGGAGTCGTACAACGGCTCGGGCGCCCAGAGTCGCGCGATCGTCTCGGGCTTCGACGCCGACGTCGCGGTGCTCTCGCTCGAAGGGGATGTCACCCGGTTGGTCAAGGCCGGGCTCGTCGACGAGGCGTGGAAGAAGGGCCCCGACAAAGGGCTCATCACCCGGAGCCTGGTCGTGCTCGGGGTCCGCCCGGGGAACCCTCGGCAGATCCACGACTGGGAGGACCTGACGAAGCCGGGTGTCTCCGTCCTCTACCCCGACCCGAAGACCTCCGGCGGGGCTCGTTGGAACATCAACGCGATCTTCGGCGCGGGGCTGCTGGAGAAGGATCGGAAGAAGCCCGACCTCGAAGCCGCCCGCACCTTGCTCTCTCGGGTCCAGGCGAACGTGGTCAACATGGACTCCTCGGGACGCCAGAGCATGGCGACCTTCGAGCGAGGGACGGGCGACGTGGTCGTCACCTACGAGAACGAAGTCCTCCTCCAGGCCAAGATGAAGAAGATCGAGGCGCCGTACGTGATCCCTCCGGCCACGCTGTTGATCGAGGGGCCCGCGGCGATCGTGGACTCGTCGGTGAAGCGGCACGGCAACCGGGCGGTGGCGGAGTCGTTCCTGGCGTTCCTCCGGAGCAAGGAAGCGCAGCGGATTTTCGCCGAGTTCGGCTTCCGGCCGCTCGACTCCAAGCTCGAGCCCGCCGGCAGGGCCCCCCTGCCCTCCCGGCTGTTCACGATGAAGGACCTGGGGGGCTGGTCCAAGATCAATAAAGATGTCTACGATTCGGGCGGGGTCTGGGACTCGCTCTTCACTCGCAAGCGGGGAGAGACTCCGTGAGCCGACCGAGGTCGGGACAGGCCCCTCTGGGCGAGTTGGTGATCCGCGCGGCCTCGCTCTTCTACCTCGGGCTGATGGTGGTCCTCCCCCTGGCGGCCCTGGGACTCCGGGCCGCGGAGCCGGGCGCCGCGGCTTTCTGGAAGGCGATAACCAACCCCTTCGCCTGGCACGCGCTGAAGCTGACGTTCATCACCGCCGGGGTCATGGTGCTCATCAACGCGGTGACCGGCACGGCGACCGCCTGGGTCATGGTGCGGCACTCGTTCCCGGGCAAGAAGATCATGGACGCGCTGATCGACCTGCCGTTCGCCGTGCCGACGGTGGTGACCGGCCTGATGCTGGTCGCGCTGTATGGGCCGTCGAGCGTCCTCGGGACGTTCCTCGGTCGTCATGGCCTGTCGGTGATCTACCAGCAACCGGGGATCGTGCTCGCCTTGCTGTTCGTCTCCTACCCATTCGTCATCCGGAGCGTGCAACCGGTGCTCCTCGAGCTCGACCGCGCCGAGGAGGAGGCCGCCGCGACGCTCGGGGCCGACGCCTTCACGACCTTCCGGCGGGTCACGTTCCCGACGCTCTGGCCCTCGATCTTGACCGGCACGGCCCTGGCCTTCAGCCGGGCCCTGGGGGAGTTCGGCAGCGTGGTGATGGTCGCCGGCAACCGGCCGCTCGCGACCAAGACCGGCCCGATGTACATCTTCGGCGAGATCGAGAGCGGCAATCCCCATGGCGCGATGGTCGTCTCGGTCGTCCTGCTCGCCTGCTCCCTCGCGATCCTCATCATCCTGAACCGGCTCCAACGCCAAGGGGGGCGCACCAATGGCCGATGAGCTCGCCTCCGAGCCTTACATCCTCACGCGACGCCGGGGGACCCCCTGGGGACAGCGGCTCTTGACGATCGCCGTCGTCGGCTGGTTCGTCATCCTGATCCTGGTCCCCGCGCTCGCCCTGGTCCGAGGGGCATTCGCCCGAGGGATCACCCCGTTCCTCGGCGCCCTGGCCGCCCCCGAGGCGCGGCAGGCGTTCTCGCTGACGATCGGCATCACGATCCTGGCCACCGTGATCAACACGATCTTCGGCCTGGCCTTCGCGATCGTCCTCGTCCGGCAGGATTTCTGGGGCAAGTCGCTGGTCGACGGGCTGGTCGATCTCCCCTTCGCCGTCTCGCCGATCGTCGCCGGGCTGATGCTGATCGTCGTCTACGGCGGCCAGGGGTGGCTCGGGCGCTGGCTCGAGCCGATGGGGATCCAGGTGACTTATGCCTGGCCCGGCATGCTCCTCGCCACGATCTTCGTGACGCTCCCCTTCGTCGTCCGCGAGGTTGTGCCGGTGCTCCGGGAGTTCGGGGTCGACCAGGAAGAGGTCGCCTATACCCTGGGCGCGGGCCGTTGGCGGACCTTCTGGTGCGTGACCCTCCCCTCGATCCGCTGGGGCCTGGCCTACGGCATCACGCTGACCATCGCCCGCTCGCTCGGCGAGTTCGGGGCGCTGCTCGTGGTCTCGGGCAACATCATCGGCCGGACCCAGACCGCCACGCTCTACGTCCACGACGGCATCGAGAGCTTCGACAACGAAGGTGCCTACGCCGCCAGCGTCCTCCTCGCGGGGATCTCATTCGTCATGCTGATTGGCATGGAACTGCTCCGGAAGCGCGTCGATTCGCATGAGAAACCGGAGTGAAGCGGGGAGCGAACACCATTCACCACAAAGGTATAAAGACACAAATGTAAAATAAAGAACTTTTTAATGTAAAAAGTTTTGAACAATTGGCTTTTAAATTCTTGGTTTTCTTCCATTGTGTCTTTGTGCCTTTGTGGTGAATACCCTCCCCCTCCCCCTAACGCCGAACCGGTCGGGAGATAAGACCGTGAGTATCGTGGTGAAGAATCTCTCGAAGCGGTTCGGGCAGTTCCAGGCCGTGGACGGGGTCTCGTTCGAGGTTCCGGCGGGGCAGCTCGTGGCGCTGTTGGGTCCGTCGGGGTCGGGGAAGAGCACGATTTTGAGGATCATTGCGGGGCTCGAGCCGGCGGACACGGGGGACGTCGAGCTGACGGGCGAAGACGCGACGCACGTGCCGACGCAGCATCGGGGCGTCGGGTTCGTCTTCCAGCACTATGCGTTGTTCCGCCATATGACGATCCGTCAGAACGTGGCGTTCGGCCTCGAGGTCTTCAAGCCCCGCCCCTCGGCCGGCGAGATTCGCGAGCGTGTCGACGAGCTCTTGAAGCTTGTTCAACTCTTCGGCTACGCCGAGCGTTACCCGTCGCAGCTCTCGGGCGGGCAGCGGCAGCGGGTCGCATTGGCTCGGGCGTTGGCCCCCCGTCCCAAGGTCCTCCTCCTCGACGAGCCCTTCGGCGCCCTCGACGCCAAGGTCCGCGAGGAGCTCCGCTCGTGGCTCCGCAAGCTCCACGATGAGGTCCACGTCACCAGCCTCTTCGTGACCCACGACCAGCAGGAGGCGTTCGAGGTCGCCGATCAGGTCGTGGTCCTGAACCGCGGGAAGGTCGAGCAGATGGGCCCGCCGCAGGATCTCTACGAGCATCCGGCGAGCCCGTTCGTGACCGCCTTCCTCGGTTCGGTCAACGTCCTCCGCGCCGAGACGGTGCTGGGGATGGATCTGGGCGAAGAAGACCCGTTACCCCTCGACGTCCCCGGCGATAAGGGCGAGGCCGGGGCGGTCTACGTCCGTCCCCACGACTTCGAAATCACCCGGGTGCGCGACGGTCGTCCCGCCTGGTCGGCGAGGATCCGCAAGCTCATCCCCCTGGGGGGCCTCGTCCGCCTGGATCTCACCCTCCTCGACGGCACCAACATCAACGTCCAGCTCACCCGCGAACGCTCGCTCCAACTCGCCCTCGTCGAGGGCGAAGACATCTTCGTCTCGCCCAAAGACTGGAAAGTTTTCCACGAGTCCAAGGGGTTCGTCGAGAACTACGTGATCTGACGACTGCCGGTATTGTCGCTCCCGACAAGGCGTTTCGGCTCCAGGGACGAAATCCGTGTTTCCCGTCCTCTCCGCCCGAAGCGGTCCGAATCGCCCGCGTCGAGGTTCAGGACAATCGTGCATGGCGGCTCGCCGATTGCCTATGCCATGTCGTAGTCGGAGATGGCGGAGAGGCGGAGGTCGTTGAGCCGGGCATCGGTCGGGATCATGTAGACTTTCTGATTTCATGGCCCCGCCCAGAGCGTACGTGTCCTTCAAGAGGCTGGCCTCGCGATCGAAGACGTGCAAAAATGTCGGTGGCCCTGCCGACACCCTCAGCAGGATACTTACGGGCGAGATCGATCGATGGGCTCGTTGCTCCCTCCCGAGCCGGCCGACACCAATGGTCTCCTCCACGCCGCTGCGCTCGGTGATCAGGCTGCGTTGCACAGCCTGCTGGAGCGCCATCGCGAGCGGCTTCGACGCATGGTGGCGTTGCGCCTGGACCCGAAGGTCGCCGTGAGGGTGGATGCGTCCGACGTCATCCAGGAGGCGTTTGTTGATGCCGCGCGGAAGCTCGCCGACTATGAGCGAGAGCGGCCGCTGCCGTTCTACCCCTGGCTCTACCGACTGGCGGCGGAGCGACTCGTGGCGGCCCACCGCCAGCATCGGTGCGCCTCTCGGAGTGTCGGTCGCGAGCAACATGTCTTCGCCCGGCCGGACGACTCGGCCCACTTGCTGGTCGATCGCCTGGTCACGGCGGATCTGACGCCGAGGCATCACCTCATCCGCGAGGAACGTCGGGAGCGTGTTCACGAAGCTCTGGGTCGGTTGTCGCCGACCGACCGTGAGATCCTCGTGATGCGATACCTGGAAGACCTGACGTTCCCGGAGATCGCCGGCATCCTGGACATCACCGAGAGCGCGGGCAAGATGCGGCACCTACGGGCGATCGAGCGAGTCCGCTCCGTCCTGGCCGACGACTCGGGATCAGCGTCATGAGTGAGGTCGACGATACGGCACAGGACGACGACATCGAGCTCTCGGAGCTCGTCGCCAAGATCGCCGAGCGTTTGCAGCAGGGGGAATCCATCCACCCTGAGGAATACGGCAGTCACGCCAAGGCGATTCGAGCTCTCCTGCCCACGATCCAGTTGATGGCCGAACTGCCCGGAGGAGCGGCGACACTTCCCGGTAAGATCGGACTCCTCGGTGATTTTCAGCTCCTCCGCGAAGTCAGCCGGGGCGGCATGGGCATCGTTTACGAAGCCGTCCAGATCTCACTTCGCCGGCACGTCGCCCTCAAGGTCCTGCCGAATGCCTCGGCGGTCGACCCTCGACTGCTCCAACGCTTCCAGGTCGAGGCCCAGGCCGCCGCCGGCCTCAACCACCCGCACATCGTCCCGGTCTTCGCCATGGGGACGGCGGATGGCGTTCCGTATTATGCGATGAAGTTCATCGACGGCCGAGACCTGGCCAGGGTGATCCGGCAGTCTCGGCTCGAGCCATCGCTCGACGGCAACGTCGACTCCCGCGAGCCGATCACTCCCACAACGAGCTCCGGCGAGAGGAGCTCATACGCAAGGGACGTGGCGCGAATCGCCAAACAGGCGGCCGAGGCGCTGGACCATGCCCACGCCAACGACGTTGTCCATCGCGACATCAAGCCCTCCAACTTGATGATCGACAACGCGGGCGAACTCTGGATCACCGACTTCGGCCTGGCCCGGGTCCTTGGAGGACTGGACCTCTCCCGCACGGGTGAGGCCCTGGGGACGCCCAGGTTCATGAGCCCGGAGCAGGCGCTCGGTCGGCGCGTCCCGCTCGACGGCCGGACCGATATCTACTCTCTCGGCGTCACCATCTACGAGTTGTTAACCCTCCACCCAGCCTTCGAATCGGATGATCGTCTCGAACTCCTCCGCCGTATCGCGCACGACGAGCCGATCCCGCCGAGGACGCTCGACCCGAGGATCCCGATCGACCTGGAGACCATCATCCTGAAGGCGATGGCCAAGGCGCCGGCCGACCGCTACGCCACGGCTGCCGACCTGGCCGCCGACCTGGGTCGGTTCCTCGAGAATCGGCCTGTCCTTGCACGTCGGCCAAGCGTCGCGGACCTCGGGGCGAAATGGCTGTGGAGGCATCGGTCGGCGGTCGCCACCCTGGTAGGAGTGATTGGATTGATCGCCGGGGTCGTGGCGTATGCCGGCTGGCAACATAACGCCGTGCTCCGCCGCCACAACGCTGCGCTCAAGGCCGAGGTTTCGCGAGCCGATCGCTTCGCCGCGAATGCCGAACGACTCCGGCGAGTCGCAGGGCGCCATGTTTATGCGTCAACCCTTCGTCTTGCCGGCGAGGCCGTGGAAAGCCGGCGCTTCGAGACGGCCCAGGACCTGCTCGACTCCATTCGAAACGACTCCGGCGGAGACGCCTGGCGCGGGTTTGCGTGGCCCTACCTCAACCGCCTTGCCCGGCGTGAGCTCGTCCGGCTTCCCGAGTCAGAGACGTGGATGCATAGCATGTCCGTGTCCCAGGATGGGCACACAATCGCATGTCATAATTCGGATTCGGCGATCGTCATCTGGGATGTACCCTCGGAGCGACCTCGCTGCAAGATCGCGGAGCCGGGTGCCGCCTACTGGGAGCCACGCCTGACGCACGACGGCCGGATCCTTGTCGCGAGGCGCGAATCGCCGTCGATGAGCGGTGGGGAGCTTGGGATCTGGGATGCGACCACGGGGACGCTCCGGGCCGTTCGGAACGTGGGCGAAATCCCGCCGGGAGGTCGACTCGATCTTCCGAGAACGATCCATTTCCTGGACCGCGAACGCCTGGTCGCGCATGTCAGCAAGGCCGTTGCGGGACGTGAATCGGTCCGGATCTGGGCCCTCGATTTCGACTCGAAGAACGATCGGCCGCGAGTGGAACTGGCGGGGGTGGACGCGGCAGCTTTTGCTCCCGAGGGCCCATTCTTCGCCACCCGACTCGGTAATCAATCGAGGCTGCACGACATCGCGACCGGCGCCGTCGCGCGGGAGTATCCCGGCGAGTTCGAAGGAGGCGGATCGATGGCCTTCTCGCCGGATGGCCGTCAACTCGCCGTCGCGTCGCGAAAGGACGGGATCGTCGTTCGCGATGTGAACCAGGGGAACATCCACGCGCGCTATGATGTCCGTGTCCCGATCGTCTCGCTGCAATTCGACCGGGTGGGCAACACGCTCGCCGCGGTGGACGTTGATGGAAAAGTTCACCTGTGCCATCGAACTTCGGGCGAAGTCCGTGTGATCGGTTCCAAGCACTCGGGTCGTCAGCGAGTGCAGGTTTTGCTCGACTTCTCACCCGATGGCAACTTTCTGGCCCTGAATTCGGGCGGCGATCAGGGCGAGCTCGAGCGGATGTACTTCTGGGACGTGAAATCCGCCCGTCGGCTCCGGCCCATGCCGACATCGCATGCGGCCGGGCAGCCCACGTTCGTCCCCGACGGGCGTTCCCTGATCGTGAACGCGGGCCCTTCGCCGAGAATCTGGCACGTCTTCCCGACTCCCGACCCTCCTCAGCCTTCGGGTCACAGAGCCACCGAAGCCTGGTCGCTTGCTTACTCAGCCGATGGGAAAATCCTCGCGACCGGAGCCGACGACACCGGCGGGGACCCGCAGACGATCAAGCTGTGGAAGCCGAACACCGGTGAGCTCATTCGCGGCTGGCAGGCCGGCGAAGGAACGGTTGCCTCGCTGGCAATTTCCCCCGATGGCCGAACCCTGGCTTCCGGACACCTTTCCGACCAGGACAGCATTCGGCTCTGGGAGATCCCGACCGGGAGACGTCTGGGCACTCTTCCCGGTCACAAGAACTGGGTCCGGACGCTGGCGTTCAGCCCCGACGGTCGAATGCTCGCCAGCGCGGGCGGGCATTCGGGAGATCCGAGTGAAGATCTTTTTATTCGATTGTGGAGTGTCGCCGAGAAACGTTGCCTCCGTCAAATGGAAGGACATGGCAGCAGCGTGCGCTCGGTCGCGTTCTCGCCGAACGGTCTGACCCTTGCCTCGGCGGGTAACGAAGGGATGGTGAGACTCTGGGAGACGAAGACGGGGCGGACGCTGAAGATCGAGCATAACCTTGACCCTGCCGTCGCACTCGCGTTCGCCCCGGACGGCGCAACCCTCGCGGTGGCGAACCAGCGCGGAATCCTCACCATTCGCGACTCGGCCACCCTGTCCGTCCTCAAGACCATCCGACACGAAAGCAGCGAGGCCTTGCTCGATCTGGCCTTTACCCCCGATGGCCGCTCGCTGGCGACCTGCGGTCGGTCGGACTCGATCTGGCTCTGGGACACGCTCACCGGCGAGGCGTTGCTGTCCCTGAAGGGACACAAGGGCTACGTCAGCAGCCTCGCGTTCGCCCCCGACGGCTCATCACTCGCCTCGTGCAGCCATGACGGCGAGGTCAAACTCTGGCGAACCAGGACCGGGCCGTGACGGAAACCCCGTGGCGCGGGGGGCCTTTGCCTGCAATAGGATCCGCCACGTGTCGAGCCAAGGACCTTTTAGCCACGGATGAAACACGGATAAATCAGGGGATCGGAGAATTTATCAACAGATGACGCAGATGGACACGGATTGGAAATTCAGTAAATTCCTTGGAATTATTGAATAAATTATCTGTGTAAATCTGTAGTATCTGTTGATCGTTCTCCTTCTGCGTTTTATCCGTGTTCCATCCGTGGCAAAAAGTTTCTCGTCCTGCTTCCGCATCAAAATCTCGCCCGATGCTATATCATTGGTTTTGAATTCTAATGTGTGGTGCCTTCGGCGAGCCCGGCGAAGGCGGCCCGGCAGCGTTCGAGATCGGCGCGGGATTCGGCCTTGCCGGCCAGGTTCTTTGCTTCGTCCGGGTCGTCGGCCAGATCGTAGAGCTCTTCGCGCCCGTCGATCGCGTGGATATAGAGCTTGCCTTGGTCGAGCAGTGAGACTTTGGAGGCCGAGAGCGAGGAATCGACCTGGCCCTCGGCGTGGTGGTGGGCGTCGTGGGATTGGAGGGAAACCTCCGAGACGATCGGCTCGGTGGCCTCGTGGAGGTTCCTCCTCGAAGGATCCCAGAATCGGGCGAGCGAGCGTCCCGGGAACGGCGAGCCGGCCGAGACGCCGACGCGGTCGACGATGGTCGCCGCCAGGTCCCGGAGGCTGACCGGCTCGGCAACGACGGAGCCCTTGGCGGGGCTCGAGGGGTCGATCACCATCAGCGGGACATGCACCTCGTGGCGGTACAGGCTCTTTCCGTGCAGGTAGACGCCGTGTTCGCCGAACCCTTCGCCGTGGTCGGCCGCGATGACGACCACGGTCTCCTTCAACACGCCGCGTTTGTCGAGCTCGTTGAAGAGCACGCCGATCTGTTCGTCGAGATAGGCGATGCAGTCGTCGTAGGCGTCTTTGATGAGTGTGAGCTCATGAGGCGAGGTAACCTTCTTGTCCTGGCGGAACCAGGCGCGGATCGTCTCGTGATCGGCGGCCGACTCGGGCTTGAGCCCGAAGTTCCGGCCGAAATGCGCGGGGGTCTGATAAGGGTCGTGGGCGTCGATGTAGTTGAGGAAGGCGAAGAACGGCCGCTTTTCATCACGCTTCGAGAGCCAGCCGAGGAATCGGTCGTTGACTCGTTCGGCGTCCTTGATTCGGTCGGCCCGGCCAGGCCGGACCTTGTAGGTCCCGCCGGTGACACGGATCAGCCTCCCGAGCGACGAGCATCGGAGGGCCTCGCCGGGCGAGATCGCCAGGTCGTGCTCGTAGGAATCCTCGTAGTGAGCAAAGCCTCGGCCCAGTCCCGTCCAAGTGTTGCAGAAATAGGTGTTCCCGACGAACCCCGCGGTCGCGTACCCGTTCCTCGACAGAAACTCCGCCAGGGTGGGATAGGTCGTGTCGAGCGGCCGATCCGAACCGATGTTCAACTCATGCGGCCAGCGCCCTGTGAACATCGACGAGTGCGAAGGGAACGTCCACGGGGCCGCCGACCTCGCCTCGTTGAAGAGGGTTCCTCGCTGCGCCAGCCTCGACAGATTGGGTGTCGTCTCTCGAGGGTAGCCGTACAGGCTCAAGTGGTCGGCGCGAACCGTGTCCATGATGACCATGATCACGTTCTTACGGTTCGAAGTCGGGCTTGCCGACGGAGACAAGGCGTCGGCCCCCCCCTTCTCGATCGTCTGGTAAGAGAAGGCCATGAGCACCAGGACGATGACCGCGAAGACCGGCGACGAGAGCCTGACGACACCCTGGAATCGACGGCCGCCGACCCCGAGTCGGGGTGCGATCCGGCTGGCCAGGCCGAGGGCCAGCCCGACCGAAGCGATCATGTACAGCCCTTGGAAGATCAGGAGCAGGGAGAATCCGGTCAGGAAGGTGAAGCCGAAGCTCGAGACGCGTCGGGCCCATGCCGGCCGGAAGGCCGCGAGGACGGCCAGCGGGATTCCGCAGGTCAAGAAGAGGCCGAGGTCGGTCAGCGGGGTGATCCAGAGGAAGTGCCGGTTCATCTGGAGGGCCCGGAGGGCCGTGGGGTCGAAGAACGCATGCCTCGCGAGCAGGGTCGTCACCTCAAGCAGGCCCGTGAGCATGCCAAACCATCCGGCGAGGGCCATCACCCGGACCGGCCCGACCCCGAGGACCTCTGGAACCGGAGGGCGGCCCTGGCTGGGGAGAGCCCGTCGCGAGCCGGCCAGGCTCCTCTCTCTGATCGCGGTCATGGTCATTTGCCTGCGTCTCCAAAAGGCTCAGGCCGTAGACACGACCAGGCCGTCGATGGCGGCGAGGGACGCCCGGCCCGCCTCGCCTCGCGGCGATGGTCCAGCCTCTCGAATGAGGCCCGGATCCCTGGCGTGCGGGGCCTGCCATGGGAAACGACCCGTGAAAGTCCCATTACGGTTTGTAATGGTCTATTCACTTGTCGGAATTTATAGGTGTTTCGTGGCCCCGAGGTTGCGGCGACGATCGGCCGGGGAACCTTGCGGGGTCACGCGGTCGACAACGTCGCTCTCCCCTGAGTCCCTCCGAAGAGCCGACGCGCGGGCTCGGTGGGCTCACGGGCGTGGGGCGAGGAAGTCCGGGGACGCGGCAACTCCGATGTCGCGTCGTCGAGGGGACGCGCCGGATCTCAGCAAACGAGGCGGCAGAGTTGCGGGAGGACGCTGCGTCGGGACGCTATCGGAGGAGTGAGCGAACGCCCCGGCCCGGCCCGATCGGGCTCGAGCGGATTCGACCGTTCGTCGGCGATGAGTAGCGAGGGTTTGAATCGTGCGAGGTGGGGACGGAGCGCGATCGTTTCGTCGACCTGCAACTCGTTGGCGCTCGCGTCGGCCAGGATCATGACGGGCCAGGCTGAGCCTTCATCCAGCCCATCGCCATCGGAATCGTCGTCCAGGCCTATGTCCGCTCCTGGATCCGAAAGATCCAGGACGTTGAAGATTTGAGAGAAGGCGAATTCGGGCTCGAAGGGGTTCGAGATCACGTCGAGCTCGATCCCGAAGATCGCGAGCGCGATGAACAGGGATCGAACGATCGCACCCGACCGGCGCGAGATCCTATTCATGATCGGGACCTCTCGTCGACAACACCCGAGCACCAAGTTGGCCCGGCACTTCCCTCGGAAATCCTCGTCGCACACCCCGACGTCATCGATGATGTCGAGATGCCAGCGGGCGGTTACGCGAAGGGGCGGCCGGATCCTTCCGGCGAGGATCCCCTCGGCGACTCGATGAGACGCGGGATCTTAGAAGGATCCGCCTTTTCTGTCTGCGCAGCATTCCTCCGAAAAATGCACGGATGCAGGAAGATTTCGGCGGTCGGGTCGAGCCGGGAGAGGGGCGCGGCCAGGAGCACGCGACCGGCACCGGGTCGGCGGTTGATCGATCCAGCGTTCCGGATCGCCCTTTGGCGTTAATCATCGGCCGGAGGAACGTGGAATCTGTTTGGAAATGTTCCTGATTTTCGATTAACGCGGTGTTGAAATGGGGGATGCACCGCCAACGTTCGAAAGCTTTCGAAGAAATCGCGTTGAATGTTCAATTCTCGCTCCCACGATCCCCGTGGGAATGCCGGCTTTTGAGGCTCCGCGTCCCTTTCCACAGGCCTTGGAGTGCCGCCATACCATGCGGATGCGAGACGATTCCGCTCAGGCCGCCCACGTGGGAGAGGGATCGAATCGGGACTCCTGTCGTGGCCCCGCCCGCAGTGCGATGGTGCCGATCGCGTGGTGATGCGCCGTCCGTCCTCGGGGCGGGCTCCATTGGCGCCACGGCATGTCTCGCGGGAATTGGCTGAGGGGTGGGCGGCCTCTTTGGCCATACACCTTGAGGAGGGCCGGGGCGTCGTCGTTGACGAGGTTCCTATCATAATTCCTTGAGCGCGCGAGTGTTCCTCCGATACGTCGGGGGTGGAACGATGCGCTTCGCGGTGAATCGCAGGCCCTTTGGGGACGAGTTGGTCTCGTAGATCGACGTCGAGGCCTCTTTCGGCCGGGCCGGCTCGTCAGCGATTCCCTGTGGATTTCGATCATCATCTTGGGCCTCACTTCACGGAGAATCTCTCCGAAGCCTGGCCCGGCGCATGACTTCAATGGAGAGTCGGCTTCAAGCCGGACTCGCCCGAACTCACGATGGCGGGATTGGTCCGGCGACCTGAGTGCCGCCGATCCCTCGTGAAATGTCGAGGCGGTTCGGCGTGGAGGTTTGATCGGATGAGTCAGGAGCTGAGACTATCGGCGGGCCTTCAAGCGGATCGCCGCCTTTCGGCCGATCCAATCGACGATGCAACCATGACCTATCTGGGTTCGAGTGTACCAGCGGGACCGATCCGTTCCCCTAAATATGCCTCCGAGTTACTCCCGCTGGTCTACGATGAGTTACGCAGGCTCGCCGCGGCGCGTATGGCGATTGAAGCGCCCGGTCGTACCCTCCAGGCGACCGCCCTGGTCCACGAGGCCTACCTCCGCCTGGTGGGCCCGTCCGACGAACGGTGCTGGGAGAACCGCGGCCACTTCTTTGCCGCCGCGGCCGAGGCGATGCGTCGCATCCTGGTCGAGGCCGCCCGTCGCAAGGGCCGCCTTCGTCACGGCGGCGGTCGCCAGCGGGTTGAATTGGCCGATCTCCCGGCCTCCATCCCGGGAGACGACCTGCTCGCCCTGGACGACGCCTTGACCCGGTTGGCTGAGCGAGACCCCGGCAGGGCCGCGCTCGTCGAGCTCCGCTTCTTCGCCGGGCTGACCATCCCCCAGGCAGCGGCCGCCCTCGGGATCTCGGTCGCCACCGCCGAGCGTCGTTGGGCGTTCGCCCGCTCCTGGCTGCACGCCGAGATCAACGGCCCGGTCCAGGCGGGCTCGGCCCCGGGGTGAGCGGTCAATCGGCCGGCCGTCGTACCCCCCTGAGTTTGGACTCGTCGAGGCTCCAGGATCGACCCGCGCGGAGTGATCCATGACCGACTTGCCCGCCGTCGAGGCGGTCTTCTCCGCCGCACTCACCCTGTCCGATCCCGCCTCGCGCGAGGCCTACCTGGACCGGGCCTGCCGCGACGCCCCGGGCCTGCGGTCCGCGGTCGAGCGGCTGCTCGACGCCCACATGGACCTCGGCAACTTCCTCGAGCCGGTCCGGACGATCCCCGACGAACGGATTGGAGGGATCGGGTCGGCCGCCTTGGGATCGGGTCTCGGCCCGGGTAGCCTCCTGGCCGGCCGGTACGAGCTGATCGAGCCCATCGGCGAGGGCGGGATGGGCACGGTCTGGACGGCCCGCCAGATCGAGCCGGTCTGCCGGATCGTCGCCGTCAAGTTGATCAAGGCGGGGATGATCGGCCGGCAGGTACTCGCCCGCTTCGAGGCCGAGCGGCAGGCCCTCGCCCTGATGGACCACCCCAATATCGCCAAGGTCCTCGACGGCGGCGAGACGCCCGACGGCTGGCCCTTCCTGGTCATGGAACGGGTCGAAGGCGTCCCGATCACCCGCTTCTGCGACGAGCGACGGCTCACCTTGCGCGAGCGGCTGGCGCTGTTCGACCCGGTCTGCCGGGCGATCCAGCATGCCCACCAGAAGGGGGTCATCCACCGCGACATCAAGCCGAACAACGTCCTGGTGGCGATGTACGACGGCCGGCCTGAGCCCAAAGTGATCGACTTCGGCGTCGCCAAGGCCGCCGAGCCGTCGACTGTCGAAGAGACGCTGGCGACCGGATTCGGGTCGATGGTCGGCACCCCCGAGTATATGAGCCCGGAGCAGGCCGCATTCCGCAACCGGGACGTCGACACCCGGTCGGACGTCTACGCGCTCGGCGTGCTCCTCTACGAGCTGCTGGCCGGCAGCCCGCCGATATCTCGGGTGGATCCGGGGCGGTCGGGGCTGCTGGAGTTCCTCCGGGTGGTCCGCGAGGAAGAGCCGCCGAGTCCCAGCCGGAAGCTGAGCAACCCGGATACCCTGCCTGGCCTGGCCGCAGCCCGCGGGACCGCGCCGAATCGGCTGGTGGCCCTGGTCCGCGGGGAGTTGGACTGGATCGCGATGAAGGCCTTGGAGAAGGATCGCGCCCGCCGCTACGAGTCGGCCGGCGGGCTGGCGACGGACGTGCAACGCTACCTGGCCGGTGATTCGGTCCTGGCGGCGCCGCCGCGCTTCGGCTACCGGTTTCGCAAGCTCGTGCGGCGCCACCGGGGCCCGGTGGCGGCGTCGGCACTGGTCCTCCTGGCCTTGATCGCCGGCGGCATCGGGACGACCTGGGGTTTGCTCCGGGCGGAGCGCGAGCGGGCGAAGGCGATCGACGCGGCCGTCGACGAGGCCAGGGCCCATCGCGAGATCGCGCTGGGGCAGGCCGAGCTGGCGATGGATCAGGGGCGTGCCCTCTGCGAGCAGGGAGAGCTGGGCCAGGGGATGCTCTGGCTATCGGCCAGCCTCCGGCTGGCCATCGAGGCCCGGGACCTTGGGCTCGAGCGGGCTGCCCGCATCAACCTGGCCGAATGGTGGGCCCGACTCGGTCGCCCCCTGGCACGGTTGAAGGCCCGCTCGCCGGCCCTGGAACTGGCCTTCCGGCCGGACGGCTCGGCCCTGGTCGCCCGGGGTGAGGACGGGGCCTCGCAGTCCTGGGAGACCGGCTCCTGGCGGGCGATAGCTCCGCCGACGGTCGCCGACGGGACACGCCCGCCGGTCGATGGAGCCGGGACCGCAACCGCCCTGAGCCGCGACGGCTCCACGCTCGTCTCCGGGGGCGAGGACGGAACGGTCATCTATCGCGACGCCCGGTCGGGTCGGCCCCTCGGGCCTCCCTTGCCGCTCGGCTCGCCCGTGCTCAAGGTCGCCTTCCTGGGCGATGGCCACCGGGTCGTGGTGATGACCGACGACGGCCGGGTCCACTCCTGGGATGGGTCGTCGCGGATCGCGGCCCTCCCCCCCGAGGGCACGGCGGTCGAGTGCCTTGCGATCTCGCCCTGTGGCGAGCGGCTCGCCACCGGGACCGAGGGGGGCACGGTCCGCCTCTGGGACGCGGCGACGTTCCGCCTGGGCGGGCCGACCTTCAAGCTCGACGTGGCGGTGCGGTCCCTGGCCTTCCGGCCGGACGGCCGGGCCCTGGCCGTCGGGCTTGAGGACGGGTCGATCCCGGTCTGGGAAGTGCCTTTGTCCGGACCGATCGCCCCGCCGAGGTCGGCCCTCGGGCCGGTCCGAGCCCTGGCCTTCGGACGAGACGGCGAGCATCTCCTGGTGGTGGGGGACGGAGAGCATGAGCGTTGGCACTCCGACCGGGGCGCCGAGTGGGCGAAGACGAGGGGCTGCCGACGAACTCGAGACGTCGACCGGTCGTCGACGGTTGTGCGCCGGGGGGCAAAGGGCGTCGCGACGGTCAGCCCGGACGGAAAGCTGATCGCCTCGGCGAATGAAAGCACTCCCACCGGCCAATGCCTCCGACTGCTCGACGCCGAGTCCGGGGCGGTCGTGGGCGAACAATACGGCCGCGACGGCCCGATCGAGGGCCTCGTCTTCAGCCCCGATTCTCGCTTTCTCCTGAGCTGGAGGGCCGCGTCCGGGACGGCCTCCCTCCTGCCGGTCGGGGGGCCGGGGCCGGCCCGACCGCTTGCCCGCATGCTTGGCGTCGCCGTCCAACATGCCGCCTTCAGCCCCGACGGGACAGTCGTCCTGCTCGGCTGCCGGGACGGCAAGGCCCGGCTCTGGGACCTGACACGCGACGTCGAAGTCGGGGCCCCCACCCGCCCCTCCCACGCATTTCCGATCACGGCCGTCGCCTTCGAGCCTCGGGGCCCGAGGATGGCGACCGGGTGCCACGCCGGCACAGTCCGCCTCTGGGACCGCGGAAGCGGTGCCCTGCTCTGCGACGTGCGGGGGAACGCGGGTGAGGTCACGGCCGTCGCCTTCAGTCCCGACGGAGCGACCCTGCTGACGGCGAGCCTCGACGGCTCGGCGCGGTTCTGGGACGTCGCTACCGGCCGCCAGCTCGGCCCGGCGCTGCGCCACTCCGACGCCGTCCTCACTGTGACCTTCCACCCGGACGGCCGGAGCGCCGCGACGGGGACGAGGGACGGGGCCGTCTGGCGATGGCGCGTGCCGACTGCGCCCATGGAGGGGGATCCGGAATTGATCGACCGGCGGGTCGCCCCGTGCGTCCGCGGCTTCGCCGATCATCCGATCGGCCACGGCCCTCGCCGACGGGTCCTCGCCTTGCAAGGACAACCGGGCCGCGAGGTGAATGCCTCGCCTTGACGTCGATGCACCTTGATGTCGTCATCCCGAGATCGGGTCAACGGCGTCGGCATGTCCCCGACCCTCCTCATTGCCCTGGCGGGGGATGCTACCGTCCCGTCCGCGATCCCCCGCGCGATCCCGAGCTGACCCGGGGCGATCGGGCGCCGCGCGGGGCAAGACTGGCCTCCCGCGGTCGGCGAGGGAAAAACCCTCGCGGATGAGGGGTTTCTCCGCCGCCCGTCGCATTGAGCCTGGAGGCCCGGACACGTCTCATTTCGGGGGCCGCATCGAGCTCATCGGGGGCGACTTCTTCGAGTTGGTCCCGGGCAGCGACCTCGACGTCATGAGGTGGATCATCCACGACGGGGACGATCGGCGTGCCCTGACGATTCTGCGCAACGGCCGCCGGGCGATCGCCCAGAGCCTCCTCCGCCTGGTCGAGTCGCTGTCGCGCGTCGATGGCGAGTCGCCCTTCGGCCCATTTGGCGATCTACATGTGCTCGTCATTGACGGCGGCCAGGACCAAGGTGATGGCGGATTGGGCCCAACGGAGGTCGGCCCGATCCTTCGGGGCACGGGGCCACGGCCCGCGTCGGATCACGGACTCGATGCCCTCGCGGCATCTTTCCCCATTTTCGAGCAGACTGAGGAACGATCGATGAAACGCATCGGAATCTTGAGCTTCGCTTCGCCGGGCCACTATTATCCCATCACCGCCCTGGGGCGCCGCCTCCAGTCCAGGGGGCACGAGGTCATCTACTTCCAGGTCGCCGACCTCGAGTCGCCGATCCGTGCGGCGGGCCTGGGGTTCCGCCAGATCGGCCGGGGGGATTTCCCTCGAGGCTCGATCCGGGCGCTGGACGAAGAAGGCGGTAAGCTCGACGGCCTGGCCGCCCTGCGATTCGGGCTCCGTCGCATCAGTCGAAACGCGGCGATGCTCTTCCGCGACGCCCCCGCCGCGATCCTCGCCGAAGGGGTCGAGGCGCTCATCGTCGACCAGGTCGAGATGGCGGGTGGGACCGTGGCCGATCGCCTGGGCCTGCCGTACGTCAGCGTCGCGGCCGCGCTGCCGCTGAATCTCGACGCGGGCGTCCCGCCCATCTATTTCCCGTGGCCGCATCGGGTCGGGCTCGCGGCCCGCCTCCGGAATCAGGTCGGGAATGCGCACATGGAATGGGTCGGATCGGCGATCCTCCGCCAGATCAACCGGCAACGGCGGGCGTGGGGGCTGCCCGCGGTCCGGGGTATGAACTCGCTGTTTTCGGGCTTGGCCCAGGTCGCCCAACTACCCGCCGCGTTGGAGATGCCGGGGCGTGCCTTGCCGCCCGGCTTCCGCCACACCGGCCCCTGGACGGATCCGGAGGCGCGGGCCGTGGTGGACTTCCCCTGGGATCGCCTCGACCCGGGCCGGCCCCTGGTCTACGCCTCGATGGGCACGCTCCAGAATCGGCTCGTGCGCCCCTACCGGCTCATCGCCGAGGCCTGCGCGGCGACGGACATGCAGTTGGTGATCTCGCTCGGCGGCGGCCAGGACCCGTCGACGCTCGGTGACCTGCCGGGCGACCCGATCGTGGTCGGGTACGCGCCGCAGTTGGAGTTGATCCGGCGGGCGTCCCTGACGATCTGCCACGGTGGGCTCAACACGACCCTCGAATCCCTCGAGCAAGGGGTTCCCCTGGTCGTGTTGCCGGTCGCCTACGACCAACCCGGTGTCGGGGCCCGCGTCGAGCTCGCCGGCGTCGGCCGGTCGATCCCCATCGGGACGTTGACCATCGGCCGGCTCGGCGCGGCCATCGTCGAGATCCTCGACAAACCGTCGTATCGCGAACGAGCGGCCGCGCTCCGCTCGCGGATCGAGGCCGAGGATGGCCTGAATCGTGCCGCAACCGCGATCGAGGAGGCGTTCGATAAGGCTCGCGAGCCCCGATTCAAGACCTCGCTCATCCCCACGCACGGGCAAGTCAGCCGGTTGTGATGCTCCCACCGCTTCGGTTTCCAAAAGGAAGGGCTTTATACGAAAGGAGAGTGGACGATGAGTCGCGAATCTCGCTCGACGGCGGCGGTTGTCGCCATATTAGCCTTGTTCGTCCTGGTCGTCGGCATCGCCGGCTCCCGAGGCGCCGTGGCCCGGCCGTTGGGAGGGAGTACGGTACGATGCAGCGAGGCCGGGGCCGTCGTCAAGGCCCGCATCAAGCTGTCTCGGCAGGCGCTCGACGCGATCCGCCGCGGGGAGCGGGATGGGGCGTCCGCCCTCAGGACGCGCGCGGAGGTGTACCGCTGGTCGCGCCGATTGCTGGGCGACCGGCTCTACGCGAGCTCCTCCGACGACGAGCCCCGTGTCACCGACCCGGAGGCGTACTTCGCCCTCTCGGCCTCTCGCAACAACCCCGAGCGCATTGCCGCCTTCGAGGAACACTTCCAACGGATGGAGCGATTGGAATCCAGCATGCGGCCCCTCTGCGAGCGGAGGATCCTCACGGCGCTCGAATTCCTCGAGGTCCAGGCCTACCGGCTCGAGGGCGAACTCTGGCTGGCGCGCGAGCGTGCCAAGGAGTCAGGGAGCCTGCCGGGGCCCGGGATCGGCCACTGATGGGCCAAGCCCTCGGCCGACTGGAGCCGCGGCCTCACGCCTCGCGGCGGGGGGAGCGAGGAGATCCTCCTTGCAAACCCCGTCGGGGGGCGACATCCTCAAGATGTGCCCGGGTCGTCGATCCGTCGCCGGATCGGCGAGTCGTCTCGAGGCTCGACGAATAAGACCGCCTGCCCGTGGTCGACCGTGGTTGCTTGGGGAACCCAATCGCATGCGCACCGAGATGTCGCTTGGTCCGTCGGTCAGACGGCATGGGATTGGCCTCCTCGCCTTGAGCCTTGCCTTGCTCGGGTGCGGGGAGCAAGCCTCCTTCGAATCGGCGCACGTCGCGGCCCGCAACTTTTCCGAGGCCCCCGCGACACCGGCCGCCTCGCAGGCTCCGGGCGAGGTGGCGGCCGTCGCTGGGAAGATGGCGAACCCCGGAGACGTGGCCAAGCCGGCCATGCCGAGGAAGATCATCTACACGGCCGACGTGACGCTCGTCGTCGAGAGCGTCGCAAAGACGGGCGACAAGCTGGCCGAGTTGGTCAAGTCGAGCAATGGTTATCTTTCGAATACCGACATTCAAAGTTATACGCAACAAAGGCAGACGGCGACGTGGAAGATCCGCGTGCCGGCCGACCGGTTCGACGCCTTCCTGGCCGCGGTGGGAAAGCTGGGTGAGCTCCAGCAGAACCGGGTGAATTCCGACGACGTGAGCCAGGAATACTACGATCTGGAGGCGCGGATCGCGAACAAGCAACGTGAGGAATCGCGGCTCCAGAAGCACCTGGCCGATTCCACGGGCAAACTCGAGGACATCCTGGCCGTCGAGCGGGAACTGAGCCGAGTCCGGGGCGAGATCGAGCAGATGCAGGGTCGGCTCCGGTTTCTGGCCAGTCAGACCGCGATGAGCACCGTCACGATCAGCGCGACCGAAGTCCGGGACTTCGTCCCGCCGGCCTCACCCGCCTTCACCACCCAGATCGGCCGGGCCTTCGCCCGATCGGTCGCCCAACTGGTTGAGTTCGGGGAGTGGCTGGTCCTGGCCATCGTGTCGATCACGCCTTGGATCCCGCTCATTCTCGTCGCTCTCCTCATCCTCCGAGTGCTGATGTCGAGGGCCGGCCGTCGTTGATGACGATCCGATCCCTCGTGTTGGCGGGAAGGATTCCTCCAGGGGAACTCGATGGAAGCCTTGACCGAACCTCGCACTCGAACCTGGCGGCGACGATTGCGACCGTTCCTGGGCGTCCGGGCCCTGATGGCGCTCGTCCTGGGACTTGGCGTCTGGATGGGTGGGTATGTGCAGAGTGTCCGGACCCAGCAGGCCGCCGTGGTCGCGATCCGCAAGGCTCATGGCTCAGTGACCTACGACTGGGAGTGGGGCCGGACCAACCCCCACATCATCGACCAGAACGCGAGGCCGCAACCGCCGAGGTGGTTCGCGGAGAGAGTCGGGGTCGATTACGTCGGCAACGTCGTCGGGGTGGACCTCTTGCCGCAACGGGTCGGTGACCCGTCTCGCGCGAACGACGAGACGATGGTCCATGTGGGACGACTTGGCCATTTGGAAGCCCTGTCCCTCAACCAGACCGCCGTCACCGACGAGGGGCTTGCGCGGCTCGAAGGGCTGACCAGCTTGCAGTCGCTCGGCCTCATCGAGACGCCGATCGGTGACGACGGTCTCGCCCACCTCCTGGGCCTGAGCCGGCTCAGGACGCTCAGCGTCGCGGGCACCCGAGTGACCGACGAGGGGGTGCGGGAGCTGGAACGTGCGTTGCCCCAACTCCAGGTCTTTAGGGAGGAGGATATGGTCGATTCCGCGGCCTCGGCCCGGGCGCTCAAGGACCTGGCCTTTGCGAGGTCGCGGCCGGTCCGACTGGCGTGCCTCGTCCTGGCCCGACGCGCCGGCCTCATGGCCACTCGGGGCGATGGGGCCGAGCTGGTCGCCACGGCCGACGCCGTCTGCTCGCTCGAGACGGACAACCCGACGAGCCTGATCCGGGTAGCTCGTGCCTGCGCGGCCAGCCTCCGCGCCATCGACGACATCCGCGAGTCGGCCCTCTCGCCCGACGAGCGGCAGGCCGTCCGCAAGCGTTGCGAGGACCGTGGCCTCGCTGCGCTGGCCCACGCCGTCGATCTCGGCTATTCGAGCATCCAGACCCTCGAGGAAGAGAATCTCCGGCCGCTCGATGAGCACCCTGAGTATCCGAAGCTCCTCGAGACCGCGAGACGGAAGGCGGTCTCTGGGGCCAAGTGAGCGAGGGGCTTCGTCCATGCCCTCAGGACCCCCGGGCCAGATCCGAGGAGGTGGGTGGCCCGATCAGGGGCCGTCGGGGAGGGTGAATGCGAACTCATACGAATGAACCCCGTCGGCGATGAGGATGCTCATCGCGCCGGCGAGGCCGGCGAACTCGCCGGTGCCGGAGTCGGGGACGACCGTGATCGTCAGTTGGGGCGTCCCGCGATTCATGACCCCGGTGTGCTGGAGCACGAATGTCCCGCGCCGGCCGAGGAGCGTCCCCTCGACCCTCTCGATCGCCACGTATCCCGCCGACCCTTTGACCTCGGTCCCCGCCGCCAGCATCTGGCCCTTGCTGATCGCCTCGAGATCACCACGGAACTGCTTATCGATGAGCCGCCTCCCGATGGCGGCCCCCCCGCCCCCTTCATCCGGCGGTCGAGCCGACAACTTGACCTCGAACGTTCCCCCGGCCGTACTTGCCATCGCTGTCTTTCGCTCCAGGTCGCCTCGGATTTCCAGATGGAATACCATCAAACGAATTCTTTAATCAAAATAAAATTGATGATCTCTTCGGATTTTTTATCTGGGATTATCTGCGTTATCTGTTGATGAGTAAGTCTTTTTTTGATCCATGCGTCATCCCTGGCCAGGGAATACCGACGACCCAAGATCCGGTCGTTGCAAAAGAGGCCGGTCGGACCGTTGTTTACGTCCGACCGGCCTCGAGTGTCAATCACTGAAAGGCTTACGTCACTTCGCCCCCACCTCGGCCTCGGCGGGCCCGGAGGGGGGGAGAGGGTTGCCTTCGGGGTCGAGGACGTTGATGACCTTGGCGTAGGGGAGCGACTTCAGGCCGGGCTCGACCTTGGAACGGTCGCCGACGATCAAAATCGTCATGTGCTTGGGGTCGAGATATTTCTGGGCGACTCGGTCGACGTCACCCTTGGTCACGGCCTCGACCTTGGACTGATACGTCGTGAAGTAATCCGGCGGGAGGTCGTAGATGACGAGCCCGGCGATGGCGCCGGCGACGCCGAAGGTGGTCTCGAACCGGCTGGGGAAGCCCTTGATGGTCCGGTCCTTGGCGAACGCGAGCTCGGCGTCGGTCGCGGGGCGGGCGCCGGCGATGCCCTCGACTTCCTTGATCAGTTCGACGAGGGCTTCCTTGGTGACATCCGTCTTCACCGACCCGCCGGCCTCGAACGGGCCGGGGCCGATCCGGAAAGCGAAGTGCGAGCGGGCCCCGTAGGTGTAGCCCTTGTCCTCGCGGAGGTTCAGGTTGATCCGGCTCGAGAACTGGCCCCCCAGGATCGCGTTCATGATCGAGAGCGGGAAGTAGTCGGGCGTGCTGCGGGGCGGCCCGACCAGACCGACGGCGAGGACCGACTGGGCCGCGGCCGGCTTGTCGACGAGGTAAATCGTCAGGGGCTTCGACGAGGGGGGTTCGGGGAGGGCCGCCTTCGGGGCGGTCCCCGCTTTCCAGGACGTGAGGGCCTTCTCGAGCAACGCGGTGACGGCGTCGGGGGTCGTGTCCCCCACGACGATCAGGCTCGCGTTGTTGGGCAGGAACAGCGACTTGTGGAAGTCGACGACGTCGTCTCGGGTGAGCGACTTGACCGACTTCGGCGTCCCGAGGTCGGGGCGGCCATAAGGATGCTCTTGTCCGTAGAGGAGTCGGGGGAAGACGACGCCGGAGATCCCCTCGGCTCGGTCGAGCCTCGCCTTGAGGGCGTTCAGCCGCTGGCCGCGGAGTCGCTCCAGCTCCTTCTGGGGGAAGGCCGGGTTCAGGAGGACGTCGGTGTAGATCTCGAGCGCCTTCTCCGTGTGCTTGGTCAGCGTGGTGAGGGAGAGCGTCGAATCTTCGAGATCCCCTTCGGCGTCGACCGACGCGCCGATCTCGGAGAGGGCCCCGGCCAGTTGGAGGCTGTCGCGGGTTTTCGTCCCCTCGGTGAGGAGGCTGGCCATCATCGAGGCGAGGCCTTCCTTGCCGGCCGGGACGAGCGACTCACCCCCCTTGACGACCAGGTTGAGCGTGAGGATCGGCAGCTCGTGCCGCTCGGCGATCAGGACCTCGAGGCCGTTGGAGAGCTTCCGACGCGCGACGGACGGGGGCGTGAAGCTCGGGGTCGGCCCGATCTTGGGCATCACCTTGCGGTCGAAGGTATCCTTGACCTCGGCGATCTTCGGGTTGACCAGCGGGGCCTGCGCCGAGCGGTCGACCGTGGCCTCGGGAGCTCGCGCGGTCGGCTTGCCGGGGACGACCTCGAGGCGGATCCGGTTCGCGGTCAGGTACTGCTTGGCGACGCGCTTGACGTCCTCGGGCGTGACCTTGAAGAGCTTGACCATCTCGGCCTTGTAGGCGAGCGGGTCGTCGAACTCGACGTTGTAGTTGTTGAGGTAATCGGCCTTGGTGCCGGCCGATTGCAGGCCGATGATCAGGCTGCTTTCCTGGCTGTTCTGCGCCTTGATGACTTCTTCGAGGGTCGGCCCTTCGGTCTTGAGCCGTTCGATCTCGGCGTCGGCGAGCTTGACGAGGCTGTCGAGGGTCTGGCCGGGCCGGGCGTAGATGGTGACGTCGAACTCGCCCGCGAGGACGCTCGCGGGGTGCCCCGCCGAGACGCGGGCGGCGAGTTGTCGGTCGTACATCAGGGCGCGGAAGAGGCGGTTCTCCTTGTCGATCCCGCCGAGGACCATCGAAAGGACGTCGAGTGCCTGCTCATCGGCGTCGCCGCGCGGGCCGGTCGGCCAGACGAACTGGACCCTCGGGAGCGTGACCTGGTCGGTCAGCGAGAGGGACTTCGGCCCCGACAGGACCGGGACGCTCGGCGCGAGCTTCGCGACCTCGGGGCCCCTGGGCAGCGGGCCGAAATACTTCGCGACGAGCGCCTTGGTCGCGGCCGGATCGAGGTCGCCCGCGATGCAGAGGCTCGCGTTGTTGGGGCTGTAATAGGTCTTGAAGAACGACGAGACGTCCTCCAGGCTCGCGGCCGAGAGGTCCGCCATCGACCCGATCACGCTGTGGTGGTAGGGGTGATCGGCCGGATAGAGCAGCTCGAGCAGGGCCTCGGGCGCCTGGCCGTAGGGGACGTTGTCGTAGCGCTGCCGACGCTCGTTCTTGACGACGTCTCGCTGATTGTCGAGCTTGGCCTGGGTCAGGGCGGGCAGCAGGAAACCCATCCGGTCCGACTCTTCCCAGAGCGCGAGCTCGAGGGCGTTGCTCGGGATGTTCTCGTAGTAGTTGGTGCGGTCGGTCGAGGTGCTGCCGTTGATTTGGGCGCCGATCTTCTCGAGCGGGCCGAAGTATTCGTCGTCGTTGTTCTTCGACCCCTGGAACATCAGGTGTTCGAACAGGTGGGCGAACCCGGTGCGTCCCGTCTTCTCGTTCTTCGAGCCGACCTTGTACCAGATGTTGACGCCGACGACGGGCGTGGTGTGGTCTTCGTGGAGGATGACCTGCAAGCCGTTCGGCAGGGTGTACTTCTCGACCTTGAGGTCGGGAATTTGGGGCGTCCGCTCGTCGGCCCGGGCCGCAGGGGTGAGGAAGGCCGCGGCGGCCGTCGCCGCCAGAACGAATGAGGGAATGCCGAGCCGCATGGGGGCGTCGCTCCGTCTAGGTGATTCGATCGTCCGGCAAAGCACCGTTCTAACCATAACCCGAGGCGCCCGTCCAGAGAACGGCCGAGCCCTTCGCGGGGATTGCCTCGCGATTCAAGGGGTTTGCGAGGACCCTGGCCCCTTGCTATCCCGGGCGAGCAGAGCCTTCAAGTCGTGGATCTCGGCTGTCAGACGATCGAGCTTCGCGAGGATCTCGGAGTGGTTCCGCTCGCCGAGCCTCGGGTTCTTCCCCTCGATCGCAAAGCTCCCCCCCGGCTCGAGCGTGCAACGCTCGACCTCCTCAAGCGACCCGAACCCCTGGCGGTGGAGCACCGCCAACAGCTCCGACTCCGTCACCAACTCCCTCGCCAGGGCCTTCGGGAGCAGCTTGCCGTGCGCGATCAGCACGGTCGACTCCCCCTCCAGGAGCTGGTCGAGCCTCCGATGCCCAAAAAGGAACCGGACCGTCAGGTAGTTCACCGAGAGGAGCGAAAACGCCCCGATCAACCCCCCCGTCACCGAGTTATCCTCGCCGATGATCGCGTTCTGCACCGTGTTCGAAAGCGACAGCAGCACCACGAGGTCGAACGGGTTGAGCTGAGCCAACTCCCGCTTGCCGAAGACCCGGAGGCCGATCACGAGGAAGAAATAGACGATCACCGGCCGGATGATCTTCTCCGACAATGGGATCGCCAGATGGAACATCTCAAGCCAATCAGAAGCGGCCCAGATCGCCATGGATGAACTCAAGTCGTCATCTCCCCCCTCCGCTGTTCCCCTGCGCGAGCCTAAAGCCACGAGTCATCGCAGATCACTAGCCGTAAGCCCCGTGTCGGCCGGATCAGATTGCCTTGATTTCTTCAGGACTAACGCCGACTGAGAGCGTCACCAGCCCCCATTCGTCCTGGGTGAGGTTGCCGAACAGGTCTGACCAGATCAGATCTTGCTTCGCTTTCAATCGCTTGCCCTCGAACTTGCGGCTCACGACGACGACGTGAACATTTTCATCGTGGCCATCGGAGACATCGACGAAATCCTCACCGTCGTGGAAATAACCATGTTTAAGGACTTCGCGGATTTTCTGCTTCAGGAGCACGTCAGCCATTGTAAGACACTCCTTTATGTGTTGTTCTCGATCCACCGCAATAGACTTTCAACGGCCTCGAGAAAGCCCTCCGCGTCGTCTCGGTTGGATAGGTCTGCGGAGTAACGCCAGGCGGGGACCCATCGATTGACGGTATTGAAGGCGAGCCAAAGCTCTGGGATTTGCTTGAGCCTATGCTTTGCCTTGGTTAAATCGATCAGGAGTTCGAGTTGGTGGGTGAAAATTGTTGAATTCGCCGTAAGCAGGTTTTGTCGTCGAAGCTCGAAATCCAGGTCGCTCGAAGTAAGGCAGTTGTCAATTCTCATCAGTTTGATTTTGAGCAGACATTCGATTGCATAGCCGGCCAAATACATCGCCCCGCGCCGGCGAACGGCATTGAAAAGGGCACGGGCATCGTCCATCCGATGCCGACTGGCCTTGGCCTGTTCGCTCACACCTTGAAACCGGATCCTGGCCATATGCCACCTGTGTACTGCTACGTTAAGATCTTATATGACGGATCATATTCGGATCGCATCTCCACGAACCTCTCCGAACGACCACTTATAAGCCCGAAGTGTCCGCGAGTGAATCCTGACGCAGGCAATCGAGGAGGATTCACTCACGCACGCTTCGGGCTTGTCTCAGTATGTTGCCACCCGGTTGTCAAGAGCTTTAGGCAATGACCTTGAGTTTTCGGAGCCTCTCGACGGCCAGGTCCAGTGTGGCGTCGCGTTTGCAGAAGCAGAAGCGGATGTAACGGCGGCCGAGGGCCTTGTCGTTGAAGAAGCTCGAGCCGGGGACGGTGGCGACGCCGAGGTCGCGGACGAGGTGGCGGGCGAAGGCGACGTCGTCGGTGGCGCCGAAGGCCTCGATGTCGGCCATGACGTAGTAGGCGCCGTGGGGGGGCTCGAGGCCGAAGCCGATGTCGATCAGGGCCGAGCAGAGGCGGTCGCGACGAGCTTGGTAGTCGGCGGCGAGCTTGCCGTAGTAGTCGCGGGGCATCCGGTACGCGAAGGCGCCGGCCTCCTGGAGCGGGGCGGCGGCCCCGATGGAGACGTAGTCGTGGACCTGGCGGAACGCATGGGTCAGCACGGGAGGCGCGAGGATCGTGCCGACGCGCCAGCCGGTCACCGAGTAGGTCTTCGACATCCCGCCGACGGTCACGGCCCGCTCGCGCATCCCGTCGAGGCTCGCCAGGGCGACGTGCGGGCGGCCGTCGTAGACGATGTGTTCATAGATCTCGTCGGTGACGGCGATGACGTCCCACTTCCGGCAGAGCGCGGCGACGGCCTCGAGGTCCTCGCGCGAGAAGACGGTGCCGGTGGGGTTGTTCGGGTTGCAGAGGATGATCGCCTTGGTGCGGTCGTTGAACGCCTTGGCGAGCTCGTCGAGGTCGAACGTCCAGCCGGGGGGCCGCAATGGGACGAACCGAGGGGTTGCCCCCGCGAGGACGCAGTCGGGCCAGTAGTTCTCGTAGAAGGGCTGCGAGAGGATGACCTCGTCGCCGGGGTTGATCATCGAGAGGAGCGCGACGAGCATCGCCTCGGTGCTGCCGCAGGTCACGGTGATCTCGGTCTCGGGGTCGACCGTCAGGCCCAGGTGCCAGGCCGCGTGCTCGGCGATCGCCTGGCGGAGACCCTTTGCCCCCCAGGTGATCGCGTATTGGTTGACGTCGGCTTCGATGGCCCGGCAGGCCGCTGCCTTCAACTCGGCGGGGGCGGGGAAATCGGGCATCCCCTGGGCGAGGTTGACCGCGTTGTGCTTGGCCGCCTCGATCGACATGCCTCGGATCACGCTCTCGGTGAACCGTGACGCCTTCTGGGAGAGCAAGGGATGCTGCATCGTTTCGAATCGGGGGTTGGGGTGTGGAAGCGACGATCATGCGGAGAGGAGGAGGCGCGTCCGGCACGCGACGAGATCCGAGGGCTTCGAGTCGACCGGGCCCGACGATTATTCTCGCCGAGGACGGCGACTCCTCGCAACGCCGGACTGACCGGGCCGTCCCCGACAATCGGCCGAATCGTTGCAAGCCTTGCGGAGCGACTTGGGTGTCGTAATCGGGTTCCGAATCAACGGCGGCCGGCTTGAGACGTGGCCGATAAGTTGACTCGGCAGGGAGGCGCCCGGCGCGTCGAGTTCCCATTTGAGGCGGATCCTCGGGCGGGACTCGGAAGGAGCGGACGCCGATCGGAATCCCGAATAGCCGCGGTCTCGGACGTTCGACCGCGGTGATTCGATGGCCTGCCGACGCGGGTAGGGAGCTGGAGCTCGGCGTCATTCGCTGCGGCCCGACCCCGAACCGCTCAGGATCAACGCCTCGCGACGCCCCTTCGGGGTTGCGCCGGGGGTCAGGGAGGGTGTGCGGATGTCGGACGATCGCAAGGATGGACGTTGGGAAATCCGGGCTCTGGCCTGCCTGACCGCCGGTCGGGTAGACCTTCGGGATATTACCAAACGTGTCGCGACGCTCTGCCGTGATTCGGTTCGCGAAATGCGAAGGTTCGGGGCCGGCCTTTCGAGGTGGCACGCCCTGGGGTTGGCCACCACGGCCGACGAGGCCCGCCGGAACCGGCGATCCTTCCGCCCGGCCGTGGCGGGAGGGAGTCTCGAGGCCCGCTACCTCTTGACGTCCCTGCCCGGGAGCTACTTCCTGAAGCACCCCAGTGCGGCGGTTGCCTTCAAGGCCAATAACCCGCAGCAATTCTCCGCCGGGGCCTCTCGGCCCGCCGTCACCCGCTACCCTCGCGGCGGCGTGTCGATCCAGACCGCCCACGGCGGCCAGAGCGTGATCGTGGCCACGGCCGAGGGCCACTTCAAGATCAGCCTGACGCAGTTCATCCAGCCCTCGGGCGAGGGGACGACGTCCTCGAGCTCTTCGGGCAACGTCCCCGGCACCCAGACACCGATCCAGGGCCAGATCCCCGGCTCGAGCGTGGTCCAGCCGATCGGCACCGTGCGTGCCTACAAGATGGCCGGTGGTAAGATCGGCATCATCGTCGACGGCTCGACGACCCAGACCGAGCTCGACATCAGCCCCCTGCCCTTCCCCCAGCGCAAGGGCTATGCCCACAGCTTCGCCTACGGTCAGTCGAGCCAGTCCCACGTCCTGAACGTGGGCCAGATCACGATCAACACCGGTGAGATCTCGGCGATCCTCGGCTACCACACGGCCGACCTCTCAGGCCCCTTGACCGCGAACGGTGCGACCGCCATCGACCGGATCGCCTTCCAGGACCTCCTGCCGGGGGCCTCGATCACGACCGGCAGCGACCTCAACACGCTCGACGTACTCAATGCGGTCGACCTCTCGGGAGGCCCGGGGATCTCGATCGGGCGCGACCTGAACTTGCTCAACGTCGGTCAGAACCTCTCCCTCACCAACGGCTCCAGCCTGATTGTCGGCCGGTTCCTCGGCACGACCCCGCAGCCCCCCAAGGGCACGGCGACGGGCTCGAACCTCATCGCCACGAACCAGGCCCTCGTCGGCACCGGGACGTCCACGACCGTCCCCTCGCTGTCGGGCTATGTCCAGGGAAACCTCATCATCGGCACGGGCAGCACGTTCACGGTCGCCAGTGGGATCGCCAACAGCTCGGTGACCGGCGGTACGGCGCTCACGCCCTCGGTCTTCCTCATCAACGGCAACGTGCAAGCGACCTCGGCTTCGCAGATCGCGATCCCGAACATCGCCGCCGCCACGTCCTTCACCGCCGGCGCCAACTTCGTCGCCCGGAACGGGTTCAACGTCTCCGGTCCCTGACCTTCGCCTTGAGGCCTCGGCCGGAAGCGCGCGATCCCTCGACCACGACCCTTTGAGGACCGTGGTCGAGGGATTCGTCGTTGTGCCTGCGAGGATTCGAGAGGTGGATGTCGGTCGCGGCCGACGTCAGCTCGTGATCCCCTTGGTCAGGTGCATGAACGCGGTCTCGAGGTTGATCTCGTCTTCCTTGAAGAGCGTCAGCGCGTAGCCCTGTTCGATCAGGCGGCTCGCGAGGTAGCTGTACTGGGTGACCCCTTCGTTCATCTTGACGATGAGGACGCCGTTCTTGTCCTGGACCGATTCCACCTCGGGCTGGCTCTCGAGGAGGTTGGCGGCGTCGGTCAGGCGCTCGGCGACCGCGATGTTCAGCACGATGTCGGCGCGGACCTGCTTCATCACGTTGGCGACGGTGTCGTTGATCATCAAGACGCCCTGCTCGATGATCCCGATCTTGTTGCAGATGTCGGCGAGCTCGGGAAGGATGTGGCTCGACACGAGGATGGTCTTGCCCATCGCTCGCAGCTCTTTCAAGAGGGCGCGGATCTCGATGCGGGCGCGGGGGTCGAGCCCCGACGCGGGCTCGTCCAGCAGGAGGACCTGCGGGTCGTGCAGGAGCACCCGCGCGAGGCCGAGCCGCTGCGTCATCCCGCGCGAGAGGCTGGTCACCAGGGCGTCACGCTTGTAGGTCAGGTCGACCAGCTCGAGCACCTCCTCGCAGATCTTCTTGCGGGCCGCCCCCTTGATGCGGTAGGCGGCGGCGAAGAACTCGAGGTACTCGATGACCTTCATGTCGTCGTAGACGCCGAAGAAGTCGGGCATGTAGCCGATCGCCCGGCGGATATCCTTGGCCCCCGTGTAGATCGAGTAGCCGCAGACGGTGGCCTCGCCCCACGACGGGTTCAGCAAGGTCGCCAGGATCCGCATCGTCGTGGTCTTGCCCGCGCCGTTGGGGCCGATGAACCCGTAGACGTCTCCCTGGTCGAGCGTCAGGTTCAGCCGGTTCAGGGCGTACAGGTCGCCGTACATCTTCGTCAGGTCGTGCGTCTCGATCATGGATCTGCCTTGATGTGAAGCGTGTGCGACACGCGGGATCGACCCGGGGATCTTCGTCGAAGGTTATTGAGGGATCTTCGGCCGATCGGACGAGGGCCGGTCACGTCGGCGGCCGGCCTCCGCCGCCGACGTCCGGTCTCGGGGTCACGGCTTCTCGTCCGACCCCTTCTTCAAAGGGAGGAGGACGCGGAGGATCGTGGTCTGGTCGACCGAGGGAGGGCTCGCGGCGTTCTCGAGGACGAGCTTGGAGGCCGGGCGTTCGATCCTGGCGACCAGCATCGGGCGGTCGAGCGGCAGCAGCCCCGTCAGGTCGAGGTCGTGGAGCGGGTTGCTCGAGAGTGCGTTCTGAGTCGTCGAGGTCGTCCCGGCGTCGTGGAACATCAGGTCGAGCAACAGGTTGGCACGGTTGATGGTCGGCCGGTCGGAGTTCCAGGGCTGGAGGGCGGCCGAGGTCTGGGCGATCGCCTTGAGGTGGCCGGAGAGCTGGCGCTCCTGGCTCAACTCGACCTGGATGGTCGCGCCGGGGTCGACCTTGCCCAGGATGTAAACCTCCTTGTTGAACGCGAGCAGCGTGTCGTGGAGGGTGATGCCGGAGCGGTTGACGACGGTCCCTTCGAGCCGGTCGGGGCCTGCGGGCTTCAGGTCGGTTTCGATGAGAGGGGTGCTCGGCCCGGGCCCGAACCAGCGGGCGCTCAGGCACTTTGTGCTCCAGATCGGGACGCGGACGTCCGCGAGCGTCTCGGCCGAGCCCGGAGGCTGGTATTCATACCCGCCGCTGGAGAAGCTCATCTGGCTGCCGCCCATCCCCCCGAACCCCGACTCGGGGACTCCGAACCACGAGAGCATCAGCTCGGTGCCGGGCGGGAGCTTGGGAGCGGGGCCATCCTCTTTCGGGAGCTCGCGATCCACGGGCAACGGGACGACGGAGATGGTGTAGTCGCGGTTCTGCGGGCTGAAGACGTCGAAGAACGTGGTCCCCCGAATCAGGCCGGCCGCCGGGACGACGTTGTCGGGGCCGGGCCCCTGCACCACGTCGATGATGTCGACCTTATTGACCCGCAGCACGTTCCCCTTGATCACGTAGGCGGCGTAGTAGGCCAGGAGACTCACCGAGATCACGATCACGGGGAAGGTGATCCAGGTCAGCTCCATGCGTTTGAGGACCTTCTTCAGGAAGAGGTAGTCGCCGGGCCCGATCAGCAGGATGTAGAGGAAGATGAAGAAGGCGACCCAGCCGAAGGAGATGAGCTTGACCCCCTGGAACTGCTCGAGCGACTGGCGGAGCACGCTCGCGAGGTCGCTCGAGCCCGACTGGTAGATTCGCCTCGGGGCATTTCCGGTCGAATCGGAAGTCTCACTCCCCTGGCGGCGAAGGTCCAGGGCGCGGACCCAGAAGAGCGGTCGGTCTTCCCACTTGGCGAAGGGGCGTTGGTCGACGTCGAGGGCGATGAGGGTGACCCGGCCGAAGCCATGGGCCCCCCGGACCACGAGCGGGGCGCCGAGGGCGGTGCTGAGGATCTTGCCACCGCGGGCCTCGATCCCTTCGAGCTTCGCGATCATGACCGGCGGCGAACCCGGCGGGGTGATCGGCTTGGTCGCCCCGGCGGTGAAGGTCTCGAGCGAGCCGAGGTCGGTGACTCGCTCCTGGCCGGCGGGGACCGCCGGGAGGAGCGGCCCGATCACGCTGTCTCGCACTTGCTGCCAGTTGGACCCGACCGCGACGACGAGGTGACCGCCCCGCTGGACCCAGTCGGCGATCGCCCGACCCCGAAGCGTATCGAGCGACGACATGACCTCGCGGTCGTTGGTGTCGAGCACGATCGCCCGAGCCGCGTCGTAACCGAACCAGCGTCCCGGTAGGTAGCCCCCCGCGACGTCGATCCGCGCCACGGTGATCTGACCCGGCGAATTCTTGTCCCCGCCGAAGCCCGGGAGGCTCGGGATCATATCGACCCCCTGGGGATTGCCCAGGGTCAGCAACAACGACTCGTCGCCTCGGAGGGGGAGCCCCTCGAACTTGGCGAGCGACGTCCCGGTAATCCTTGGCGTCCGGAGTCGGCGGGCCGGGTCGATCAGGCGGACCCCGAAGTCATGGTCGATCGTCCCCGGCCGAACATAGGCCGTCAGCCGTCGGCTCTCGTTCGGCGCGAGGTCGATGGCCTGTTGCACGAGGGTCATCGTGCCGTCGTCGTCGGGGACCGTCAGCTCCATCGTCCCCGAGAACCGCTCGGCGCCGGCCCGGAGCTGGACCCAGACGGGGGTCCAGTTCCCGAGCTTGTAGACGTTGTTCAGGCTGTTGTTGGCGAAGCCGACCCGGAAGTTCTCCACCTCGATCGGCGGCTTCGTCGGGGCACCCCAGGCCATGCCTTGCAGCATCAGGAAGCCGGCGCACACCGTCGCCAGCGGCCAACGTCTCGGGCGAAAATGCATGATGCGAATCCCTTGTCGAGCCAATCGATTCGGTCGAGACGGTCGGCCGTCGAGCTATTGCTTTGTCCGCTTGGGCTTCCGGCAATTCAAGGCTTCTCGGACGGGTCGCAGACGCAGGGTGAGGTCCCGCAGCCCGGGCAAGAGTGCCCGTATTTCTTCGCCACGGCGGTCTCGAGGTCGATCCCGCGAATGTTCGCCAAGGTCACCAGCCAGGCCAGCACGTCGGCCATCTCCAGGGCGAGCTCCTCCTGGGTGCCCGACCGCAAGGCGGTGGCCAACTCGCCGAACTCCTCGGTCAACCAGAGGAACGTGGCGGCGTCGCCCCTCGCCTCATCCTTCGCGCCGTACATCTCGCGGATCTGTCGCTGCAAGGCTCCGATCGTCAGGCTACCCGTCCGTTGTTCGTTCATAGGCCTACGATCTTACAAAAGTCGGTCACCCGAATGCAAATCCTCGTTCCCTCGCCCCGGACGATATCTCCAGGCTTCCAGACCCCCATAAGATTCGCCCACGAGCGATCCGAAAGCCAGTGGGTAGGCCCATCTCCATCAAAACTCCATCGCGCTTGCCCTCCGCCCCCCTGCGCTTCCCCCGAGTCGATCGAGTCATCCCCCAACGCCCGCGTTACGACCGAGCGTGCGAGCCCTCGCTCGGGACCACGCCCCAAACCTCGACGTGATCCCGACCCGAGCTCGGTGACTATAGGAGTGGCGGCAGGGATTCCGGCGACGAAGGCCCCAGGATGAGGGTTGCTCCGCGTCGGGCGCGATGGCCCCCCTTCCCGCGGAATCGATCGGCATGCCCGCCTCGATCGTCGGACGACTCGTGGTGATGAGCCTCGTGATTCCCGCGGGACGCGAAGCGGGGGAAAGCCCGGGGGTGGCCCGGCAGACCTGGCCCCCCCGGAGATCTGAAGCCATACGCTTTGGGGATGGCGACTCGGCGGGATGGCTTCAGGGTTTCCGCGGTTCGTCGAAAGGCGGCGGGAGGAGGTCGTGGACCGTCCGGACGAGCAGGTCTTCGGCCTCGGGGGCGAGGCGGGACGGCTGGCCGTACAGGACCATGGAGAAGTCGGCCTCGTATCCCCCTTCGTTCAGGACGCGTCGCGAGGCGACGTAGCAGCGGGCATCGTCGGTGTATGCGGACACCCAGAGGCGGTTGGCGTCGATCTCCCACTTGAGCCGGAGCGCGTAGTCGATCACGACCTCGCCGCCGAGGAAGATCATGGCGAGGTCGCCGTCGAAGCACCAGGTCCGCACCGGATAGGGGATGGTCCGGGCGAGAGACTCGCCGCGATCGAGCTGGGCGATCAGCTTCCGGGCAAGGTAGCCTTCGGAGCCGGGCCGTTTGGTCTGGAGTTCCAAAGTCTTGCGAGTCGGCGGCGTCTCCAGCGGCAGTTCGATCGGACGGAGGCGTGCGGCGATCCGGCCGCTCAAGGACTTGAGCGGGGTCTTCAACAGACGAGCGACCTCAAGGGCGATCTCCGCCCCGTGTCGGCGGGCATCCTCCACCTTCCCGGCAGGCTGGGGGCCCGAGTCCCCCGCGCAGCCGATGATCGCGAGCGCGAGGGCCCCGGGCGTCTGGGTTTCGATCTCCTCGCAGGCGAAGCCGGCCCAATCGCCGCAGATCTTGTTGAACTCGCCCCCCATGCTCGTGCAGTGGCAGGCGTAGCCGAAGACGACCGCCCGGACCTTGCCCGACGGGTCGGTCACGCTCAACATCGGCAGGCTCTGGTCCACGGGGCCGTTCGGGTTGAGCCCGAAGCCGACCCAACGCCCGTCCTTCAACACGCGCCGATTGCCCGCGAACCCGACATGCCCCTGCCCCCACGCAAGCCGGCCGGGCGAGAGGTCCTCCAGGGCTTTCAGGGCCACCTTCTCGATGGCCTCGGTCAGTTCGCGAGTGTAGCGGCCGATCCGGGTCACCTGATCGGCGGGGAGGTCGCCCAGGAGCGTGTCCGACGCCGTGCTCAAGAACGGTCCGGAGTGGGTATGCGACGCACAGATGACGATCCGTTCCCGCTTCAAGCCTTTCTTGGCCTTCAAATTCGCCGCGACCTCCTCCGTGATCCGTGACTGGATGGCGACGTTGTCCACCGAGATGATCAGGGCCGGCCCGCCTTCGGCCTCGTCGGCCCCGATCGCCAGCGCCCTGGCCTTGAGCCGGTTGACGATCCCGTCCGACTCGGTCGTGCGGCTCCCGTAGCCCGCCAGGCGGATCGGGTACTCGGGGGTGATGTCGACCACGGCGACGCCGAAGGGCCGGAGCGCCTGGGCCGGTTCCTCTCCCTGCGCCGTCGAGGCGACGAGGATCGTGAAGCAGACGAGGCGGGATGCGAAGGCCAAACGCATTGCGAGGATCCTCGAGGGAGTGAGAGCCGAGGGAGGGCGTCGCGGGCCGCCTTGCCGGCGGGCGTCGTCTCGATTCGATCGGGGCGTGATCGGGCCGAGGTTCGATCCGAGTGTTCACCTCGCCGCCGGCGACGACCCGGATGATGCCAGGAAAACGATCAGGTCGGCAAGGTCCTGGGGCGAGAGGCCGTCTTCCAGGCCCTCGGGCATGAGGGACCGGCCCGAACCGCTCATGGCCTCGATCTGGGAGCGCAGGAGGACCTCCTCCTTGCCTTCCTGGAGCCGCAAGGTGACCGCGTTGGCGGTCTCGGCGGCGATCAGGCCGGACAGGACCCGGCCGTCGACGGTCGCGACCGTGAAGCCGGCGTACTTCATCTCCAACGCCCGGTTGGGGTCGAGGATCGCGGTCAGGAGGGCCTCGGGGGACTTGTCGGTCAACGCGGCGAGGTCGGGCCCGACCTCCGATCCGCTCCCCCCGAACCGGTGGCAGGACGCACACCGATTCTTGAAGAGCGTCGAGCCGGCCTCGACCTTGCCGGCCAAGGTCAGCGCGGGCCGATAGGCTTCGAGGACCTGACGACGAGAGGAGTCGGGGCGGGCAAACAGGGCGTCCGCCCTCGACCGGATCCGGCCGTCGCGGTGGGCCACGAGCCGCTGTCGGCTCGCGGGATCGAGGTCGGCCGAGGCAACTCGGCCGTCCTCGATCGCGGAGAGGAGGTCGCCGGTCCACGATTCTCGGGTGAGCAAGGCCCCGAGGATCGCGCCTCGGACCTGGGGCGAGTCGCGCTTCCAGGACTCGAGCAAGAGGGAGGGCACGCGACGATCCGCGCTCCGGGTGAGGGCGGCCACGGTCTCCTGCTGGAGCGGCACGGGGAGTTGGGGCCGGAGCAACCCGACGAGCAGGTCGAGGTCGTCGGCACTCGCGGCCTGCCTGGCGAGGAGCCGGACCGCGAGGATCCGCCCCGAAAGGTCGGCCGACTCGTCGCGGACCGTCGCGCGGGCGGCCTCGCGAAGCGGCTCGGACGCCCGATCCATCTCGCGGTCGCCCTCGGAGTCGGGTACGCGATTGCGGACGTCAAGTAGTTGCGTAAGTACGACGTACTGCCAAGGTGAAAAGCGTCCGTCAGGTCGCGAGGACGTCGAGGCGGCCCGACCGAGGACGTCCACCGCGTCTCGGCCGAGGGTCGACGCCGCCAGCGTGACGAGCGGCCCGACGAGCTCGAGGTCGGTCTTCTCGCCCCCCTTGCCGCAGAGTTCCGCCACGAGCGTGGCCGCGTGAGGGACGGCCGAGCTGAGGACGGCGGCCCGCGTCCAAGGATCGTTGCCCTCACGCCTGGCCAGGGCCACGAGCGTCTCGCCCCCTCGGCGATCGGTCCAATCGCCCATCGCGAGCGCGACCTGGAGCCGGACCCGAGCGTCGGCGTCCTCGGCCAAACCTCGCACGGAGTCCGCGACTCGAGGGAATCGGGCCAGCATCGACCGGGTCGCCTCGACCGCGCCTCGCCTGACTTCGGGGTGGCCGTCGCCGAGCAACCGGAGGGCCGTCGCCTCGTCGAGGCCACCCAGCCCGGCGAGCGTCCAGAGGGCCTGTATCTTGGCCTTGGCTCGGTTCGTCTTCGCGGCGAGCGTACGGAGCGGGACGACGGATGCCGGGTCCGCCCGCTCCAGGAGAAGTCGCTGGGCGGTGTCGCGTTGCCAGCCGTTCGGGCTGTCGAGCGCGGCGACGAGTCCCTGGAGATCGAGCCGGTCGAGACGAAGGATTGGACGTGTCGCCTTGCCGGTCGGTCGTACCCGGTAGATCCGGCCTTGGTCGCCGCCGGCGCGGAGGTCGATCCGACGCTCCCAGTCGTCGGGGATCCACTCGGGGTGCTCGATCACCGCGCGGTACATGTCGGCGACCCAAAGGGCGCCGTCGGGCCCGATCTTGAGCATCGTCGGACGGAACCAGGGGTCGGCGGACGCGAGGAATTCGCGGCCCGACTCACCCGGCCCCCTGCGGCCTTTGAACGTCGAGCCGTCGGGCTCGAGCACCATGCGGTGCACCAGGTTGTGGACCGGCTCGCTGACGAACAGGCTGCGCTCGAACTCGGGACCGAAGAGGTCGTCGCGATACGGCGTGGGGCTGTTGGCCGACGTGGCGTGATTGGCCGTCCAGGGCTCGTTGAACCGGGGGACGGTCTTGCTCGCCGGGTAGAGCCGGGTGTCGGGCTCGAGCATGTGCTTGGGGTCGGGGGGGGCGAAGTGCGGGTTGCGGCGGAGGTCGGCTTCCGAGAGCACGAAGTGCCAGGCCCAGTTGGGATTGTTATTGCCGAACCAGTGGCCCCAATCGTCCCGGTGCCGGCCGAATTGGGTCTGGCCGCTCTCGGTTTCGAACGCGCCGGTGTCGGGGCGGAAGCGGAAATCGCGGCCGTTGATCGGGATCGACTTGCCCGTCTTCGAGGATCGGACGGTGCCGCCGCTGTCGCCGTTGGCGCCATGGATCCAGCCGTCGAGGCCGTATTCGAAGCCGTTGACGCGGTGCTGCTGGTTCCCCTCGACGAAGCCCGAGTAGAGGACCTCGCGAGCGTCGGCCTTCCCGTCGCCGTCGCGGTCCTCGGCATAGAAGATCTCGGGGGCACACGCGACGATCACCCCCTTGCGCCAGGGTATGACCCCGGTCGGGAAGGCGAGCCCGTCGAGGAAGACCGTCGCCGCATCGTACCGGCCGTCGCCGTCGCGGTCCTCGAGCACGCGCACCTGCCCGCCAGGCTTCCCTTTGCCGTCGATGCCGAGGGGATAGTCCCCCATCTCGACGACCCAGAGCCGTCCGTCGGCCCCCCAGTCGATGGCGATCGGGTCCTTCACGAGTGGCTCGCTCGCCGCCAACTCGACCGTGAACCCGGGCTCGACCCGGATCGAGCGGAGCGAGGCCTCGGGAGTCAACCCTCCCGGATCGTCCGCATGCACGACCGGACCGAAAGCCGTCGCGAGGAGGCAGAACCCGACGGACCGTCTTGCGAGGCGAAGGATCATGAGCGGCTATCCTCGAACCATGCGTGGTACGTCACGAATCGCGGCGAGAGGGCCGAGTCCGCGCCGGTTGCAACGGAGGGGGGAGCGTTCGGCCGACACCGTCTCCCCCTCCGACGCGGCGAGCTCGCGGCATCAGTGGTCGCGACGCGCCGCCTGGCGCCCTTCGGAGCGAACTCTCTCAATAGGAGTCGGCGCTGATGACCTCGCCCCCTTTGGTGGAGGAGAGCGCCTGGTAGACGTTGATGTTGATCGAGTTCTTGATGAACTTGACGCTGCCGTCGGAGAAGCCGACGTTGACGCCGCCGGGATGCTTGCTGCGCGCCGCCATGGCCATCCCGAGTCCGGAGAAGACGCCGTTGCTGTTGACCGTGACGGTCGCCCCCGTGCAAGGCGGGTTCGTGGCGATCGGGTTGCAATAGCTCTGGTCCTGCACGACGTCCGGCGACGACGAGTTCGGGGCCAGGAGCCCGGTGAACTGGGATCCGTACGCCCACCACGAGAATCCCCTCACGTCGAACCCCTGCCCGACGAGGAGCTCCGACGTCAGCATCGTGTTGCTCAACCCGTCGGTGATCGTCGCGAAACTGAAGGTCCCCTGGACGCTCGCCGGGAACCCCTGGAGGGGCGATCCCATGTCGGAGAAGGGAGCCCCGAGGAACGGGATCGTGACGCCGTTGTACAGGAACTGGTTGGGCTGGTTCACGATCGTGTTGCCGAAGTTGACGACGTAGTTCTGCGACGTGACGGCCCCGACCCCGATGAGCCCATGGCCGTTCGGGTCGCTCGGGCAGTAATACGCACTGACGCGACTCGAGGTGACCGTCGTGTTCGGGGGCCCGCTGTACGTGAAGATCCCGCTCGCGGGGTTCTTGTCGTTCGCCGAGGAATTCCACGAATTATATAAATTCGATTGCTCGATTTGCGGGAGGATATACACGAGCCAGGTCCCGTAGCAGCATCCTTTGACGCCGGGGGGCAGGCTCCCCTGCTGCTCGTGGTAGTTGTGCATGGCCAGCGTGATCTGCTTCAGGTTGTTGACGCATTGCATGCGCCTCGCCGCTTCGCGGGCCGCCTGGACGGCCGGCAGGAGCAGAGCGATGAGGACGGCGATGATCGCGATGACGACGAGGAGCTCGATGAGCGTGAAGCCCTTCCGGCGGTGTCCCATGACCAATCACTCCCAATGATCGAGATATGAACCGAGGGATTCCTTGAGGCGTTTCCCAGGCGCCGTCGACCGGCCCGCTCGGGGACCGACGAATCGAGGCGGATTCGGGGAGAGGGAGGATGCTCGGGGCGAGGACGCCCTCATTTCGAACGGAGCTCGAATGTCAATTCATTGCGGTGACCTCCCTTGATCTCCGCCTTGAGGGTCGACTTCGAGTTATACTTCTCGGGGATCATCTCCCTGGCCAGGACCAGGCCGCCCCCCGGGGCCGCGGGGGCATCCGGCGCCCCGGCGTCGCCCTTCGACTTCGCGTCGCGCCGCTTGCCCGCGGAGATGGCGACCCGGTAGTTCCCGGGGATCAGCCCCACGTCGACGGGGATCGAGAACTGACCCTCCCGGATCGCGCTCCCGCCCTCGACGGCCGCCCCCGTGGTATCGGCGGCGGTCGGGTTGAACCGGATCGAGCCATTGGCGACCGGCTCCCCGTCCAACGTGACGACGCCCCAGACCGCCTCGCGCGGCAATGAGTCGCCCGAGCCCCAGCACCCCGGCACGGCCGAGGCCGTACCGAGGAGGAACGCACAAGCCCAGAGTCGCGGATGTTGGCGCCCAGTCATTCCCGCACCTCACCGGTTCCAAGGATCGAAGCCCTATCGCGGCCGCCCTCGAGACGCGCCGGCCCTCGGCCGACGTATCCCTATACTTTCAAAAGCGCTGCGATCTGGAATGCACAGATCCGTGAAGAGATTCGGCGATCCATCGCGATGCGAAGGCGCGGCCGTCACCCGGATCGGTGCAAGGGTGGGACACAGGTCGTTCGACCTGCTCTCAGGAGGGAATCGCACGGAGTGTGAACTGACTTTGTCGGACGAGGAGACGGGTCGGCGAAGGGGTCGTCGGAGGATGTTTATCCCCCTTGGGAAGCATTCGTTGGAGTCTCGGCCCGGCCGATCAGTGAGGGGGCGGGAAGCCCTCGTGCGTGGGCGCGCCGAGGATGTCTTTGAGCCGGCGCAAGACGCGAGATTTGGTCTTACGGATGGAGGTCGCCGTGACCCCGAGGCCCTCGGCGAGGACGGCAGGCGCCTGACTCTCGACCGTGACCCGCCAGAAGATCTGCCAGGTCCTTTCCTCGAACTCCATGGAATTGTCTGAAGGAGCCCCTCTCTCGGCTCGCCAATCGCCAGGACGATTGCCGGGGAGCGTTCTTCGAGGCACGCTTCAGGAGCCTGGCGACCCTCGATGAGGAGTCGCTCCTGGCCACCTGTGCCTACATCGACCTCAACCCGTTCGCGGCCGGCCTCGTCCACGTCCCCGAGGCGGGTCCGCACACTTCGGTCAAGCAACGCGTCGACCACGTCAAGGCGCAGGAGCGGTGCGAGGACCTCGAGGCATCGCGTCACGGTCGCGTGGTGGGGTCGGAGGCGTCTTCGGGCCTGGAGGAGTCCCTCTGGCTGTGCCTTGTCGAGGATCGTCGGCCGTTGGATTCGTCCCGAGAGCGGATGCTCGAGGGGTTCCCGCTGGGCAGCTATCTGCTCCTGGTCGATGACACACACGTCCCGGCTCTTCCGGGAGGGTAAGGCGATAGTGGCCCGCGAGGTGTCCGAGATCCTCGATCGGTTGGGGTCGAGCGTGGGGACCTGGCAAACACGGCTCGGAGGCTTCAGGAAGGGTCGGCTGCTGGGGCGATTCCTGGCATCGAGCCGGTCTCGTCTCGAGGAGGTCGCGGCTCGTCTGGGCCTGGGTCGTGTGGCGAACCTCAAAGGTTGCCCCGCCGTCTGAGGTCCGGCCCGAAGCCGAGCCCGACCCGCTCCATCATCGGTAAAGTCACGTCCTGCACGCCCGCGTCGTGGGAACAATGAGTGCAACCGAGTTCGTGTGGGGCTAATTACTGTCAAGAATTACATTTACGATATGCCGATGTAGACCGCGAAGCGTGTCACCCACCACGGAACCCGCCGAGGAGCCGACGGCCTTGGCCGGATCGTCCACCACTTTTCCGGCTGATTCCCGGCGTGCGTAAGTGGCCAATCCAGCGAACCGCAGGATACTATTCGGTCTAAGAATCCCGGTTCCCGGCCGTCTATCCGGTATCGCTCTGCTTCACGCACTCTCCCCGGGGGTTACCATGTCCAGGATCACAGCGGGCTTACTACTGACTATCCTTGCCGTCTCGTCCCCTCGGGAGGCGTCGGCGTTGATCACCGGCGGCACCGGCAATACCTCGCTCCGCGACCCCGGTTGGCCCACTGGCGCGGCTGCGATCTTCAACCACGCCGGCCGCATCGCCTGGTGGGAGGGCCCGCCCTTCGGTGGCGGCCAGTGGCATGCCGAGTGCCGGGGCGACGTGAAGGCCCTGAACGCCGTCTTGGCCGATTTCGCCAAGATCGACGTGAAAAGCAGGCGAATCGTCGTCCATGATGGCGTCGGCCATTCATTTTGGCTGGCCCCGAACCAAGAGCCGGAAAAGCTCGCGGCCGCGAAGATCGACTGGTCGTTTACGGTCTGGGTGCCGGCCAATTGGGAGCAGCTCCGCAAGCTGCCTCCCGATCTGAACCCGACGGGCCACGGGGAAACCTCGCCGCCCTCGCAGGTCGACGTCTACACCGCCGGCATCGACTGGGGCGCCGTGACCGTTCCTGCGGAGATCGAAGTCGTAGATAATCGCCTGGTGGCCCACGGCTTCACGGCGGACGACGGGGCGGTGCTGGAGGGCAAGGTCACCGACCTGGCGACTGGACAGCCCCTGGCAGCCACCATGCGACTCCAGCGGGTCGAGCCGCAGCAGAAGAGTGGTTATCTCTACCCGGCCGGGGCCGAGGCCAGATCGGACGCCCAGGGGCGCTGGGTCCTGAAGAAGGCCCCGGCGGGCTGGGTCCGCGTCGTCGTCGAGGCGGATGGCTTTGTGCCTCGCGTCGCCGGCAATGCCCGGCTCGACGACCAGCCGCGCTGGCAGTCATACGACATCGGCTTGGTCCGCTCCGCCCCCGTCACGGGCCGTGTTATCGACGAGGACGGGAGGCCGATGGCGGATGTCGACGTACGGTTCGGCAACGTCCAGGCCGTGTCCGGTGGAAAGTACCAGTCTCCGTCGGAGTATGAATTCAGAACCGACGCCGACGGACGCTTTCGGGCCGAGCCGATTCCGGCCGGAACGGCTTCGATCTGGGTCCACAAAGCGGGTTATTACGGTCCCGGCCTGGGCCAGCCCGTCAAGTCACCGGAGACGAACGTCGAGATCCGCATGAAGAAAGCTGGAAGCGTCCAGGTCACCGTGGATTTCGGAGGGAAGAAGCGAACGGGTGATTATGTGGTGAAGATCTCGCCGGAAGGCGGCGAAGTGGTTGGCTCCTACGGCGGCTCGGGGAACATCGACGCGAAGGACCAGTTGAATTTCGCAATCATGCCGCCGGGTCGTTACATCCTGACCGGGCGTCCGAACCCGGGCTCGGACGGTGAAGAAGCGGGGCCGGTCACGATCGACGTAAAGGGCGGCCAGTCGGAGGCGATCACGCTGAAGGCAAAGTGAAACGCATTTCCCACTCGGCCTTCTTCCGGGCGAAGAGCGGCGGTGGCAGAGTTTGCAAATTATGACCTCGGACGGCGTGTAAACACCGGAAGCCGGGCAGGCTTCCCTACCCGGCCTTCGGTTGTGGGTGCGATGTCTGCCGCTCGAGGCGGGTGCAATGTTTGACTCGGCGTCGCCGTGACGGTGATGTGACGACGGAGGAGTCCCTTCGTATGGAGAAGCGATATAGTCTCCCTCTCGCCCGAGTGGTCCACAGCCTGCGGAGCGGCGTAGCGAAGTCATGAGATGAATATACGAATGTAATTGAATTGAACGTCTGGATCTGTTGGGGCCTGGGTGGGCCACTACCCAGGTCTACCCGGTCATAAGTCGCCGCCGAGTCGACAGGCGATTGAAAGACCAAAGGAGTGGCCCCCGCGAAGCGGCTCAGTTCAACGGGATTGTACATCGAAGGGCCGGCAACGGCTGGAGGAAAGCCATGGCGCGCCCCGGCCCTCCGGATACAACTCTCTTCATCGGTTGCGGCTATGCCGCGTCGAGATAAAATGGCAACAACTTCTATCTTCTTTTTTATTCAGTTATTCCCCATGTATTGGTTTACAGCTTCCTTTAGCGTATTTTGGCTGCCGCCGGGTTCAGCAATTCGTTTATTTACATCAAGACTAGAAACGTTGAAACCATATTCGACGTCATCGAAATAAAGAACACCTCCCCGGGTTTGCGCAACTACAAAAACGAATTCGTCTCCTGCCTGGTCCGATCGGCGAATGACAGCCTTCCAAGGAATAACCTTGTATTGATCGAAGATTCTCCTTTCAGACTCGTTCAATTCGTCGTACTGCTCCTCGTAGAGTGCAGAAAATTCGTCATCCTCAATTGGCTCCCACGATTGCATCAAGTATCTCCTAAACACTGAATCACCGACCGGCTGGAAGCCGGGGGGTTCAACAGTCGGCTTCAAGCCCGACTGAAGCAGGCCTACGTCACTCACCGTCGACCCTGAAATCCCCGTCGTCCTTCGTCACATCCTGGGTCCGAGGCGTGATGCCTCGAGGTCTTCGCACCGCCCCTGGTCCTTGACGTGGTCGACCCGCTCCTTGATCGACGTGTGCGGGCTCGCCTCGGGGACGTCGACGAGGCCCGCCGCGACCGGGTTGATGTCGATGTAAGCACAGGTCGCCAGGAGCGACTCCTCATCGAGGATTCCGACGCTTTTGAAGCGCGATTCGAAGAACGCTCCCCGGCAATCGTCCTGGCGATTGGCGAGCCGAGAGAGGGGTTCCTTC
>NZ_JBTYIP020000009.1:0-322968 GCF_054877945.1 Singulisphaera rosea | reverse complement strand
CAGCCGGGATCTGATCGTGATCGATTGACCGGCGGGGGCGGGGGCGGGGCGTAGACGTCCCAGAGCGGCTAACGTGCGGCTGGTGCAGGGCACGACGTGTCGCTCGACCCGAGAGCGGAGGCGGAAAGGGGGACTGGCTCCGCAGCGAAGCGCAGGTGCCTGTCCCCGTTTCCGCCGCAGCGGACGGCGACGGCCCGGAAAATGGGGACAGGCACCCGGCCTCGGAGTTGACCCGTGAGGGGCCCAGCCTGACCCGGCCGGGAGCCCGTCCCCGTTCTCCTCCGACGTGCGCAACGCGTGCGTGAACCGCTCTAGGCGATGATCTCACGAGCCACCTGCCCTTCGACGTCGGTCAGCCGGAAATCACGCCCCGCGTAGCGATACGTCAGCCGCTCATGATTCAGCCCCAGGAGGTGGAGGATCGTCGCGTGGAGGTCGTGGACGTGCATCTTGCGCTCGACGGCGAAGAATCCGTAATCGTCGGTCGCGCCGTAGTGGAATCCCCCCTTAACCCCCCCGCCTGCGAGCCACATCGTGAAGCCGTCGGGGTTGTGGTCCCGCCCATCGCGACCGCTTTCGGCCGTGGGGGTCCGGCCGAACTCTCCTCCCCAGAGGATCAGGGTGTCGTCGAGGAGTCCGCGTGCTTTGAGGTCTTTCAACAGGGCCGCGATCGGTTGATCCACTTCGCGCGCGTTCTTCGCGTGGGCCTTCCGAAGGTTGCTGTGCTGGTCCCACTGCACTTCGGCGTCGTTGTGGGTGACCTGCACGAAGCGGACGCCCCTCTCGGTGAAACGTCGGGCGAGGAGGCACTGGCGGCCGAAATTCGCCGTGACCGGGTCGTCGAGGCCATAGGCCTGGAGGGTGGCCTTCGACTCCCTCGAGAGATCCTCGATCTCCGGCATCTCGGCCTGCATCCGGAAGGCCAGCTCGAATGATTCCAGCCGCCCTTCGAGGGCCGCGTCGGGCCCCTCGTGAGCGAGCTGGTCGCGATTCATCTCCGCGAGCAGGTCGAGCTGGAGCCGCTGGAGGTCGGCGGGGGTCTGCTTGTTCTTGATGTAGCTGACCCGGGCCTTCTCCGCCGGGATGCTGGCGTTGCCGAGCGGGGTCCCCTGGTAGGGCGCAGGCAGGAAGGCCGAGCCCCAATTCTTCACGCCGCCGAACGCGAGCGTCGGGCAGATGGTGATGAATCCGGGGAGGTTGTCATTCTCGGTGCCCAGGCCATAGGTTACCCAGGAACCCATGCTGGGCCGGACGAAGTTGTCGCTCCCCGTGTGGAGCTTGAGTACGGCCCCACCGTGCGCCGCGTTCGTGCCGTACACCGAGTGGAGGAAGCAAATATCGTCCACGCAGCCGGACAGGTGGGGGAAGAGTTCACTGACCCAGCTCCCGCTCTCGCCGTACTGGCGGAATTGCCAGGGAGAGGCCAGCAACGTGCTCGTCCCGTTGAACTGGACCCTCGGCTTGGCGAACGGGAACGGCTTGCCGTCGTCGCGCTGGAGGAGCGGCTTGTAGTCGAACGTGTCGACCTGGGAGGGCCCTCCGCTCATGAACAGGAAGATGATCCGCTTGGCCTTGGGGGCGAAATGCGGGAGGCGAGGCATCAGGGGATTGGGGGTCGACGCCACCGACGCCGTCGCCGAGGATTCTCCGCCGAGCATCGCGGCCATCGCCAGGGAGCCGAAGCCCAACGCGGAGTCCTTGAGCATGCGGCGGCGGGAGGGGCGTCGCTGTGGGGAACGATCCATGGGTCCGGGCCTCCCTCTTAACGAATATAAATGAACTCATTCGCCGCCACGATGGCCTGGCAGTAGGATTGCCACGCGAGGAACCTCCGCTTCGCGGCGTCCTCCTCATGGCGGGCGGCGGCCTGCGTATATTTCCCGAGGAACGCGAGTGCCCGGGAGATCTCGACGTCCGAGGGCGGTCGACCGTATGCTTCCTCGAAGAGGAGCCGGATTCGTCCGCCGTCGTCGGGAGATTGGTCGAGCAGCCGCCGGGCCATCGTCCCGGCCGCCTCATTGACCAGGTCGCTGTTCATCATGAACAGGGATTGAAGCGCAACGGTCGTCGTCGACCGATGGCCGTTCATCGACGTCGGCTCGGAGAAGTCGAAGAGCTGGAAGACGTCGTAGACGTTGTTGCGGATCACCGGCAGATAGACCGATCGCCGTCGGGAATCGTAACGGGTCTTGTCGATGGACGTGTGGTCGAAAAGATACTCGCGATTCTTCACGTGCAGTACGCCCCCCCCTTGGCGGAGGTCCAGCGAGTGGCTGACGGCGAGGAGTGCGTCGCGGATCGCCTCGGCCTCGAGCCTGCGAGGCGTCCAGCCCCCGTGGAGCCGGTTCTCGGGATCGACCTGCGAGGCCTTGGGATCCCGGTCGGTGCCCATCCGATACGTGCTCGAGAGCATGATCAGGCGATGGAGCCCCTTGGTCGACCATCCCCCCTCGACGAATCGCCGGGCGAGCCAGTCGAGCAGCTTGGAGTGGACGGGCCGGTCGCCGATCGTGCCGAAATTATCGGGGGTGAGGACGAGCCCCTCTCCGAAATGCCAGCGCCAAATGCGGTTGACCATGACCCGGGCGGTGAGGGGATGGTCCCCGTCGACGAGCCAACGGGCCAGCTCGAGCCTCCCGCTCCGATCCTTGCCGATGGGTGGCGACGCGCTCGTTGAAAGGAGGGCTGGGAATCGTCTCGCGACGGTCGCCCCGGGCGTCAGGGGGTTGCCCCGGATGAGGACCGGGGTATCCGCGACGGTCCCCTCCTCGACGCCGAGCGCCGAGGGGATCTCGGGCGCGGCCTTCTCCAACTCGGCCAGGGCGTCACGTCGCTTCTTCAACTCGGCCTTGGTTGCGTCGGGGTAGGACGCCTCGGGCTCCGCCGGCAGCTTGTAATCCTTGCCCCCCGCGGCCGTCAATCGCTCGTTGGCCTCGCGGATGAATGCGTCGATCGACTCCTTCTGCTTCGTGACCATCCCCTCGTGTTCGGTCAGCTTCGCCCGCTCCTGCTCCGAGGCGAGCGAGTGCTCGTGCCACTTCGCGAGCTTCTTGAGCGAGTCCATCGTCTTCGTGCTCTGGAAGATCCCCGCGAGCGCGTAATAGTCGGCAGTGGAGATGGGGTCGAACTTGTGGTCGTGACAGCGGGCACACCCGAGGGTCAACCCCATGAACGTGCGGCTGACCGTGTCGAGCTGCTCGTCGACGATGTCCATCACCATCTTCTTCTCGTCGACCTCGGCCAGGGACTTCGGCCCGAGGGAGAGAAAGCCCGTGGCGATCCAACGTCGATGGACCTCGGCTTGCGGCCCTTGCGCGGGGAGCAGGTCGCCGGCCAGTTGCTCGATCAGGAATTCGTCGTAGGGCCGATCCGCGTTGAGGGCGGCGATCACGTAGTCGCGATAGCGCCAGGCATTCCCGTATGCCGTGTTCTCGTCCAGGCCGTTGGAGTCCGCGTAGCGCGCCACGTCGAGCCAGTGCCTCCCCCAACGCTGGCCGTAGTGGGGAGACGCGAGCAGTCGGTCGACCACCTTGGCGAACGCCTCTTCTGAATCGTCAGCGAGGAAGGCGTCGATCTCCTCCGGCGTCGGTGGGAGCCCGATCAGGTCGAACGTGGCCCTGCGGATCAATGTGCGTTTGTCGGCTTCCGGCGCGGGCTTCAAGCCCGAGCCTTCCAGCTTCTCCAGGATGAAGCGATCGAGCGGCGATCGCGACCACGTCTTGTCCTCGACCTCGGGGACGGCGGGGTCGGAAACCGCCCGGAACGACCAGAGGTCTCCGGCGGCAGACTTCTTCGACGGGTTGCCCCCGGCGCCGTCGCCCCGCGGATCGGGGGCTCCCATCGCGATCCACCGGGTCAGGAGTGCGACCTCGCGGTCGCCGAGCTTCCCCTTCGGCGGCATCTGCAACGAGCCTTCCTTGTAGCGGACCGCTTCGATCAGGAGGCTTTGATCGGGCTCGCCGGGCTTGATCGAGGGACCAAGGTCCCCTCCCTTCTGCCAGCCGACTTTGCTGTCGAGCCGCAAACCCCCGCGAATCTTCTTCGCGCCCTCGGAATGGCAGGAGTAGCAGTGCTCGACCAGGATCGGGCGGATATTTTTCTCGAAGAACATCGCCCCTTCGCCGGAGGCCTCGTCCTCGAGAGCTTTCGCCGATCCCGCATGGAAGAGCAGCGCGAGGGCCACCATCGCTCGGGCGGGAATCGCGGGCATTCTGTCTCGCAAGATGAGCCAAATCCGAAAGTGATTCATGTCAATCGCCTCGGTGCAGGCGGATCCGAATTGGCCCGGGTTGTTTTGACACTCCTCGCGGACCTCCACCGGACCCTCACCGCGTGAGGATTTCACCACAAGGGCACAAAGGACACAAAGAGGAGGAACCTGGGAACCAATCCTCCTCCGACCTACTTTGGGGTGTCCTTTGTGTTCTTTGTGCCCTTGTGGTGAAGCCTTCTTCCGGTTCGGAACTGGTGGAGATCCGCGAGGGGTGTCGTTGTTTTGCTCGACTGTTTGTGGACTCTAGAGAGCGGCTATCCATCGGTGAGTGGATAATTAAAAGTGTTCGACTGCTCCTTCACCTCGGCGTCGAGGCCGGAGGCCGCGGGGGATTCGTATTTGGCGGGGATCAGCCGCTTGGCCTTCTGAAAGACCTTGCCGAGGTCCTTCTTGGATGGGAGGGTTCCGCCCTGTTTCTTCGAGGTTGTCTGGATCGAAGAAAAGTCCGCCTCTCTGGCGATGATCGACACGCGGTATTTCCCAGGCAGTGCGCCATCGCCAGGGGTCTGGGTCGTGAGACTGTATTCGCCCCCTTGGATGTCGCCGCTGGCCCCTCGGCCCTCGGGCGTCAGGGCCTGGAAGTTGATGGTCCCCTTCTCCAGCGGCGCCCCCTTGTAGGTGACGGTGCCGCGAACCGGGTATCGCGTGCCGATCCCTTCGTCCCCACCGCAACCCCAGCAAAACACCAGGCCGGCAGTCAAGGCGAGGGCGTCGAATGACCGGTACGGAAGCGATCGTCCCATCAGTGTACTCATCCCTTGTCATCCGTCGTTTGAAAGGCGAGCGATCCGCCCCCAGGAGTCGGGGACTCCCGGGGGGCCCAGGAATTGGACAGGATCTCGGGTCGTATCAGAAGGCGTCGGCGCTGATCACTTCGCCGCCGGCCCGGCTCCCCAGGGCGCAGAAGATGGGCATCGAGATGCTGGCCTTCAGGAATTTGACCGAGCCGTCACACATCAGGAAGTTCGCGCCACCGGGATGTCGGCTCCGGAAACCCTCGGCCGCGGCGCTGAATCGGCACCCCGGCTGATTCCCGCCTTCCCAGATGGCCGGGTTGCAGCCCGGGGCGTTCGGGGCGATCGAATTCGAGTCGAAATTGATGGGGATCGTGGTGCCGGCGGTCGCCCCGTTATTGACGTAGAAGGAGAGGTTGGCCCGCTTCTGCGGGAGCGACTCGCCGACGAAGATGGTGTTGCTCGTGCCGTCGGTGATGCCCTGGATCGCCACGATCTGCGAGTAGGCATAGTCGAACATCCCGCGGAGCGATCCTCCGCCATTGGTCCATGTCGGCGGAGGCCCGATGGGCGTGCCCCAGTAGCCGAAATAGCCGATGCGTGACTGGCCCGGTGCGAGGTTGTCGCCGGGGTAGGTCTCCCAGGGAAGGCCGCCGTTCAAGGGCCCGCCGGCGTAGTTATCGCCCCAGCTCCCCACGTAGTTGGTCACGCCGACCACGGGGGTCGGCTGGCCCGTCTTGGGGTCGATGGGAGTGGACTGGTCGGCCTGGGTGAACTGGCCGAGTCCGGTCGCGTACGAGCCGAGCGGGAGGCGGCCGTTGCCGTTGTCGCCGTCCGAGGGGCAGAGCCAGGCATTCGGGATCGTCACCCAGACCGTGTACCAGGCTCCTTTGTCGAAATGGTTTGCGGGGCTCGTGGGGTTGAGGGAGAAGTTGAAGTTGTTGAACATGGTCCCCCCCTCCATCTGGGGGAGGATCATCGCACGCCAAGGGAGGCAGTTGTCATTGACGTTGTTGCTGTCATTCCTCGTCGAACCCCCGAGTGGGAAGGTGAGGTTCGTGTCGTGGTAGTTGTGCAGCGCCAGGCCGATCTGCTTCATGTTGTTGGTGCATTGGATCCGCCGCGCGGCCTCGCGCGCCGACTGCACGGCCGGGAGGAGCAAGGCGATGAGGACGGCGATGATCGCGATGACGACCAGGAGCTCGATCAGCGTGAATCCGCGTCGAGCCGATGAATGCCGCGTGAGAGGCATGGGGGAGTCCTCGATGGATTGTTGTGAATAAGTGTGGATGTAATGGCTCGATGCCTTTCCTTCGGGCTCGAACCGGGCGGGCCGTTTCCGGGGACCTAACAACGGGGCGGTAAAATCAGGTCGATACGGCTCGGAGGGGATCCGGCCACGTTCGATTTCGCCGGCGCTTTCAGGATCACGGACTCGGTCGCCTGAATCGCATCGCCGCGGAGATCATTCCCAGGATCGGACGTCTCAAGGAATGGAGCGAGAGGGGGAGGCCTCTCCCGATTGTCAGGTGGAGCACGGACCGCTCGAGGTTCGCGGTGGGCTCATCCGAAGAAACAGCGAACGGAAGGACCCTTCGCATTGAGCCCGTTCCGGACGTTCTGTCCGGAAGATTCGGGGCCTGGCCGGGCTCGCGAAGGCGTCCGCTCGCTCGAGGCCACGACGCAACGGAGTGTTCTTGAATCCCGCCGGCGTCGAATGCTGGATCGACTTTGCTCCAGAAAGGTCGAGCTTGCAAGTCTTGTACTGGTTAAAACTTTGCAATAGATCATTTTCAAAACCTTAAACTTGGAGGGCCGCGATGGCGGACAAGCCCCAACGGTTCAAGGAATTCAACCTGACCCAACTGAGAATTTTCTGCGAATTCTTGCAGCAGAAGTCGTTCGCCGACACGGCCCGGACGATGAACCTCTCGCACTCGGGCGTCTGGCAACAGGTCAGGGCGTTGGAGCGCAAGTTCGGCGTCAGCCTCCTGCAGCGCCACGGACGGGCCTGGAGCCCGACCGAGGACGGCCAGGCCCTCTTCGATCTGATCTCGGACCTGCTCCGGAGCGTCGATTCGCTCGAGGAGGTCTTCCGCCAGCTCCGCGGCGACATCCCCCGCGAGCTTCGCGTGATCGCCACCCCCGGATCGACCGCCGGGGAGCTGATCGGCCCGATTACCGAGATCAAACGCAGTCACCCCTCGACCAAGGTCTGCGTCTCGCTGGGGGCCTCGCTCGAGCAGACGGAGAAGGATCTCCTTTCGGGGGCCGCCGACCTGGCGGTCGTCACGGGGAGCCTGGTCGGCAATAAACAACGTTCGTCCCTGGAAATGATCGTCCTGTCCCAGCGCCCGTCGAATGTGCTCGTCCCCACCCGCCATCCCCTCACGCGGCGGACTTCGATAACCCTCGCGGATCTCGTCGAGGAACCCTTGATCATGCCCCCTTCCATGTTCCTTTGGCGCCAGAAATGTGATGATGTGTTCCGCGTGGCCGGGTTGATCGATCGCCTCAAGGTCACGATCGAGGTCAGCCTGTTCCAGGCGATCGAGGAATTCGTGAGGAGAAAGCTCGGCATCGGCCTGACCGCCCTCGTCCCGGATTGGAAGCCGGGGCCCGGGGTCGTCAAGATCCCGGTCGGGCATCTCATCCCACCCGATCAGTTGTACTTGCTCCGCCGTCGGGGCAAACCCCGGCCGCAAGCTCAATTGCTGGAAGACTTGCTCCTCGAATCCAGCAGGTCCGCCCGGGTGTCATGAACGGTCGTCATCTGCGGATCGTCTTCTGTCACCCTTTCTTTCTTAGCCCGATGTCGGGTCGGTGAAAAAATCGAGTTTCGGCACCGGGGCTAAGAAACCTGCCGTCCGTGCGTTGAAGGGATGTTCGGGAATTCGTCCCCTCTGCGAGCGAGCCGAATGCCAGGCCAAGCGAAGTCCTCCGACAATGGGCCGTGGGTCCGCGCCGCCGTCGCCCGATTCGAGGCGTCGTTGACGCTGTACGCGGCCAAGCTCCTGGGCGACGCCGACGCGGCGCGTGACGTCGTGCAAGAGACCTTCCTCCGCCTCTGCGGCCAGGATCGCGAGACGATCGATCCAAGGCTGGCGGAGTGGCTCTTCACGGTCTGCCGCAACCGGGCGCTCGACGTGTTGAGGAAGGAGAGTCGCATGTCTCGGTTGAGCGATGAACAGGTCCATCGGCGTCCGAGTGCCGACCCGGACCCCGCCGACGTCGTCGAGCGCCGCGAGTCGGCCACGAGGATCCTCGACCTCCTCGAAACCCTGCCGGCCGGACAGCGGGAAGTCATCCGGCTCAAGTTCCAGAACGGGTTCTCCTACCAGGAGATCAGCCGGATCAGCGGCTACAGCGTGACCAACGTCGGCTACCTGCTGCACGTCGGGTTGAAGTCGATCCGCCACCAACTGCTCGACGGCCGGCCCGCCGAAGCCACCTCGTGAATCGAAGAAGGAGACCCCTCATGACTTTCGACGCCAGTGACCCCCGGCTGACCGCCTTCGCGCTGGGCGAGCTCGTCGGCGCCGAGCGAGACGAGGTCGAATCCTTGCTCGCCGACCATCCCGAGGCGCGTCGGTTCGTCGAAGAGATCCGCGAGACCGCCCAGCTCCTCACCGAGTCGCTCGGGAGCGAGCTGAGTCCCGGCCTCGCCCCCGAACACCGCAAGGTGATCGAGTTCGAACTGACCCCCCAACACGCCCCGAAGTCCTCACGCATCCCCCGCTGGGTCGGCTATGCCGCCGCGGCCAGCCTCTTCTTCGTGGCGGCGCTCGCCTTGCAGAGTTCTCACAAGTTCCGCACCCAGCGCACCGAACTGGCCTTCGCCCCCGCCCCGGTCGCACCCATTCGGTCGATGCCATCGACGGAATTCCGTCGGGAACAGATCGCGTCCGAATCGGCATCCGAATCCAAGGCCGTCTCCGATTTCGATGCCCGTCGAGAATCCCGGTCGCTGGCCGCCAGGACGGACCCCAAGTCGGTGTTTCAACCCGTGGGGAACCCGGCGACATCTGCCGTCGATGGGTTGCCGGAATTGGCTGCTGGCGACAAACGCGTGCTGCCGGAGTCGCCGGCTGCGGCACCCGCGCCGGCCGAAATGGAGGCTCTGAATCGGCTGGCGAAGGAGTCGAAATCCGGGGACCTCGATCAGAACTCATCCGACGCGAAAGACCGGAACGCCCAGCTCTCGGACTTGCCGTATACCTACGCCCAGGGAAACGGTGCGGCTCCTCCCCCCGCGGCTCCCGACGCCCTGGCATCCGCTCCCGCTCACTACACGGTGACCGATGGATCGGTGAGCATGAATCGTGGCGGCCCTGACTCCGCCGCCCGTTCGGAGCAGGCACCCAAGCCAGGATTTACCGTCCCGGCGTTGACGCCCACCCTCGGGCCGCAAGGGAATCCTTCTCCTGGCAAGAGCGAATTGGCCCTGGGCCGTGGGGAATCTCGCCAGAGGCTCTTAGATGCCAGCGCCGCTCAGGGACAGGCGGGGCAGAAGTCGATGATGGGCGGCAGGGCGATGATGGGGCAGAGTCAAGGCCAGGGCCAGGGTCAGGGCCAGGGCAAGCACCAGGGTCAGGGGCAAAACCCGGGAGCCATGGGCGGAGCGAATTCCACTCAACTCGCGCTCCTTCCGGCCGACGCCCAAATCGCCAGGAGGATGAAAGTCGACCGCTTTGGCCTCGAGCCCCAGACTCGCGAAGGCTTGGTCCCAGGCCAACAACTCTTCATCCAAGGCCAAGCGGCCCTTGTCGAGGGGCAGGGGGGAGAGGTCTTCACGCCGATCGTCGATAATGTGTTCATCCCCGTGGTCCAGGAACCGCTGTCGACCTTCTCGATCGACGTCGACACGGCGAGCTACGCCAACGTCCGCCGGTACTTGAACCAGGGACAATTACCCCCGAAGGACGCGGTGCGGATCGAGGAGCTCCTGAACTACTTCCCCTACGACGACCCGTCCCCCGCGGAGGCCGGGCCTGAACCGTTCTCGGTCCGCGTCGAGGCGGCCGGCTGCCCCTGGGATGCCGGACACCGGCTCGTCCGTATCGGCTTGAAGGGCCGGCCGATCGCCCAGGACAAGCGCCCGCCGAGCAACCTCGTCTTCCTGCTCGACGTGTCGGGATCGATGGATCAGCCGAACAAGCTCCCCCTGGTGAAGTCGTCGCTCCAACGCATGGTGGAGCAGCTCGGCGAGAACGACCGCGTGGCGATCGTCGTCTACGCCGGGGCTTCGGGCCTGGCGTTACGCTCGACCTCGTGTGCCCACAAGGCGGAGATCCTCTCGGCCATCGAGCAGCTCCACGCGGGTGGTTCGACGAACGGTGCGTCGGGGATCCAGCTCGCGTATGACACGGCGACCGCCCACTTCATCAAGGGGGGGACGAACCGGGTCATCCTCGCCACCGACGGCGACTTCAACGTCGGCATCACCGACGACGAGGCGTTGACCCAACTCATCGAGGCGAAGGCCAAGAGCGGGGTCTTCCTGAGCGTGCTCGGCTTCGGCATGGGCAACCTCAAGGACGGCAAGCTCGAGAAGCTCGCCGACAAGGGGAACGGCCACTACGCCTACATCGACTCCTCCCGCGAGGCCCACAAGCAGTTGATCGAGGAGATGGGTTCGACCCTGGTGACGATCGCGAAGGACGTGAAGATCCAGGTGGAGTTCAACCCGGCGAAGGTCGGGGCCTACCGGCTCATCGGCTACGAGAACCGGCTCCTGAACAGGCAGGACTTCAACGACGACAAGAAGGACGCGGGCGAGATCGGCGCGGGGCACCACGTGACCGCCCTCTACGAGGTCGTGCCCACCGGCCAACCGAACGGCCAGGCCGGGGTCGACGCCCTCGAATTCCAGAAGGCCCCGGCCCCCGAACCTTCGGACCGGAAAGAAACGCTCGTGGTCAAGCTCCGCTACAAGGAGCCCGACGGCGACGTGAGCAAGCTCCTGCGGCACCCCCTCGTCGACGAGGGGGCCGACTACGCCCACGCCTCCGACGACCTCAAGTTCGCCTCGACCGTCGCGGGCTTCGGGATGCTCCTGCGCAGTTCCCCCTACAAGGGAACCCTGACCTACGCCCGCCTGCTCGAGCTCGCCGGCGCGTGCGTGGGCAAGGACCCCTCGGGATACCGCTCCGAGTTCGTCGACCTCGTCCGCAAGGCCCAGCAGATCGCCCGATGAACGGCCCGCCATTCCCGCCCGATTCCGATTCCTCGGGGATCCCACATCCCCGAAAGAATGCAAGCCCAGACCATCGGTCTTGCATGAGGATGGCTTGACAGTGGATTAAATAAGGATGTCGATGGCTGGGGAGGATTCGCGCGGTCTTTCATTTCGGCTCGGAATGGCGTCATGATGCGAGGCGGCCCGGGGAATCAAGCTCCTGGCCGCCTCGCATCATTGGGGTCATTCGGTATTAGGTTCATTCAGTTCGTTGAAATCCTTCGGTGTTAGGTTTGCTGGTGCAAGAGGCATTACCCTTTATTTTCCGCTAATGCCGTGGTACGCTTCGATTTGCGAATCGATACAAACGATTTCGTGTGATGTGATCCATTATCAATCCTCGATGGTGGAGGACTTCCATGGATCGCGACCAAACGGTCGAGAAGCTGGTGCATGAATGGCAATCTCTGCAAGAACGCGGAGAGGCTGTCACCATCGAGCAGCTTTGCGCCAGCTCTCCCGACGTGGCGCCTGAGGTTGAGAAAAAGATCCGGGCTGTCGCGTCGATGGCGGCGTTCCTTGATCTCGATTCTCGACTGGATGCACGGCACTCGCCTCCGACGATGAGCCATCGAGCCGAGAACACGGCCACGATAGACGTGCCGGTTGATCTCGAACGCCGAGAGCTATGGCACGAACGATACAAGATCGGCACCAAGCTGGGCGAAGGAGGGATGGGCGTTGTCTACCGCGCCCGCGACAGCCGGAATGGCCGTGATGTGGCCCTGAAACTCTTGAAGGGAACGTTGACCGGGACGGCCCGTCGTCGATTCGAGCGTGAGTTTCGTTCGCTCGCCGCACTAAGGCATCCTCACTGCCTCAGCGTCTACGACTACGGGGAACTCGACGGTGGTCCGTTTTTTACGATGGAGCTCTTCCTGGGACGCCCGATCACGAGCCTGACCGGCAAGAGCGTCGCGGAAGTCTTGGAACCGCTCCTCCAGTTGACCCACGCTCTCGACTATATCCACGCGCATGGAGTCGTCCACCGCGACGTCAAGCCGTCGAATATCCTTGTCCGGCCCTCCGCCCGTGACGATGGATCGTCCTACTTCGAGACCAGGCTGATGGATTTTGGCCTGGCGAAGTATTGCGGGGTGAAGTCGTCGCTGTCGGCCGAGGCAGGATTTGTGGGGACGGTCGCGTATTGCGCTCCCGAGCAGCTCAACCTCGACGAACTCGACCATCGGGCCGATCTTTTTTGCCTGGGATTGGTCAGTTACGAACTGCTGAGCGGTCGGTATCCCTTCCCTGAAGCACGCCTCAGCGGCATGAGGCCCTTGATGCAGGCTTTGCTCAATGACAAGCCAAGGCCCTTGAGTGAGGTCAATCCCGAGGTTCCCCGGCCGATCGCCGATGCGGTGATGAAATACCTTCGAAAGCAACCCCGCCGTCGTCCCGATTCGACTTCGTTGCTCCGCAACGCGATCACCGAGTATCTCGGCCTTGCCGATCAAGCCGCGCTCTCCATGACGACATTCACCCCGACGAGGCCGATGCTCTCGGTCACGGGCTTCGTCTGCCGGGCGAGCGAACAGGAGATTCTCGATGATGTGCTGCGTCAGTGCTTGACCTCCCAGCGGCAGGCGTCCAACCACGTTCCCTCGCTCGTCCTCGTCAGCGGCGAGCCGGGGATCGGCAAGAGCAGTGTGGTGCAGGAAGCGGAACGCATTGCCCGAGGCCATGGCTGTCAGGTTTACGAAGGACGTTGCTTCGATGGCAACCTCTCCCCGTTCCAACCCTTCGTGGAAATCCTTCGCCAGCTTCTCGCCGATTTGAGGCTACAGGAACGCCGAGAAGCGGTGGCCGTCGTCGACGATGATCTCACGGGAACCCTTGCGGTCGGCCTTCCGTTGGAGTCGATGACTCGCTTACTTTCAATCGTCGGCAACTACAGCGGCGAGCTGCTCCGAATCGCTCCGGAGTTGCGAAAGTACCTGCCGGGCGAGGCCTTCCAGCAAGTCGACTATCGCCGGGAGGCCGACTATATCTACCGTGCCCTGTCGGCGTTCTTCATCGAGATCGCCGCGATTCAGCCAATCTGCCTGAGTTTCGAAGATCTGCAGTGGGCCGACAAAAGCTCGCTCGACCTTCTCAGGCACCTGAGCGCTGCGATCTCCGATTGCCGTCGGTCCTCCTCCGTCAGCGCGGTATCGCCTCCTCGACTGATCATCGTCGCCTCGGCTCGATCCGGATACGCGCATCTCGAAACGTTCATGGTCCAGCCCCGTGAGCATCGTCAACTGCTGGAGATTCGGCTGGTCCCACTCGTCGAGAGTGAGACGCGAGAGTTGATCGCATTGCGACTGAATTGTCAGCCCGACGAACTGGCCGACGATCTCGTCGTGCGGGTGCATGCGTTGTGCGGCGGGAATCCGTTCTTCGTCGCCGAAACGATCCGAGAGTGGTATGAGAAGGAGGCAATCACGCGGAGCAATGCCGTTTGGATCCTCTCGACAGAAGCGGCCGATACTTCGGACCTACCCGAGACCGTGCGGGATGTGATGCGGCTCAGGCTGCAAGGCCTCGAATTGAAGACCCAGCAGGTCGTGGCAGCGGCCACAGTGATCGGCGCCGTGGTCGATATCGATTTACTGAGGGATGTGCTCCGGGATTTCAGCGAGTCTGACGTTCTTGATGCGATCGACACCCTTCTTCCGCGTCGCGTGTTCCGCGAAACCGGCAACGCCGGACGAGTTGAATTCGTGCACGATCTGCTTCGCGAGATGAGCTACGCCGACCTCTCCGCACCGCGACGACGAAGCTTGCACCGGAGGGTCGCCGAATTGCTCGAAAGCCGGCGGGCGAGCGGACAGTATGTCGCTCCCGCGGTGCTGGCGGATCACTTCCGCAACGCGGAGGACCAACCCAAGGCCGTGGCCTACTCGATCGAGGCGGCCGAAGTCGCCATGAGTGCTTACGCCTTTAACAACGTGCTCACCCAGCTCCATTTAGCATTCGAGCTCCTCCCTCGCCGGGCCGACCACTCGATTCTCTACCACATCTGGGAGATGCGCGGGACCGCTTACGGTGCATTAGGGCGTCCTGACGTCGCGATCCAAGCCCATCAAGAGGCCCTGAAGTACGCCGGAAATCGCATCGAAAGGGCGATCTCTCACGAATGTATCGGCGAAATGTATCACCACAAAGGTGAGAGAGTGGAAGCCGCCCATTCACTCGACCTAGCCTTGAGAGAGCTGGGTTACCCGCGTCCGCGGAATGCCGTCGCCGCCGTCGCAGATATTATGAGGACGGGTTTCTGTTTCCACCTACTTCCCGCGGGATTTCGACTTCGGCGGGCGGATGCCGACCGGGATCGTCGCCTGTCCGTCGCCTGCATGACTTACAGCCGTCTCTTCCAGATCCTCGGGATGACGAATGTCTTCTGGTATATCCACGGATGTTATCGATTCGCCTATTTTGCAAGCCAGACCAACGATCCGGATTTGCACCACTACGCTTACACGAAATTTAGCGTCAATTGCGGCATGTTCTCGTTGGCCTCGCTGTCGAATCATTACATTAAACTCGCACGGAAGGCATCGGCGTTGTGCAAGGGCTCGCACATCACGGCCGTGGCCAGGGCTCACGTCGGATGCGCACATTACTTTTCCGGTCGCCTGCAAGAGGCGGCGACCGACCTCAGCCTCGCCACGGTGACGCTTGACAAGGTCGGCGACTGGTTCGGAATCTTCTCCCACCACGTCCTTCGCCACATCCACACCATCCACGCCGACACGGCTGCGGAGCTGGCCGAGGCGGAATGGGAGGTGGCGGTCAGCACGAACCGCGGCGATGAAGAAACGATCGCCTGGGGGCAATACGGTAAGGCACTATCGTTCGCCAGGACGGGGAGATCGGAGGAGGCCGTGGACCTCGCCACGATCGCCTCGGCCAGCCTCGTCGCTCGTGGCAGTGCCAATACCATCGGAATTGCCTACTCCGTGCTCAGCTTTGCACGTCTTCAGGCGTCCGACTATGCCGGTGCTCGCGAGGCCGCCGAACGTTCGAGGAGCGCGAGCGTCCGGGCCTTCTGCGTCTTCGAGTTCGTCGGGCTCACCTTTCCGTTGCTGGTAGAGAGCCTGCTCGGCCCCCATTGGGCCGACTCGAAGGGCGGCCCGAGCAGGTCGAACGCCCGAAAGGCATGGCGTGAGAGTTACGTCGCTCGCTTCATCGGCTGGCGTTATCCGAATTACCATCCCCATGCCTTGCGCGTGACCGGCCGAGCGGCCCGGGCTCTCGGCAAAACCAAGAAGTCGGCTCGATACTTCGAGCGAGCGATCACCGCGGCGGAGAGGCTGGGAGCCCCCTATGACCAGGCGCGGGCCTTGATCGACGCCGCTTGTGTGATTCCCGACAAGGCCGACGAGTATCGTCGAAGAGGGCAAATGATCCTCGACGAGATCGGGGCCGTCGTCCCTGAAGCGGAGTGGCTGACCGCTCCACTCGTCGGACCCAATATCGGCCTTCAATAACGACGTTTCTCTCCGCCCTCCACCGAGCCCTCAGCGGGCGAATTCCTCTCCTCAAAAGCACCATGGCCCTCAGGGGAGAAGGCGCGAGAGGAAGAATCCCCCTCGGACCTCCTCCCGAAGTCCGTTGTGCCTTTGGGGTGAGCATGCAACCTGAGTCAACCGGCCTGGGATTCGTAAACTTCGGCGAAGATATTATCAATAACTATCACTAGAAAGCACTTCGCCGTCACGGATCGAATTCAGTCCGATCCAGATCTGCTCGTTGATCGTGTCTTTGACAAACCGTACCGAACCGTCGCCAAACCCAGCGTTTACCCCTCCAGGGTGGCGACTTCTTGACCCGGCGTAGAAGTCGTAGAATGGAAACGGGACCGTGATGCAAGGCAGCTTTCGGCCCGATTCGTTCACGCAAAATCCTTCGCCAAGCCGGTCACCGCCGCTGAGCGGGGGATCGACCACTCCGTAGTAGTCATTCAGGCCGTTCGGCGTAAAGCGGCTCATGAAGACACCGGACAAGGTCCAGACCGCCCCTCTCGCATCGTTTTCCGATCCCTGGATCACCTCGCCGGTGAAGATTGTCGAGTTCGTCCCGTCGGTGATTCCTGAGAGTCGCACGGCCTGATGGCCGAAAGCCGCGGGCCGAAAAACAGCCGGTTGGTTCCGGGTCGCGCCGCCGCCTGCCGAGTTGAATTGGCTCCAGACGGTGTTCCCCCAGCTCGCGACGTAGTTGCCCCTGGCGGCGACGATGACTCTCCCATTGGTCGGCCAGGTGACTCGGAGATCGCGGACGGAATCGCTGGGGCATTGAAAGGCCGAGACCTTGGTCAGGAACACGGTCGAATTGACCGCGAATCCCAAAGGCATCCCCGTGCTGTCGGGCAAACCTTCGAGTCCGACATCGAAGTTGAAGGCGTTGTAGGCCGCGGCTTGTTCGAGTTGGGGCAGGAGTTGGGTGAACCAGTTGGTGTTCTGAGGTCCCATGAAGAAACCCGGAAACGCGTATCCGGGGACCGGTTTCCAGACGCGCCCCACGGGTAGCGATCCATGAGTGGACTCGTACGTATGGATCGCGAGGCCGAGTTGCTTCAGGTTATTCGTGCACTGAATGCGACGCGCCGCCTCGCGTGCGGCTTGCACCGCCGGCAGCAGGAGCGCGATCAGCACGGCAATGATCGCGATCACCACCAGGAGCTCGATGAGGGTGAAACCGGATCGTCGTTCAAGCATTGTCCTGCTCGCTCCGGAAAAGGTCCCTTTCGCCCTGACTCTTCGCACGATTCGCATCCTTGGGCGTAGCCCGTCGTTTCCTCGTCGGTTTTGGAGGCTCTGCGAAACCTCCGGTCATGTGATCTGGTAAGCGAGAGCCGCGCCACGGAGCGGACATTGGGTTCCTTGAAATGACAAGGAACCGCTCGAAATGGCTGCGACTGCTGACTTTCCGTACCACGTCTACGCCGAGTTGCCAGACGTATGTGAGGAACGACGTTCAGGACGTGGAGGTGACCGCGGCATCGGTGAAGCACAAGACATCGCGGACCACATCGTCCGCGTCAATATTTGACGCGAATCAAGACGATACTAAAAAGTTAAAATTCGATTCGAGAGGCGATGAACTTCGAAATGAATTCCTGGCGCTCGGCCGTTGGTGCGTTCTCTTGGCCTGAAGCGGGATGAGAGAGGATTGGCCGGGTCGCAGCGCAGCGACGCCCCTGGACCGCGGGACGTCGAGGATCCCGGGGCGACGCTGCGCTGCGACCCGGCCGCCCTGATCTCACGGTCCTCGCGCACCATCCGGCGGGCGATGGGAATTAATTGACGGTGTCCGAATTCATTGAGGCATGTAACTGCACCAACGCCGTCTCCCACCATCGGCGGACGGTCCGCACGTCGACCTGGAACAACTCGGCCACTTGGGCCTGCGTCCAGCCATGATAGAAAACGAGCCCAACGACCTCACGTTCGCGTACCGGTAACCGCTCCACCTCTTCGTGGAAGCGACCCCACCGTTTCAAGTCCTCCGACTCGGCGTCCGGCGCGGGCGGATCGACGCCTCGGCGTCCGTCCTCGCTCCGAGGATGTACGCTTTCGTGGTTCGCCCCCTCACCGAGCGGGCCGTAGAAGTGTCGGGCGAGATCGAGCAACTCACGCCGCATCTGTTCCGCGGCCAGGCCGAAGAACGCGCGGGTCGAGTCCGGCTGCACGGTCTCCAAGGAACGCATCAGCCTCATTAGGGCATTCTGGAGGACGTCCTCGGCCTCCACCCATCGACCGACCCTGCGGTCCCGGCCGACCATCTTCCGGACCAGCCGTTCCAGACGGTCCTGGAAACCGCGAATTAGCTCGTTGCGTGCAGAAGGGTCGCCAGCCTGGATGCGGGCCACCCATCGAATCAACTGGGTTGTTTGGGCGACGGGATCGACCAAAGCTCCTGCTCCGAGGCTTGGCTCACAGTGGGTGTCGATTTCGGTCTTATTAATCTCGAGCACGTCGCCGTGGCAGAGGTGATTGTACCCGATTCATTCGGGGATCAAGTGACGCCGACGGGCTTCGGCCAGGAGCTCGGCATCCGACACGCCTGAGAGAACAACCTCGACCAGGTCGCCGACCATCCTGGTGAATTCCCGATCCTCTCGCGACTTTTTTTCTTTTCCGAGGCGATTCGATTCCTCGAGCGTGCATGGGCGAGCGGCCCAGGTGCGGAACGTGGCTCGGGAGCACTTCCGGCAGGAGCTCAGCGGTTCCCCATCGTCCAGAACGAAATCACGGTAGATGACGTCATCATCCGTGATCTCGAGGATCTCACGGGCGAAGAGGCTGTTCTTGTTCGTGTAGATGCCACCGACCTCGATTTCGACTCCCACCTTCGGCAGTCTCCAAGGGGAACGTGTAAGGGGGTCGTCTTACAACACAAACATCACGACATCATCCGAATCGTTCGATGGAATCGTCGCCTCGTGTCGAGCGGCGAGATTGGCCTTCCGGTTCCGTCGGCCTCGTTCTGTCGAGGGCGGATTTCTCGATCGTCCTCAGGGCTCGCCGACGATGACATGCAGCCGCGCCGTTCCCTGGGAGCCGCGGCGGTCGGTCCGTTCGACGCGGATGAGGTAGTGGCCAGGTTTGGCGAACCGGTGGGTCGTGACGGCGTAGCCGTCCTTGGCATGGATGTCGACGGTGCCGTCGGAGTGGGCTGGCTCGGGCGGTGAGCCGTCGCCGAAGTCCCAGGTTTCGTGGCCGTCGGTGGTGCGGAAGGTCCGGACCTTGAAGGTCACGGGGTCGCCGGGCTTGATCCCCTGGGTCGGGAAGAACGAGGCGTGGACGGTCGGGGGGATCTCGTCGGGGCGGGTGCGGTCGAGCGCCTGGACGATGGCGAAGTCATAGTCGACGTGGCCCTGGCGGTCGGTGACCTTGAGGATTTCGCTGTAAGATCCGGGGCGATCATAGACTCGCTCGACCTTCGGGCCGAGGGCGGTCGTGCCGTCGCTGAAGGTCCACTCGAAGGAGGCGATCGCGTTGCCCGGGCGGGCCCATGACTTGGAGCCGTCGAGCGTGACGGGATCGCGGGTCCAGGTCAGCCGGTGTGGGCGGGCGACGGCGATGAACTCGGGTTTCTGCTCGCGCAGGGCGGTCTCCCAGAGGAAGGCATAGCCTTCCTCGGTCCCCCAACGGCCGGAGGGCTGTCGGCTCTTGATCTCGAAGTGGAGGTGGGTCCAGCCTCCGCTGCCCCCTTCTTTGCCCAGGACGCCGATCGTCTGGCCCATCGACACTGTGGTGCCCGGAGTAATGGCCGGGTCGATCGAGGCCATGTGGCTGTATCGATAGAACCAGCCGCGGTCGTCGAGGAGGTAGACGACGTCGTAACGGGGCTGAATCGGTGTGGACGTGAGGTCCAAGCCCGGCAGGTTTTTCCCGCCGGCGCTGACGACGATGCCGTCGGTTGCGGCGACGACGTCGACCATCCCCTCGGCGCCGCCGATGTCGAGGCCGCTGTGGTAGTAGATCGACTTGAGCGAGGGTTTTTCGCCGCCATCCACATAAGTCGGCTCATTGGCCATCTGGGTGGAGCTTGCGAACCAGCGTTGGCGGGCGGGATAGGTGAAGGTCGCAGGGTCGATCCACGACTTGCCTGCCGGCCAGAGGCGGATACGGGCGTCCTTGACGAGTCCCCAATGGTCGATGGTGCTGTTCGCGTTGTAGTCGCGAGTGATGGGGCAGTCGGCCTGGACGCCGGCGACGGTTACGGGGAGGTTGTAATTGCCCGAGGGGAGGGTGATTGGCGTTCCGTTAACCTCAACCTTCACCGTCGCCTCTCGTACGGCGCCTCGGATTGGGTCGACCTGAGTCTGGACATCGATAAGCGTGACGGTGGCCGGCTTGCCGTCGGGCAGGGTGACCGTCTGGGATTCGCCACGGTTCAGGTCGATGGTACGTAGAGGAGACGCGAGGCGTGGCGTCGGGGGTTCGATGACCAGGCTTAGACGCCCCTCGGGGTGTTTCGCGAAGGCGTCGGCCGCGACTTGGTAGGCCGGCACGACCTGATTTTCCGCCAGGATCCGCCCCGCGGGGTCGGTCGGTGCGATGATCGTCAGGGACCGGCCCGCGACCAGGGCTGCGAGGTCGGGGAGGTCGTACACCGCCAGGACCCCGGGCACGGCGCCCGCGAGTTGGTTGTAGGAGTTCGGTGACTTGGCGACATCGGCCCACGTGGCCACCATGTCTCGGAGAGTGGTGGCGACGACCTTCGATTCCAGGGCGGCCGCGTGGAGGGCGACCAGGCTGCCGGGGCCCTTCGCATCGACGCGGACCGTCTCCCCGTTCGGGGTCAGCGTGGCGATGGCCGAGAGCAGGTCCTCCACTCGCTGGCCGAGCAGTGGGCGGTTCAGGTGAAGCGAAAGGAAGGCCTCCTTCACGTCGAGACCCGCGGGGTTCGAGGGGGGGCCGACCGAAGCTGCCGTCTCGCCCATCCCTCGAAGATGAACGAAGACGAGACGGTGACCCGCCTTCAACAGGGATTCGTTCTGTCGAAGAGATTCGCCCGGATCGTCGTACCCGACCAAAACCGTTGGCGTTCGGCTGTTCTCGTTGGAGACGGTGGGGATGCAGTCGAGCACGGGGATGAGGATACCTGGCTCGGTCTCGTAGACGAGCTTGCGGACCGTGTAGCCGACATGCTTGGCTTCCCCGCGAACCTCGACCCGGGCCGGAGCCATCGAGTCGCGCACGTGGATGACTCTGCGAACCGCGCGTCGCAGGTCCTCGGCGCTTTGTTCGGACAGACGGTCTGACCGAAGCTCGGCCAGTTCTACTGCACGTCTAAGGTTCAGGTCGAAAACCGATTGACGTTCGACACGTTTCTCGAGCAGGTCGCTCAAGACCTGGCCGGTCTTCGTGCATTGGAGTTCGGCATCGGTGGCGATGGGGAAGTCGGTCTCGATCGTTGCGTCGTTCTTGTCGAGGAGCCAGCGGCGGAGCCAACGCGTGGCGGCTTCCCGTCGGGGCCTGGTGAACCCGTGGGGCTCGTCGGACTCGAACAGGTCGATGTTCTCGCCATAGCCGAGCCGGCCGAAGGCCAGTTTGAGCTCGCGGAAGGTCTGCCAACTCCCGTCGATGTCGAAGAAGTCTTGCGTGCCGACCGCGAGGAGCGTGGGCTTGGGGGCCCGGAGGAGGGCGTAGTCGGCGTGGTCCATGCCGAAGGCGACCTGCCCGGTGATGTTCTGCTCGGCGTCCTGGGGGCCGATCGTGGCGAAGAGGCGTTCGAGCGAGGTGATGTAGCACGACGGGGCCGCGACGGCGATCCGGTCGTCGAGCGCCATCAGGTACGCGGTCAGGGTCCCGCCCCCCGAGTTTCCGGTGCAGCCGAGGCGCTTGGGATCGACCTCAGGGCGGCTGGCGAGGTAGTCGAGGCTGCGGATCCCGTCCCAGATCCGGTAACTGGCCAGGCTTCGGCCGACGAGCAGCGAGCCGATGCCGGCGATGGTGTGCTCGGTGGTGCTGCCCTTGAACGCGGGCTTGCCGTCGCGGTCGAGCCACTGGGCCCGTTCCCCCTGGCCGATCGGGTCGTAGCAGAGGGCCGCCATGCCGTTCTTGGCCAGGAGGATGCAGATCCTCTGATAGGTCTCACCCGCCTTGCCATTGGCGCTGTGCCCGCAGGGGACGAGCACGCCGGGGAACGGGCCGGGGCCGTCGGGGATGTAGAAGGCGGCGGTGACGTGGTGATGCGGACGGCTCTCATAGATCAGGCGCTCGACCGAATACCCGTCGCGCCGATCCTTGCCGACGACCCGAGCGTTCAGCGGCGTCTTATCGGGCAGGTCGCCGAGCGCCTCGAGGAACTTCCCGCGGATCTCGACCTGGCGCTGGCGAATCGCTTCGGGAGTCTTCAGTGCGGCGACCGCCTTGCCCCTCGCCCGCAATAACTCCCGCGCCTGCACTTCGAGGGCCCGATAAAGCATCCTCCGCGGAGATTCCTCCGGACGGAGGACCGTTAGATCCTCCCCCTCCCCCCTCGCACCATTCGCCGCCCACATCATGTACGCGGCAAGGATCATCCGGAGCCAAGAACGCATCCGGCGAGCGTCAAGCCTCATGGGTTTCAACTCCCGATGATCACAAGCTCCGATTCATCCTTCTCCAATTCAATTCGATATCATTATCCGTGTTCCATCCGTGTTCAATCCGTGGCTAAAAATGGTCTCTCATTCACGGACCTGTCCATCTCCATAGATCACCCACTTCGTGCTCGTAAGCTCCTTCAGCCCACAAGGCCCACGCGCGTGGTATTTGTCCGTGCTGATGCCGATCTCGGCGCCGAGCCCGAGCTGGTAGCCGTCGTTGAAGCGGGTACTGGCATTCACGACGACCGCCGCGCTGTCGACTCCGGCGACGAACCGCCGGGCCGAGGCGAGGTCTCGGGTGAGGATGGCGTCGGTGTGGCCCGAGCCGTAGCGTGTGATGTGCTGCATCGCCGCGTCGAGCGAGTCGACCACGGCGACGGAGAGGATCTTGTCGAGGTATTCGGTGCCCCAGTCTTCGGGCGTGGCGGCGACCATCGCGGGGACGAGCGTGCGGCTCGGCTCGTCGCCGCGGAGCTCGACGCCGAGTCCGAACAGGACGTCGGCGACTTTCGGGAGGAAGCTCGGGGCGACGTCGCGGTGGACGAGCAAGGTCTCGGCGGCGTTGCAGACGCCCGGGCGCTGGACCTTGGCGTTGACGATGACGCGGACGGCCATGTCCTGGTCGACCTCGGAGTCGACGTAGACGTGGCAGATGCCGTCGTAGTGCTTCAGGACGGGCATCTGGGCTTCCTCGGCGACGCGACGGATCAGGCCCTCGCCGCCTCGGGGGATGGCCAGGTCGATCCGGTCGGGCATGCGGAGGAGGTGGCCGACGGCCGCGCGGTCGGTGGTCTGGACGAGCTGGACGGCGTCGGCGGGGAGGCCGGCGGGGGCGAGCTCGTCGGCCAGGACCCGGTGCAGGGCCTTGTTCGAGTGGATCGCTTCCTTGCCCCCGCGGAGGATCGCCGCGTTGCCGCTCTTGACGCAGAGCGAGGCGGCGTCGAGCGTGACGTTCGGCCGGCTCTCGTAGATCATGAAGATGACGCCGAGGGGGACCCGGATCTGGGTCACCTCGAGCCCGTTGGGGCGTCGGCTCGACGACACGACCTCGCCGATCGGGTCGGGCAGGGCGACGACTTCGAGGAGCCCCCGGGCCATGTCGTCGATCCGCTTGGGGTTCAGCGTGAGGCGGTCGATGGCGGCCGCGTTGAGCCCAAGTCCTGGGGCGGCGGCGACGTCTCGGGCATTGGCCTTGAGGATCTCGTCGGTGCGGGCCGAGAGGGCCCTGGCCGAACGCGAGAGCCATGCGTTCTTTGCGGCCCCCGACGCGGTGGCCAGCGCCCTCGAGGCGGCCTTGGCGCGGTTAGCCAGACCCTGGCATTCGGTGAGGAAGTCCGCTTCGATTACCTGGCTCATGGCGTCTCGTCCCATCCTCGGGTCGCCGTCCAAACTTTGATCGCATCCGACATCGCCGCCACGTCATGGACGCGGACGACGTTCGCCCCCCGGACGGCCGCCGCCAGCGACGAGGCGACGCTCGCCGAGGTCCGCTCGACGGCCGGGCGCCCCGTCAGTATCCCCAGGAACCCCTTGCGCGACGTGCCGATCAGAACGGCGCATCCCAGGGTGGCAAACTGATCGAGGTTCCGCAAGAGCAAGAGGTTGTGCTCGAACGTCTTGCCGAAACCAATGCCCGGGTCGACGGCAATTCGCTCGCGAGGGATCCCCAGCGGCTCGACCGCGTCGAGCCGGCGGGCGAGCGCGTCGCGGACCTCTCGGACGACGTCGTCGTACTTCGGGTCGAGCTGCATCGTGCGAGGATTTCCCGCCATGTGCATGATCACGACCCCGGCCCCCGACTCGGCCACGAGGCGAGGCAGGGCGGGGTCGCCGCCGAGCCCTTCGATGTCGTTGACGATCGAGGCCCCGGCGCGGAGCGCCTGCCGGGCGACCTCAACCTTGGTCGTGTCGACCGAGATCGGCACCGAGACCATCGGGGCGAGGGCCTCGATCACCGGGATCACCCGGCGCAGTTCCTCTTCGAGCGCCACCGGCTCGGCCCCAGGTCGGCTCGACTCGCCACCGACGTCGATCACCTCGGCCCCGTCCGCCACCTGTCGGAGCGCGTGCGCCACCGCCTCGTCGAGCCCCAGGGAACGCCCACCGTCCGAGAAGCTGTCGGGCGTGACGTTGACGATCCCCATCACCTTCGGGACGCGATCGCCGACGACGACCCGGCCGCATGCCTCCCAACGTCTCATCGTGCTCGCAACCTCGCCTCGAAATTCGTTACATTTCGCCAACGTCTCTGAGCGTTCGCCGGATGATGCTCGAGGCAGGCGAGTTACGGGTGGCCGGGGCGTCGCTCCGACCCGGCCACCCACAGCTTCGTCCCATTTCGGCTCGAGAGAGCGCACCAACCTCCGAGCGCTCGGCAAGCGCTTGGATCCTGCTATCGTACGACACCCTGCAACCCGGCAGAAACTTCAACCTTGCCTCAAAGGGCTTTCGGAGGTCGCTTGATCTGCCGAGTTCGATCGGCGCCCGTAACGCGATCGGTCGAGGTTTTCTGGCGGCATGGGGTCGAGGCTCGTAGACTCGACACCAGGCGGCGTGCCACGTTCGCCCGGCCCAAGCGATTTTCGAACCGAGCTCTCGGAACCTTCCACGATGGCCCACGACTTCATCGTCACGACCGACTGGTTGCAGGAACACCTGGCCGACCCCGACCTTCGGGTCGTGGACATCCGAGGTTACGTGACGACCCGCCCGGCCGGCCCCGGCGTTGAGGAGGCGACCTATCGCGGGGCGGGCGACGAATACCTGGCCTGCCACATCCCGGGCGCGGTCTTCGTGGACTGGACCGCGGACATCGTCGACCTCGACGACCCCGTCCCCGCCCAGATCGCCCCGCCGGAGCGGTTCGCCGAGGCGATGGCGGCTCGGGGGATCGGCGACGGGACCCGGGTGATCGCCGTGGACCACATGGGGGGGCAGTTCGCCACCCGGCTCTGGTGGGCCTTGACGTATTATGGGCACGAGGCGGTGAGCGTCCTCGACGGCGGCTGGAACCGCTGGGTCGGGGAGGAACGCGAGATCGAGGAAGGGCCCGTCGAGGTGGCTCGCGCCGAGTTCCACCCTGGTCCTCGGCGCGAGCTGCGCGCCTCGGCCGCGGACGTCCTCGCGAGGCTCAGCCAGCCCGGCCTCCAACTCATCGACGCCCGAGACGTCGGCCAGTATACGGGGGCCAAGCGTCGGGGGCCTCGAGGGGGGCACATCCCGGGCGCCCTCAACCTGCCTCGCGAGCTCTTCTTCGCCGAAGGGGGCGGGTTCTTGCCCGAGGACGAGGTCCGCAAGAGGCTCGACGATCGCGGGATCCGCTCCGATCGCCCGACCGTCGCCTACTGCAACGGGGGCGTCGCCGCGACCGTCGTCCTCTTCAACCTCGCCCGGCTAGGATATCCGGACCTGATCAATTACGACGGTTCGTGGAACGAGTGGGGGTCTCGGGACGACCTCCCCTGCGAGACCACGCCCCGAGGTTGGTTTTTATGAGAATAAAATTTGTTCGATTGTTCGCATGCTGAAATGAACCTTTGTGAGGCCTGCCGAATCGGGCCGGAGAGCTAATCGCAAAGTCTTGCCATTAGGTGGGATCCGTCGCGGACGTGCGGCCGGATTCGGCCGGTGGGATCTTGTCAATTCGGCCGACGACGGCCATAGTCATCGTGATCGATTCTCCTGGGCAACGCGCCTTCCCCGCCTTTCTCCGACCGGGACGAGGGGTTGCCGCGAATTTGGGAGCCACGCTCGATGACAGACAACGATCCCAAGGCGAACGGGACCGTGACGGCCGCGCCGAACCGCCGCGACTTCCTGCGTGGATCGGGCCTTGCGGCGGCCTCGGCGGTCCTGACCGCGCCGGCCAACGCGGCCCTGGATGAGGCGAAGGAGGCGGAGGCGGGGCCGAAGCTGCTCTCGGGCAACGTCAAGCTCTCGCTGCACGTCAACGGCGAGGCGAAGGTCTGCCTGGTCGAGACCAGGAGCACCCTGCTCGACACGCTGCGACATCGCCTCGACGTCACCGGGCCGAAGCGGGTCTGCGACCGCGCGAGCTGCGGCGCCTGCACGGCAATCGTCGACGGGTTGCCGATCTACTCGTGCACCACGCTGGCCGTCTCGTGCCAGGGGAAGACGGTGGAGACGCTCGAGAGCTTCGACTCGGGCGAGAATAGCGTCGCGCACGCCTTCCACCAGAACGATGGCCTGATGTGCGGCTACTGCACGCCCGGCTTCGTCACCGCGTGCAAGGCCTATCTCGACCAGAACAAGGGGAAGGAGCCGACGCTCGAGGAAATCAAGCGTGGGCTCGACGGCAACATCTGCCGGTGCGGCACGTACATCGGCGTCTTCCAGGCGGCGCTCGCCGCGGCCAAAGCCATGAAAGGAGCCTGACCCATGGCCTCCTGGCCCGAAAATCCCCGCCTGATCGGCACGAGGATCCCCCGGCTCGACGGCATGGCCAAGGCCACCGGTCGCGCCAAGTACCCATCCGACATGCGGCCCGAAGGGACACTCTTCGGCCTGATCCTCTATAGCCCGCATGCCCACGCCAAGATCAAGTCGATCGACACGTCGGCCGCCGAGAAGGTGCCGGGCGTCGTCGGCGTCCACGTGATCGCCGAGGTCGGGGCGACCCTCCGCTTCCAGGGGGACGACATCGCCGCCGTGGCGGCCGAGACCGAGGAAAAGGCCCGCGACGGCATCCGCGCGATCAAGGTCGAGTACGAGATCCTGCCTCACGTCGTCACCGAAGCGCAGGCGATGGCGAAAGGGGCCCCGGAGATCGCCAAGGGGGGCAACGTCCGCAAAGGGCGGGCGCTCGTCAACGGCAAGCCCGACGACGCCATGTCCAAGGCCGACGCGACGATCGAGGCCACCTACTCGGTCCCGGTCATCACCCACGTCTGCCTCGAGTCCCACGGCCTGACCGCCAAGTGGGACGGGGATGACAAGATCGTCGCCTGGGCGAGCACCCAGGCCGTCGCCGTGACCGCGAACGAGTTGGCGCAGAGCTTCAACATCCCTTCGACGAACGTCACCGTGCTGACCGAGGTGATGGGGGGCGGCTTCGGCTCGAAGTTCGGCGCCGATATCTGGGGCCGGACCGCGGCCGAGCTCTCGAAGAAGTGCGGCGGGCGGCCGGTCAAGATCTTCCTCGACCGCGTCCAGGAGCACCTCGCCGCCGGCAACCGCCCGAGCGCGACCGGCCACATCAAGCTCGGCGCGAGCAAGGACGGCCAGCTCGTCGCGATGATCGCCGAGACGCACGGGACCGGCGGCCGGGGCGGGTCGCAGTTCCCCTTGCCGTACGTCTACAACGTCCCCGCGTCGTCCCGGATCCACTCCGAGGTCTTCGTCAACGGCGGCGGCGCCCGCGCCATGCGGGCCCCGGGACACCCCCAGGGGTGCGCCTTGATGGAAGCGGCGATGGACGACCTCGCCGACAAACTCGGCATTGACCCCCTCGAGTTCCGGCTCAAGAACCTCCCCAAGAACGGGCCGCTCACGCCCCTCTATGAGGACGAGGTCAAGATCGGCGCCGAGTTGATCGGCTGGAAGGCGAACCGCAAACCCCGAGGCCAGAACGGCAAGGGGCCGATCAAGCGCGGGCTCGGTATGGCCCTGCACACCTGGGGCGGTGGCGGTGCGCAGGACAAGCAGGTCCTCTGCAACATCAACCCCGACGGCTCCGTCGAGATGCGGACCGGCACCCAGGACATCGGCACCGGGGCGAGGACGATCCTCGCGATCATCGCGGCCGAGGTCCTCGGCTTGAACGTCCTCGACATCACGTCGAACATCGGCAACTCGACGTTCCCGCCCGGCCAGCCCTCGGGCGGCTCGACGACCACTCCCTCGATGAGCCCGCCGGCGTTCATGGCCGTCACCCAGGCCCGCACGGCCCTCTTCGCCAAGCTCGCACCAGGCCTGGGGGTGACGGCCGACGACCTGGCGCTCAAGGACGGGAAGCTCCTCGTCAAGGGCGAGCCCAAGATGTCCTGGAAGGACGCCTGCCGCAAGCTCGGGATGATGCCGATCTCCGAGACCGGCAAGTTCGAGGCGGGGCTCTCCTCGGTCGGCGTGGGCGGCTGCCAGTTCGCCGACGTGACCGTCGACATCGAGACGGGGGTCGTCCGGCTCAAGAAGATCGTCGCGGTCCAGGACACGGGCCTGATCCTCGACAAGCTCACCTGGGAGAGCCAGGTGTATGGCGGCGTGATCGGCGGCCTGAACTACGGCCTGTTCGAGGAGCGGATCATGGACCCGACCACGGGCGTGATGCTCAACCCCGACATGGAGCTGTACAAGCTCGCCGGCGCGTCCGACATCCCCGAGATCATCGTCCACGCTTATGAACCCCCCGAGCAGAAGCAGCGCGGGGTGATCGGGGTGGGCGAACCTCCCACCATCGCGACCGCCGCCGCCATCGGCAACGCCGTGACCAACGCCATCGGCGTCCGCGTGACCGAGTGGCCGATGTCCCCCCGCAACGTCCTCAATGCCCTGGCCACCAAGTCCCAGAAGAATGGGGAGGCGTGACCGATGAAAGCCTTTGAATACGCCGGCCCCACGACCGTCGAGGAGGCCGTGAAGCTCCTCGGCGTCCCCCAAGGGGCGGCGCTCTCCGGCGGGACCGACCTCCTCAGCCGGATGAAGGAAGATGTCGCCAGCCCCGAGCGCGTCGTCTACCTCAAGGACATCAAGGCGATCGCCGGGGTCTCCGGCGACCCTCGCTCCGGCCTGTCCGTCGGCGCGGGGACGCTGCTCGCCAATCTGCTCGCCGACAAGGGCGTCCGCGAGGCCTTCCCCGCGCTCTGGCAAGCGGCCCTCGAAGTCGGCACGCCGCAACTCCGCAACATGGCGACCGTCGGCGGCAACCTGCTCCAGCGCCCGAGGTGTTGGTATTACCGGGGCGGCCACGGCCTGCTGCCCGTCAAGGACGGCAAGAACCTGATCCGCGAGGGGGACAACCGCCATCACGCGATTTTCCTGACTGACGGCGACGCCCTCTTCGTCAGCCCGTCGAGCCTGGCCGTCCCCCTGATTGCCCTCGGGGCCAAGGCCACGCTCGCCGGCCCGAAGGGGGAGCGCACGGTCAAGGTCGAGGAACTCTACCAGGTGCCGAAGAAGGACGGCGACCGCGAGCTGACCGCCGCTCCCGGCGAAATCCTGACCAAGATCACTCTGCCTGCGGTGAAGGGGAAGAACGCGTCGTACGAGGCCAGGCAGAAGCAGGCCCACGACTGGCCGCTGGTGCTCGCCTCGGTCAGCCTCGATCTCGACGGCGACAAGGTCCGCGAGGCCCGCGTCGTCCTCGGGGGCGTGGCGCCGATCCCCTGGCGGAGCGAGGCCGCCGAGAAGGCGATCGTCGGCAAGGCGGTCACTCTCGACTCGGCCGAGGCCGCCGGATCCGCCGCGATCGAAGGGGCGAAACCCCTCTCGATGAACGTCTACAAGGTGGCCCTGACCAAGACCGTCGTCAAGCGAGCCCTGCTCGCCGCCGTCGGCAACCGCTACTGGGAGGAGGGCTGAGCCGCCATGCCTGGCGCCGAACCCAACGACGAGCTCCCGATCGTCGAATCGTCCGTCCCTTGTCGCCACCTGAGGAACAAGGGGATGTACGTCTATACCGACGGCCTCGGCGGCAACGAGCACGCCGACTACGACAACACGATCTACTGGTGCCTCAAGAGCATGAAAGGCTTCGGACCGGATGACGAGATGGTCGGCGGCGAGGATTGCCGCGACGCCTCGCGCACGTGCTACGAGCCCTTCTGATTTGAGCTTTCACCGCGAGGCCCGTCTCTTCTCAACGAGGAGTCGGGCCTCGTCGCGCGCCTTGCATTGGGGTTCCCATCAGACTTCGGGTCGTCCCCGAGCGTCACGATTGCGCGAATCCTCCCCTCTTCATCATGATGACGTCGCTTTTTCATCGATCCGCCTTGAACCTCAACTTCGGCATGCTGATAATTTGGCGCACGCCATCAGCAAGGTGCGATTCCAGCACGTCCGTTCCGTTCCCAACACATCGAACTGAAGGGAGAGCTGCCGTGGGCGATAAGGCACCGAAGGACAAAGCCAAGCAGAAGAAGATCGACGATAAGAAGAAGACCCCGCCGGCCAAGGCACCCGCCCCTGCCGAGAAGGTGACCAAGAAGTGAGGTACGTCGGGCCGGGCGCGTGACTCGCGCGACGTCGGTCGTTCGCGGGTTACGTGCCCAGCGTCGAGGGCCGTCGCCTCGGGTCAATGCCGAGGCGGAGGTCCGCCTGCGCAGCGGTCAGGCTCCGCGTCGCGAGCGCGACGGTGAAGGGGTGGCCGGGGACCGCGTGCTGGGCGTCCGAGAGCTGCCACGCCAGAGAATACGCCGACCGGCCCAGCTCGTGGGCCCCCAACGCCTGCCAGAACGACGCCATCCAGTAGAGCATCCGCCGGTAGAGCTCGAGCTGCTTCAAGAGTCGATGCTCGAACAGGAAGCGATAGGCTCCCGCGTCGCGTCTCGGGTCGGGGGGCGTGTCCCCCTCGCGGAGCGTGATCTCCTCGGCGATCTCATACGTGAGCGGCGAGGCGTCGATCCAGGTCGGGCAGGCGTCGAGCACGGCGCGAGCCCGGTCGGGCATCGTGTCGAATGGGAGAGAGGCCGGATCCCAGCCGGGGAAGGGCTCGGGGAAGGGGAGGGACCTGAAACGAGGATGCACCGCCTCTTCGAGCCAGTAGCGAAGGGCCGGCGACGTTTCCGGCCCGCAGAGCTGGACGCTCCCCCCCAACAGCCTCAGGGCGAGCTCGGTCACGTCCTCCACGGCTTCGAGGTCGTCTTGGCCGGCGAACTCCCGGAACGCCGCCTCCGCGTGGACGGGGTCGTCGTCGGTCTGGCCGAGCACCTCTCGTATGCCGTCCTGCATGTCGCAGAGGAAGGCGGCCGTCGCTCGGGTGCCATTCCGGGTTGAAGAGATGATGATCGATCCTCGTCCCAGCCCGTCGAGCGCGGTGACTCGGGAACGGAGTTGCCGAGGCTCGACGAGGCTGCGGCCCGCCGAGGTCGCCAGGGCCGTCCCCTGGGACGTTCCCAGCCATCGATTCGCCCGCGCGACGACTTCGGGGTCGGGATGGTCCGCGGCGAGCGACGCCCAGGCGGCCACGAGGTCGGGATCGCGCCCGGGGCGGGTGAGGGCGTCGAGGGCCGCGGCCCGTGTGGACGCGTCGTGGGCGAAGACCAGGAGGCGTAGGAACCCGATGAGGCCGGGGCCGAGCGGAACCCTGGCCAGGCCCGCGACGATCTGCGGCCGGACTTCGGCCTCGACGGCGCCCAATCCCTGGAGGGCCAGCCAGGTCCCTTCGGGGTCGCCTTCGAGCTGTTCGGCGAGCTGGTCGAGGGAGCTCTCCTCATCGAGCGACTCTTCCAACTCCTCCCGACGCTCTTCGAGCTCGGGGTAGTCCTCGAGCAGTCCCGCCCCTTCGAGGAGGACGAGGGCCTCCCAGGATCGTTCGGGGGGAAGACCTGGTTGCGCGATGAGGGCGTCGGCCAGCGCGCGGAGGAGCTCCGGGGTCGAGTGGGCCTCGATGAGTCGGAGGATGGCCTCCCCCTCGCCGCCGCTGAGGTCGTCCAACCTCGCGAGGATCGCCGACGAGAGCCGATCGCTCGGGGCGGCGGCGATCACGCGGTCGAGGTGCTCGTCCCGCTCGCGCTCGGTCCATTCGGGATGGACGCGGAAGGCGTCGAGGAGGGCTTCCGGAGTGTCGAAGGTCGAGGCCCTCGGGTCATCGGGCGTTGGCTCGTCCATGCGCTCTCCGGTCGTTCGTCCTTGATCGCCAATCGAACGGGATAGGCTGCCAAAGTCTACGCAACTCGGCAAGACGAATCGGTTACCACACGCAAAGCAACTTGTCGGCGACACTGGCTTCGCAATGCTGTCGGGGTTGGCGGCGTCAGGCGAGGATTTCCTTGACGATGCGCGGCGTATAGATCGTGCTGATAAGCCCTTCCTCGAGTCCGTGGACCGGATAGGTGAGCCGCTTGAAGTCGAGGCCGAGGAGGTGGAGCATCGTGGCGTGGAGGTCGGGGACGCTGACGCGGTCGGTGACGGCCTCGTAGCCGAAGTCGTCGGTCGCGCCATGGATGTAGCCGGCCTTGACCCCGCCGCCGGCGAGCCAGCTCGTGAACCCCCGGGGGTTGTGGTCGCGGCCGTCGCCGGCCTCGGAGACGGGCAGGCGGCCGAACTCGCCCCCCCACATCACCAGGGTGTCGTCGAGCAGTCCTCGGGAGTCGAGGTCTTCGAGCAGCGCGGCGATGGGGCGGTCGGTCCTCGCGCAGTTCTCCCGGAGGCCGACCGCCAGGCCGTTGTGCTGGTCCCAGACGAAATCCATGAACACTTGAACGAATCGGACGCCGCGTTCGACGAGGCGTCTGGCCATCAGGCAGCGCCTGCCGTACGAGGCGGTGACCTCGTCGTTGAGGCCGTAGGCCTCGCGGGTCGCCGCGGTCTCGGAGTTGAGGTCGAGGGCCTCGGTCGCCGAGATCTGCATCCGCGCGGCGAGCTCGTAGCTGGCGATCCTGGCGTCGAGCTCCGCCTCGCCGGGATGGGCGCGGCGATGGTCCTCGGCAAGGTCGGACAGGTAGCGGAGCCGGCGCGACTGGACCTCCGCCGTGACCGTCCGCTTCGGCTTGAGGTTGAGGACCGGGCTGCCGACGGAGCGGAACGGCGTCCCCTGGTAGATCGGCGGGAGCCAGCCCGCCGACCAGTTGCGGATCCCGTCGAGCTGCCCCTTGGGGTCCTCGAGGGCCACGTACGCCGGCAGGTCCTGGTTCTCGCTCCCGAGCCCGTAGATGACCCACGAGCCCGAGGAGGGCCGCCCGGGGATCGTCCGCCCGGTGTTCATCATCCAGATGGCCGGCTCGTGGTTGATGTGCTCGGTGTACATCGAGCGGATCACGGTCATCTTGTCGACGACGCGCGACGTGTACGGGAGCAGGTTGCTGACGTCGATGCCCGACTCGCCGTAGCGGGCGAACGAGAAGGGGCTGCGCATGACCGCGCCCACCTTGTCGGCGTTCATCGCGTCGATCACGCCGGGGAACCGCTTGCCGTCGTGGCGGTCGAGCGCCGGCTTGGGGTCGAACATGTCGACGTGGCTCGGGCCGCCCGGCATCAAGAGCTGGATGACGGAGCGCGCCCTGGGCGTGAAATGCGGGGCCTTCGGCCGGGCGTCGTACGCTTCGCCGGGTGTTGGCCCATTCTTCGCATGGGGATCGGCCGCCCGGAGGTCCTCCGCGAGCATCGAGGCGAGCGCGGCCCCGCCGAAACCGGCGCCGACATGGCGGAACCACTCGCGTCGCGTCCAGGCATTCCAGGCGTCCGGTCGATTCATCGGTCGGTGACCTTTCGGGACGGGTCCGGGCGTCTTTTTTCGGGGATGAGTCCAGGGAGTCGGCGACGACGTCCCGCAGCGGGCGGGGTTGTCGGCGTCAGAAACCCGGTGTTTAAGAAAACACCGGGTTTCGGGGCTTGCACTCAGTCGATGTAGAGAAACTCGGGGGAATTCAGGAGGACCTGGCAGAAGTCCGCGAGGGCCTTGTGAGAGGCCTCGTCGGGCCGGGAGCCGGCCGGAGCGTCGGTATGCGCCCGGGCCTCGGCGTCGAGGAACTCGAGGGCCTGGGCCGATTCTCGGTCGGTCGGGTGTCGCGAGAGCACCAGGCGGTACGCGAGGTCGACCTGGGCCGTCGACGAAGGACCGGCCGCGTCGCGGAGCCGCCCCGCGGTGCGCTCGGATTGGGCCATGATCCATTCGCTGTTGAGCATCAAGAGCGCTTGCGAGGCGACGGTCGAGCCGCGGCGTTTGACGCAGTTGATGGTCATCCGGGGGGCGTCGAACGTGTCGATGACGGTCAGGGGCTGCGATCGTCGGTGGAGCATATAAATCCCCCGGCGCCTGTGCTCGGGGACGTCCTTGGCGACGACCTGCCCCTCGTCGTCGACGACGACCTCGGAGGCCGGCCCTCCCATCGTGGTGTTGAGCGCCCCGGCGACCGCCAGGACCGAGTCGTGGATCGCCTCGGCGTCGAGTCGGCGGAGCGGGAACCGACCGAGCCACTCGTCCTTGGGGTCCGCTGCGGCGAGCTCCGGCGTCCTCTTCGACGACTGGCGATAGGCGGCCGACGTGACGATCAGCTTATGCAACGTCTTGACGCTCCACCCCTGGCGGACGAACTCTGTGGCGAGCCAGTCGAGCAGCTCGGGATGAGTCGGCGCGACGCCGGTGCGGCCGAAATCGTCGACCGTCGGCACGATCCCGGTCCCGAAATGCTCCTGCCAGACTCGATTCACATGAATACGGGCCGTCAGCGGGTGGTCGGGCCTCGTGAGCCAGCGGGCGAATGCCAGGCGTCTGCCCGTCGATTGGGCGCCGGGCCAGGGGGGCGTGACTTCCAGCGGGGTCGAGCCGTCCGTGAGGACGGCCGGAACATCGGGGACGACCTCGCCACCACGGTTGTAGGCCTCGCCTCGGCGGAGCAGAAAAAACGGATCCGCATCGGACCGAGTGTCGGTCAAGGCTCGGGCGACGGGGAGCCGGATCTTCTTCGCGTCGAGCGCGGCGATCCGTTCTCGGCCCCGGACGACCATCGCCTGAGGTTTGGGGAAGGCCGCCGCGAGCTCGTCGTCTTTCGGCTGGAAGTGTTCCCCCAGTTTCTCGGCGAGGTACTTCTGGACCGGATCACGCTGGGCCTCCGGCTGCGCCAGCGCGATCCTCACGTCTGCCCGGAGCTTCTCGGGAAGCTGGTCGAGCTTCTTCTGGAAGAGGAGCCGGTTGAGGATCGTGGTCAGGCTCTCGGTCGCGGCCTTGTTCACGGCGATCCGGAGGTCGAGCTTGGCGTTCGTCGACTTCGCGACGTCGCGCTGGGCCTTCGTGGCCAGCTCTTCGAGCCGTTGCTTCGGCGTCCGCCATTCGAGCGGCGTGTAGGCCGCGGCGAAGACGGCGGAGAGGCCGTAATAGTCGGCATGGGTGATCGGGTTGTACTTGTGGCTGTGGCAACGGGCGCAGCCGATCGTGAGCCCGAGCAAGGTCGAGTCGACCACCTGGATCGTGTCGGCGAGCACCTGGGCACGGTCGGGCGGGTAGTTGTGGACGGGGCGGTCCGTCGGGTCGACGCAGGTCCGGAGGAAGCCCGTGGCGACCAGGTTGTCCGCCAACGCCGGGGTGATCTCGGGGGCGTGGAGATAGTCCTCGAGCTCGTCGCCCGCGAGCTGTTCCTGGAGGAAGCGGTCGTAGGGCTTGTCGGCGTTCACGGCGCGGATGACATAGTCGCGATAACGGTAGAAGTCATTCCGGACCGGGTCGAAGTTGTCGCCGCCGTCGGACTCGGAGTAACCCGCCGCGTCGAGCCAGTGCTGGCCCCAACGCTCGCCGTGCCTGGGCGAGTCGAGGAGCCGGGCGACGACCCGCTCATAGGCGCCCGGCTTGTCGTCGCCCAGGAACGCGTCGATCTCCTCGGGCGAAGGGGGGAGTCCGACGAGGTCGAAGGTGACCCGGCGCAGCAGGGTGATCCGATCCGCCTCGGGGGCGAACCCCAGGCCGGCTTTCTCGAGGCGGGCCAGGAGGAACGAGTCGATCGGGTTGCGGACCATCCTCGAGTGTTCGGGGCGGACGGCGGGCACGTCGGGGCGCTTCGGCGGCTGGAACGACCACCAGCCACGGTCGGCCTCGGTGATGTCCCTCGCGTGGTCGCGGAGGACCGGCCGTCGCGGGGGCTCGGGGGCCCCGGCGTCGATCCACGAGGCGATCATCTCGAGCTCGGTCGCGGCGATGGGCTTGACCGACGCCTGCGAGCGCCCCTCGCGAGTCGGCATCTCGTCGTCGCGGATCCGGCGTACCAGCAGGCTCTCCTTGGAGTGGCCGGGGACGAGGGCCGGTCCCGATTTCCCCCCTCGCCGCATCGATTCGACCGTGCGGAGGTCGAGGCCCCCTTCCTGCGTCTTCCGCCCGTGGCAGACGATGCAGTTGAAGTCGAGGATGTCCGCGACCTTGCGGGCGACCGCGGCCTGCGCGGTGAGGGAGGGGTCGACGGGGGCGTCCGTGGTCGCCGACCCGGCCGATGCCCCGGCGTCGATCCAGGCCTTGATCCGGCCGACCTCCCCGCCGTCGAGCTTCGAGACCTTGCCGGGCGGCATCGTGCCGTCGGCGACGACCCGGATGAGGAGGCTCTCCGCCGACTTTCCCGGCACGATTGCGGGGTCGCCGCTCTCGCCCCCCTGGAGCATGGCCCCGACCGTGCGGAGGTCGAGCCCCCCTTTGCCCCCTTCGGTGCCGTGACACTTGTAACAGTGTTTCTGCAACAGGGGCGCGACGTCTCGGGTGAATTCCGGCGACGCCGCGGTCTTATCCTGGGAGGTAGCCTCGGCGCCGTCCGCGTACCGGAGGTCGGCCGATGTCAGCAGCCCGGCCAGCGCGAGGCCGAGCACTACCCCTGTGCGGAGTCGAGCCGGGGCGCATTGGGAACGGGGCGCATTCCACGGATGCATGTCGGGTTCAAACTCCAAAGGGGCATGCGGGCAGGGCGAGATGAGCGGCTTTCTTGCGGAGAGTGTCTCATTATTCACCTACCTAAAGGGATCGGTCAATCGTGACATCTATTCAGGTAGGACGTCGGCGAACCGATTCCGAAACCCGATCGTCGCCTTCGGTGAGGGGTCTCCTCGAACACTTCGAATGGCTGTCCCGAACCCCGGTTTTTCCTAAAAACCGGGGTTCGGGACAGGTTCTTACTCGTCACGCTCATCGCCTCCTCCGTCTTGCTTTAAAGATGGGTTTGACGGAGCGAAGGCTTGATCATGCGTGTCGATCGTGCCGGGGCGACGGTGCTCGGGGCCGACGGGCTTCGACGGGAGGGACTCATGACGGGGCGACCGGGCCGAGTGCTGATCGTCGGCGCCGGACCCGCAGGAATGGCGTTGGCCTACCTGCTGGCGAGGCGGTGCGTGGAGGTCACGGCGCTGGAGACACACCCTGACTTCGCACGCGCCTTCCGTGGCGAAGGGTTGCAACGCAGCGGCATCGACGTGTTCCATCAGATGGGACTCGGCGAGGCCTTCAACCGCGTCCCGTACATCGAAATGAAGAACATCGAGATCGACTCCGGCGGTCGGAGGGTCATCCGCTGGCCTGAGCCGGCGACCACCGCGGTTTGCCACCGGTGTTGTGCGCTCGACTTACGAGCACAACCCGTCCGTTCACCACGCTAGTCTTTCGGGGGACTGGCGGCTGCCTTGCTCAGTACGGCCGCGAAATCACCGAGGTCGGTGACATTGGTGTTGCTCAATAAGATAACCGTGATGTCAGCATTCATGACGTGGGATAGGATGCAGTTCGCCCCCTGGATACTGCCGAACCTCTCGAAGACCCTGTCCGGCTTCCCCCCGATCTCTCGGTTGCTGATCCAGGCGCCGTAGCCGTAATCGTCCAACCCGGGCTTCAGCATGCGGCTCAGCGAATCGGGCTTCAAGAGCTTGCCCCCGAAGAGTGCATCGGCAAACTTCCGGAGGTCGGTCGCCGTGGAATACATGCCGCCCGCGGCGTACCAATTCTCGTAGTAGAACGGCCAGTCGTTCGTCATCTCTCGGGAGCCCTTCGGCCGCCAGTAGGTCCTGGCGAGCTTCTTCGTAATCTGGTGGTGACGGGTCATCCCCGTCTCGGTCATTCCCAAGGGAGCCAGGATGCGTTCGGTGACGACGACGTCGTAAGGCTTGCCGGCGAGGGCCTCAATCACTTTTCCCAGAATCACATAATCGGCATTATTGTAGTCGAACTTCTTTCCGGGTTCGTTGGCGATCTTGCTGCGCGCGTGTTTGTCGAGGAGTTGGTCGGTGGTGTGGGGTAACTGGTAGAGATCAAGCCCCCGTTTCTCGAGCTCTACTTCCGGCAGCATCGTATCGTAGTTTCCGAGCCCCGAGGTGTGATTCAAGAGCTGGTGGATCGTGATCGTGTCGGCACCCGCGCCGGGATAGCCGGGAAGATACCTCTTGAAGGGGGCGTCCAACTCGAGCTTCCCTTGCTCGCTGAGTTGGAGGATCAAGACCGACGTGAAGGATTTGGTAATCGATGCGACCTTGAACTTCGTGTCGTCCTGGACGGGGATGTCGAACTCGCGTTCGGCGAGCCCGAAGCTCTCGCGGTAGAGCGTGACACCCTGACGCTCGACTAGGATCGTCCCGTGAAATTCGTGGCTCTTCGCATAGTCACGGGCCACCGCATCAAGCCCCGGGCCCTCCGCCCGGGCGTGAGAAAGCCCGACCAGGATGGCTCCGAAGGCGAAGATGAACGCGAGTCTTCCTGGGGCGGGTGATGACGCGACGGGACTGAGGTCCATCTTGCGGACTCCGTTTTGGAAGTGAGGAACGGTCAGGCGCCGGAGATGCGCCCCGACGAGCCCGATAGCCCGTCCTGCTCGCCGTCTGACTTCCCCCGACTCATTCGCAATCGGCGAGCGGAAATTTGAACGGATTGCGCAAATCGGCCGCCAGCCCGTACCAGGCAGTCAATGTCCTCATCCAACCATCGGATCTCGTGAAAGACTCTTCGCTTAGCCCTCGTGCAAGCAGGCTTCCACCCTATAATCCTGCATCGGTGAGAGTCAATTTGCACGCGATGAGAGCGGGTAGACTTGGTGAGCTTTTCCGAATGAGACTCCAGCACGACGGGGGCCCGCCGGGGGCCTTGACCGACCTCGGAGTTGAAACGCGTGTTATATAAGGAGAGATAATGAAATTCGTCTGTAGTTAAATTTATTTTTTGTTGAAATGTTTCAAGGCCGAGGGGCTTTGAGGAATGCTGCGAACCCCGTCTCCGATCGCTCCTCGGACGTGAGGCCACTCTCGGCGGAAAGAGGGAGAACAACGACGGACATCGGCATCACCATGGGGCGATCCAACCTCGCGAGGTCGAACCGCCCAGGGTGGAGCGTGTAAGGTTCGGTTCAGGAGAGGGCCTGCTCGAGGTCGCCTCGGAGGTCATCGAGGTCTTCGATGCCGACGCTGAGCCGGACCAAACCATCGTCGACGCCCCTGGCCGCGCGGACTTCGACCGGGATGCTCGCGTGGGTCATCGTGGCGGGGTGGCCGATCAGGGATTCGACTCCGCCGAGGCTCTCCGCGAGGCTGAAGAGATGCGTCCGGGTCAGGAGCCGTTCGACGGCCGGTGCCCCTCCCTTGAGACGGACGCTGAGCATCCCCCCGAAGTCGCGCATCTGGCGACGGGCGACCTCGTGGTTGGGATGCTCGGGGAGGCCGGGGTAGTAGACGCGCTCAACGCCCGGATGCGCGGCCAGCCATCGGGCGAGCTCCGAGGCGTTCGCGCAATGCCTCTCCATCCGGACGGCCAGCGTCTTGATGCCCCGTAGCACGAGCCAGGAGTCGAACGGGCCGGGCACGCCGCCGGCCGCGTTCTGATAGAATGCGATCGGCTCGAGGAGCGACTTCGGGCCGATCACGGCGCCCCCGATCACGTCGGAGTGGCCGGCGAGGTATTTGGTCGTGCTGTGGACGACGATATCGGCGCCGAGCTCGATCGGCCGTTGGAGATACGGCGACGCGAACGTGTTATCGACCGCCAGCAGGGCCCCTCGGGCGTGGGTGAGCTCGGCGATCGCGGCGATGTCGAGGACCTGTAAGAGCGGGTTGGTCGGTGTCTCGATCCAGACGAGCTTCGTGGCCGGAGTCATAATTGCCGCGAAACCTTCGGCGCTGGGGTCCTCGGTATATCGAGGGACGAGCCCCCAGGGCTTGAACACTCGCTCGAGGAGCCGGAAGGTCCCGCCGTACAGATCCGCGGCGGCGGCGACTTCATCACCGGGCCGGAGTGTTGAGAGCACCGCGGTCGTCGCCGCGAGGCCCGAGGCGAAGGCCAGGCCCCGCTCGCCCCCCTCGAGCGCCGCGAGGCAGGTCTCCAGGGCCGATCGCGTCGGATTCCCGCTCCGGGAGTACTCGTACCCCTTGTGACGCCCGGGAGCCTCCTGCGTATAAGTCGACGTTGCATAGATCGGCACCACCGTCGCCCCGGTCGCCGGGTCGGCCTCCTGGCCGGCGTGGATCGCGATGGTGGAGAAGCCGGGCTTGTGCTCGTGATCTTTCATGATTTTGGCCACGGATGGATTGCGGTGGATTTATTGGCCAGGGATTGAAGGCAAGAGGTTTAGCCACGGATTGAACACGGATGAAACACGGATAACTTAAAAATTTAAAAAGCAATTTAATTTGAAGTTTTGTCTTGATCCCTGGGTTGTCTTGTCCGTGTTTCATCCGTGTTCAATCCGTGGCTGAAAATCCCCCCATTCAATCCGTGGCCCCATCAGCATTCGGCGTACGGTTCCAGTAATGGATCAGGTCGATCCGGGTGACGATGTCGACGACCTCGTCTCCCGCGACCGCCAGGACGCCCGAGTTGCCCGCCAGGAGGAGGCGGTAGGCTTCGTCGAGATGGACCGAGATGTCGACCTGGGGCAGGGGGCGGGCCATGATGTCGCGGACGAGGACCTGGTTCGGGTCGGTGTCGTCGTGAAACAACCTGGCGAGCGTGACTTCTTGCATGCTGCCGACCGAACGTCCGTCGCGGAGCACGGGGAATTGCGAGATCCCGCGCGACTGCATCAACTCGACGGCCTGTGCGGCGGTCGTCTCGGGCGAGACGCTCACCAATGCCCTCGGTCCTCGGGCAAGGAGCAGGTCGCCGACGGTCTGCGCCGGGTGCTCGACTTGCAGGAGTCCGTTCTCGGCGAGCCAGGTGTCGTCGTAGATCTTGCTGAGGTAGTTGCGCCCGGTGTCGGGGCAGAGGGCGACGACGACGTCGTCTGCGGAGAGGCGTCGGGCGAACCGAAGCGCGGCGGCGACGGCCGTCCCGGACGACCCGCCGACGAGCAGCCCTTCGCGACGCGCCAAGGCCCTCGCCGTGTGGAAGCTCTCGGCGTCGCCGACGCGGACCCACTCGTCAACAACCTGACCGTTCAGGGTCTTCGGGACGAAGTCCTCGCCGATCCCTTCGACCTTCCAGGGCCTCGGGGTGTCGCCCGAGAGGACCGACCCTTCGGGGTCGGCGCCGATAACCCGGACGTCCGGGTTCCGCTCCTTGAGGTAGCGGCCAACCCCGGAGATCGTCCCGCCCGTGCCGACCCCGGCGACGAACGCCGTGATCCGACCCTCGGTCTGCTCCCAGATCTCGGGGCCGGTCGTCCGGTAGTGGACCTCGGGGTTCGCGAGGTTCGCGAACTGGTTGGGACGCCAGGCGCCGGGGATCTCCCGGGCGAGGCGGTCGGCCACGCCGTTGTAGCTCTCGGGGGAGTCGGGTGGGACCGACGTGGGGGTGATCACAATCTCCGCGCCGTAGGCTTTCAGGAGCCGGACCTTCTCGAGGCTCATCTTGTCCGGCAGCACGAAGACGCAACGGTATCCCTTGACCGCCGCGGCCATCGCCAGCCCGACGCCGGTATTGCCGGCGGTCGCCTCGATGATCGTCCCCCCCGGCTTGAGCCATCCCAGACGCTCGGCCTCGTCGACCATCGCCACGCCGACGCGATCCTTGACGCTCCCGCCCGGATTCGACGACTCGAGCTTGACCAGGACTCGCGCCGGGACCCCCTCGGCCAACCGAGTCAGTGGGATGAGCGGCGTCCACCCGATCGCCCCGAGGACGTTCCCCACGAGCCCCGGGCCCCGACGGGCAGGATCGCCGCCCGAGGTGCCATCGACCACTTTCGACTCGAGCGAACTTCCCTGTCCCATCCCTGCCTCCCGAGCCGTTCGGCTCGAAGGTATCCCGCCGACCCTTGCCCTGGCGGGGTAAGACCCCGGGCCAGGATGCTTTCATCCGAAAAATGCCGGATGTCAACGGTACTGGAAGTATGAGAACTCGGTCGGCTAAGTCAAGATGAACTCTCCCGGAGGGATGCTCCTATCGGAAGGCTCGAAACGAGTCGATCCTCGCACGACGTCACGGGATGGGATTTTGATGAACGCGATGGAGGATGGGATGATTGAGGTGGGAAGCTGCTTGGAGGAAGAGGAGGCGCGGCGATGACACCACCATGGGAACCAATCCATTTGGAAAGGATGGTCACCGCAGTGGAAATGGTCCGTGCTCGCTTGCTCCGGGCGACGAAGCCGTTAAACGAGGCCATGATTCCGTACGCGGTCATCGGGGGCAATGCGGTTGCGGTCTGGGTCGCCAGGGTTGACACGGCGGCTGTGCACAACACCCAGGACGTTGATATCCTCCTTCGACGAGCGGATCTTGATGAAGCAACGCCGGTTGTTCTGTTCTCGAGTCCGTGGGCTTCGTCCGGCTTCACGTGAAAGGTGTCGATAGATTTCTCGATAGCCCAGGTGCGAAGACTCGCGATGCCATCCAGATCATCTTCGCTGGCGAGAAGGTCCGCGCCGAATACCTCTTTCCCACACCTGACGTCACGCAGTCCGAGTGGACCGGCCAATTTCACGTCCTCAAGTTGCAGGCTCTGGTCCGGATGGAGCTCACATCCTTCCGGATCAAAGATAAGATGCACATCCTCGACCTTCTCGATGTTGGGCTTGTCGACGAGGGTTGGGTCAACGCCCTCCCGGCCGAGTTCCGGATGCGGCTTCAGGAACTGATCGACAACCCTGACGCCTGAGGGAGGTTGTCCGAGGACTGGCCCGTCATGCTTTCATTCGGGGTGAGCCGTAGCCGCTTTCGTGGGCAACAGACGAAGAGCGCACAGTCATCCCCCCGGTAGCTGGGGCACTCCTGCCCCGCGCTTATCGCGGGAGCCTTGGCAAATGCCAGGGGGCAAGAGTGCCCCACCTACCGGGGGGATCGTCCTCATCCGATGCATCGCGAACGTCGCGATGGATACTCAACCCAGCTCCGATGTTCATTTCGCTTTGGTGCCGGGTTTCTGGATCACAATCTCCTCAAGCGTCGTGGCGCAGAGGATGTCGTCGAAATAGATGGTGTCGACCGACTCCGCGTGCGGGGAGCGGTGGATCCCAGGCTGGGAGAAGTAGACGGACTGGGGCCCCTTGGTCTGGACCTTCTTATCCAGGACGACTTCGCCGTCCCACCACAGCTTGACGTTCCCCTTGGCGGGATCCTCCGACCAATGGATGTGCATGCCCAACTGGTGCCAGCGTCCGACCTCGAAGTCGGCTTCCCAATGCACGCCCTTGCGCCCGAGGTTGCCCGTCCCGTACTTGATGGTCGTGCCGGAGCCGTCGGGCTTCGGCTGGACCCACCAGGTCATCACGTTGTTGTAACGCGGGGGCGGGCTGCCTTCCCAGTAGAAGAAGTTGTCGCGATCCTTGGGCGGCTCCTTCATGTACATGTAAAATGAGACGAAGGTATCCGAACCTTCCTGGACGGTGACCTTGGGCCCGTTGGCCTGGACTCGCAGTTGCCCGGCGTTGAAGACGTTGTCCTCGTGGATCGTGAATCGTCCCGAGTATTTGCCGGCGTGGACGACGTCGGTGTCGACCTCGATGTGTCCCGGCTTGATCTTCTTGCTCAGGCCGCTGAACTGGCTGAAGTCGCCGGTCTCGAAGTCGGCCTTGAAGAGGATCTCGGCCGTCGCCGGGACGGGCCGGAGGAGTGTGCCGATCGCCAGGATGGCGATCCCACAGACGATGGGGAGACGCTCGGCTCTCACGGGTGAATTCCCTCCGGGCAGGTTTGCGTCGGGGCGGGATCGACCTCGCGGAAAACGTCGCAGGGTCGCCAACTCGAGGATACGCCGCCCCTCGGTCTCCCGAGTGTAGCAACCCGATCGGGTCAACTCCTATCGAAATCGGCCGACCGCTGGGCCTGGTTTCGCGACAAGCTCGCTCACGCCATTCTGGAGCCGAGGCGAGGTTGCAGACCGCGGGCGCAACCGATCGACGTCAGCGAGGAGGGACGGAGCGACGTAGGCTTCGTCCCCGGTCGCATCGCCAACGTCGTTGCAAATCATCTTCGAAGAAGGGGAATGGCCCGATGTGCGGTCGCCGCGCGACGCGGTCGGGGGAACGGATGAGAGGCCCCTTGACGCCTCTTGGGAAGCGTCGCGAGATCCAGGAGCGGAGGATTCCACACACCTCTCGATAATTCATATCGTGGACTTCGCTGGGTGCTAGGATCTAGGAATTGTATCGACTATCTTGGTTTCGGGTATCGTTAAAGTCACTCGGTTCACTTGATAAAGTGTGTGGTCGATATGCAGGACATCTTCAAGGATAGTCTGCCAAGCTGGACGAATAAAGAGGTTCTCCTGGCGTTCGGCTCGGCTGCGGCCGTGGTGATCTCGGCCCTGACACCGGCGTTGATCGCGCTACACCGAGCGCTCTCCGCGGGCCTCCGCCATCGTATGGCGATGGCGAGCGACGAAGTGCGCGACCTGAAACAGAAACTCGAGTCGGCCAAAAAGGAACGGCTCGACACCTCCCCGGATGACCTGATCGCCAGTCTGGAAGCGGCTCGAGACGAAGCGCGTCGATTGGCCGAGGAGAAGCTCGCGGCCGTGAGCGACTCGACCCGGCATGCGGAGCTCGCCGAGTCGCATCGCGACACCTCCGCGAAGCTTCAGGAGCATCTCCAGGAGATCCAATCGCAGTTCACGTCGGAACGCCGACGGATCACGCGCGCCCTCGAGAAGACGGGCTTCACCTGGACTGAGCGGGTGCGCTACAACGCCCCGGACTTCCGGCCCCTCGAGGAGCGGCGGATGCCGATCGTTTCGATCCTGAACCTGAAGGGGGGTGTCGGCAAGACGACGCTCACCGCGAACCTCGGCGCGGCGTTGAGCCGCCGGGGTTGGAAGGTCCTGTTGATCGACCTCGACCTGCAAGGCTCGCTCACCAGCCTCTTCCTCCCCGAGCAAGACCAGGCGAGCCTGGAAGAAAAGCGTCTCTTCATCGGCGACTTCCTCGCCCGGTCATTCGACGCCGAGTACCCGAATCTGCTGAACTACACCCAGCCCGTCCTCGGCACGGAGGATTCGGCGATCGTGGGGACGGTCGACACGCTCGTCTACGCCGAGACCAACCTGACGGTGCGATGGCTCTTGCGCGAGGGGCACCGCGACCCTCGATTCATCCTCCGCAGGGAGCTCCACCTCAAGCGGATCTCCAACACGTTCGACATCGTCCTCCTCGACTGTCCCCCGTTGATCAATATCTGCTGCGTGAACGCGCTGGCCGCGAGCGACTCCGTGTTGATCCCGGTGATGCCGAGCAAGGCGACCACCGACCGTGTCCCGGTCCTCCTGTCTCGGATGCTGCAGTTCCGCGAGAATATCAACGGTCAGCTCAAGGTGCTGGGGATGGTGGCCAACCGGACGTTCGGAGCCGAGCTCACCAGCGACGAGAAGAACCGGCTCTCGGAGCTCGAGATCAAGGCCAAGAACGTCTGGGGCGAGGCCGTGCCGCGCCTCGATTCGTTCATCCGACAGAGTACCGAGGTGCGGAGCGCGGAGGACGAGCACCGGCCCCTGACGGAAAGCGATAAGATGTCCGACGCATTCGACCTCCTCGCGAACGAGATCGAGGGTCGCCTGCCGACCTTCTGCCGGGCCACCGGGACTCGAGCGATTGCCCCGGCCGAGGTGAATTCATGAAGATTTCCGAGCTCCAGCAGTATCTCAACGACCTCGCCAGGCTCCTCCAGGCTGCCGACGGCAAGAAGTCGGCGACGGAGCTCTCCAAGGTCGCGGAGGGGCTCCAACCATTCCGCGACCACGACCTCGTTCAGTTCGCCGGTTTCCTGGCGAGGGCCGAGGAGTATTCGCGCACCGGAGTGATCCCCGTCGTCGAGCCGAAGGCCGGGGCTCGGGCCAAGTCGCCCGCCAAGCCGAAGCTCGACCTCGCCACCCTCCGGGCGGAAGTCGTCGACCTCCACGGTCGGGCACCCTCCCCGGACGTCACGTTCGACCTGATCGAAGCCCTGCGGGCAAAGCTCGATCCCTTGACCAAGACCGACCTGACGTCGATCGTCGATGCGATCGGCCTCGTCGGGATGAAGAACAAGGCGAAGCCCGAGATCATCAATACGATCGTCAATCGGATCCGGTCGATCAAACAGTCTTCGATGCGTACGTCCGTGATCGACCGGCCGGGGGCCACGGGCTAAAGTGGCTTGACCCAGGAGTGCTGTCAAACTCAGTCGGACTTCTCCCCGAGGACTCAAGGCTCGACTCCCAGGAGAACCTGGTGGGACGAAGCATGATCAGAAGGGCTGTTCCTTGAACCCGCTCCAAAAGCTGCTCGACTTCCTTTCGGACTTGGATCAGCACAAGATCTATTTCAACCTCACTCGAGTGCGCCCCGAAGCCATCATGGTCGAGGTCGCTGTGCCGGGCGAACGATGGGAGGTTGAGTTCTTTGCCGACGGCCATCTCGAGGTCGAGATCTTCGGCCACTCGTTCGGTATCGTTGGTGGTGAAGAGGAGTTGCAACGCTTGTTCAAGGAATTCGGCGACTAACCGACAGTCTTCGCATCGATCCGGCCAAACCCGTGGACAGTGCTTTTCCGCAGGTTCAAGGCACCCTGGCTCGTTTCGGAGCCTCGGCGCCGACGCGTTCGGCCCAGGCGTTCCAACGGGTTACCATCGCTTCGACCCGCTTCGGTTCTTGATCCGCGACGTTGTGCGTCTCCGTGGCGTCCTGGGAGATGTGATAGAGCTCCCAGGGTTCGCCGGCTCTGGCGACGAGCTTCCAATCACCGTCGAGGATCGCCCGGCCACCCTCGTGCTCGAAGTAAAGAGTTCGAGGTAACGGTCCCGCTTGACCTTTGAGGATCGGTGCGAGACTTGTCCCTTCCTGTGGTTTGAGAGAATGACCGGCGTACTGGTCGGGATACGGTGTTCCCGCGAGCTCAAGACAGGTTGGCATCAGGTCGATGACGTGCTCGACTCGATCCGTGGTCGAGCCTCGAACGGCTTTCAAGCCAGCCGGCCAGTGGACGATCAAGGGAGAGTGACATCCCCCTTCGAAGGATGTCGCCTTCCAGTAACGATACGGTGTGTTCACAGCGCTTGCCCAGTGCGGCCCGAGGTAGCCCCAGGTGGTTTCCGGTCCTGGATGGAATTCGCCTGTGTACTGGATGGGTCGGCCGTCTCGGGTTTGCGAGGCCCGATCGAAGCCCGGATTGATGTATCGTTCCGGGGAGGCCCCGTTGTCAGAGAGGATGAGGATGATGGTGTTGTCGTATCGGCCGGTGTCCTTGAGTGTCTGCACGAGTTCGCCGATTCCCTGGTCAACCCGGTCGATCATCGCGGCGTGGGCGGCCATCAGCGAGGCTTCCCGTTCGCGGCCAGCCTCATCGAGTGTCTCCCAGCCAGGACCCCGTCCAGTCAACGGAGGTAGGGGGTGCGTCGCCGAATCGACGAGCCCCATCTCGACCTGCCTGCGATAGCGTGAAGCGTGGAGGGCCTCCCAGCCGTCGCGATAATGACCCCGGTAACGGGCGATGTCTTCGGGCCGGGCGTGCAAAGGCCAGTGCGGGGCGCAATGGGCGAGGTAGAGGAAGAACGGGCGTTCGTCCTTCGCCATCGCCCGGACGTACTCAGCCGCCTTGGCCCCGAGGGCGTCGGTCAGGTAATAGTCTTTGGGCACTTGCTCGACGGCCTTGGTTCCCTCGACGAGCGAAAACGGGTCGAAGTAGTCGACCACACCCCAGATCGGCCCGTAGTGCCGCTCGAACCCGCGATTGACGGGGTAGGTCCCCACATCAGCGAATGGTCGCCCGTGCTCGGCCTGATGGTTGAGCCAGGCCATATGCCTTGGACCGTCGGCCTTCCCGCCGAGCGGGGCCGTTTCCGAGAGGTGCCACTTCCCTACCATCGCCGTCTGATATCCCCCATCGCGAAGTAACTCGGCGATCGTGGCCGCGTCGCGCGACAGGTCGCGACCGTTCTTCGCGAGCCCCACCTGATGAGGATAAAGCCCGGTCAGAAGCGCCGCGCGGGTCGGGCAACAGCGCGAGGCGTTATAGAATCGCGTGAACCGGAGCCCCTTCATTGCGAGGCGGTCCACGTTCGGGGTCCGGATCTCACTGCCGTAACAGCCGAGGTCCGAGAAGCCCATGTCGTCGAAGACGACGACCACGATGTTCGGCCGACCTGACTCTTTCGTCGCGATGGGCTCACCACCGTTTGCGCGATGATCGGCCAGCACGAAGGGCCCGATGTACGCGAGACCGAGCGTGACCACCGCAAAAATTGAACGAAGAGTGCCGCATACCATGACCGACTATCCCCGGACGGACCAAAATGGAGAAAGGCAAAACGACCCAACCTCGGCAATCAACACCTTGGTTCTTGTCAGGAGGCTCGGTCTTTGTGATCGTATCCCGCTAATAGGGGAATGTGGACCTTTGATTGATGTATGAGTTAATGATGTTTTTGTTTAATGTTTGATTCGTGTTGAATGGTCAGTGGCCTTCCGTTTGCTTTCGATAGTCTTTGACTGGCAAGCCTCCTACTCCCCAGTCCTCTAGATCCACTTCCTGAATGACCACGAACGTCAGGCTTGGTGGCTTGTTCAGCACATCCACCATCAAGTCGGTTGCGCCCTTGATGAGCGCGACCTTCTGCTCGGGGGTCGTCCCTTCGCGGGTAATCTGGATCGTCACGATCGGCATAATCGGCTCCCCTCGTCTCTCGTCGGGTAGGCTCGCGGCGGATAGAAATGAGTCCGACTCAGGATACCGCATCGCCTCGGCGATTTCCTGCTCTCCAACATTCATTCCGATCGTGACAGATTGAGGAGGGACATCCGCGTCGGACTGACTTCGGGGACAGGGGGTGCGAGACGGAAGATGATACTTCCTTAATTGATTAGTGGAAACTGCTGGATTCGCTGCGAGATCTCCCGTAAAATCAACATGTGGTTGCTCGGACGGCGTTGAAAGTGAGGGTGCGACGATGCTCAATACGCTGGGTTTATCGCTCGGATTAGTTGAGAATTGGTTTAAGGGTAATACCTTCGAGCATTGTCGCCCGACTTTATGCAGCAAATTCGGCAAGTTCGATGCGTGCCAATATGGGAGTGTTCCGTTGTGGTCCCCCTGGCGAAACAAAGCGAGATACCTCGGGATCGCCTCGTTCGGGTGGATCCTCGTTCTGGCGAACGTCGCGATTGGGCAGGATAGGGGAAGAGTCGGAAGACCTCGTCGGCAAGACCGACACATGACAGTCGAGAACCTAAGTAAAGCCGGCCCGCCGGCTTCCATCCTTATAGATAAGGCTGGATTGAAGTTCCGAGGACCGGTGAATCGCGACGTCGTTGCGGAATCGTCCGATGGAGCAGAGTCAGCGAAGGACCAGGCTCGGGTTGCGGATAAAGGGTCTCGGGTGGTGCAAGAGAATGGCCGTCCATTCACGGTAACAGATTTGGCCTTGGGGCGAAAACTCTTCGAAAGAGAGTGGCTTCCCAACGATCCCCTCTGCCACGGCGGCGACGGCCTCGGGCCCGCCTATAATGAGAAGTCATGTCTGGCATGCCACAGTCAGGGGAAGCCGGGAGGCGCGGGCCCCAACGATCGGAATGTCGAACTCCTCAGCCTCAATATCAGTGGCCTGGAAGCGATGACGATTCCCAACGGCCTGATGCCCATGACCGGAAAGGACCCCGCGAGTGATGGTCCCCCTCGGCCTGTGAATGTCATTCGAAACATCGCCTTCTCCGGTTCGGGATATCGGATGGAATTTGGGAAATTCCACGACCCAGAACGTGGAGACGTCATGGGGAAGTTCGTTTTCGTTACGCCGGATCGGACCTTGAAAGGGAAACGGATCACGGTCGCCAACGAGAAAGGGCGGTTGACTGGTACAAGGTTTCATATCTCCGAAGACGACGACACGCGTGAAATGGTCATCGCCGGAAGCGACGGTGTGATGAGAGGTCACGCGTTCGTCATCAGGCCCGAAGACTCCGTACTAAAGCAAGTGCACCCAGGGCTTTGCGGCGCGAGGTCTGTAGTGCTTCCGCGGGCCAACGTCAACTCCGCCTATGCGAGTCGGAGGTCGGCCTTCATCGAAAAGATCAGGTCTCAAGAAGGCTTGGTGATTGTTGGTGGGTCGCTCTCAATCTCCGTTCGGAGCGCGACACCGCTGTTCGGCATGGGAGTGATCGACTCGCTTCCCGATGAGGCCTTCATCGACACGGCTGAGAGGCAGGCACCTGAGGTCCGAGGGCGTTGTCGGAAAATGAAGGACGGGTCCATCGGTCGGTTCGGATGGAAGGCACAAGTGTCGAGCTTGCAAGAGTTCGTGATAGCGGCGTGTGCCAATGAACTGGGCCTCGAGGTGCCCGGCCATCACCAACCTCCTACACCGCTCACCACAAGCGAGACGGCGGAAGTAAGAGGTCTCGATCTGACGCAGGACGAATGCAACTCGCTGGCCGCCTACGTCGGGTCGCTGCCGCCCCCCGTGATTCGCTACCATCCCAATCATGAGGATAAGTTAGTTCAATCCGGTTACAAATTGTTCGAGAGTATCGGCTGCGCAGATTGCCACGTTCGCAAACTGGGCGATATCGAGGGGATCTATAGCGATCTGCTGCTCCACGACATGGGAAGCGAATTGGACACCACCGGGGAGTACTACGGACTACCCGACGGGACCGGCAGCTTGAGCAGTGAGTGGCGGACGCCGCCTCTCTGGGGATTCCACGAGTCTGGCCCTTACCTGCATGACGGGCGTGCAAAAACTCTTGGTGAGGCCGTACGATTCCACGGTGGTCAGGCCGGTGCTTCTGCGACCCGGTACGCGAATCTCTCCCACGCGGCCCAAAAGTCAATCGCCATCTTTTTGGATTCTCTATCCATTGATCCTTCTCTCGTGGGCGAGAAACGCGAGACGTCCGAATCAGCCGTCGAATCTCGGATCGAAACGAACTTCCGTGCGGCCCATAACCTCGATCGAATGGGAAAGTCCAAGGGAGCCCTCGAATTCTATCGAAAGGTCGTGAGCGAGAGCCCAAACTCGGTCCGTGGAAAGGCCGCTGCCATACGGATTCGGGAACTGGAAAAAAATGGAAAATAGCCTGGTATTTTAATAACGTTGCAAATAAAAGATCAAAGCATAGATCGTGGGAAGGGCACGCGAGCTACACGGCCACTTCCGGATCAACTTCGAGGTGCCTTGGATCTCAAACGCTCTCGACTTTTCCCTGGTCTGATGAGTCTCGGCGTACTTGGGAGAAGTGGGCGAGCCTCTCCACGAAGTCCGCGTGCTCAGGGGTCGCCAGGCCCCGATCCAGGGTTTTGCGGGTGGCTTCGCGGTTTCCGGCGCGTAGGGCTCCGGGGTCGAGCCAGAGGCCAGGGAAGACGTCCGAGCGGTGGATTCCGTCGGCATCCGGCGGGACGGGATCGAGTTGGCCGTCGAGGAGGACGTGCCAAATGAGCTCGTCGGGCTCGAGGGCCCGGACGAGATACTCTTTCACCCCCGCCCGCTCGTAATCGGCTCGTTTCGGACCGAGGTAGAGGAAGCGGGTCGACTTGGCGACTTCGACGACGAACTCCGGGGCGCCGGCAATGACGTGACGCTCCGAACGAGTCTTGCCGCCGAATTCGGGAAGGATCCTCAGGAGGGCGTCGGGCTGAGGTTCGCCCAAACTGTCGAGGGCGACCGAGGCGTTGTCGAGGGCTTCGACGCCGGGAGTCTTCTCCGCGTAGTGGTCGAGCCAGACGATCAAGGGGACATGGGCTCGGGCGTGTTCCGGACCGACGGGACTGGGCCTGAGGACGACTCCGCCGATCAACTCCGCGCGAATTCCCGGGGGTGAGGCCTCATATCGGGCGTGGAAGCTCGCCCGATCGAGGCGCTGGCCATCGATCAGCGGTTGAGCAACGCGACGTCCCGCGGAGTCGAGAGTGCTCATGGTCTGAAATCCCGAGGGCTCCGGGAGTCGTTCGAGGCTCCCCGGTCCATGATACACGCCGCGACCCAAGTAAAGGGGTCGGGCGTCAGAATGGGAGCTCGTCGTCCGTGGGGCCTTCGTCGTTCGGGTCGCGTAGGGGAGGGGGGCTGGACCAGGCGAGGTTGAGGTCGAAGTCGGGCTCGAGGACAGCTTGTTCGACGAGGGCCGGGTCGATCTCGGTCAGGAACCGGCTCGGGGTGGAGAGGACGCTGGGGCCTCGGTTGCCTCGGGGGATCATCAGGGGGTAGGTCAGGAAGAGCTCGTCCATGGCGCGGGTGATGGCGACGTAGAAGATCCGACGCTCTTCGTCTTCACCCCCGGGCTCGTTCAAGGCGCGGTGGTTCGGGAAGCTGTCTTCGATCAGGCGGGGGACGATGACGCGCGACCACTCGAGGCCCTTGGCCTGGTGGACCGTGCTCAGGACGAGGACCTCGGCGGGTGCGTCCCCCTCGGCGAGCGTGTCCATGCCGTAGACATCGCCCGCGAGCAGGAGGTCGGCGGTCAGGCGCTCGAGGCTGTCGTAGCGTGCGGCCAGGACCGAGAGCTGCTCGATGTCGGCGATCCGGTTCTCGGGGCGGTCGTACTTGACGCGGAGGGTCGCGGAGTAGCCCCCCTGGAGGATGGCGGTGATCGCCGAGGCCGGATGGGTCTCGGGGGTGGTCGCTCGGATCTTGTTGAGGTCGGCGACGAACCCGGCGAGGAACCCCTTGCTCTTGGTCGGTGCGAGGGCCATCGTCTCGGCGGTGCCGAGGGCCGCGAGTGGGTCAGGCGCCTCGGCGAGCCGGGCGCAGATCGCCGAGGCCTTGGCCGGGCCGATCCCCGGCAGGAGCAGGAGCAAGCGGCGCCAGGCGGCGTCGTCCCGAGGGTTGACCACGATCCGGAGGAAGGCCAGGACGTCCTTGATGTGTGCCTGCTCGAAGAACCGGAGGCCGCTGCGGACCGAGTACTGGATCCCCCGGGCGACGAGCTCGGCCTGGAGAAGGATGCTGTCGTGGTGGTTCCGGTAGAGGACGGCGATCCGGTTCAGGCCGACCCCTTCCTCGTGCCAGTCCAGGATCTGTTGGCAGAGGTACGTGGCTTCCTCATAAGCGTCGGCGGCCGGGACGACGACGGGGCGGCAGCCGGGCGGGCGGGCGGAGACGAGGTTGCGGGAGAAGCCGGAAACGTTGTGCGCGATCGAGGCGTTGGTGAACGCGACGATCGCCGGAGTCGATCGGTAGTTGACCTCGAGCTGGAACAGCCGGGACCCCGGGTGTCGGTCGGGGAACTTGAGGATGTTGTCGTAGTTCGCGCCTCGGAATCGGTAGATCGACTGGGCGTCGTCGCCGACCGCGGTCAGGTTCCCAGAACCAGCCCTGGCGATCGACTCGACGAGGTCGGCCTGCACGACGTTCGTGTCTTGCATCTCGTCGATGAGGATGTGCCGGAACATTCTCCCCTGCGCGGCCTTGGCCTCGGGGAATTCGGCGATCAAGCGGGCCCACTGGCCGAGCAGGTCGTCGTAGTCCATGCTGTTGGACTCGCGCTTGCGCCGGGCGTAGGATTCGGCCGTCTTGGCGAGGTTGGGGAGCCAGACGAGGAGGTCGGGATGGCGGTCGGCGACGACCTCGTCGAGCGGCCGGCCGACGTTGAACGCGAAGCTGAGCAGGTGCAGGACGAGGTTCGGCTTCGGGGCGAGCTTGCCCGTGCCGAAGAGACCGGCGTCGTCCATCGCCAGCCGCACGATGTCGAGCTGGTCTTCGCTGTCGAGGATCGTGAAGTTGGGCCCGAATCCCAGGGCCGACGCGGCCCTGCGGAGGAGTCGGTTGCCGATGTGATGGAACGTGCCCGCCCAGACCCGCGCCGCTTGCGGCCCGATCAGTTCCTCGAGCCGCCCCACCATCTCCCTCGCCGCTCGCCGCGTGAAGGTGACCAGGAGGATCGACTCAGGCGGCACTCCTTTGGCGATCAGGTAGGCGACCCGATAGGTGATCACCCGGGTCTTCCCCGAGCCCGGCCCCGCGAGGATCAGGTTGTACCCGTCGGGGGCCGTCGCCGCGGCGAGCTGCGACTCGTTCAGGTCATTCGCGAACTGCCCCGCGAGCCGATCATTGGCGGTCTTCCTGAGCGGGATCTTGCGCATTTCGGCGATGACCCTGGCGACTTTTCGATTCGGGATCGAGCTCTCGGAGAACCTCTCGAGCCTTCCTGCCAGGATACTGGATTCCCGCCTCGCGAAACAGGTCGGCCGTTGGCTCCCTGACCGCCCCGACTCGGGCCGAGCGACGCCAAGCGTCCCTGCAGGCCCCGGGCTGTGATCCGTTCACACCCGCCCGTAAGCCCTCCCCCCGTTACTCGGGGCACTCCTGCCCCGCGCTCTTCCGATGAATGACGACAGTGCGAGATGTGTCGTTTTGAGTGGCGGGAACGCGGCTCGACGTTATGATATCGGGGTATTCAGGGCATGTAAATTTTTGGATTGTTCGAGCGTCAGGAACTTCATGGGGAACGGGTTCTTGGCATCGGGAGGCCAATCTTCTGCCGAGGTCTTGATCCATGAGGGCGACTCGAGGAAGTCGAGGTCGAGGTAAACGTCGCCCTGAAATTGGCCGTCGACGATGGTGAGGTGGATGGTGTCGGCGATCGGGAGGGCTTCGCGGAAGACGGCGGCGCCCCCGATGATCATGACCTCCCGCTCGGGGGCCGCCAGAGTCATGGCCTCGTCGAGGGAGTGCGCGATGGTGAACCCGGACGCGGAGAGGTCGTCGCGGCGGGTGAGGACGATGTTGTGGCGGCCGTCCAGGGGACGTTTGAGGGATTCGAATGTCTTGCGGCCCATGACGATGGGCTTGCCCATCGTGAGGGCCCGGAACCGCTTCAGGTCGCGTGGGAGGTGCCAGGGGAGCTGGTTGTCTCGGCCGATCAGGCCGTCGTTCGCCACGGCCGCGATGATCGATACGGTCACGGAACTCTCCCGAATCAGGTCAGACGGCGACCTCGCCCCGGATCGTAGGATGGCAACGGTAGCCCACAAGCTCGATCTGATCCCGGCGGATCTCGGCGAGGTTGGTGAGCGAGTCGTCGATCCGGAGGTGGGGCAGGGGGTAAGGCGTCCGGGTCAGTTGCTCGTCGATCTGGTCGAGGTGGTTCGTGTAGATGTGGGCGTCTCCGAACGTGTGGATGAACTCGCCCGGCTCGAGGCCGGTGACGTTCGCGACGAGGTGGGTGAGGAGCGCGTAGCTGGCGATGTTGAATGGCACGCCGAGGAGCAGGTCCGCCGAGCGTTGGTAGAGCTGGCAGGAGAGCTTGCCCTCGGTGAGGGAGAACTGGAAAAGCGTGTGGCAGGGGGGGAGTGCCATTTTTGACAGGTCGCTCGGGTTCCAGGCCGAGACGATCAAGCGGCGGCCCACGGAAGCGGTGGGGTCGCGTTTGACGGCCTCGATCCCCGCGACCAGGTTCGCGACCTGGTCGATCGTGTCGCCCTCCGAACCCTCCCACGACCGCCACTGTTTGCCATAAACGGGGCCGAGCTCGCCATTTTCGTCCGCCCATTCGTCCCAGATGGTGACGTTGTGGTCGCGGAGATAGGCGATGTTGGTCGAGCCCCGGAGGAACCAGATGAGCTCGTGGACGACCGGGTTGAACGCCAAGCGCTTGGTAGTCACCGCGGGGAAGCCGTCGGCGAGGTCGAAGCGCATCTGGTAGCCGAATACGCTCAAGGCGTCGATCGTCTCCCCCGTCGATCGCAGCACCGCCCTCGTCGGCTTCCTCACGCCGGTATCGCGGACATGGCGGAGAAGATCCAAGTATTGCCGCATGAGCTGGTCCCAAGGGTATCGTCCCCTCGCCCGGCGGCACCGGTCGGCCCGAGGGCGGAACGGCTCGCGATCGGAAGGGACCCAAAGGTCATGGATTGAGTAAGTTATGGCCGGTGTGCGTTGATGTTGTCTTGCTTGGATGTGACAACGTTCGTCGGTCGAACCCGGTCAATTCCAAGTGTAGACGGCAAGAAAAGCCCGGCGACGACGAATGACCTGGGGACCGCGGACCACGCGACGCGGATCCGCGATGGTCCGATCGGATTGCGCTTTGATGGGAATCGCGGTTCTCGAGAATTCGCGGTTTAGGCATGGACGAGGACGCATCCTTTTCGTACAGTCATCCGGGCCGATTCCTCTTGAGCGTTCTATTCGGATTCCTCGCGATGGTGAGGAATCTCGACCTTCCGACCTCTCGTCGGTCCGTCGTACCGTTGGGTCGTCCCACCGCTTGACCGGAGCGTTGTTCGATCGGGCCAAGTTCCTGATCGACATCCTGATCCGGCTCCTTTGGTCTGACCTTCCGCTCCCCGTTGATTTTCGACCGCGTCTCTCGTCTCGGAGACACATGCCTGCCGATTGTGCGGCAGCGTCTACCTTTCTCGCCGGGCGATTGCCATGAGCATGGCCGAACTGAGCTGTTCGGGTGTCCTGGAGATGCATCCCAAAGGATATGGATTCCTGAGGGACCCCGCGCGGAATTTTAAAGCGGGGACGAACGACGTCTACGTCGGGGCCCCGATGCTGGCCAAGTTCCGGCTCCGACAGGGTGTCCGACTCACCGGCCGTGCCGCGCCCCCGTCGAAGGGTGAGGCGATGCGCCTGGCCGAGCTGACCGAGATCGAGGGGTGCGAGCCGGAGCGGTACATCGGACTTCGAGGCTTCGACGAACTGACCGCCATCGACCCCCACGACCGGCTCCGCCTCGAAGTCGGCCCCGAGCCGCTCGGCATGCGGGTCATGGAGTTGCTCACGCCGGTCGGCAAGGGCCAGCGAGGCCTGATCGTGGCACCCCCGCGAACGGGCAAGACGATCCTGCTCCAGCAGTTGGCAGGCTCGATCGCGAAGAACCACCCCGAGGTCCACCTGTTCGTCCTCCTGGTCGACGAGCGGCCTGAGGAAGTGACCGAGATGCGTCGGAGCGTCCGGGGCGAGGTCATCGCCTCGTCGTCCGACCACGCCCCCGAAGAGCACATCCGACTCGCCCAGCTCACCGTCGACCGAGCGAAGCGGATCGCCGAAACCGGGGGACAGGTCCTGATCCTGCTCGACAGCCTCACGAGGTTGGCCCGCGCCTACAACAAGGGGTCGAACTCGGGGAGGACGATGTCGGGGGGGATGGACATCAAGGCCATGGACGTCCCCAAGCGCCTCTTCGGCGCCGCCCGGACCTTCGACGAGGGGGGCTCGCTGACCGTCCTGGCCACCGCCCTGATCGACACCGGCAGCCGGATGGACGAGCTCATCTTCCAGGAGTTCAAGGGGACCGGCAACATGGAGGTCGTGCTCGACCGCCGGCTTGCCGACCGCCGTGTCTGGCCCGCGATCGACATCCAGCAGTCGGGCACCCGCAAGGAAGAACGCCTCCTCGACCCCCTGACACTCTCCCGCGTCAACCTCCTCCGCCGGAGCCTCTCCGAGCTCAAGCCGACCGATGCGATGGAGTCGCTCGTCCGCCAGCTCGCCAAGTTTCCCTCGAATGCGGAGTTTCTCGAAAAGATTGGTCAATTCCAAAAGACTTGATTCAGGTTCGGCGAGCCTTCGAAATGCCGGTGGATCATGCCCCTCGACGGATTGTGGGCGTCCGGGCGATTGTACGAATCCTCACATCCCTTTCCTGACGATCCTGTCGGGCAATCACTCGGGAAATCGTATTTCAGAACAGGGAGCGTCCGGTCTCGAGGCGTCGAGGGCGGCCCTGCCCGTACCTTGCGTTCAACCCGATCGACCGGGCCGCCGGAAGGCGCATGCCATAATGCAAGCTCTTGCCGGGCCATCGATGGGACGATAGCTTTAAACAGAGAGGAACCGGGCTAAGACCGGTCTCCGCACCCCGAATCCCGCACCGGGTTTACTCGTCGCTCGGGAGCGCCCGCATGGCCGAGTCCTCCGATCCCCGACGCCGCCGTCCCTCGGTCCCGTCGTCCGAAGACAACGACAGCTACGGCCTTGCGGACGAAGACTCGAGCGACTCTTCAGCCCCGGGCCCGAACCCGGTCGATGACGAAGTCGAGGAGGCCCCTCGCGGCAAGAGCACGGCGCCCGTGGCCCCGCTTCCTCGGCTCTGGAAGACGGAGCCCGACCCCGAGCCCTCACCACCTTCGGGGAAGACGGGGGGTAAGTCCGACGCGAAGGAAGGCTCCTCGAAAGCCGATTCCTCGGCGGGCCAACGAGGCGGTGGGTCGAGCCGCTCGGCCGATAAGAAGGGAAGCCGGGGCAACGAGACACCCGAGAAGTCGGGTCGCGGGGTGCTCATCGAGGAAACGCCTAACCTCGACACCTACGAGACCCGGCAAACGATCCGGATCGGGATCGGCCTGGCGCTGACGGGGATCTTCTGCCTGGTGATCTTCTTCGTGCTCCGCCCATTCTTCCGCGGTGCGTCTCCGGTCGACGACGGGGCCGCGACCCCGGAACCGGCGCCCGTCGTGGCGAACACGACGAGCCGCGAGTCGATCGAGCAGGAGGCCCGCGTGCTCCTCGATCGGGCCCGAGATTCCGCGAAGCGACACAACACGGACCAGGCCATCACGCTCCTGAACCTCGTCGTGAAGTCGTACCCGAACACGGGGGCCGCTCGCGAGGCGAAGGAGGCGTTGGGACGTCCCGAGCAGAATCTGCCGCTGTTCCCCGACCGTCCTGCGGTCGTCGCGACCTCCGCAGAGCCGCCGCCGCAGCCCCCTGAGGTTGTCGCTCCCCCGAAGTTAATCGAGGTGACCGCCTCGACCCCGGGCGCGAGGAAGGGCCAGGTGGGGCTGGTCCCGCCGGCGAATCCGTCCGAGGCGGGGCCGGCCCCGACGACCGAGGAACCCACGACCGGTCGTCTGCTGCCGAAGCGGTTCCGCCCCAAGCCGGGGACGCAGGTCCACGCCTCGGGCTGGCCGCTGGAGATCGTCGGAGCTCGCGATGGGGCGATCATGGTGCTGGTCCCCGGCGGTGAGTTCATCATGGGCCGCGACGACGGTGAACCCGCCGAACGCCCAGCCCATGCCGTCAGGCTCTCCACCTATTACATCGATCAACACGAGGTGACCGTCCGCCTCTTCGATCTCTTCCAGAAGGAAGTCGGTCGTCGCACCGAACGCGACCGGGCCCTTGCCCGCGACCCGATCGCGTCGACTTCGACCGAGGAGAGCCCGGTCGTGATGGTCAGCGCGAAGGAGGCCAGGGACTACGCCACCTGGGCCGGCAAGAAGCTCCCCACCGAAGCCCAGTGGGAGATGGCCGCCCGAGGGACCGACGGCCGGATCTACCCCTGGGGAATCGAGGCCCCCGACTGGGTGAAGACGCGCGACCCCAAGAAGCTCGATCCCGTCATGTCCTTCGAAGCCGACCACTCGCCGATCGGCGCCTTCGACATGGCCGGAAACGCCTGGGAATGGACCAAGGACTACTACGACCTCAGGTATTATCAACTCTTCAAGTCCTCGGTCCCGACCGACCCCGCCGGGCCTACGAGCCGGGGAGGTTCGCAGGAGTTGGCGATCCGAGGCGGCTCCAAGACCTGGGCGCTCACCAAGCGTGAAGGGCTCCGCTACGACAAGCGGCTCCCATTCCTCGGTTTCCGTTGCGTCCTCGCCGTCGAGGGGGCCGACAACGGCTTCCAGGCCCCGGCCGCGACCCCCACGCCTGCCCCCGCCGCCAACGAAGCACCGCCCCTTCCCGGCGTCCCCGTCAATGCCCCGCCTCCGTTCTGACGGCGGGTGCGAGGGCGAGGGGATATGGCGTCATCGCGACGTCTTGCGCGAGGCCGCCTGTTCCGCCTCGCGAGCTCCCGGGGCATAAGGATCAGGGTCGACGGGGAGCCAAGGGCGCCAACTGGCTCGGCGATACTTCCGGGCCAGGGCCGTGAAGTACTCGGCGCATTGCGAGCGGAACGCCTTCCACGGGTGGTTCCTGGTCGCTAACTCACGCCAATTTGCTGCCTGGGTGCTGTAGTACGTTGAGCGGCGGTGATAGTCGAGCGACCGTGCCCCCATCCGGCCGCCCCACATCAGAAAGGCCGTGATGGCCACGACGATCATCAACGTGCGGATGCTGAGACGAGTGAGCCGCATGGGTGGTCTCGCGAGCTCGCCTGGTGTGACAATGCCTGGATGATGTGCCGAGTCGTTGTTGAAGGGAAAATCAGGTTTCGGACGGCGGGGTTTGCCGAAGGTGGAAGCCCGCCCACCACGCGATGGGCGGGCCTCCGGGAGAGGGGTTCTCAGGGCTCGTTGGCCGGGATGTCGGCGTCGAGGACCTTGGCGATCTTGTGACGGCACTCGTCGAGGTGGGCCTTGGTGGTGTCGTCGATAGTCAGGTCCTTGCGGTTGAGGACGGCGTCGAGCCGGTCGCCGAGCTCCTTGAGGTGGAGCCGGGCGAGGCTGCGGGCGTCGGCCGGTATGGTTCCGCCGCCGGCGCCGTTGCCGTAGAACATGACGAAGCCGTACATGTCGTCATAAGGACTCCGGCGGTTACCCAGGACCATCGTGCAGAGCTTCCGCAGATACTCGCGCTGGAGGTTCCTGCGGATGATCGAGAGGCTCAGCTCCTGGGCCTTGTCGCCGGCCGGGGCCGCGGCAAGCTCAGACCAGATGCCGTCGGTCAGGGAGCGGAAGACTTCGGCGATCCGGAGCGGCTCGCCCTTGGGATCGGTCTGGAGCTCCTGGTTCTGGAGGCGGAGCAGGACGTCGGCGGCGAGGGCCTGGTTCAGCACGATCCTCTGGATCGAGAGGATCCGCTCGTTGACGGGGTACTCGGTGCTCCGGCCCGAGGAGAACATCGACTCGTTGCCCCAGTGATACCAGCGCTCGGTCGTCAGGCGGCGGAGCAGCGAGGGCGAGAACTTGAACGCCTTGTCGCTGAGGATCGAGTCGGAGAGGAACGCGAGAGCCTCGCGCTGCTTGGTACCCTTCACCGGGATGATCGGGTCGTGTTCCCCCTTCGAACCCTTGTGGTCGCGCGAGACCGACTGGCCGCCGATCTGTGACGCCGCGAGGTAGGCGGCGTTGCCCCACTGGCCGAGCAGGAAGCCGAAGGCGCTCCGGACCCGGGACCAGGACTCGCCGTCCTTGACCACCTTGTCGTCCAGGTCCTTCAGCAGCTCCGAGGCCACCACGATCCGTTCCTTGGCGAACTTCAGCGTGTCGGACCCGAGGTCGTAGGTGTTCACGAGCGGGTCGTTGTTGAGCATCATGTCCTCGTCGGTCGAGTAGACGAGGTCATGCTCGGGGGAGCGGGCGGCGATCTTCTTGAGCTCGGACACCTCGTCGCCGTCGATCGGCTTGTAGGCGTACTCGATCGCCCAGTAGTCGTAGGGGCCGATCGTCGTCGTGGTGTAGTCGCCCTGCTTCTGGCCCTTGGGGGCAATATTCACGGGGTTGTAGTCCATCACGCTGCCCGACTGCCCCTTGACCCGCGTGATCGCGACGTCGTTCAACTGCTCGGCGTCCAGCATCGTGCTCGCCTTGAAGTTGTGCCGCAGGCCGAGCGAGTGCCCGACCTCGTGCATCACGACTTCCTTGATCAGTTGCCCGAGGAACTCCTCGGGAAGCTTGCTTTCTTCTTTGCTCTTCTCGTCCTTGGCCTTATCGTCTTTCTTCTCGTCCTTAGCCTTGTCGTCCTTCTTCTCGTCTTTCTTTTCGTCCTTGGCTTTGTCGTCCTTCTTCTCGTCGAGGTTGGCGGTGGCCGCCTCGGCCAGGGCGATCGCGGCGAGCCCCATCTCGGCACGCATGCCGACGGCGTGCTGGCAGCCGGCGAAGAGGCCGGAGGCCTGGCGCTTGCGGAGCTTGATCTGGAAGTCGTTCCAGTTGGACGGAACCAACTCGGTCGAGCCGGCGGCGGCCATCTCGGTGCCAGGCGCGGGACGGCGGTTCGGGAGCGTGAAGGGGAGGCCGAATCCCTGCTTGGCGGCCATGATCGGGCTGATGATCTCGCCCGCGGCCAGAGGCATCGGGGTGCCCGACTCGCCGGCGGCGACCGGGAGTGAGCCGGTCAGGAAGGCATATTCTTCCTTCCAATACTTGACGAAGCTCCCGTCGAAGATCACGTCGCCGTCGATCATCTCGCCGGACAGCGGGTTGGCCCGCAGGCAGGACATCGCGAACGCCCCGCTCGTGGTGATCCAGCGGAATGTGCAGTAGTTGATGTCTTCGGGGTCGAACTCGTCACGCCCTTCTTCCTCCCAGCGCACGGCGAGGGCGTTGCGGATCCCGATCTTCTCGAAGGCCTTGTTCCACTCGAGGATCCCCGCCTCGACGTAGGGCCGATACTCGACCGGGACGTTGTTCTCGACGTACCAGATGAGCTGCTTCTTCGGCGGCGAGAGCTTCGCGCGGTGGTCCGACTTTTCGATCCGCCACCGGTTGATCTGGCGGACGAAGCTGGTGTCGGGGTCGTTCAGGCCGAAGTCCTTGAACGCGCTCAGGAAGTGGCCGACGCGGTCGTCGGCGAAGCGGGGGTGGTAGCCCGAGTCGGGGAGCTTGGCCAGGCTGTAGTGGATGATGATCGTCCGGCCTCGGCTGTCGGCGACGCCGTCGTCGGAGGACATCATGTTCCGTCCGCCGCCGAAGGTCGCCTCGACCTCGAGCTCGACGTTGTTCGAGAACCCTTTGATCTTGTGCCAGTTGGTCCGGCTCCGGTCGAGGAAGCCGAAGCCGAGCTCGGCGAAGTCGGTGAAGAAGATGTCGGCGAGGTCGATGACGACCCCTTGGCCCGCGTGGTTGATGCTCTGGATCGGCAGGGCCATCAGGACGGAGTCGGTGTAGTTCTGCTTGACCGCCTTATCAAGCGGCGAGTGCGCGGGGGCCTTGTAGTGGATGTTCCGGCGGATGAGCTGGACCCGGTCGCCCACCCGCTTGAAGAGCAGGACCCACTCGTCGCCGAAGTTCAGGGGCTGGCCGGCCATCGCCATGCCTCGGGCGATGGCGATCGGGGCGAGCATCGGCTGGTCGAACTGGTGGGGCCGGATCTCGGCGTAGAGATGTTCATCCTTGTGGTGGAGCGTGAAGAGCCCGTCGATCTTCTCCGCGCCTTTGGTCAGCTCGTTGAAGTCGCGGAACTTGTGGTCGGGGCCGTCAGGCCTCGGGCCTCCGCCTCCCCTCGACTTGATCATGACGGGCTCGTGATCGCCGTCGGACGGTTCGTCGTCGGCGCGGAAGGCACCAGGGCCCGCCGCCAGGGTCAGCGCTACGACCCATGAGATTCCCACTAATCGACTCATCATGGTCCCCCTCCACGGTTGATCGCGGTCGGGCAAGTTCGCCGTCGGCAGGCCCAACCTGACTTAAGACCGAAGCGAATCCCGCCGGTGCTCCGGCCCCAGTCGGGGAACCGTCGCGGCCCGTGCGTTTTACCTAACCCGCATAAGTTTATCATGCCCGACGCGACTCGCGGTCGACAAGTCGGCCAGAACGAATTCGGATTGGGATCAGGGGGTTACGTGCGCGTGCTCGGATATCCCGTGATCATCGATCGCGACCGCTCTTGGTCGGGCGGGTCGGAGTTTCGACCCCTGGGTGATTCGACGACCCGTCGTGCAGGGCGGCCCAAGGTTTCCGCGAGAGGGTCGACGCCTCGCGATCGGGAGCGTCGCTGCGCTCCGACCTGGCCACCCGATGACAACGGAGGTCGCTGATCCCTGCGGGGGAGAGGTTCAGACCGGGTGCAAGGCGTCTCGGGAGCCTTCGCGTTCGAGGAACCATCGGACGGAGCGTCCGATGCTCTCGCGATAGGTCAGGTCGGGGGCCCAACCGAGGCGAACTCGGGCTTTGTCTGTGCTGTAGCGGAGGTCGCGGCCCATGAGCCAGGTCGCGTATCGGCTGATGAGTGGGGGTTGGACGCTGCGGGTCAGCCGGCCGTAGGCCTCGAGCAGGAATGACGCGGCGAAGACGACTCGATAGGGGACGTGGCGGGTCACCTTGGGGACGCCGCAGGCCTCGGCGAAGAGGTCCATGAACTCGGCCTGGGTGATCGGCCCTTGATTCGTGATGTTGTACGCCTCGCCGATCGAGCCCGGGTCGTTCGCCGCGAGGATGGCGGCGTCGGCCACGATCCCGACATACACGGCGCTCAATGGGTTGCCCCCCGGGCCGATCAGGCGGACCTGCCCTCGCCGGAACCGGTCGATCAGCCGTGCGGTCGTGGTCCGGTCGCGCTCGCCGTAGAGCCAGCTCGGACGGATGATCGTCAGCGGCAATCGATCACGCTCGACGAGCTCCCAGAGCCGGCGCTCGGACTCGACCTTGCTGAGGGTGTAGTAGTCCCAGGGCTTCCAAAGGTTCTGCCCGAGCGGCGCCGACTCGTCGACCGGAGGCCCCCCTTCGGTCGGGTGGCCATAAGCGCTCGTCGAGCTGATGTGGACGAACCGGCGTACCCCCGCCCGCAAGGCCGCTCGACCCAGATTTGAGGTCGCATCGAGGCAACTGGACTGAAATTCTGCCCATTTTCCCCAGTCTCCGACTTTCGCCGCGGCGTGGTAGATCACCTCGGCACCCCTGGCCGCCTCGATGGCCGAGTCGGGGTCGGTCAGGTCTCCTTCGAAGAGTTCGACGCCAAGCTCGCGGAGGAAGTGGGTCCGGCTTCCCGGACGGACGAGCACACGGACCCGTCGCCCTCGGGCGACGAGACGCTCGACGATGTGGCTCCCCAGCATTCCCGTTCCGCCCGTCACCAGGTCGCAATCGGCCACCGGCATCCCCTTCAGCGAGTCCGGACGAGCAAGCGGAATCCACCCGATCCCAGGGCCTTTCGGCGTGGATCCCTCGCGATTCAATCTATCGCCCCGTCGGGGTTTGAACAAGAAAGGGGATAAGCCGGAGGGTGGACGGCAGGCCTAGGGAGGGTCGGGAAATTCCTTTCGGGAAGGTCGTCGCGTTGCCCGTCCCGTTGGATTTGTGCCGTATGCGCCGCGCGCGTCCATCTTCGTATGAATGCCCTCGTAGGGGGCGCGGCGGCAGTGAGTCGATTCGGACTCTGGCGCCCAATGGCGGGAACCACCATGCCGGAAGAAACCATCGATCCAGGTCTGCTCGAGCAGACGAAGAACCAGATCCGCAAGCTGGTGGCCGAGATCGCGGATCTCGCCGAGTCGGATATCCAACCGGCGGAGTTCTACGTCGAGTTCCTCAACCGCGCGATTGCCGCGGTCGCGGCCTCGGGTGGGGCGTTCTGGCTCCTGGACGGCCGCGGTGGTCTGAAGCTCCAGCACCAGTTAGAGTTCCGCCTCACCGGCCTGCTCGACGGCCGGGCACGGACCCAGCCCCACGACGCGCTGCTGGGTTGCATGATCCAGGCCTCGCAACCGCAAATCATACCCCCGGGCGCGACGGTGGAAGGGGTCCCCAACGCCGGGAACCCGACCCCCTTCTCATTGATCATCGCCCCGTTGACCGTTGATAAGCAGGTCGTCGGACTCATCGAGATCCTGATGGATCCGACCCGACGCGCGGCGACGCAGAAGAGCACGCTGCGGTTCGTCAGCGACCTCTGCGACCTCGCGGGGAACTATCTCAAGAACCGCCAGATGCGGCAGATGATGTCGCAGCAGCGGCTCTGGAACCAGCTCGAAGGGTTCACCCACCAGATCCACGCCTCGCTCGACCTCAAGGAGTCGGCCTACGCCGTCGCGAACGACGGCAAGCGGCTCGTCGGCTGCGACCGCATGAGCGTCGCCATGAAGGTCGGCGGCCGGGTGATGGTCGAGGCGGTCAGCGGCCAGGAAGTCGTCGAGCAGCGGGCGAACTTGATTCGCGAGCTGACCCGGCTTTGCAAGGTCGTGATCCGCTCGGGCGAAGACCTGGTCTACACCGGCAATACCGAAGGCTTCGCCCCCGACATCCGCGACGCGCTCGAGCTCTACGTCGACGAGTCGGGCTCGAAGGCCGTCGTCGTGACGCTCTTGCACAAGCCCGAGAGCGAGCCGAGCAAGGAGAAGGTGCCGTTCGGATGCCTCGTGGCCGAGCAGATCGGCGACGAGATGGCGTCGACGGATGCTCACGCGAGGACCGAGGTCGTCTCGCGACACGCCTCGACCGCCCTCTGGAATGCCCGAGAGCACGATAAGATCTTCCTGCTGCCGCTGCTCAAGTTGATCGGGTCCCCCTGGCGGTTCTTCCGAGGCCGGATGCTGGCGAAGATCGTCGGCGTCTTGATCGCCATCCTCGGGGTGATCGCGATCCTCGCGTTCGTCCCCTGGAAGCTGACGATCGAAGGCCGAGGGTCGTTGCTGCCGGAGAACCGCCAGATCACGTATGCCCCCTACCAGGGGACGGTGATCGACGTCCCCGTCGCGCACGGCCAAGTCGTCCGAGAGGGAGACCTTCTCGCCCGGCTCGAGAGCAAGGAGCTCGAGAAGGAGCTCAAGCGGCTCACCGCCGAGCAGCAGAAGGCCGAGAGCCAGGCCAGTTTCCTCGGCCGGCAGATCCAGAGCTTGAAAGGTAAGTCGGGTGGTCGTGAGGATGAAGTCGTCCAGCTCAATGGGCAGCTCTGGGATTCGAAGATCACGGCCAAGGCCGCCAAGGAGCAGGTCGAGATCATCCGCCAGCAGATCGAGTCCCTGGTGGTCCACTCGCCCCAAGGGGGGATCGTGACGACCTGGGAGGTGAAGAAGAACCTGCTCGGGCGTCCGGTGGAGGTCGGCCAGGAGTTGATCACGGTTGCCGCGACCGACGGCGATTGGGTGCTGGAGGTCGAGGTCCCGGATGACGACATGGGGCCGATCCTCGACGCCCAGAACCGGCTCGAGACGCAGATGAAGCAAGGCAAGAAGTCCCCGACGTCTCGACTCTCGGCCTACTTCGTCACGGCCACCGACCCCGAGCACCGCTACCCGGGCTACGTGATTCGGGTCGGCTCGAAGGCCGAGCTGGTCGAGACCAAGCACGTGGTCAAGGTGACCGTCGGCTTCAGCAAGGAGGTCCAGAAGGACTTCCTGTCCCGCAACCAGGCCCTGCGTCCCGGGGCCGAGGTCCGGGCCCGGATCGATTGCGGTCAGGCGAGGCTTGCCTACGTCCTGCTCCGCGACGTGGTCCACGTCTTCTACGAGACGGTGCTGTTCCGCTGGCCGTTCCTTCAGAAATAAGGGTATCGCTCGGACGTCCTGGGGACTCGGCCCTTCGATCCGTAAGTTCGGGTCGATACGAGGGTGCGGGTCTCCGGTCGGGCGTCATGAGAGATGTGCAAACTCGATCCACTCCATCCCATGAAGGCACGTAGGACGTCGACGTTCCAGAGCCGACATCGCCGTCGAGTCGCCGGACGTCCCGCCTCCGTGGCGAATCCCTCAATCACGCCCTCCGGAGTCTTGCCATGCGATCCTCCAAGAAAGCCATCGCCCTCGCGGGGGGCCTCTTCGCCGCACTTTCGATCGCGGCGCTCGCCCAGAACCCCTCGCCGGGAACCTCATCGGTCGAGACCCTGCCGGTCGACGACGCCACGGTCGAGTGGATCGAGAAGTCCGACGTCGCCGCCCTCCGCGAAGGGGTCGTCGAGAAGATGGAGCTGCAGATCGGCATGCCCGTGAGGGCCGGGGGGTTGATCGGCAAGCTCCATGACGAGATCGCCACGCTCACGATGCGGAAGGCCGAGGTCGCGGTCGCCAGCACCGCGGCCCAGGCGAAGGCCATCGCCCAACGCGAGCTCGCCATCGCCGTGGTCGCCACCAGCAAGCGGCTCAACGAGCGGAAGCCCGGCATGGTCTCCCGCGAGGAAATGCAGAAGAACGAGGCCGAAGTCAAGGTCGCGCACGCCCTCTACCAGGAAGCCCTCGAGAAGCTCGAGCTCGACAAGGCCGAGCTGGCTCTGGCGAAGCGGGCCCGCGACGAGCACACCATCGTCGCCCCGTTCGACGGCATCGTCCTCGAGCGATACAAGCACCCCGGCGAGAGCGTCCGTGCGAACGAGCCGGTGATCCGGCTGGGGAACATCGACAAGCTCCGAGTCTGGGCGTACATCCCCATCGAACACGCCTTCCGCGTCAAGGAAGGGCAGATCGTCGAGCTCCAGCCCAAGCTGACCGGGATGCAGGGCGTCCCCTCGGGCCTCGACCGGAAGCGGATCCGCGGCAAGATCACCTACGTCGATCCCCAGGTCCAGGCGATCGGCGAGAACGCGGTGCAGATTTCGGCCGAGTTCGACAACAAGGACCGGGCGCTCCGCCCCGGCCTCAAGGCGGCGCTGACCATCTACCTCACGCCCGAAGGGCAGGATCCGGAGCCGACGATCGAGGCGAGGACGGCGCCGGGCGGCCTGGGACGTTGACCGACGCCCGGTCGTCGCCGACGGCTCCGCCCCGAGCGATCGGGAGCGGGCCGGGCGGTCGCCCGGGGCCCTGGTCCTCGACCTTTCCGACCGCCGCCACTCCCATGTCCTATTTCCCGAATCGACCCGAGCCGAGGGCCGTCGACCGATGAGTTCCGCTCCCACCCATGTGCCCGGAGCCCCCATGGGGCAGGCCGCCGAGCACCTCAAGGTCAAGCTCCGGCCCGACCTCATCGTCCAGCCGCAGTTCTACGAGGGGATGACGCACTACGTCATCAAGGACCCGATCGCGCTGAAGTATTTCCGATTCAAGATCGAGGAATATTTCCTCCTCCAGGAGTTCAACGGCCAGAACAACCTGCAGGACGTGAAGCGGTCGTTCGAACGCAAGTATCGGCCGCAGACGATCTCGATCGAGGACCTGACCCGGTTCTCCGCCCAGCTCCACGAGGCCGGCCTCGTCCTCATCGACAGCCCCGACCAGGCCAAGGTCCTGATCCGGCGCCGGCGCAAGAACCGCTGGAAGAAGGTCTGGCAGTTCATCGCCAACATCCTCTACATCAAGATCCCCGTCATCGACCCCGAGAAGCTCCTGACGGGGATGTATCCCTACTTCCGCTGGATCTTCACCCCCTACTTCGTGGCGTTCAGCGTCGCCATGATGCTCGCCGCGCTGACGCTCGTCGTGAGCCAGTGGAACCTCTTCAGCTCGCGACTGCCGGACTTCCAGAGCTTCTTCAACTGGAGCACGATCTTTTACTTCTGGATCAGTCTGGCGATCATCAAGATCATCCACGAGTTCGGGCACGGCCTCACCGCGAAACACTTCGGGGGCGAGGTCCACGAGATGGGGATGCTCTTCCTCGTCCTCACGCCGGCCCTCTATTGCGACGTGACCGACAGCTGGCTCCTGCCCAACAAGTGGAAACGCATCTGGATCTCCGCGGCGGGTATCTACGTCGAGTGCTTCCTCGCGAGCCTCGCCACGTTCGTCTGGTGGAACTCCGAGCCGGGGCTCTTGAACAGCCTTTGCCTGGCGACGATGTTCATCTGCTCGGTGAACACGATCCTGTTCAACGCCAACCCGCTGCTCCGTTATGACGGCTACTACGTGATGGCCGACTGGCTCGAGATCCCGAACCTGCGGATCAAGAGCACGCAGTTCTTCACGTACTTGTTCCAGGAGAAGGTGCTCGGGCTGGAGATTCCCGTCCAGAGCTACATGCCCCGGTCGCGGCGGTTTCTGTTCGTCTTCTACGCGGTGGCGAGCTATGTGTACCGCTGGCTGGTGACGTTCAGCATCCTGTTCTTCCTCTACAAGTTCCTCCAGCCGTACAAGCTGGGTTCGATCAGCGCGATGATGGCGATCGGTTCGCTCGTCCCGATGGTCGGAATGCCCCTGTACCAGTCGATCAAGTTTATTCGCACGCCGGGGAGGATGCGCAAGGTGAAAAAGGCAAGGGCGGCCGGCTTCGCGGCGGTGGCCGTGGTCACTGTGGCCGGAATCCTCCTGATCCCGACGCCGCTGCGGGTCCAGGGGACGTTGGTCCTGACGGCGGCCAACCCGGAAGAAGTCTATGCCGAGATCCCCGGCCGGCTCGTCGAGCTGAAGGTCCGCGACGGCGAGTGGGTCAAGCAGGGGACGCTCCTCGCCCAGCTCTCCAACCCCGAGAAGGTCCGCGACCGCATCCAGCTCCAGGGGCTCTTCGACGCCAACTTCGCGCAGGCCCAGTTCTTCTTCAACCACCCCTCACGCGACAGCCGGGCCCAGGCGAAGTCGCATTTCGAGACGACCCAGAAGCTCGAGCCCGCCCTCGACAAGGTGATCGAGCAGATCGGCAAGCTCCGTCTGGTCGCGCATCGCGACGGCCAGGTCATGGGCGTGCCGCACCCCGAGACGGTCGGCCAGTGGATCAAGCCGGGCAAGCCATTCTGCGAGGTCGGCGACCCCCACCACCTCGAGGCGCACATGATCCTCGACCAGGCCGACATCGACCTGGTCCGGCTCAATCGGCGTGCCTGGGTGAAGGTCTACGGCGACTCCGAGGTTACCCTCCGGAGCAAGGTCGGCGAGGTCGCCAAGCGGAACCGCGAGGAGATCCAGCCCGAGCTCTCCAACGTCGCCGGTGGCGAGATCGCGACCAAGCAAGACCCCAAGACCAACGCGGCCAAGCCCTTGACCGCCGTCTACGAGGTCATCATCCCCATCGAAAACAAGAACCTTCGCCTCCAGCCGGGACTCCGCGGCTTCGCCAAGATCGACGGCGGCACCCACACCCTCGGCTGGTGGCTCTGGCGGCTCATCGCCAAGACCTTCCACTTCACCCTCTGAGGTCGGCCGGGCTCGAACTGAATTGAGACGATCGGAGGCCACTTTGGCCTCCGGTCGTCGAATCTTGCGAGTTCGAAGGGCGACCGGCCCTCGTCTCCGGACACGAATCTCGAGAACCACTCCTGGCCGTTGCGAGCCAGCGCCGCCACGCAACGGCCAATCCGCGCGCGGACCTTCAATTGGATGTGTCTTCAAGACGTAGTTCGAAACAATTTTTGATCGATTGCAGGCAATGTTGGACAACGAGCAGGGGTGGGTTAATTCCCAGATCAGTCGGCTATCCCTGTCCACAAGTTGCTCTAATCCGAAGTTCCGGATGCATGCGACTTCGCCTGTTTATAAATATGTGATTGCATGATCGGTTGTCGTTCCGTCGGTCCCCGTGGGAATGCCGCCTTCGACGCCCCGCGTCGGTCTTTCGGGACGCGGACGACCTTCGTTCCGAGCGGGAAAGGCACGCCCCGGATCAAGCCGCCCCGCGCATGAGGGATCGAATCGGGAGCACTGCCAGCGGCTCGTCCGCCCGCCCCGACGGTTTCCAGGCCGCCGTCTTAGGTCGAAAATCGAGGACGCAGATCGTCCGAGGACGGCATTCCCACGGGGACCGTGGGAACGAGGAATTAACATCTCGGGATTTGTGGGATGATGGATGGGGCCAGTCGGGGAGAAGCCCCTCGGGGGGGAGTGGCGAGGGCTTGAAGTGGCTGGTCAGTTGGGGTTGGAGGTCGAGTTGCCTTCCATCAGGTCGACGAGCTTGGTGGCGAGGGTTTGGCAGGTCTTGTCGACGGCGGATGTGGAGGTCTTGCCGAGTTCGGGGGTGAAGTTGACGGCTTCGGCGATCAGGACGGGTTGCCGGTTCTTCTCGGAGTCGAGGGGCGGATTGTGCATCCAGTTGACGGAGACCTGGATGGCGACAGTGAGCGGCTGCGGGGGGCTCTGGGGGCTTTCGGCGTGGCTGGCCGTGTTGACGTAGTTCACGGACCCTTCGAGGATCATGTCGCCTTTCTCGCGGTTATGGACGACCTTGTACGGGGTGCGTTTCTTGATCTCCTTGGTGAGAAATTCGGTCAACTTCGGCCCGAGTTCGCGGTGGATCGGATCGGCCTGGAACTCGGGGACGTACACGGTCGTGAAGCTCGAGTCGTAGAGGCTGCGCAGGGAATAATTGCAGCCGGCTTGCCCGACGACGGCGACTGCGGCCAATTGGAAGAGGTTGCGCCTCGTCAGACGCCGGGACGGATTTCGATCGGACATTGGAACGACCTCTTCTGGAAACGAAGGCAGACCATGAGAATGGTGTTGTTGTCTATGGATCAATTCAGGGTGCTGGGGTCGTCGATTTCGAGCCGCAGCTCTTTGATACAAGCCCGAAGCGCAAGCGAGTGAATGGATATTGGGATGTCGTGGCCGAATACACTCGCTTGCGGCTCGGGCTTGTAAGGCGTCTCTCAGGTGATCCTTGAGGGGGGCAATTCAACGATGATCTGTCCCAGAACTGTGTTCGTGATTCATTCGTGGTTGGAGGACCAGGCGACTTCCATCATGTCGACGATCTGGGTGGCGATGTTCTGGCACGTCTTGTAGAAGGCGGTCATGGAGGTCTCGCCGACTTCCGGCGAGAAGTTGACGGTCTCGGAGACGATGGTGGGGGGGCGGTCTTTCTCGAAGTCGAGCGGTGGGTTGTGGATCCAGTTGACGGCGACCTGGATGGTGGCGGTGAGCTGTCGCGGGAGGTTCTGGGGGTTCTCGACGTTGGTGTTCTTGTCCGCGTATGTCACGGACCCCTCGAGGATCGTGTCCCCTGCTTCGCGGGAGTCGACGTGTTTGTAGGGGGTGCGCTTCTCCATCTCCTTGATGACCAGTTCGGTCATCTTCTGCGCGAGTTCTCGGTGGAAGGTGTCCGACTGGAACATTGGGATGTAGACGGTCTTGATGCTGGTGTCGTAGGGGGCGCGTAGGGAGTAAATGCAACCGGCTTGCCCGACAACACTGACTGTAGCGATGCGGAGGAGATCGCGCCTCGTCGGGAAATGGTATTGGTTTCGATCGGGCATGAGATCGACCTTCCCTGTCGACGTCCGAAACCCGGCTTTGGAGAAAAAGTCGTCAGCCGTGTTTCTCGAGACGGTCATTCGTGGTTGGAGGACCAGGCGACTTCCATCATGTCGACGATCTGGGTGGCGATGTTCTGGCACGTCTTGTAGAAGGCGGTCATGGAGGTCTCGCCGACTTCCGGCGAGAAGTTGACGGTCTCGGAGACGATGGTGGGTGGCCTGTCCTTCTCGAAGTCGAGCGGTGGGTTGTGGATCCAGTTGACGGCGACCTGGATGGTGGCGGTGAGCTGTCGCGGGAGGTTCTGGGGGTTCTCGACGTTGGTGTTCTTGTCCGCGTAGTTCAAGGTTCCTTCGAGGATCGTGTCGCCTTCCTCGAGGGTGCCGACGACCTTGTAGGGGGTGCGTTTCTCGATTTCCTTGATGACCAGCTCGGTCATCTGCATCTGGAGCTCGCGGCGGAAGGAGACCGAGCGGAACATGGGGACGTAGACGGTCTTGATGCTGGTGTCATACGGGGCGCGGATGGAGTAGCCGCAACCGGCCTGGGCGGCCACGGCGACGGCCGCCATGCGGAGGAGATCGCGCCTCGTCGGGAGATCGCACGGGTTTCGCTCGGACATCGGATCGACCTTCCCTGGAGAGTGGAGATAACTACACCCGACATCGGATCAATTCATGCCGCCCATGCCACCCATCCCGCCCATGCCCATGCCGCCCATCCCACCGCCGCCGCCCATCGCGCCCTGCATGCTGTTGGGGTCGGTGTTGGGCATGCCCATGATCTTGCTGGGCTGGATCTCCTTGCGGGGCATCTTGGCGAGCGTGGCGAGCTCGGCCTTGGCCTTGACGGCCCAGGTGCTCTTGGGCCAGCGGTGGCGGACCTTGCCGAATTCGTACTCGGCGGAGATGACCTTGCCGGTCCGCTTGTAGTAGTCGGCGATCATGTAGGTACGCTCGGCCTCGGCGTCGTTGATGATGTCGAGGGTGTGGTAGAGCTTCTCGTTGTTCTCGGGGTGGTCGGGGAAGGAGACCATGGTCTGCTTGATCATCTCGCGGGCCTTCTCGAGGCCACCGCCGTCGTATTCAGGGCCGATATACGCCTTCATCCTCGCGTCGATGCTGGCGAGTTGGGCCTTCTGGGCGAACGGGCTCTTGGCGTGGTCGGAGGAGAGCTGGTCATAGTGCATGGCGGCCAGCTCGAACTCGCCGTTGCCCATGTGGATGTCGGCGATGCGAAGCACAGCGTCGTCGGCGAGCGGGCCGATCGGGTCGTGCTGGCGAACATGCTCGAGCGCGGCGATGGCATTTCCCTGCGTGTCGACCAGGGGCCTCCGGCCGTCGAACCGGGAGTACCAGGGGAGCTTCTGTTCGGCCTTGGCCTTGGGGTCGTCGAGGGCGAGCCAGCGTTCGGCGATGGCGTATTCGCGAGCGACCAGCCGGTCCCTGTATTCGGTGCCGGGGTAGTCGCGGAGCAGGAGTTCGTAGCTGTCGTTGGCGGCGACGAGCTTGCCTCGCTGGAACTGGCACTCGGCGGTGAGGAACTGGGCTTTTTCTCCCCAAGGGGTCCCCTTGCGCTTCCGGATGATCGGGCCGAAGGCGGCCTCGGCCTCGACGAGCTTGCCTTGCTTGTAGAGCTTCTCGGCGGCGCGGAACTCGGCGTCGGCTTCGGGGTTGGAGGGGGCCTTCATGGGCGTCCAGCCGTCGGAGCCGAGGACGAGGGACGAGCGCGGTTCGGGGGTCGAGTATGGGGTGCGTTTCGGGCCGAGCCAACGCGCCATGAGGTTTCGGTCGTCGGCGATCTCGTCCTTGGAGATGGGACGGGTGAGCGACGAGTCGGTCCCCATCTTCCAGGCGCTCCAGAGCCCCCCGCTGGTGGTGGTGCAACCGGGGGCGGTCAGGACGATCGCCAGGACGGCACCGAGACGGAGTCGAAAGGGCGACCGAGCGTGGGGGGTAAGTTGCCGATACGCCAGGTCCATTCGGTCATACTCCGAGAAAGGGCAGTAGACGGGGGCGGCGGCCCAGCAGGTGACTGATCACGTTGCCGACGGTCGTCCGCACCGGCCCGAGGGTCGCGGGGCCGGGGTCGAGCTCGCGCCAGTCGAGGCCGGGGCTGGCGAGGACTCGGATCGCCTCCAGGGTCCGTCCCGAGAGGGTTGCGACGTGCGGCTGGCCGGGGCGGCAGCTCGGGCAGAGGACTCCGCCGGTCGCCAGGCCGAACGCATAAGACTCTCCCCGCGCTTCTACGACGTTGCCGCAGTGCGTGCAGGTGTCGAGCACGGGCATCAGCCCGAGCTCGCGAAGACAGGCCAACTCGAACCGGAGGACCCGTCGAGGACGCAGCGCGGAGTCCCCGAGATGCCGCAACGTCACCGTCGCCGCGTCGAACAATTTCGGGTGTGGATCGTGGAAGTCGGTCAGTTCCGACAGCAGCTCGGCGATGTAATAGCCGGCATACAGGGCCGCCAGATCGCGGCGAAAGGACGCGAAGCGTTCGACGGGCGCGGCCTCGATGATCAGGTCCAACGCCTCAGACGCCTTGTGCAGCAACACGATATCGGAAATGCCCAGCAGGTCAAGGCCACCCTGGAGTGGCGACTTCAACCGCCTGGCCCCCTTGGCCAGGCCCGAGACCTTGCCCAGCTCCTTCGAGAAGGCGGTCACGACCGAGCTCGTCTCGAAGACGTCGTTCGATCGGACGACCAAAGCCAGCGTTCGAACGGCGGCCAAGGGCGTTGCCTCCGTGCAGCAACGGTTGGGAGAGGTCTCAACGAGGACCCACGTGGGAACGCCGACGACGGATCACTCGGCTACGGTCGCGGCCCTCGGGCCTCAGCGGCTCTCGACGGCCGAGGCCGGTTGGAGGTTGAGGCGGACGCGTCGGATCGAGTGATCGGCGACCTGGACGACGGTGAATTCGACGCCGTCGAACCGGAACGACGTGCCGGGCTCGGGCAGGCGGCCGAGGGCGTGGAAGGCCAGGCCACCGATCGTCAGGTAGTCGGCGTCGGTGGGCAGGTGGAGTCCGAGCCGTTCGTTGAGCTGCTCGAGAGGGAAGGTCGCTTCGACCTCGTAGCTCCCCGCGCCGAGCGAGACGACGGGGTCGGCCGGGGTCGGGATGTCGTGCTCGTCGTCGATGTCGCCGACGAGCTCCTCGAGCAGGTCTTCGAGCGTGACGAGGCCGGCGACCCCGCCGTACTCGTCGAGGACGATCGCGATCTGGGTCCGCCTCGAGCGGAACTCGTTGAGGAGCTCGAAGGCGTTCTTGGTCTCCGGGATGCAATACGCCGGCCGCACGTGCTTGCGGGGGACGACCGAGTCGGGGCCGTTGACGCCGGTCATCTGCGGGAACAGATCCTTGGCGTAGAGGATGCCGACGATGTCGTCGCGATTCTCGCCGAAGAGGGGGACGCGGCTCCGACCGGACTCGCGGAAGGTCAGCGCGGCCGAGCGCGCCGAGACCGAGGCCGGGAGCATGATGATCGACGAGCCCGGGGTCATGATCTCGACGATGTCGCGTCGGGTGAGCTCGACCACGTTCTGGAGGAGCTCTCGGGCGGACTCGGGGAGGTCGGCCTCGACGTCGTCGGGGTTGTCGCCGTCGGCGGGGACCTCGACCTCGACGCTCGCGGGTCGGGGCGTGGGGTCGGCGGACTTGGACATCCGGAGGGCCAGGGACTCGGCGGCGCGCGAGCCGAAGGTCAGCGGGTTGGTCAGCCCCCGGAGGAAGCCGCAGGCGGGCCAGAGCGAGTCGATGACGACTTCGGCGAACACGCGGCCGATGACCCCCGCGAGCATGTAGCCGACCGCGCCGACGACCAGGGCGATGGCGACGACGGACTCGACCGCGAGCTGCGGCGCGACGCGATTGGCGAGCTCGCCGAGCAGGGCGGCGAGGGTCAAGCCGGTCACGACGGCGAGGGACTCGGCGCTGCGTTCGGTACGCCCGGCATCGTGGGCCACTTCGTCGGCCCGGCCGGGGTGGCCGTTCGCCTCGCAGAGGTCCTCGAGTCGGCTCCGTGAGTAGGTCTGGAGCGCCTTGGCCAGTGTGACCGAGACGAGGTGCAGGCCCAGGATGAGGATACCCAGTATCAGAGTCGCGCCCACGTTTAGACCGCCCACCTCGTGCTCTCCCGCCCCGCGTCGATCTCTTCGGCCAGGCCGACGAGGGGGAATGTATTGGTCAGGCCCTCGCCGGCCAGGATCTCGCCCTCTCGGCGCCGGATCTCGACTCGGTCATCGGGGGACTGGTCGTCGTACCCGCACAGATGAAGCAAACCATGGACCAGATACAAGGCCAACTCGGCCTGAGGGTCGGCCGAGGCGTGCCGGGCGGTCGTCGCGGCCATCTCGGTCGAGATGATGAGCTCGCCGGAGAGGGCCGGGTCGTCGGGGTCGGACAGGGGGAACGTGATCACGTCGGTCGGCCAGTCGTGCCCGAGGTGGCGCCGGTTGATCTGGTGGATCGTCGCGTCGTCGACGAGGACGATCGACAGCGACGCCCGCGTCACCCCTTCGGCGGCGAGGACCCGGCGGACGAGGCCGGCGAAGGCTTCGGGGTCGACCTGGAGGTGCTTCTGGTTGTCGCCGATCTCAACGTCGATTTCAGTCGTGGTCGCGTCGCTGTCCATCAGGCGGTCCGCTGTTCGGGGTACTTGACGCGTCCGTGGTAGATGCCGATCAAAGACTTGATCAGGCTTTCCCGGATCTCGCCGATCTCTCGGAGGGTGAGCCCGCATTCGTCGAACTGGCCGTCGCGGAGGCGCTTCTCGATCAGGTCGCGGACGAGCCCCTCGATCCGCGCCGGGGTCGGCTCGGAGAGGGTGCGGCTCGCGCTCTCGACGGCGTCGGCGACCATCAGGATGCCGGCTTCTTTGCTTTGGGGTTTCGGCCCAGGATAGCGGAAGGCACGCTCCTGGATCGCGGCGGCGTCGGGGTTGCCGTCGTTGCGGCGGTTGGCCTCGTGGTAGAAGTATTCGACCAGGGTTGTGCCGTGGTGCTGCTCGATCAGGTCGATGATCTGCTCGGGGAGGTGATGCTGCCGCCCGAGGTCGACGCCGTCCTTCACGTGCCCGATGATGATCAGGGTGCTCATCGCCGGGGCGAGGTTGGCGTGGCGGTTGGTCGCCCCCGCCTGGTTCTCGATGAAGTAGTGCGGCTTCAGCATCTTCCCGATGTCGTGGAAGTAGGCCCCGATGCGCACGAGCAGGGCGTGGGCGCCGATGCGTTCGGCCGCGCTCTCGGCGATGGCGCCGACGGTGATCGAATGGTTGTGGGTGCCCGGGGCGCGTCGGACGAGCTCCTGGAGGAGAGGGTGGGTGATGTCGCCGAGCTCGAGGAGGCTAATGCCGGTGACGATGCCGAACGAGTTCTCGACGAACGGGAGGCTCCCACCGAGGAAGAACCCGGCCATCAGGCCCCAGCCGGCGCGCCAGAGGCTTTCGCTGGTGATCAGGCTGATCGGCTGGTCCTGCCAGAGACCCGTGGCCCAGGTCAGGAGGAAGTATCCGAGGGCGGCGGTCGCGCCGACCTTGATCAGCTTGGTCCGCGTGCGGACCTCGTTGAGCGTGAGGACGCCCGCCGCGGTCCCCCCCATGAGCACGAGGAAGTGGGGGATGCCCGTCCCGAGCGCCAGGGTCGTCAGCAAGCAGAGCGCGAACGTGACCATCAGCGCGAAGTGCGGGTTGTACGCGATCGCCAGGATCATCGCCGCGATGGCGACGGGGATGAGCTCGGCGTCCCAGGGCTGGATCGAACAGAGGCGAACGAGTCCGATCGCGACGACGGTCAGGCCGCAGAGGGCGGCGATCCGCTTCAGGTCGCCGGCGACCTCGGGCTCGTGGCGGACGATGTAGTAGCCGACGAGCGCGTACAAGGCCGCGACCATCAGGACGATAGCCCCGGCGCGTCGGACGCGGGCGACGATCCGGTCTTTCCCGCTCAGGTGGGCGGCTCGGATGGCGGCGTCGTGTTCGAGGTGGAGGAGGATGAGCTGCTCTTCCTCGATCTTCTGGCCCTGCTCGACGAGGACGTCGCCTCGGCGATACGTGTCGAAGACCTCGCCGACGCCGCTCCGCGCGAGCTCACGTTGCTGGGCGGTGTATTGCTCTTCGTAACTCAGGGTCGGGGTGCCGGCGAGCTTCTCCGCGATCAGGCGGAAGAGCACCGGGCCGAGTCTTTTAGACGTGAATGCGCCCTTGAAGTCGGCATAAACCGAGCCGTCAAGCTTGGCGACGCGTTCGGGGACGACGCGCTCCCTGGCGACGAGGTGCGCTTCTTTGGGCTCCTGGCCGAGCGAGCGGACCGAGAGCATCCGACTCGACTCCTCGTGGCGGGGGAGCGTGTCGTAGCCGAGGACGCCGTCGCGGAGGAGGGGGGCGAACGCCTGCTTGATCTGGCGGTGGACGCCTTCGCGACGCTCGGGGGTGTCGGTGGCCGCTTTGATCTCGTCGAACGCCTCGGCGTTGAGCTTCCAGCTCGTTCGGAGCGTCGCGGGCAGGGCGTCGAGGCTGGGGGCCTTGGCGATCGTGACGAGGAGGTCGTCGAGACGCTCGGAGAGGTCCTGGATCAGCGCCGAGTCGTTGACCATCGACGGCGGGACCAGGTCGATGACGGCCTGGCGAGCGGTGTTGGTCTTCTTCTGGTTCAGGCGCTCGAAGCGGGGGACGTTGACGCGGATCTCGCGCCCGGGCCGCTCGCCGAGCCGGAAGGTGAAGGGGGGCCCCGCCCCGTGGACGATCGCGGCGGTGATGAGGACGGCGACGCCGACGACGGAGAGGCGGGCCAGGCGGTCGCGCTGGCGGGCCAGGCGTCCTTGGTGGAGGGCGATCGGGTTCGTGGGCCTCAACTGGGCCCGGAGGAGTTTGGAGCGTCGTTTACCAAAGCTCATGGAAGCGTCTCGAGCGTGCGTGGTCAACGGGGCGGAGCCCCATCCCACGCCGGGATGCGCCGTGCCGACACCGGCACGGCTTCGGCACGGTCCGATCGACCGCGCCCCGCCTCAACCCGAGGCGGGCTGGCCGGTGATAGGGGGAGGTTTCGGCTCGACGACGTCCGCCGCGCCGGAAACCGGTTCCTTCGCCGGCTCAAAATCTTCGTAGGCATTCACGATCGCCTGGACCAGGGGGTGCCTGACAATATCGGTCTTGTCGAGCCAGACCACACCGATGCCGGGGATGGCCTTGAGCCGATCGACCGCATCGGCCAGGCCGCTCTGGGTGGCCGACGGCAGGTCGACCTGGGTGACGTCGCCGGTGACGACGATCCGTGCGTTCTGGCCCATGCGGGTCAGGAACATCTTCATCTGAGGGACGGTGGCGTTCTGTCCCTCGTCGAGGATGATCACGGCGTCGTTCAAGGTCCGTCCACGCATGTACGCGAGCGGGGCGATCTCGATCAGGTCGTTCCCCATGTAACGCCGGATCTGATCATAATCCATCAAGTCGTGCAAGGCGTCCAGCAGCGGGCGGAGATACGGGTTGATCTTCGCCTCGAGGTCGCCGGGCAGGAAGCCGAGGTGCTCGCCGGCCTCGACGGCCGGGCGGACGAGCACGATCTTCTTGATCTGGCCGCGACGGATTGCCGCGACGGCCATCGCCACGGCGAGATACGTCTTGCCCGTCCCCGCGGGACCCACGCAGAAGACGAGCTCGTTGTCCTGGAGGGCCCGGAGATAACGGCCCTGGCCGTCGGTGCGGGGTCGGACGGTCCGATTCCCCTCGCGGATCTCGATCGGACCGGAACCAGGATTCTCAGGATTGGCGGTCCGTTGAACCCCTTCGATCAGGTCGGCCACCATTTCCGAGGAGATGGTTCGACGGCGCCGATGGAGGTTCCGGAGCTCCTCGAAGACTTGCCGCGACTGCTCCACACGTTCGCGGTCCCCCTCGACTCGGATTTCTCCGTGCCGGGCGACAACCTTGACGTTGAGTGAGTCGCGGACTTGTCGGAGGTATTGGTCGCGGCTGCCGAAGATGGCGAGTTCTTCGTCAGGCCCGCTCAGGCTGATCGTGACTTCCGGCATGCCTTGCCCTTCGCCGGCCGGAGGGCCCCCCGGTGCGAACCGGATGACCTTCGCCGACAGATCCGGGCCACGTCGTCCCGGACAAACCCGGGGCGGACGCGGCCAGCGTCCCCTATTATGGATCATCACCTTCGGAAAAGGCAATGTCTTGTCGATCGCATCGCGGCGATGCCCCGGACCCCCCGAGGGCTCGTGTGGCGAAAAGGCCGCACGGAGAAAGGTACGCGACTCGGCTCGAAACGCCTGATCTCGAGACAGCTCCTTACAAGCCCCGAGCGCCAGCGAGTGAATCCATGTCGCCGAGACCGAAAGGCTTTCACTCGCCGGTGCTTCTAGCTGGTATCGTCGAGAGGTCCAAGTCGAGTGCGAACGCACTTCAGGATCAGGGGCCCAGCCAGAGCCAGTAGGCGAAGGCGATCGGCCCGCCGAAGAGGAGCGAGTCGAGGACGTCGAGAACCCCACCGTAGCCGGGGACCGCAGCCGACGCATCCTTCCGCGAGCAGTCACGCTTGATCATCGACTCCATCAGGTCGCCGAGCTGCGCCGCCGAGCCCACGATCATCCCGAAGCCGACCGCAGCGCCCCAGCTCAAGGTCGGAATCTTGAGGAGGTAGCGAGCGACCGCCGCGGTGGCCAACGCGAAACCGATGCCAAAGACGAGCCCTCCGACGGCCCCTTCGATCGTCTTGTTCGGGCTGATCCGTGGCCAGAGCTTGTGGCGGCCCATGAGCCGACCCACCGTGTACGCCCCGGTGTCCGCCCCCTTGGACGTCGCCACCAGGAACGCGAGCGGGAGGATCCCATGATAGGGGCCGTCGAACCAACGCATCTGGATGATGAAGCTCGCCAGGACCCCGAGATAGGCCACCGCGACGACCGTCCCGGCGATCGTCGGCATCGTCGCGCCCGGGGTCCGGAACCGCAGACTCTGGACGAAGAACGTCGCCATCACGATGGCCGCGAAGGCGATGAGAGGCCACCCCAGGGCACTGACGGGCGACAGGGGGTCGAATGTCAGGTGATGCAAATCCTTCGACGATTCGACCCACGCCTTCGAGATATGGGGCGCCCAGTTGGCGACCACGAGCGACATCACCCCGGCGACGACCAGGTGGCCCGATGACTCGGCGTTCCCCTCGCTCAAGAGCCCCACGAGCTCGATCGACGCCATCCCCAGGGAGACGACCGAGAGCAGGAACCAGATCGGATACCAGGGGCCCAGCCACTCGTCGAGGCAGAGGATCAGGAGCAGCGACCCGACCATCGATAGACCAATCACGAGACGGGTGCTGAGCATGGTGTCGTGGCTCGTGGGCAGGGGGCTGTGGTTTCGGCTATCCGGACGTCGGGGCGCTTGGATCGGACGATGAGGGCGAGGGTTCCGGGACCCGTTGGCCCCTTCGGCCTGGTTGAGCAACGCCTGGAGACCGACCTACCGGCTCGACACCGTCGAGGGCAGGCCGCCGAACTTCCTCTGCCTCGAGGCGAAGGATTGGCAGCCGGCGAGGAGGTCGTCGCCCCGGAAGTCGGGCCAGAGGACGTCGGTGACCCAGATCTCGGCGTACGAGATCTGCCAGAGGAGGAAGTTGCTCACCCGCATCTCGCCCGAGGTTCGGATCAGGAGGTCGGGATCGGGCCTCCCCGCGGTGGCAAGATACGAGGCGAACGTGGATTCATCAATCCGGTCGGGGTCGAGGACCCCGGCCCGGACCTCCTCGGCGATGCGTCTGGCGGCATCGGCGATCTCGGTCCGGCCGCCATAGTTGACGGCCAGGCAGAGCATCATCCCGGTGTTCTTCGACGACATCTCGGCCGTGCGGTCGAACTCCGCGAGGACGTCGGGCGGGAGCCCCTCGCGCCTGCCGATCATCGACAGGCGGACGTTCTGCTCCATCAGCTTCGCCCGCTCGGCGATCAGGAAGCGGCGGAAGAGCCGGAGGAGGAACGAGAGTTCGGCCTGCGGACGTTTCCAGTTCTCGATCGAGAGGCAATAGAGCGTGATCTGCTCGAGCCCGAGTCGGCACCCTTCCTCGACGACGGAGCGGACGCTTCGGATCCCGTAATGGTGGCCGACGATCCGGCGCAAGCCTCGGTTCTGGGCCCAACGACCGTTGCCGTCCATGATGAGGGCGACGTGCCTAGGAAGCTGCTCGGGCCGCAGCCCCAGCGCCGCGATCTTCGCCTGTCCTTCTTCGGAGATCGACACGTTCGCCATGGTGCTCGGTCGGCTCATCAAGTGAGTTGAGAAGGCGGCCCGGACAGAAGAGTCGCTCGCGAGTTTAACGCGAGCCTCCCAGGACGATGGTCTGGCGACGTTCCGGACCGACGGAAACGATCGAGACCGGCACTCCGATCTGCCCCGACAGGAACCTGACGTACTCCTGCGCCGTCTTGGGCAGGTCGTCCCAGGAGCGGACGCCGGTCAGGTCGTCGTGCCAGCCGGGGAGGGTCTTGAAGACCGGGCGGCAGCGTTCCAGGTCGTCGAGGTGCGCGGGCATCTCGGGGATCGCGAGGCCGGACTCGTCTTCGTAGGAGACGGCCACGCAGATCTCGTCGAGCCCGCTGAGGACGTCGAGGAGCATCAGGGCGATCTCGGTCGAGCCGCTGACCCTCGCCGAGTACCGCGCCGCGACGGCGTCGAACCAGCCACAACGCCTGGGTCGGCCGGTCACCGTGCCGTACTCTCGGCCGATCCGTCGGATCCGCTCGCCGATCTCGTTGTCGAGCTCGGTGGGGAAGGGGCCCCCACCGACCCTCGTCGTGTAAGCCTTGACGACGCCGATCCAGCGGTCGATGTGCCTCGTCGGCATGCCCGAACCCGCGGCGATCCCCGCCGCGCTGCTGTTTGAGCTGGTGACGTAGGGATAGCTGCCGTGGTCGACGTCGAGCAGCGACCCTTGCGCCCCCTCGAACAGGAGTCGCTTGCCCTTACCGATGGCCTCGTGCAGCCAGGTCGTGGTGTCTCGCGTGTAGGGGCGGAGCCGCTCGGCGTACTCGAGGTACTCGTCGGCGACGGCGCGGGCGTCGAGGGGCTCGAAGTCGGGCAGCATCGCCGAGAGCAGCCGGTTCTTGTAGGCGACGATGCGGTCGAGGTGCTCCCGGAATCGAGCGGGGTGGTAGAGGTCGCCGACCCTGACGCCGTGGACCCGGCCGACCTTGTCGCGATAGCACGGGCCGATCCCGCGCCGGGTGGTCCCGAGATGGTCGGCCGCGGAAGACGACTCCTCGGTCAGACGCTCCTCGGCCAAGTGGTAGGGCAGGATCACGTGGGCACGGTCGCTGACGTGGAGCCTGCCGGAGGGGTCGACGCCCTGCTTGGCGAGCGTCTCGACCTCGCGGAGGAACGCCGGCGGGTGGATCACCACGCCGTTGCCGATCACGCAGTCGATCCCAGGCCGGAGGATCCCCGTGGGGATCAGCGAGAGCTTGTACGTCGTCCCGTCGACGACCACCGTATGCCCGGCGTTCGCCCCCCCTTGGTAGCGGACGACGCCGTCATGCTGGTCGCAGAGCAGGTCCACGATCTTGCCTTTGGCCTCGTCCCCCCACTGCAAACCCACCACGCAAGTCGAAGCCACGGCGAGGCATCTCCGGTCCAAGAGCCGCGGCCGTCGCCGGCCGCTTTGGATTGCAAAGAATCAAGGTAACGCCCCAGGGTGGCCCCGTCAATTGTGAGACGATCCGGGGGCCTGGGAAAGATTTGGCGATAGCGGCGTCCGCGGAGGGTCGCGATCGAGTCGGCGCCACGGACTCAGCCGATTTGCTTCCGAAACTCCTCGAAGAGGTAGTGGCTATCGTGCGGGCCGGCCGAGGCTTCGGGATGGTACTGGACGCTGAAGATCGGGAGGCGTTTGTGACGAAGGCCTTCGAGCGTCTGATCGTTGAGGTTGACGTGGCTGGCCTCGACGTCGGCAGGGAGCGTCGCGGGGTCGACGGCGAAGCCGTGGTTCTGGGTGGTGATCTCGACCCTGCCGGTCTGCTCGTTGCGGACGGGGTGGTTCGCACCTCGGTGCCCGAACTTGAGCTTGAACGTCTGGGCGCCGAAGGCCTGGCCGAGGAGTTGGTGGCCGAGGCAGATGCCGAAGATCGGGACCCCGCGCGACTCGGCGGCGGACTTGATCAAATGCTGGAGCGTGGCGGTCGCCTCGGCGAGCGGGCGCGGGTCGCCCGGCCCGTTGGAGATGAAGATCCCGTCGGGGGCGTGCTCGAGGATCGCCTCGGCGGGGGTCGAGCCGGGGACGACGGTGACTCGGCAGCCGCGGTCGACCAGGTGCCGGGGGATGTTCCACTTCATGCCGAAGTCGAGCGCGACGACGTGCGGCTGTCGTTCGCCGCCCCTGGCCTGGCGGGATTGGCGGCTCTCGGGGGCGAGGGCGTGCGTGACTTCCAGGCCGGGCTCCCAGGTCGCCGACCCCTGGGGCATGACCTCGCGGACGAGGTCTCGGCCGACCAAGCCGGGGCTGGCCTGGGCTTTCGCCACGAGGCTGGTGTCGTCGAGGTCGGTCGTCGACAGGATCCCCTTCAACGCACCCCGCTCGCGGGTCAGCAGGACGAGCGCCCGGGTGTCGATGCCCTCGATGCCGATGACGCCGTTCTTGGCGAGGTAGTCCTCGAGTGAGCCGTCCGCGCGGAAGTTGCTGACGATCCGGCTCAGCTCCCGGATCACGAACCCGCGGACCCAGGGACGTCGGCTCTCGGCGTCCTCGGCGTTGACGCCGTAGTTGCCGATCTGCGGGTAGGTCATCGCCACGATCTGCCCGTGATACGACGGGTCGGTCAGGATCTCCTGGTAGCCGGTCATGCTCGTGTTGAAGACGACCTCGCCGTCAACCTCGCCGCGGGCCCCAAACGCCCGACCCGTGAAGACCGTGCCGTCCTCCAACGCAAGCTTGGCGATGTCCATGGGATTCGTCGCGTTCTCCTCGATGGCCCGAGATCTAGTAGCCCCACAACCCCGCACCCGATCCCTCGACCGAAGGCGCGCTCCCGACCAGTATACGGGGCCGACGCCGGCCGCGACCAGGGGAGATGAACGGATCACCCCTCGATGTTGCGTTCTCGACAAAGAGGAGGGCGCTCCAATCTCAGGCAACGAGACGGGGGTCAGACCCCTTTGGCGTCGCCGTCGCGGGAGCAGGCGAGGTCGCTGAGGCTCGCGCAGCCTTCGGGCAGAGTGGCTTCTTCGATGAGCATATTCGGGATATCGTCCTTGATGGCGAATTTGAGGCCGCAGCGCGTGCAGACGAGCGAATCGCCCTCGCGGCGGAGCGGAGACTTCTGGTCCACCGGGCAGACCAGGAGGGCGAGCAGGTCTTCATTCACCATCGCGAGTCCATCCTTTCGCGTTCAACGTCGACCGGGGATGGGCCCGGGGCCTATCGGCCGGCCGGCCCGGCGCGTATTATGGGGCGAGCGGCGTCGCGGGTGAAGCCGAATCCCAGGACGATTCCGCCAGGCTCGGGCCGACCTCGGGTGACGGTGACGCGCCCTCGGGCCGGGCCGTCGCGGGCACGTCCGTAGGGACGACCAGCCCAGATCTCGCGGCAATCTCAAAGGCATCGCGGGGCCCCGACGCATCTCGTCGAGGTCGATCCGCCCAAGGCCCCCAGGTCGCGTCCGATATGAGCAACCGCTACGTCGTCCGCTACGGCCAGATGCGTTTCCTGGGCGAATTCGAGGGCCTGGCCGACCAGGAGCATCCGCGTGGACAGCGAGTGGTGGCGCGTACCGAACGCGGCACCGAGATGGGCGAGGTCCTCTGCGCGGCGACCGACCGGACGTCTCAATTCCTCGAGAATCCGGCCCGAGGCGAGATCGTCCGCCCGGCCCTCGCCGGCGACCTCGCCGACGAGGCCAAGCTGGCCGAGGTCCGCGAGGCCGGGTTCGTCGCCTGCCGCGAGTTCATCGCCAAACGCCGGCTCCAGATGGACCTCGTCGACGTCGAGACGATCCTCGGCGGGGAGCGAATGGTCTTCTATTACCTCTCCGAGAAGCGGGTCGACTTCCGCGAACTCGTCAAGGACCTGGCCCGGGCGCTCCAGACCCGCATCGAGATGCGGCAGATCGGCGTCCGAGACGAGGCGAAGCTCCTGGCCGACTACGGCGACTGCGGCAAGCCCGTCTGCTGCAACACCCACCTCTCCCGGATGCCCCCCGTCTCGATGCGGATGGCCAAGATCCAAAAAACCACGCTAGACCCCTCGAAAATTTCGGGGAGGTGTGGTAGGCTCAAGTGCTGCCTGCGTTACGAGTTCGATACTTACCAATCTCTCGAGCGCGAATTGCCGGCCGTCGGCTCGAAGGTGGTAACCCACCGTGGTCAGGGCCGGGTATTGGCTTTGGAAGTCCTCGCCCAAAAAGTGGTTGTCGAGTTCGAAGACCGTCGCAAGATCGTCGTCGGCCCCGACGAGATCCTCGGCGTCGAGAAGTCGAAGGCGCGGCCCCTCAAGGATGAGGACGACGACCGCATCGAACACTGAGCGTTCGGTGCGTCCCGAGCCATGGGGATATTCTCATGAGCCTTCGCGATGATCTGGCTGGGGTCCTCGCCCGCGACCCCCGGTATCCGATCCAGGCCTATGCCTTCGTGTTCGAAGCCCTCGAGTTCACCAAGACCCAGAAGAAGCGCTCGCAGGGGCGTGGCCGGTCGCGCCCCAAGGGTTTCGCCGCCTCGAGGCACGTCACCGGCCGCGAGCTCTGCGAAGGGGCCCGGCTCCTCGCGTTGAGGGACTACGGCCTGATGGCCCTGAGCGTCCTCAACCTCTGGGGCGTCCGCTCGACCTCCGACCTCGGCAACATCGTCTACAACCTCATCGCCTCGGGCGACCTCGAGAAGACCGAGAGCGACTCCCGGACCGACTTCGACGACGTCTTCGACTTCGATCGGGGCCTCCGGCTCGACTACATCCTGGCGCTCGACGAAGTCGCCTGACCGGCGGCTTCAACGGGCTCCTCGCGGTGGTCGGTCGAGCGGTGCTTCGGCCCCGCGATCGTCGCCCCGAGGGTCGACGTTCATGATGGATCAAAGGATTGTCCTCGGGACGCCCGGCGTCTCGACACGTCCCGCTTAGGACCGCTGGATGGATACTCGTCGCCGCAGGTTCGTCGTCGCCCTGCTCGTCTTCGTGGTCTGGGTCACGTCCCTGGCCGTCCTCGCGGTCCGCTCGGGACGTCGGCCGATCGATCGACCGGCCGCGATGTTGCCTCCCTGAGCAAGATGGGCCCGGACGGATCGCCCTCCCCAGCGTCCGGGTGACCTCCTCAATCCGCGATCACACCGCCTCGAGCCCGCGCATCGTCGTCCGGGCCCCGGCGAAGGTGTCCGCTTCGAGCCCGAGCCGCTGCAACATCGAGACGTAGAGCGTCGCGAGGTTGTGGTTGTTGTTCGCGTCGAAGGCCAGGTGCCGGCCGTGCTTGAAGCCACCGCCGGCCAAGAGCACGGGCAGGTTGACGTTGCTGTGCGAGTTCGCGCTCCCCATGCAGGTGCCGTAGAGAACCTGGGTGCGGTCGAGCAGGGTGGCGTCGCCTTCCTTGGCCGATGCGAGAGCGGTGAGGAACCGGTTGAACACCGCGAACTGACGCGCTTCGTGACCCCGTAGTTCGGCGATGACTTCGGGCCGGCCCCCGTGGTGCGTGATGTTGTGGATCACGGTCGTGTCGATGAAGAGCGAGATGAGCCGTGTGGAGTCGGTCTGCAACGCCAAGGTCATCAGGTCGAAGAGCTGGCCGGTCTTCTCCACGAAGCGATTCCCCTCGGCGATGTCGTCCGGCGGCTTCGCGTCGACGACAGGCTTGGGCTTGTGCTCCCAAGCTTCCGACGTCAGCATCCGGCGCTCGAGGTCGCGCACGGAGGTGAGGTACTGATCGAGTCGCGACTGGTCGCCCCCGGACAGTGAGCGGTTCAGGCGTGAGGCGTCTTCCCCGAGGAAGTCCATCATGCTCTGCCCTTGCCTCAGGGCCTCGACGGTCGCCTCGACCTCCTCCGGCTTGCCTTGCACGAACAGCTTTTGAAACAGGCGCTTCGGGCTGTTCTCCGAGGGGATCGGCGAGCCGTTGCGGGTGTAGCTGAGGGTCTTGCCCTCGGTCGACATGGCCAGCACGAGCGACGGGTGCCGCGTCAAGTTTCCGATCTGCTCGGCGGCATACTGGTCGAGCGAGATTTCGTTTCGGAACCCGTTCTGTTCCGGGTGTGGCGTGCCGGTGATGAAGCACTTCTCCGCCTGGTGCCCCCCCGTGACGCCGGGCAGGCTCACGCCGGAAAAGACCGTGAGCTGCGAGCGGTGGGAATTGAGCGTCTCCAGATAGGGGGACGGAGCGAAGTCGGTGCCCGCCTTCTCGGGGAAGAAGAACTGGGGCATGATCCCCTGGTTCGTCTGGATGCACACCATCCGGCGCGGCACGTCGAGGACCGCGGACGTCGCCCTGGCTTGAGCCCCGAAGACCGGCCGCATCGCGTCCAGGAACGGCAGCGCGAGTGCGATGCCCGAGCCGCGGAGGAAGGTGCGGCGATTCAGCGGAGACTTGGCGATGTGAGGCATATCCGGGTCTCTTGCTGGAGGAAAGTGGCGTGTCCTGGCGACTGGGATGATCGACCTGGGCTCTTCTGGGCCGCGGACGAAACACGGATAAAAAATAAATATTAAATCAATGTAATTTCATCTGCGATCATCTGTGGCATTTGTTGATAGAGAGTCTTCCGTTCTATTTCGTGCCGGAATCAGGTTCGATTACGTCGACTTCCGCCTTCTTGAGGGCGGTGATGAGGGCTGTGCGATTTGTCTTCTGTGGATCGATCGAGGCGAGGAGGTAGCCTTCCTTGAAGCTGACGACGGCACGCTCGACGCCTTCGATTGTCGCGACGGCGCGATAGGCGCCGTACGCACAGCCTTTGCAGTCGAGGCCGGCGACCGCGATGCGTTCCTGCTTGAGCTGATCGGCCTTATGTGGGCCGAGCGGGACGAGCGTGAAATTGTGTCGAGTCGCGTTGCGGAGTGGGTTGTCGATGACGGTCAGGATGGCTTGCGGCGACTTCCCTTTGAACGGGGAGGAGCCGGGGTCATAGGCGAATGTGATCTCGGCGGTTTCATAATTCACGTCGACGAGCGTCACCGTGACGGGCCCGTTCCCGTCGTTGAAGGTGAGCGTGCTCGCCCGGCGACGCAGGTCGTCCACGCGTTCGGGCTGGAAGAGCCCACGAAGACGATATTTCACCGTAACGTCCTCGGCAACCGAGGCGCGGGCCGTGAGGAGGATCGCCAGGATCGGCAAGAGTCGGGTCATCGGGTCTGGAACTCCCGGCTCAGGACGACCTCTTCGAGTAAGGTGCGGAGGCCGCCGCCCCGATTGTCGGCCGCGTCGACGATGGCCGTGATTTCGTCGCGATCGCGGAAGGCGACCTCGCGGCCGGTGGCGTAGACGAGCCATTGCCGGGCGAGGTTCTTCAACAGCCCGCGGCGATCCGCGGCCAGTAACCCTTGCAACTCCTCGATGCCCTGGAACGTCCGCCCGTCGGGCAGGACGCCGCTGGGATCGACGGCGGGGCCGAGCTTGAAGGCGATCCCGATGAAGGGGTCGATCCTGCCACGAGGGGCGGGATCTCCGTTCTCCAGCGATCGGTAGCGGGTGCGGAATCCGCCGAGGACGTCGAAGCTTTCGAGCGCAAATCCGGTTGGATCGATCTTCGCATGGCAGCCGGCGCAGGTGGGATTGTCCCGATGCTTCGCGAGTTGCTCGCGGATCGTCGTGGTGCCTCGGACGTCGGGCTCGACCGCCGGGACGCTCGACGGGGGCGGCTCCGGCGGTCGTCCGAGCAGGCGATCCATCACGAACGCGCCTCGGGGCACGGGCGAGGTCGTCGTGCCGTTGGCCGTGATCTTCAAGATCGACGCCTGCGTGAGGAGGCCGCCACGCTTGCAACCAGGCGGCAGTGGCACCCGGCGGATCCCCGACCCCCTCACCCCCTCGACGCCGTAGTGGACGGCGAGTTTCTCATTCAGCATCGCGAAGTCGGAGCGGACGAGGTGCGTGGCGTCGAGGTCTTTGTCGAGCAGTTCGCGGAAAAAGGCACGCGTCTCGGCGACCATCGACTCCTGCAAATACGGGCTGAATTCCGGGTAAAGCTTCCGGTCCGGGTCGTTCGCCGCGATCGCCCGGAGTTTGAGCCACTGGCCGAGGAAGTCGTCGATGAACCGCTTCGATCGCGGGTCCGTGAGCAAGCGACCGAGCTCTTCCCGCAGCGTCTCCGGTTCGTGCAGCCGGTTCTCGGCCGCGAGCGTCGTCAGCCTGTCGTCCGGCGTCGAGTTGGTGAGGAAATACGCCAGGCGATTCGCCAGGGCGAAGTCGTCGAGCGGTGCGGCCGGCTCGACGTGATAGAGGAAGTCCGCCGAACAAAGCGCCGTGCGGATGGCCCACCGCATCGCGGTTTCGAAGGTGTCGCCCGCCTTCAGCCTTGCCTCGACGAGCCCGACATAGCGCTTTCGCACCTCGTCCGCCACCGGACGACGGAAGGCCCTGGGGAGGAAGTTCGCGAGCAAACGGTCGGCATCCTCCTTCGGGTGCTCGCTGCGCACCGTCCAGACGCCCGATACCGGGTCGGCCTGGTTCCGCGCGTCCCCGAGCCAGAGCCGTTCGAAGTCGACCCGCCTCGGAGTTTTGGCACCCGGGTGATCCTTGGTGACGAACGACTCGATTGGTAGGTCGCCGAAGATCGCTCGATGCGAGCGAGGGGGCCAAACCTCGTTGAACGGCCCCTCGACGTCGATCCAGTCGATGGCGATGGCCGGGCCGGTGAAGGCCATCGCGTACCCCTTGCGGTTGTAGTTCACCACGGGGGCCAGCGACGAGACGTCGCAACCCAGGATCTCATTCTCATGCAGCCAGACGTTCGTCTCGTGGACGGTGGGCTTCATCGAGGGCGCGTCGAGGTAGCCCAACGTGAAGTTCGGGTGCTGGCCGCCGCGCCCATCACCCGTGAGTTGCACGGCCGCGAGCCTGAGGGCTTCGGTGCCTCGAGCGGGGAGGACCGCGCCCTTGTCCCACTGGAACGCCCAGGTCGAGATCCGGACTCGGTAACGACCGGGATAGATGGTGGTGAAGCCGCGAAAGTAATAATTCACCGAGTCGTCTTCGCGCCGGAAGATGCCGACGGAGCTGTCGGTCTGGTACATCCCCATGGCCTCGTGCGCGCCGAGGTCCAGGTGCCGGTGCTTGCCCGCGGGCGGATACGCCGGATCGGGCTGGAACCCGCGCAAGAGGATGTTATCCCCTTGCATCGAGAGATAAGGGGCTGCCCCGCCGTGATCGAGGAGCGTGGTCCGCAACTTCTCCACGCGAGGTGGCGTCGGCCTCGTCGCGATGGCGAGGTCGAGCGCGCGGTCGGCCGCCTCGAGGTACTTCGCCAGATTCACGTGCGAGATGCTGAGCGCCTCGCTGTTCTTGTCGAAGCCGTGCGACGACCCGTCCGGCGGCAGCAGGGCCTGCAAGGCAATCCCCGGCAGGTCGAACAGGTCGCGGATCGTGTTCTCATACTCGACGCGAGTCAGCCGGCGCAGCGCCGTCCGCCCTTCGCCCGCGAGCCGGGCGTCGTCCGCCGTCGCGAGAGCGTGCTTCAACGAAGAAAGTGCGGCCTCGACCTCGCCCGCCGGCGGTCGCGGCTCCTGCTTCGGGGGCATCTCGCCCGACTCGAGCCGGTCGAAGACCTTCACCCACCGCGCGAAGTTCTCGGGCTTTGCCGGCTCGAACGGCAAATCTTCGAGGCTGAGATCCCCCTTCTTCGTCCCCGCGTCGTGGCACTCGACGCAGCGTGCCTGCACCAGTTGCTGGGCCGCTTGCGGAAGACTTTCGGCGATCGCTCCTGGCGACACAGCCCCGACCAGCAGCGAGATGAGCAGGATTCTGGGCCGGAGGGTGCGCATGGGGATTTTGCCGATATTGGCGTTATGTGCCCGGGCGTCTCCCGCCCGAGGCGTCGGTCTCCCATTGTAGCGGTTTTAGCGTTCCGAAATATGTCGTTTGACGAAATGCGTCAACAGGGCTTTGGCTTGAACGAAGTGCCAAGGCCCCGACGTTGGGAAATCCCCTCAGGGTAAGGAGGGATCATTCCAGGGGATGCCTGGAGCCGTGCTTTGGGTCGAGAGGCAAGTGCCGATACCAGATCATGTAGGAGAAGCCCGTCCCCAGGAAGATGCAGCACAGTCCCGTGACGAGGTATCCCCAGTGCGTCTGAGTGCCTTGACCATAGAGTGCGGAGTTCGCCGAGAAATAGAAACCGCCCAGGATGAGGCCGATGCTGACGAACCAGGGCATGACATTCTTCATGGGATTCGTTGACCCAAGTGGGGGGATTCGATCTCGAGCCGCGAGAAGATTTTCGCCGGGGACGCCGAATGAAGACAAGACGCCATCCAGGAGACGGGCCAACCCACGCCGTTCGCGCCTGTTCCGGAGTTCGTCGACTTCTCCAAGTCCATTCGGATTAGGTGGGAGGATCGCGACGTTTCCGAAAAGTGGGCCTGGGCGTTGGATGTGTGAATGTGGACCGGGTCGGCCTCGATGGGGTCAGAAAATCGGCTACGAAAAGATTGCCGGGTTTCGGGCGGACCCTTCGTGGTGGTTGGATTCAAGGAGGCGATGTTGAGCGTTGAAGAAAGCCGACAGGCGTATGCACCGGGGCCGGCTCCAAGGACGGTCCGAGGCGCGGATGGCAAGGTCCTGGCTGTCCCCGAAGGTTGGGTCTTGCTCCCGCCCGGAGACCCGGGACTTACGCGTCGGGTCAAGGCGGTGGGGGACTACTGGGCCGTGCAGGAGAAAAAAGGACGCAAGACGTTCTCTCACGGCCTTTGGGCCCCGTCCGAGACGATCGAGCGGATCCGGGCCGACCTGTCGGCCGAGCGGGCGGATCCGGCCTACGCCAAGCGGCAAGAGTCCGCGGCGCGTCGCCGGGCAGCCGCCCAGGGCGAATACGTCGAGGACTTCACCGGGGCGGTCCTGAAGTACCTCGCCTTCCATCCCAGCCACGGCGCGATCGCCGAACGACTGGCCCGTGCGGTCACCGACCACGCCACGCCCGTCGGGAGCGGCACCGTCGCCCGCACGCAACGCATCCCCATCGAGAAACGCGCCGAGGCCGCCGTCATCGCCTGGCTACGGCACCAGGCCACCGGCTACGACTCGATGACGATCCCGAAGATCAAGGGGAAACGTCGGGAGGTCCGCCGAGAACTCGCCCGCGATTCCGTGGAACTCCTGTCCCGTTACCGGCGAGGAGAGCCCCTCCTCGATACCTGCCCGCTGGCACGAGCGCTTGCAGGATAGTGATCGGGTGGAGTGGTCCCGCAAAACCTCGAGCGAGGATCTTGGGTGGAATCACGATAGGGGGGGGCCCCGCCGGGCGAATGCGAAGGGTTGCTCAACAAGTCGAGGCCTCGCCGTTCAGTGGTTCCCCGCAGGGAACGAGGTGTTCATTTTGATGCCTCGAAAGAGATGAACATAGCGAACCGGCACACCTTGGCGAATGATCGGGAACGTGGCCAGGGGGGCGAACCGTTCAAACCACCGGGAAAAATTCTTGGCGGATTTTGAACAATTGTCGATGCCTACGTAAATTCCGTCGTGCCCGACCGTGTCGATTTCGCGGTTCCACGTCGAAAAACTCAGGCCGCGACGACGATTGAAACAGGCCACCGGGATTCGCCCGTCCGTGGCGAATGCCAGGTGGCTGCTCCAGTACCACCGGTCGGAGAAGAGGAACGTGCCCGGCTCCCCGATCAGGTTGAGCCTTTGCAATTCGCGGGTGACTTGATCCCAACCGTAGCAGTCCAACGTCGGGTCGATCGCCGCCGGCACCAGTTTCAACAGCCCGTGGCCCTCGGCCTGGAATAGGCCTGTCTCCGTATGAACGATCACCAGTTCAATCAGGACGACCCAAAGCACCACGAGGCAGACGACCTGGCGAACACCACGGATCGGTGTGGAGGCGACTCTCGCCCCCCACGCCCGGCCGAGCAGAGGGAACGCCGCAAGATAACCCACCTGAGACCAATGCGGCAGGATGGGCCGAAGGGTCGCGACCGCGGCGAAGGCGACTAACGGGACTAACGCCTGGTACAAGAGGAACGTGCATTGCGGTGCGTCAACCTCGCCACGCCATCGACGGCGTAACTGGCTCCACAACACCAAAACGACCGGGACCCAGATCCAGGGGAACACGTAAGCAGCCTGGGTCCCGACGAACGCGACCAATCGATCGGGACGGAACCCCGAATGTCCGATGGCCCGACCTCCCTGAAATGCGAACGAGGCCCAGGCGTGGGACGCATTCCAGTAGAGGACGGGTGTGAAGGCCACGAGGCCGATGGCGAACCCCACGTAGGGACCGGGCTTTCGCAAGACGTGGCGGGATCGCGGTTCGAGCATGAGATACGCCAGTGTCGACATCGGCAAGAACACCGCCTGATACTTGCTGAGCATCGCACCACCCCAGGCCAGGCCGACGGCGATCCAGGAGGTGAGGTCCGGATTCTCGAGCGCCACGAGCAAACGGTCGAGCGTCAGCAGCCAGAAGAACACGAGCGGGCCGTCCGGGAGTGCGAATGTCGCCGAGGCCAACCCGTGATAGGCGCTCGCGTTGAGCGCGAACGCCGCGAGCCAACCGGCGGCTCCTCCGAAATACCGAGCGGTCAGGCGGGCCATGAGCCAGGTCGATCCGGCGAACAGGATCACCGAGCCCAACCGCAACCCGAGCACCGAGGCGTGGAAACCGACGAAGCTCAGGCCGACCGACTCGACGAGGGCGACCATCGGGGGATGATCGAAGTAGCTCCAGTCGGGATGGATCGAGAACAAGTAATGATAAGATTCGTCGTTCCCGGGGCCGATGCCGCTCGCGAGTAGGAGCCTCAAGGCCGATCCGACCACGATCATCGCCCAGAGCGCCTGGCGAGAACCCAGGATCGCGAGCACGCCCGCGGCTTCAGGGTTCATCGTCTCGCGTTCCATCCCTGTCGCGGATTGAGACACGTCGGATCCCTCGATTCCGTGAACCCCCGGTCGCCCAAGAAGGGCGTCCGCATGTTCGCCGCTCTGGCGCTCTTGTAAGGGAAACGGAGAGGATCCCCTCGGGCGCGCGCCCCAACGCAAATGAACCGGACGACGGTCTACGTCGAGGGCTCAAACGGTCGGATGTTTGCGTGTTCCTGGGGTCGTGGAGGCGGCGAGGACCGATCGGCGGCCGACGGCCGCTCGCCGATCCGGGAACCTCAGCGGAGCGACGGGTGGAGGGCCCTTGCCTCGGGGCAACCGTATTCGAGGGCCTTGGCTTGGCTGCGAAGGGCGGATTGGCGATCGCCTCGCGCGAGATGGACGAGGGCGAGGTTGTAGTGCAGACGCCCGATCAGCACCGGGTTCGAGGATGACCGCAAGCCTCGTTGAAAATCCTCGATCGCCTCGTGATTTCGACCTTCGTGGTAGGCGAGGATTCCCCGGTTGAGCGCGGCGGAGGCCAGGCCGGGATCGAGTGACAACGCCCGACCATAGTCGCGTTTCGCCGACTCGATCTTTCCCAGGGCTTCCAAGGCGAGTCCTCGATTGTAGTAGCAGACGGCGTTGGGCCTGATCGCGATGCAGGTGCGAAACGTGGCCACGGCCTCGCCGTATTGCTTCAGCCGATACTGGCAAAGCCCCTGATAGAAGCTGGACCAGAATTCTTGGGGCTGGAGGTCCTGGGCTCGCTCGAACTCTTCAGAGGCCTGAGCGAACCGGCCGTTGCGGAGATGGATCCGCCCTGATTCGTAGTGGATCCGGTGCGAGCCTGGCGCGGATCGCGGTGATTGGCCTTTAGAGTCGCTGCCGGGCGAATCCTCTGGGGTTTGATGGTCGAGGAAACCGGACCTGACCAGGGCCATTTCCAGGTAGTCGGACTGGATCCGTTGCTTGGTCTCGGAGTCGAGCGAACCTCTACCGTCATCGAGGAGCCCGTCCCGTTCCCGCCGGAACGCTCGGATGGGTGCCTCGAGTTCTCGGGCTTCATCCGGCGAGGGCGGATCGACGCCATATCGGAAGCGTAGGAGATTGGCGAACTCGTGGAGTGCTTCGGCCCTTCGGGCCCGATGCGATTGGAGTCGTTGCGTGCTGAGTGCACGGGCGGAGCGTAGGAAGGGCAGGAAGGTCGGCGTCCGTGCCAGTGCCAGGTCGAGGACCCGGACGGCTTCGGAGAATTGGCGGCGGTCGTGGAGGCTTCGGCCCTGCTCGAGGGCCGTTTCGAGCTCGACCTCCCGCTGGTAGGCGCAAAGTACGATCAACCCGAGCGTGAGGCCCAATGTTAGCAGGATGGAGCCCCGAGCCGATCGTTTCGAGGGGGCGTCGAAACGACTTCCGAGCCAAGTCCGCAACCGTCTCGGCTCGCTCGGATCCGCGTCCAGGCGAGGAGGGAGGTCGTTGAGGATCCGACGCAGGTCATCGGCCAGGGCGCCAGCGTCCTGATAGCGGCCCGAAACATTCGGCGAGAGGCACTTCCGGACGACCGCCCCGAGGCCGACGCCCACCTGAAGATTCGGATTTGTCCAGGTCTTCCCGGCCGCGTTCTCACGACGGGCCTCGTGGCCGCCGAGCGCTTCGCACAAGATCAGGCCCAGCGAATAGAGGTCGGAGCGATGATCGAGGGCCTCGGCGACGGCCCTCCCTTCTCGGATCGAACCGAGCGCCTCCGACTGCTCGGGCGACATCCAGCCCGGGGTCCCACCGAGCCGGTCGACGAGCCGATCGCCAGGACCGATCGGCGGACGGGCGAGGTGGAAGTCGAGGAGCATCGGTTGACCATCGGCGGTGATGAGGACGTTCGACGGCTTGACGTCCATGTGGACCATCCCGCGCGCATGGGCGTACTGGAGCGCGTCGGCCAGGCATGTCACGATCCAGCAGATCGCGTGTTGGTACGTCGTCTGCTCGAGGTAGCGTCGGTAGGGGCCGTCGGTCGGGGGTGACGATGGGTGCTTTTCGCCGGTCCGGTCAAGGGCCGCGACGATGTCTCGGCCATGCCTTTCGCCGGGGGGGATCCCCGACACGATTTCGAGGATCGCATCGAGGCTGACGCCGCCCAGCGACGGCATGCAAAGCGCCCGGAGTCCTCGTTCGGGGAACGTATGTTCCGAGAATAGGGGAACGATATGCGTATGTTGCAACCTGGCGAGCGAGAGGTGCTCTTCCTGATCGTCGGGGATCAGCTTCAGGACGACCGGGCGATCGGCGAGCGTGGGTTCCTTCGCGAGGAACGCCCGACCCGAGGCACCTCGGCCGATCTCCGCGACCAGGTAGAAAGGGCCGAGCCAATCACCGGGCTCCGGGAATGCGAACCGGGACGAGGGAGGCTGGAGGAGCCGATTGCAATCCAGCAGCAGCTCGAGCTCGTCCTCCCACTGCGGGAATCGACGGAGGACTTCGGACGAAGGGAAGTCCTCGCCGGCGTCGCGCCTGAGGAGGAACTCCTCGTAAACGAGCCGGATCGACGCCTCGGTGCCGAGGCCGGGATTCCTCTCCAGGATCTCCTCGGCTGTCACGATTTCGCCGCGTTCCCAGGCCGAGGCCATCCACTCGAGTTGTTCCGCAACCCATTCGCTCTCGTCGTTGCCCGACAGGGGCTCTCGGGAATGAGAGGCGGAAGGGGACATGACGTTTCCCTTCAAATCCGTTTGGGAGTGGATGCCATCGCATCTTTGCGGTCGTCGGCCATGCGCTTCGCCAGGTCGTAGAGGATCCGGCGGACGCTCCCGACGTGGTAGCCCGTCCGAGCGGCGATCTGGGCGAGTGGAAGCCCCTGTCGCTTGAGTCGGACGACCTCCTGATGCGACGGAGGGCAGAGTGCGAGGATCCGTTCCCAGAGTTCCTCGCCCTGGGCGAGCTCGCTGGGCCGGGCCTGTTTGGAGCTCGGGAGGTCGTTCGTGGCCGTCGACGCTAGGGGCTGCTCGAGCTCCAGAGCCCGGTGGAATTGCCGGCGCCGATCGATGAGGCGATTCTTGACGGCCCTCATCAAGAAGGCTTTGACGTGCTCGCGATCGTTGAAATGCCAGGTCGACACGCGAAATCCGCGGAGCACGTTCGCCCAGATGGATTGGACCACATCCATCGAGTCGAGCTTCGATCGAAGGGGCCCGCTCAGTTGCCTTCGGACCGCCATGCGCAAATAGGGCTCGTAGGCGGCAAACAGACGTTCGGCCGCCTCCTTGTCCCCGCCGTTCAGTCGTTCGATCAGGTCGTCTTTCACGTCGTTGCTCAACACCGAGTCCGTGGTTTAGCGGCGAGGCAGCCCGGGGATGCCCGGGATGATCAGGCCGGCGTTGCGGACTCGCCGGGCCGCGTCACCTCGATCGACGAACCTTCGGAGGAACCATCGGTACCCGCTCGTCAGGATTGAGGCCGTTAGCAGGATCTGAACTACCGAGAGTGGATCCTGCCACCGGGTCAGTTGGCTCCCAAACTCTCGGCCGCGTCCCAGGGAACCGTCGAGCACTCGATCGAGCGCGGTGTGGTCGAACGGGAACACGCTCGAAATCAGGCCCGCCGCCCGAGGCAGGGGACTTTCCGATCCGATTCCGGATGGGACGCCTTCTGACGTCGAACGAGAGCCTAGATCGCCCGAGCGAGGGAGGACTCGAGGCTCAGGACCCGTGGGCAAGGCTCTCGATTTCGGATCCCGGGACCCTCCCGGCCCGTTGTGAGTCGGGAGGATCGCGTCGTCCGGCTGAGCTGCTCGAGACAGCGACGGATCGGCCACGGGCGGGACCTGGATCGTCGGCGAGGGACCGAGGGGGGAGGCCGACGTCTCGTGTCCGGAGGTCTGCGATGGCCGGGTCGACGTTGTCGTCTCGGTGATCAGAACCTGAGGGAGGGGAGGCTGGCCGACAACGCTGGGTGCCGCGAGGTCCGACTCCTTATGGCGATCCGCCACTTCTCTCGAATCTTCTACGGCATCCGAGAGGATCAAATGCGAATTATTGGCGAGTGATGATGGCTCGAGGAATCCGACGGAGCTTCCGGATTCCTCGCCGACGTCGGCGACATCCGGGGTGCGCGAGATCTCGGCGGGAACAGTCGGAGAGGGACCTCTGGACGTCGCAACGACCGCCGACGGACTTGAAGGGATCGCGGCCTCGATCATGGCACTCGGGAGGACGCGAGTGTCCAGCGGCTCGAGGGCAGGGCTGCGTCGTCGACGACGTCCGTGCGCCTTACCCATGGTGTGAGTCCCTTGAATCCGGCACTCATCTCCTCCCTGGTGCCACGGCAAGCATGCTCGGCCCACCCTAACAGAATGACTCGCGGCGTTCCAGCCAACCCTGACCCTTGCCGCTCGAGTTGTTGAGATCCTGGCGTGACCGGTTTCCGGGGATGCGAGCGACTTTGGTGCGCGCGAATTCTCGGGGTTGATCCGTTTAACGTCGTGAGGACCAGCCGAGGGCCGCGCGTTGACGAGGCCGGCAAGACGCCGGGCCGGTCGCGAGCCACGGTCCTCGCGGAGGTCACGGATGTCGACACGGAAGGCGCTCTGGACGTTGATCGGGGTCTCGACGCTGCTCCGGCTGATCTGGGGGGTGAGCCTCGGGGCGTTCAACAATGAGTCATACTATTACCTGTATGCTCACCACCTCGACTGGTGCTTCTTCGACCACCCGCCGATGGTGGGCCTCGTCGCGGCCCTGGGGTTGAAAGCGGCCGTGGGTGCGTCGCTGGTCTTCGGGCTCCGGGTCGGCTTCATCGTGCAATTTGCCGGTTCCTCCTGGTTGTTGGCGCGCCTGACGAGCCGATCGTTCGGGCCGAGGGCCGGAGTCTTGGCGGCGTTGGCCCTGAATTCCACGATTTTCTACGGAGTGATCGTCGGGACCTTCGCCGGTCCGGATGGCCCGCTGCTGTTCTTCTGGCTGCTGGCCCTCGACCGATTGATCGTCGCCCTCGAGTCTCCCGGCCGGACCTCGGCCTGGGTTGGCGTCGGCCTGGCCTGGGGAGCGGCGATGATGAGCAAGTATCACGCAGCCCTGCTGCCCGTCGGGATGCTGCTTTTCCTCCTGATCCGCCCGTCCGCCCGACGCTGCTTGCGGACGCCCGGCCCTTACCTGGCCGCGACGATCGGCCTCCTGTTGTTCTCGCCCGTGATTCTCTGGAATTCTCAGCACGAGTGGACGTCATTCGCCTATCAAGGTCATCGGGCCGGGGGATTCGAGGGCTTCCGCCCCGCGATGTTCGTCGACGCATTGGTTGGACAGATCCTCTACCTCACCCCGTGGATCTGGCTGGGGCTGGTGGCCGTCCTGATTCGACTCGGCCGTCGCCGCGTCACCGAATGGAGCGACGTCGAGGCCTTGTTGGTCTGCCAGGCGGTGCCGGCCTTGGGGATCTTCCTCGGCGTGGCGACCTTCCAGCGGATCATGCCCCACTGGCCTCTGATCGGCTTCGTGGCCCTGCTGCCGATGCTGGGCCGGTACTGGTCGGATCGGTTGAACGACTATCCCTTCGTCGTCCGTCGCCGGCTCGTCGCAGTCACGCTGGCGCCGGCGGTCCTCGCGTTCGGATTCCTGGTTCAAGCCGATACCGGGTTGTTCATGGACGCGCGAGGACTGCTTTTCGGCCGTTTCGCCTTCGAAGTCGACCCGACCATCGACACGTTCCGATGGGAACAAATCGCCCGAGAGATCGATCGACGAGGCTTGCTCGACGACCCGAAGAACTTCCTGTTCACGAACTCCTGGCGAAACAGCGCGGAGCTCGCCATGGCGACGCGACGCCCCTGGGACGTGGCGTGCTTCCACCGCGACGCACGCAGCTTCACCTACTGGAGCCGGCACGACGACTGGGTCGGTCGGGATGGGATCTTCATCAAGCTCGAGGACGGCGAGGTCGACGCCGAGGTCTATGCCCCTTGGTTCGAGCGCATCGAATCGCTCGAGGGTTTTCCCATCGTCCGCGCGGGGGTCCCCGTGCAAACCGTACGTCTTTATCGATGCGTCCGCCAGACCGGGCCTTTCCTGTTCGGGCGGAACCATCGGGGCATCGAACATCGGCCTCGCTCGAAGCCCCAACGCCCGCTCCCAATCCCAACGCACCCCGCATCCGGGCCGAAACTCGCGACGATCCGGCCCGCCGGATCTTGAGATGAGCAGGACCGCCCGAACACGGAGCCAGTCCGTCAGACCCGCGGTTCATCACCCCGTCATCTCTATGCGCGAGTCGGATTTTCGCGAGGGACCTCTCCGCGACTCGGGTGGGGTCGCGGCGCTCGCGGACGCGGCCGGTTCGGTATGCTTTCAAGGAGAGGGCCACCTGATGTGTCGACCCAGGCGGGGCCAGATCCTGAAGGGTTACTCGTTCATCGATAAAAGAAGGGATTTAATACGCATGTTGATGTTGCTGCTCATGGTCTTGATCAATCGGACGGATCCGGCCGAGGCACGACCCGAATTCAAGACGATCCTGGAGGCTCAATCCCGCACCGAGGTCGCGCCCCACGGCGAGGGAAATATCTACGCGCCCGACGTCTTGCTCGACGGCGGCGTCTATCGGATGTGGTACGGAGGGCAGGGGCGGGATGGCCATGACCGGATCCATCTCGCGGAATCGGCCGACGGCGAGCACTGGACCCGCCGGGGTGTCGTCCTCGACCGAGGGGCGGCGAATCACGTCAACGACCCGTCGGTCGTCAAGGTCGGCGCGAAGTACTTCATGTACTACACCCTGGCCGCGGCCGACGTGGTGGACGAGATTGCCCTGGCGACGTCGCAGGATGGGATCGTCTGGGAGCCGGAGGGTGTCGTGCTGAAACCCGGGAAGTCGGGCGAGTGGGATGCCCTCATCGTCGGCCGGCCGTCGGTCCTCTTCGACGGGCCGATATTTTCCATGTGGTACGACGGCCGAAAGGATCTGCCCGCGGGCGCACCCGCCAAGGGCGTCCCGACGTCGCCGACCTCGACGCGGAGCGTGGGCCTGGCGACTTCTATGGACGGTCTCCACTGGACCAAGTCCCCCCGCAACCCGGTCCTCGGCGGCGACGCCGGCGGTGTCGACGTGGAGCGGACCTCGGGCGGCTACGTCATGGTCTTCGAGTCCCACGAGGGCACTCGAGCGGCGACCAGCCTCGACGGCGTCGCCTGGCGCGAGCCAGGTCTCCTCATCCCTCGATCTGGCGAGGCCTTCGACCGACACGGCCATGTCACCCCTATGCTCCTGCCGGGCGAGCCGGAACACGCCTGGTCGCTTTTCGTGGGGGGGGCCAGGGCCGCGACCTGGGACCACAATGACATCCTCCGAGCCGAAATCCCCCCATCGCTGCTCAAGAGCGTCGACCATCCGCAGCCTTCGAAACGCTGACACACCCCTGGTCGAGAGGGTCGCGCGCGACCAAGGCCGGTTGGCCTCGGAGTCCTGGGGCGAACATCGGTCGGTCGATGCGCGTCAATCTTTTCTGTAACCCCAAGATAAGAGTGCGAGTGGGGCTTCTCCAGCGAACACCCACCTCGACCTCCCCTCAGGAACCTAGACTCTCGGGATGGAAACAGGTTTCGGAACAAGTAGTGGATTCCAATGCCGACGTTAATTTTGTCCCCTCGATACTCCGACGACTCGATCAAACTCCGTCGCGCGGCGATCGCTCTCGGGTGGGACGTGATGAGACTGGCGAGCTGGCGATGTCCCGAAGATTTCGAACCCGAGGAACCGGTCCTCTTCGCCGAGCCCTTGTTTAATGCGGCGGTTGCCGAGCAACTCGGGTTAACCGTGATCATGCCTCCCGAGGACTTTCTGGTTCAGCTCCCCATTGAGTATGTCAGTCGGCGCATCCAACTGGTATCGGCCGCGGAGGCTCGGACCCTCACAGGGCCGGTGTTCCTCAAACCTCCCAATAGGAAGACCTTCCCGGCCCGAGTGTACGCCGAGGGTGGGGAACTTCCTGAGATGCCCGGCGAAGATCCGGTATTGGTCTCCGACCCGGTCGATTGGGCTGCCGAGTTCCGCTATTTCGTGCGAGGGCGCCGGGTCGGTGCATGGTCACCCTATTGGCTGAATGGGGCACTGGCCCGTGTCGATGACGAGTGGGTCGTCGAGCCCGAGTTGGCAGCACTCTCGAGGGACCTGGTCGACCGGCTCCTCAGCGACACTCGGGTCGAACTGCCGGACGCCTTGGTCCTCGACGTCGGGGTCATCCGGGGCATTGGCCCGGCGGTCGTCGAGGCCAACGAAGCGGCGGGATCAGGAATTTACGGATGTGATCCGCGAGGGGTGCTCGATGTTCTACGGGGAGCGACGGCCGAATCCGGTGGTCGAAGCGAGCTCGCGTCGTGACGTGAGAGTGTCTCTCTCGCCTTATCCCGCCTGAGGTACCGGATCACCCAAGCCAAGCTCAGGTACGAGGTCAGCCACCGGGCCCGCGAAGCCCTCGGTTACGAGGAGGCGTGGGTGGGTGGTGTGCTTCAAGAAAGACCTGGCTTGAAGACGATGGGTCAATAGTGATGGGGCCGATCGTCTCTCGGCGATTCTCCCCCACGTGGCGTGCCTTTCTGGTACGATCGTCGACGGTGAGATCGATCCCGATCCCCTATCATGAGGTGACTGTTTGATGAGGGACCACGACATCCGACCTCGACACCGTCGCGCCTTCCTGAGCACCATGGCCTTCGGGGCGGCCACGCTAAGCACGCGCGGGCTGTTCGCCGAGGAGTTGGTCCGAACGGCCGCACAGATGGAAGGGCCGTTCTACCCGAACAAGCTCCCGCTCGACACCGACAACGACCTGCTCATCATCAACGACGCCATCTCCCCCGCGGTGGGCGAGGTGACCTATCTCGGTGGGAAGATCCTCGACGCGAAGGGGAACCCCCTGCGAAACGCGCTCGTCGAGATCTGGCAGGTCGATCACGAGGGGGCGTACATCCACACCGCGGACCCTAACCACCCGAAGCACGACAAAAATTTCCAGGGGTACGGCCGCTTCCTGACCGGCTCGACCGGCGAGTACACCTTCCGCACGATCAAGCCGGTCGCCTACACCGGCCGGACGCCCCACATCCATTTCAAGGTCCGCCGGGGCGAGAAAGAACTCCTCACGACCCAGTGCTACATCAAGGGCGAGGCCGAGAACGAGAAGGACGGGATCTACCGCAGCCTCCGGGATCCCAAAGCTCGCGACTCGGTCACCGTCGACTTCGAACCGTTGGCGAACTCGAAGATCGGGGAGCTGGTCGCGAAGTTCGACATCGTGCTCGGCCTGACGCCCGAGTCTTGAACGCGTCGCGGATTAGTGGGGGGAATGGGGACGGGGATTCACCACAAAGGCACAAACAAGTCCAAAGAGGAGAGCCGAGGGGATTCGTACTCTCGGCTTCTCCCCTTGCGCCTTTGTTGTGAGGAATACGAACGGGAGGAGCGCGGTCGAATTCGGATAGGAAGGTCGTCTTCGGGCCGGGAGTTTTTCAATGGTTATGTCGATAAGTCAATATAATATCAAGACTTTTGATGAAATAAATTTTGAGATGAACGGTCGGTCGAGTTCCCGGGCCCGCTGATTGCTGCCGCCGAGCGGGTTGAGGGGGCGATCGTGAGATCCGGCCGGATCTCGGGACTCTCGAGTTGCCAGGTTGCGAGCCTTTTGTTGAAATAAGGTTGATCGAGTTGACCGGTCCTCCCGCCCTTGGCTCGACGTAGAGAGAACGGCCTGCCGACGCTGCCTGCCAGTGCCTTCGACTTTCCCAAGGACAGGACCACACGGGATGTTGTTCAGGCCTATCAAGAACCCCTGGGATCGTCGCTGCGCTCATCCCGGGGCCCGCTCGGTGGTATGGTTCGGATGGGTCTCGCTCGTCGTCGCCGTCTCGGCGGGAGCCGGGGCACCGTCGTCCGAGGACCTCGAGTTCTTCGAGGCGAAGATCCGACCGGTCCTTGTGAAGCACTGCTACCAGTGCCATTCGGCCGAGGCGAAGAGCCTGAAGGGGGGCCTCCGGCTCGACTCGGCGCCCGCGATGCGCCAGGGAGGGGAAGGGGGGCCGGCCGTCGTGCCCGGAAGCCTCGACGAGAGCCTGCTGATCTCGGCCTTAAGGTACGAGTCGTCGCAGATGCCCCCGTCCGGCAAGCTGCCCGACGCGACGATCGCGGACTTCACTCGATGGATCGAGACGGGAGCGGCCGACCCGAGGACGTCCGCCCCCGCCGGCGGTGCTGCAAAAGGTGAGCGCAAGTCGATCGACCTCACCGAGGCGCGTCAGTTCTGGTCGTTCCGGCCTCCCGCGGTCGCCACGCCTGTGGCGAGAAGCGACGAGAGTTGGGAGCGGAACCCAGTCGACGGGTTCATCCTCGCGACCTTGAAGTCGAAAGGGCTCAAACCCGTCCGCCCGGCCGGCAAGCGCGAGTTGATCCGACGCGCGACGTTCGACCTGATCGGCCTGCCTCCAACCCCCGAAGAGATCGAGGCCTTCCTGGCGGACGAATCGCCGGAGGCTTTTCGACGCGTCGTCGACAGGCTACTGGCGTCGCCCCGCTACGGCGAGCGCTGGGGGCGATACTGGCTCGATGTCGCGCGGTATGCCGAGGACCAGGCGCATACGTTCGCGACCGAGCCGAATACGAGCGGCTTTCGCTATCGCGACTGGGTCGTCCGGTCGTTCAATGCCGACCTCCCTTACGACCGGTTCATCAAGCTCCAGATCGCCGGCGACCAGCTCCCCGAGGGGACGACCCCCCCGTACGACGGCCGAGTCGCGCTCGGATTTTTCGGCCTGGGGGCCCAGTACTACAAGAACTCCGACGCCGCCAAGGCGGCCGCCGACGAACTGGACGACCGGGTCGACACGCTCACCCGAGGGTTCCTCGGCCTGACCGTCTCCTGCGCCCGTTGCCATGACCACAAGTTCGACCCGATCCCGACCCAGGATTATTACTCGCTGGCCGGCGTCTTTCAGAGCTCGACTCTGGCGAACACCCCGCTCGTCCCGGACGACGAGGTGAAGCGCTTCCAGGTCGCTCAGGAGCGGCTCAAGGCGGTCGAGCCCGAGCTGAAGAAGTTACGCGACGAGGAGAAGGCGAAGGTCGCCCGATCGAGCATCGATCAGATCGACGCGTATCTCGTCGCGGTCTGGGCCGGTCGGAGCGGCAGCCTGGGAGCCTCGTCCCCGGCGGCGGAACACTCACGCGAAGGGCTCGACTTGGCCCTCCTGGAACGCTGGGCGAAGTTCCTCGACCCTGCGAACGGTGCGGGACGCAAGTTGGGCTCGCTCGTAGCCTGGCGGTCGCTACCCGCGTGCGGTGTCGAGAAACAAGCCCAGGTGCCGTCGCCTGTGCTCGAGACCGCGAGGGCCTTCCGCGACGAGGTCCGTCGCCTCTCGACGCGAAGGGTGGTGAATCGTGCCGAGGATGTCGTCGAGCTCGACCTCGACATCGCCGGGGCTAAGCGGCTCTATCTCGTCGTGGACGACGCCGGGGACGGCAAGAGCTGTGACTGGGCCGACTGGATCGAGCCGAAGCTGATCGGGCCTGCGGGAGAGAAGAAGCTGACGGAGGTCGCCTGGAAGAAGGCCGAGAGCGGGTCGGGCACCGTCAACGTCGGCAAGAACGCGGGCGGGTCGCCATTGCGCGTCGCCGGCCGCGAGTTCGCCGAAGGGATCGGGACTCACGCCCCCTCGGTCATCGTCTATGACCTCCCTGCGGGCTACACCCGGTTCCAGACCCGCGCCGGTCTCGATGCCGGAGGGACGGAGCAGGCTGGGTCGAGCTCGAGTGTCCGGTTCCTGGCGACCACGAAGAAGCCCGAGTCGCTCGACTCGGTGGTCGCCCCATCCGGGGCGGTCGACGCTTCGGATGCCGAGCTGCTCAAACTCCTCTTCGGCAAAGACGGGGTCTTCGCGATCTCCGACGCCGAGATCCAGAAACGGCTTCCGCCCAAGGTCGCCGGCCGGATCCAGGAGCTTTCCGCCGAGGTCGAACGGCTCAAGGCGACGACCCGAGAGCCCTATCCGATCGCCCACTCGCTGGCCGAGGCGACCGCGGCCGACATGAAGGTCTTCGTCCGAGGGAACCCCGCCCAGCAAGGTGAGGTTGCCCCCCGGCGGTTCCTCCGCGTGATCGCCGGTGATGATCCCCCTCGGTTCGCGAAGGGGAGCGGCCGGCTTGAGCTGGCCGAGGCCATCGCTTCCGCCGATAACCCGCTGACGGCCCGCGTGATGGTCAACCGGGTCTGGCAGAACCACTTCGGCCGGGGGATCGTCGGCACGAGCAGCAACTTCGGCACCCTGGGGGAGCCCCCGAGCCACCCCGAGCTCCTCGACTACCTCGCCCGGCGCTTCGTCGAATCGGGTTGGTCGGTCAAGGCGATCCACCGCGAGATCATGGCCTCGGCCACGTATCAACTCAGCACCGACTTCGACGACGCCAACTTCCGGGCGGACGGCGACAACCGTTGGCTCTGGAGGGCGAACCGTCGACGGCTCGACGTCGAAGCCTGGCGCGACGCGTTCCTCGCGGTCTCCGGCCGACTCGATCCGACCGTAGGAGGTCCCTCCGTCGACCTCTCCGCGACGGGGAACCTTCGTCGGACGCTGTACGCGAAGGTCAGTCGGCATGAGCTGGACTCGCTGCTCAGGCTGTTCGACTTCCCCGACCCGAACATCACCAGCGACAAGCGGAACCAGACGACCGTTCCCCAGCAACAACTCTTCGTGCTGAACAGCCCCTTCGTCGTCGAACAGGCCCGAGCCCTGGCCGCTCGCTTGCAGGAGGAGGCTGACGACGACGCGCGAATCCGAAGGGCGTATCTGTTGCTTTACGGCCGCCCGGCGGATGGGGATGAGGTCGAGATGGGCCGTGCGTACCTCGCCTCCGCGGATGAGCCGGGCGAGGCCCCCGCTGGACGTCAGACACGCTGGCAGCGCTACGCCCAGGCGCTGCTCGGCAGCAATGAGTTCCTCTACCTCGACTGAGACCCTGTCCCGAAACCCGGTTTTTTCTTAAAAACCGAGTTTCTGGCCCATTCGACGTCGACGCCTCCCCCCGGGATGTCGTGGTCACCTGCCATAGAAACCCGTTTTTAAGAAAAAACAGGTTTCGGAAGAGAGCCGGAGCCGGCCCCGTTCTTGAGACCCACGAGGAACTGTCGATGAGCCAGCCTTCGTTCCCGTTCGAGGTGTCGCGTCGGGAGATGCTCCGCAGGGTCGGGACCGGCCTGGGGACCCTGGGCTTGGCGGCCGTGCTCTCCGACGCCGGCCGACTCTCGTCCTCGGGGGCCACGGCGACGCCCCCGGGCCTCGCCCTCGACCCGCTAGGCTCTCGGGCCGGCCATTTCCCCGCACGGGCCAAGCGGGTCATCCACCTGTTCATGAACGGGGGGCCTTCCCAGGTCGACACCTTCGACCCCAAGCCCGCCCTGACCAAATACGATGGCCAGCGCCCGCCGGGCGCGAACCTCAAGACCGAGCGCAAGACCGGCGGGCTCCTGAAGTCCCCTTTCCGCTTCGACAGGCATGGGGAGTCGGGCCTGGAGATCAGCTCGCTGTATCCCTACCTGGCCGATTGCGCCGACGACCTCTGCGTGATCCGGTCGATGCACACGAACATCCCCAACCACGAGCCCTCGCTGCTGATGATGAACAGCGGCGAGACCCAGCCGACCCGGCCGAGCATGGGCTCCTGGCTGCTCTACGGGCTCGGGACCGAGAACCAGAACCTGCCCGGTTTCATGGTCCTCTGCCCGGGCAAGCCCGTCGTCGGCCCCCAGCTCTGGAGCAATAGCTTCCTGCCGGGGATCTACCAGGGGACACATATCAACAATTCCTCGATGGATCCCAAGCGGGTGATCGAGCACATCAACAACACCTACCAGACCCGGAAGTCCCAGCGCGAGCAGATGGACCTCCTCAAGCGGCTGAACGAGCGGCACCTCGATCGCCGCGGAGGCCACGACAACCCGCTCGAGGCGCGAATCGCCTCGCTCGAGATGGCCTACCGGATGCAGACCGAGGCCCAGGAGGTGTTCGACCTCGGCCGGGAGAGTGCGGCCACCCGTGAGATGTACGGGCAAGGCCCGTTCGCCGACGCCTGCCTCACGGCCAGGCGTCTGGTCGAGCGCGGGGTGCGCATGGTCCAGGTCTACACCGGGGCCGGGCAGCCCTGGGACGACCACGACGACATCGCCAAGCACGCCGACAAGGCCCGCGAGACCGACCAGCCGGTCGCCGCGCTTCTCAAGGATTTGAAGGCCCGAGGGCTGCTCGAAGACACCCTGGTCCTCTGGGGGGGCGAGTTCGGCCGGACCCCGGTCTCGGAAGGGTCGAAGGGGCGAGACCACAACAACCACGGCTTCTCCGTCTGGCTCGCCGGCGGAGGCGTCAAGGGGGGCATGGCCTACGGGGCGACCGACGAGTTCGGCTTCGCCGCCGTCGAGAACAAGGTCCACGTCCACGACCTCCACGCCACGATCCTCCACCTCATGGGCATCGACCACGAACGCTTGACGTACCACTACTCCGGTCGGGACTTTCGCCTGACCGACGTCCACGGTAATGTCGTCAACGAAATCCTTGCCTGATCGCCCGCATTTCGTGGGGTGGGCATCGCCCACCGAACCTTAGAAAGACCGGTGGGCCGTGCCCATCCTATGAAATGCTGCGCCGATTTCGGCGTGTGAGGCGATTCGTTCTCATTGACGTAGATTTCTCGACGAGGCATCTCGATGTCGCACCGGCGTCAAGCTGGCGAGCCCGGTTCCCGCGTCTCTTGGCCGATCGTGTTGACGATCACCCTCTCAGCATTCTCCATCGCCCCGGCGCGGGGACAGACGCCGCCGCCGAGGAAGGGTGAGCCGCTGAGTCCGGCGGAGTCGTTCAAGCGGTTCCAGGTCCCGGACGATCTCAAATATGAAGAGATCCTGGCCGAGCCCGAGATCGCCCAGCCGGTCTTCCTCAACTTCGACGAACGCGGGCGGATGTGGGTCGTCGAGTATCGCCAGTACCCGGAACCGGCCGGGCTGACGATGCTCAGCCGCGACAACGTCTGGAGAATCGTTTACGACAAGATCCCGGCCGCACCCCCGAACCATGACCGCGGCCGAGACCGGATCACGATCCACGAAGACACCAACGGCGACGGCTCCTTCGACAAGCACTCGACCTTCCTCGACGGCCTCAACATCGCCACCGCCTGCGTCAAGGGTCGCGGGGGCGTGTGGGTGCTCAACGCACCCTATCTCCTGTTCTACCCCGACCGCAACAACGACGACGTGCCCGACGGCGACCCCGAGGTCCACCTCGAAGGGTTCGGGTTGGAAGACACCCACTCGGTCGTCAACAGCATCGTCTGGGGCCCCGACGGCTGGCTCTACGCCGCGCAGGGGAGCACGGTCTCCGGCCGGGTGAAGCGGCCCAAGACCGACCAGGCTCCCGTGCATTCGCTCGGCCAGCTCATCTGGCGGTACCACCCCGAGTCGCGCCGATACGAGGTCTTTGCCGAAGGAGGGGGCAACGCCTTCGGGGTCGAGATCGACGCCAAGGGGCGGATCTTCTCCGGGCACAACGGCGGAGACACCCGAGGCTTCCACTACGTGCAGGGAGGCTACTCCCGCAAGGGATTCGACAAGCACGGGCCCCTCTCCAACCCCTATGCGTTCGGCTATTTCTCGGCGATGGCGCACCACAATGTGCCCCGTTTCACCCACACGTTCCTCATCTACGACGGCGGGGCGCTGCCGGAGAAATACAACGGCAAGCTCTTCGGCGTCGCGCCCCTTCTGAGCCACGTCGTCCTGAGCGACGTCCTGCCCGACAGTTCCTCCTTCCAGACCCGTGATATCGGCCATCCGGTGACCACGAGCGACTCCTGGTTCCGCCCCGTCGACATCAAGGTCGGGCCGGATGGGGCCATCTACGTCGCCGACTGGTACGACGGGCAGACGAACCATTACCGCAATCACGAGGGGCAGATCGACCGTACCAACGGGCGGATCTATCGGCTCGAGGCGAAGGACGCGAAGCCGATCGCGCCTTTCAACCTTGCGGACAAGTCCACGCAGGAGCTGATCGGGCTGCTCAAGCATCGGAATATCTGGTTCCGTCGCATGGCCCTCCGGCTGCTCGGCGACCGCAAGGACGCGAAGGCCATCCCCGAGCTCGCCCGGCTCGCCCGCGAAGGGCAAGGGCAGGACGCGCTCGAGGCCCTCTGGGGGCTGAACCTGAGCGGTGGGCTCGACGAGGCCAACGCGCTGGGCCTCCTCGGCCACGCCGACCCTTTCGTCCGGCTCTGGACCGTCCGCCTGCTTTGCGACGCATCCTCGGTGACGTCCGCCGTCGCGACGCGCCTGGGGGAGTTGGCGAAGTCGGAGCCGGCCGTTGCGGTGCGGAGCCAACTCGCGAGCTCGGCAAGGCGCCTGCCCGCCGGGCCCTCGCTGGCGATCGTCCGCAACCTGCTCGTTCGCGACGAGGACGCCCGAGACATCCACATCCCGCTCTTGCTCTGGTGGGCGATCGAGGCCAAGTCCGACGCGGATCGGGCGGCCGTCCTCGCGCTCTTCCACGACTCGACGCTCTGGTCCCACCCGATCGTCAAGCAGGTCATCCTCGAGCGGATCATGCGCCGTTATGCCTCCGGCGGCGGTCGTAAAGATTTGTTGACGTGTGCCGATCTCCTCAAGATGGCACCCGACCAGGAGTCGATCAAGGCCTTGATGACCGGCTTCGAGGCGGCTCTGGCGGGGCGGTCGCTCGCCAACCTGCCGGACGAGCTGGCCGAAGCCCTGGGCCGCTACCAGGGAGGATCGATCATCCTGGGCCTCCGCCAGGGACGGACCGAGGCCGTCGACGCGGCCCTGAAGCTCCTGGCCGACGAGCGAGGCGACAAGGGGAAGCAGCTCCAGTACCTCCAGATCCTCGGCGAGGTCGACCAGCCCCGTAGCGTCCCGACGCTCCTGAAGCTGGCCTCGCGCTCCTCCGACGGTGCCCTCCAGGGGGCGGCCCTGGTCGCTCTCCAGCGCTACCCGAACCCCGAGATCAGCAAGGCGATCCTCGACGCGCTCCCGACCATGACCGACGACGTCCGCGGCGATGCACTCGGGATGCTCGCGAGTCGCTCAGCCTGGGCGAAGCCTCTCCTCGAGGCGGTCGACGCGGGCAAGGTCGATCCCCATTCGATCCCCGCCGAGACCGTCCAGCGCCTCCTCCGCCATCGCGACGACCGGATCCAGGCCCTCGTCAAGGCGCACTGGGGCGACGTCCGTCCCGCGACCCCGGCCGAGCTTCAGCGCGAGATCGATCAGTTCGCCTCCCGCGTCCGCTCGGGCCCCGGCGACCCTCGGGCCGGAGAACGTCTGTTTGCCCAGAAGTGCCTGAGCTGCCACACCCTGTTCGCCCAGGGGGGAAAGGTCGGGCCGGATCTCACCACCTATCGACGCGACGACCTCGACACGATGCTCCTGAACGTCGTCAATCCGAGCGCCGAGATCCGCGAAGGCTACGGCACCTACCTCGTCGCCACCGCCGACGGCCGCGCGCTCGTCGGCGTGTTGATGGACCAGGACCCCCAGGTCGTCGTCCTCCGAGGCGCCGATGGTCGAGACGCCGCCATCCGCCGATCCGACATCGACGAGATGACGGCCTCCAAGTCCTCGATCATGCCCGAAGGACTCCTCAAGGACCTCTCCGACAAGCAGGTCCGGGATCTCTTCGCCTATCTCCGCTCGACACAGCCGCCGAAGTGACGGTTGCGTTCCAACGACCTGGTCCGAGTTCCCTCCGCCGTAAATGAGCCGAGGACTCGTCGTCGGCAAGACGACGAGTCCTTGAGTGCTGTCCGGACGTTCGAGGGCCGACTTGCGGTCACGCTTGCTCGGATTGTCAAAACGCTTTTTCCGGGGGGGTAATCTCCGGATGGGTCGACTCGAACTCCTTGAGCTCCTGGAGGACACCTTCGACCGAGCTGATGATCAGGAGCCCCTCCCGGACGCAGTAGGCGAGGCCGACCTGCTTGAGGATCAGCCGGAGGCTCGTCTTCAGCGGCACGCCCTCGAGCTCGAACAGGATGGGCGAGGTCGTCTCCACTCCGGCCTCCTTCAAGCCCACGGGGTCGACGTAGATCGGGATGCCCGTGTCCTTCGGGCCCTGGGTCGCCGCCTTGATGTACTTGAGGACATCGTCGAGCGGCGTCTCTTTTGAGAAGACCAACGAGAGTGGTTGATTGAGCGCCTTGAGGATCTCCTGGGTCTTCGGGGTCTTGTCCGCGTCCTCGACCTTGGGTGAGAGCTCGGCGATCCTCATGCTGATCTGATTGTTGATCTGTCTCCTCTGGGAATTGGCGTCCCAGCCCATCCTTGCCATCATCATCCCGCCCATCATGCTCCTCGGGGAACCTCCCATCATCATCCCACCCCCTGCGGCGGGCCGATTGTCGTCCTTGGCCTGGACGACCTGCCTTTCGCCCTGGATGGCGGCATTCGGCACGACGCCCTCGTCATGCCTTGCGGACTTGACGGTCGTTGACGGGAGAGAGCCACCCTTCACTTCGGCGAGGATCAGCTCGGCCTGGCTCCGGCGAAACTGCCAGTCGAGCCGAGTGTCGGCGCGGCCGGGATTCCCCTGCTTGGCAAGGTCCTTCTCGAGCGAGGTGACGATGCCTTCCCAGTGTTTGAGTCGCTCGAGATGCTCGGAGGCCGCCGCGATGCGCTCCTCGGGGGTGCTGGCGAGAGTGTTCTGCGCTTGCATCAACCGAAGCGACCATTGATCGATCTTCTCGGGGTCGGGGTGGACCTGTTCCGACCGGAAAGCACGAAGGGCCTCGCGGGCCATCTCGATCTGGGATTGGGCGACCTTGCGACTCTCGGAAGTCGTGGATCGGGGCATGACCGCTTGGAGGAATACCGGCGTGTTGGCGGTAGCCTCGGAGGCGGTGGGGCGGCCGTTGGTCGTTGGCTCGCTACCTTGCACTTTCGGGGTCGAGGACGACGGTGCCCCGGCTTCCAGTTTGGGCTGATCGTCCCGCTTCTGGGGATCGGCGAGCACCGCGGCTCCCGTAATGACGGTGCCTACGAAGGCCGCGGGGACGGCGAGCAGCTTGAGCTTGGAGAGTGACATGGCGTGCAGGGTTCCTTGGTAAAGGGTGGCGACGGGGAGTGAGATCAGGGCGATGGACGTTGCACGGCCGGCCGCGAGGGCGAGTGCCGCGCGTGTGGTTGCCTCGACCAGCAGCGGGGAGACGGCGGCCGAAGCCTCCTGGCCTAGCAGGGCGACGACTCCTGCCGAGGGGAGCGCGAGCCCTCGGCGCGACAGGCGGGTCCGCAAGAGGTCCCTCGCCCTGGCCAGTCGTCCTTTTACCGTGCCGAGGGGGCAGCCGAGCTGCTCGGCCGCCTCCTCGTGGGTCAAGCCCTCCAGGTAGCAGAGGACGATCGGCGCACGGTACTTGGCGGGGAGCCTCGAGACTTCTTCGTGGAGCCAGGGGTAAGGCTCGGGGGCGGCCGGTCCTGCGTCGGCGAGGGCCTCGACGCCTCGCCCGACGGACCTGATCCGGATCGAGGCCGTCCGCGCCCGGCTGGCGACGCGAAGGGCGACGCCGTAAAGCCAGTTCCCGAGGAGGTCGCGTCGGTGGAGTGAGTTCGCCTTCCGCACCAGGACGAGGAACGTGGCCTGGAAGGCGTCGTCGACGTCGTTCGGGTCGTCGAGCCAACGGCGGCAGACCCCGAGCACCATCGGCCCATGCCGGGCGACGAGGGCCCCGAAGGCCGCCTCGTCCTTTCGGCGGAGGAACCGGTCGAGCAACTCGTCCTCGTCCATCCCGACGATGCTGCCGACGGTGAAGAGCCGCTCGATGTGGCGGACCGCCGGGCCAAACTGTCCGTTCGCCATGAGTTGACCTCCCTCAACGTTGACCTGTCCTCCTATACTGCGGTCACCGGTGGTTTTGGATACGCCCCTTTCCCGGAATTTCTCCCGGCCAGACGCCGGGCTTCGAGGGAGGCGGTCGGTCGCGAGGGGAGGGGAGGGCGCATGGGCCAGGCGGGTTCGGGGCGAGATCGGGGCCGAGGGGCCCTCCGTGGGGTGATCGAACTCCCGGAGCTGCTCGGCGAGCGCCGATTCCGGGCCTCGATCGGGCGGGGAAAGAAGGGCCAGGCGGCCAACCTCGGCCTCTACCCGACCCGTTGGCTGGCCGCGTTCGCCTACAACATCGCCACGGAGGCGTTGTCGGGGGGCCGAGGCGTCGGGCACGAGATCCCCGAGTCCGAGCAGCCGACCGCCGAGGAGGTCCGGGAGATCACCGCCAAGGTCCGCCGCCGCCTCGGCTTGGCCGGGGCTCCACCAAAACCTGGTTACCATCCCCCGTCGGCCGACCAGGTCCGGACCCTGTTCGAGGTCACCGTCGTCGGCTTCTGGCGGCGGCAGGCAGGGGAGCACGGCGGTAACCCCGGACAGGCGCTCGACCTCGCCGCCGCGAGGCTCGTCGAGGCGGCCGAGATCCTCTTCTGGCGCGGGGTGCCCGAGGGCTATTCGCCCCTCGCGGTCATGGAGAGTCTCCTCGGACTCCGGCTCGACCGGGCGTTTCGACGGGCCGACCTGACCCGGGCCGTCCTCGACGATGACAGCGACGACGCATTCCGCCTCGCCCGTTGGCTCGTCTGCCCCGACGACCTGCCCGGGGGCGGAGGGTTCCGCGAGGCGGTTGGTCGGCTCTATGGGGAGATCCTGGGCGCCGCCGCGGGGAAGTCCGCGGCGCCGGGATGGGCGACGATCCTCGGGCTCGAGCCCCCCTTCAATACCAAGCAGGTCCGATCCGCCTACCGCACCCTGTCCAAGGCGACCCACCCCGACATCGGCGGGAGCCATTCGGAGTTCGTCCGCCTCCGCAAAGCCTACGAAGAGGCCCGGCACTACTGCGAGGCGAACGGGCTTTGAACCGATCGGACGGCAGCCTCGACGTCCCGGCCTGTTTGATCAGGACGCCTCGAGCTCGTGGCCGAGGGTGAGGATGGCCCTCGACCAGAGCTTGCGTACGGCGTTGGCGGAACGCCCCATCCGCTCGGCGATCTCGTCGATCGGGATGTGCTCGAGGTTGCGCAGGACGAACACTTCGCGATAGTCTTGCGGCAGTCGTGCCAGCGCGTCGGCGAGGATGACGGCCTGCTCCCGGCGGACGGCGTGGCCGCTCGGCGTCGACGTGGAGACGGCCAAGGCGCGGTGGATGACCAGGCTGGAGTGGTCGAGGATCACCTCGAGGGACTCCTCGCGACGATGGTCACGCCCCCGCGCCCGGTGATGCTTGACCTGGTCGGCGAGGCTCCTGACGAGGATCTGCCGGAGCCAGGCGACGAGCTCCGGCTCGCCTCCTCCGTGAAACTGGGTGAACTCGCGGTGCGCCTTCAGATACGTCTCTTGCACGAGGTCGGATGCTTCCACCTTCGCCCGCAAAGCGCCGCCGATGAGAGATCGCGCCAGAAAACGCAGATAATTGCGATAGAGGTCCAGGAGGTGGCCCCGGGCGATCTGGTCGCCGGTGCGGGCCCGTTCCAGGAGGATTTCGGGAGTCGTGTCCGTCTCAGTCATTGGGAGGCGAACCTGTTTCCTCGGGGGGGGTGGCCTCGCGAGCGCCGCCCCTCGTGAGAACCGTTCGTCGGCTGCTGTTTAAGCTCCCCGGAATCGGGCCGACTGTCAAGATTCTCGGCACGGACCGGGCGAAAATCGACACTCCTCGTCGAACTCCACCGAGCACTCACCGCGGGAGATCTTCACTACGAAGGCACGACGGGGGGATTCCGACGGAGTGCGAATCCTCTCGAGCTTCCCAACGTGATTTCCTTGTGTTGTGGTGCCTTTGTGAAGAAATCACCAACGCGTCGATCGGACAAGAACCGGTGGCCTTCACCAAAGAGCTCAGAGAATCCCGGAGTGTTGGAGGCCGCACGAATACATCGTGCGAAAGGATCGCCGAATCGGTGTCGTTCGACGACGTGATGGATGCAGTGACAGTTGGATCGCTGTCCTTCATGGGGAGCAGCAAGCTTATTCCCGAGCTTGAAAAATCGGCGTCAAACTGATGTTTTTCGGATTCGAATTCTTGGGATTTCGACAAAAAATAATTGGAATTGCGTCCGGTCGAAGACTCTAATGCTGTCTATGAAGATAGAGGGTCTGGTCGACATTTGGGGGTTGTGGCGTTTGGGCGGACAATCTGGATTCTTAGGGTCGTAGGACCAGGGACCCCACCAACGCGCCCCTCAGACGATGTCGTCGCGATCATACCCGCCAGGGGTTCGGAGGCTGCTGCGCCGAGCGACACGAGACGTTCCTAGCGTCCGTCTCCGCCCGACCGCGGTCGTCTTTGCCCGTGGTCAACGTTTTCTCACCTGAATCACAGCCGGGGACAATCACCGATGACGACGAAACTACGGCAGCGCCGCGCGCACCGCTTGATGGCCTTCGATCGACTTGAGGATCGCGTGGTCTTGAGCGCGGCGGGGGCCAACATCCACGCCCACTCGGCGATCTCCGCGCGAGCCGGGGGCTTTCAGCAGGGCTTCGTGTCCGCCGCGCCGGGTGCGACGCTGAACCTCGCCGGGCAGTACAACACGACGCCCGGCAGCACCACGGCGGTGATGTTCGTCGACCGCGCCGGGCATCGTTTCTACGAGACGCCGACGGCCGTCACGTCGACCTCGGTTCAGGTCGCGGCCCCCTTGTATCTTCAGGCGAATCACGTCTTTGCGACCACGGGCTGGGAGCGGGTCTCGGTCGTGCAGATCGTGGGCGGGAAGATGACGACGACCAAGGCTATCGGCCACCTCCAGATCACCGCGCCGGCCGCCACCGGGAAGTCCGCGGGCACGATCGCCAACCAGGCCCTGGCGCAGCTCGCCTCGGACCTCAAGACCGCACTTTACAACTACCAGTCGCTGCAGGGCACGTTCTCGTCGAACTACTCCTATGGCGCGTTCCCGACCGACCTGGTCAACCAGATCCAGACGGCCCAGGCCGAGGTGGCCGGGCTGCAACAGCTCGTCGGTCGCTTCACCTCGGGCAAGGTCACTCAGGTTGGCCTGGGGACCTATCGTGGCCTCAACAACACCATGAACCAGGCCTCGCTCACCCTCCTCGACCAGCTCCTGGCCGGGACCGCCCAGGGCGCGAAGGCGGGGACGGGTGTGCTGAATAGCAGCGGCTCGCTCCTCTCCAGCCTCATCGGCGGTGCGTTGAACAACGTCGAGATGCTCACGAAGAACTTCACCAAGATCGGCGGCGCGAAGGTCGTCGGGGCCTCGAACGTGACGAGCGTGGTCAACATGGCCGCCTCGATCGCTTCGCTCGAGTCGTTCGCCAGCTACCAGACGTATGTCTCGGGCCAGCTCGTCAAGAGCGTGACCACACCCTCCACCGCGCTCGACGACAAGAGGGGGATCGCCGAGGCGACCACCCAGTTCGTCATGAGCGCCCCGCTGATCCAGCAGAACATCGCCCTCGTCGGGCCGCTGCAAGCAACTCCCGACGCCCAGATCCTCAAGAACACCGTGGCCCAGACCTCGGCCTCAACCACGATGGCCCCCGGCTTCAACTCCCAGGTCGCGGACCAGGCGATGGTGGTCGACAGCCTGATCGGGCTCGCCAAGCTGCAAACGTCGACGACGGCGAGCCCCTTGAGCTACTCGGGAATCATCCCCGAGGATCCGGCCGCCACCGGACCCCCCGTGGCTCGTCTCAGCACCAAGGTCGTGTTCCTCACCGTGATGCAAGGGAGCAGCAATAATTACTACAATGGCAACTTCAGCATCACGAACTCGGGCGGCGGCTCGCTGAATGTGAGCGTCACCGGCCCCACGAAACTGGGCCTGACGGGATCGCAGAACTCCGATAATTCCAGCGTGAACATCTACCTCAACCCCGATACCTCGAGCCTCCCGGTCGGCACCTACTCCTACGCCCCGATCACCGTCACCTCGACGAACGGGACGTCGTCCTCGCAGACGGTCCAGGTCTACGTCAACGTCATCGGTGCCCCGACCAACAGCCCCCAGGCCCTCCCCAAGGCGATCGACTACTCCTCCGGCAGCAGCAGCAACTCGCCTAACACGTCGTTCCAGTACAACAGTGGATCGGCCTACCAGCTCCAGTCGTCGTACTCCGGGACGTACCAGGACCTCATCACCCTCAACGCCGGCACGGCCGAGGCGACCAACACCTACTACAACGGCACGATCAAGCTCCAGGTGAGCACGGTCGTCACCGACACGACGGGCTCCCACGTCCTCGGGACGCTCACCCTCACCAACTTCGCGGGCAAGACGATCTCGCGGTCCTACGTCGGGACCTACTCCGGCCAGAGCCTGACCATTACTTCGAATCTCGATCTCAGCCTCGGCGACATCGATCCCAACACCGGCTTGCCCATTAAAAATGCGACGTTCAGCTTGACGTTCCAACTCGGTACCATCGGCACTCAGCCCGGTTCGTTGCCGGCGCTGTCGGGCTACCAGATGTCGATCTCCGATGGTCAGGGCAACAACGACTACAATAACGGGTTCGCGACTTTCAATAGCTCGACGAACTACAATTCGCCGGTCTATGCATTCCTGACGAAGGACTGATCGGGCGAGATCTTCCCTCATTCTTCGGGTGTGGAACGCCGATCGTTCAAGACTCAACCGACCCCGCCTCGCGGAGCCCAAGGCTACGCGAGGCGGGGTCGTTGCTTGTGACAGGATCCATGCGTTCAATCAGGAGAAGGGAGCCGGAACCCACCCTGTGACTTCCAAAGCCTTGGCATCGGGACCTGAAAAATCAGCCGAAGGCGATCCGCACATGGCGAAGCTTGGCACAGATGGAATTAAAAACCTTCACCGGTTCATCTGTGCGTGTCCGCGTCATCTGCGGAGAAACCGGCTTTCACCCCTATGCCTTCCATCCGAGGCTGTTTTCGCCCGAGGTCGGGTCGTTGATTACTTCGAGGCGGTCGATGAAAGGGCGTCGGCTACGGCTTCTTTGATGCCGGTCCCATCGAGGTCTCTGGCGACGACTCGGCCGTCGGGGCCGATGAGCCAGATGGAGGGGATGCCCGTGACGCCGAAATCCTCAGGGACCTTGGATTTGGCCCAGGGGCCGAGGTAGCCTTGGGTCCAGCCCAGGGCGTTCTTCTCGACGTACTCCTTGGGTCTATCGCGGGACTCGTCGAGGCTCAGCCCAATCATCGCGAAGCGGTCGTCCTTGCCGAATTCCTCGAAGGCGGCCTTCAGGTGCGGGGTTTGTTTCAGACAGGGGCCGCACCAGGTCGCCCAGAAGTCGAGGAGGACGAATCGGCCTCGGTAGTCGGCCAGGCTCAAGAGCGTCCCGTCGAGCGTCTCGACCTGGAACGTGGGGGCGACTTCCGAGACCTTGATGACCTTTTGCGGTTTCGAGGGGACCAACTCGATGGTCCCGAGATCGAACGGGTCGTCGCTCCGGCCGCCGGGTCGCGTCGGGATGTCGAATTCGCGTCTGGCCGCGCCGAGGTTGTTATTGTTGAAGCCCAATCCATTGGGGTTGGACGGAGGGGCCTCGAGACTGAGGATCAGGGTGTACGACCCGGGTTCGACGTCCTCGGTGCGGAACGTCCCGTCGGGCTCGATCTTCGCGGTGTAACTTCGCGTCGCGAGGAGGCCCAGCCTCTGGGACAGGGATGGCTTGGTCATGATCGAGCCGAGGCCGAAGGACCAATCCACCGGCGCATTCCGATCCGCGGGCATGACGACCCTTCCGATCAAGGGGCGGCCGACGCCGCCGATGGCGACCCGGGTCGTCTGGTTCGCCCGGATCTGGACCGGCGTGCTGTGGCTATACCCTGTTCGCATGCGGCCCAGCGGGATCGACCTCGCCACCGAGCCTTTACCGGGGAGGGCTCGCTCGAAGACGAAGCGGCCCGAGGCGTCGGTCGTCGCCCTGCCGCTGAAGAAGGGGATCGCCTGGGTGCTGTCCCCTTGGCGTTCGTAAAGCAGGTGGATGTCCTGGGCCGCGCCTGGTTTCGAGCCGATGCGCAAGGTCCCTTCAACCCGTCCCCAGGGCTCGACGGTCATCGGCGGAGTCGTTGAGCCGGCCTTCTCGACGCGGAGCTCGGCAAATCCTCGATCGTGGAGCGCGAGGAGCGTGTAGGGCGGCTCTTCCGTCGGGAGCATGAAGTGACCGTCGTGGCCCGACTTCACGACGCGATGATCGTTGTTTGGCTGGGTGTGACCGTTGGTGAGGAAGGCTGGTTGCGACGTCCCGATCTGGAGGATCTCGGCTCCGGCCAGAGGTGACCCGTCCGGGAGCTGGACGATTCCCGAGACCCCCGACTCCTTCCGCAGGGTGAAGTTAATCTCCACCCGCTCCTCACGGTCCAGGAACCGGCGCGAGACCTCCGGCCGATACCCTTCGGCCTCGACGCGGAGTCGGCGCCCCGACGAGGCCGATTCCGTGAACTTGATTTCATACTTTCCCGAAACCTGGGCCCGATCGTGGCCGCGGTCCCAGTACGTGGGGGCGCCGTTGCGCCCTTCCGAACCGGGGATGATCCTGAACGACTCGATTGGCCGACCGGTCTCGGCATCGACGACCGTACCGCGGGCGCTGGGGATCCGGTGGAGGGTAAACGACTTCTCGTTTTCCTTCGGACCAACCTCCTGACTCCTTGCCGGAAGAAACCCTTCCGTCATGACGTCGAGCCAGATCGCGTCATCCGGGGCGTGCTCCCACACGAACCGGCCATCGGCGCCGGATTCGATTCGGAAGTCGGATGCACGCTCACCGCGCCAACCATCGAGGTAGATCGTGACGTGGCCGATCGGCTTGCCCTTGTCGTCCTGGACGAGTCCGCGGATTGTCCGTCCCGAGCTGAGCCGGATCTCGCTCGAGGGTATTCCCTTCGCGACTTTCACCCTGCGCAGGTCGGGTGCGTATCCGTCGACCCGCGTCGTCATCAGGAGTTCGCCCGGGGGGACACCCTCGAGTTGGAAGAGCCCGCCAGCGTCCGACGTGGCCAGGGGGAGGATGTTATCCCCGAAGCGATCCGGGTGTCGCAGCGTAATCGAGGCTCCCTTGATGGGTTTGCCGGCGTTGTCGACCACACGTCCGGGGATCGAAAGCCCCTTCGGGAGGACCAGGATGCCGTCTCGTCCGATGGCTTCCTCGGGGGTATTTCCCGATTTTTCCACCATCTGGAAGCCCGCACGGGTGAATCGGAGCGAGATCGACGAGAACCTGCGGAAGCCGATCGCCGAGGGCATGACGTCGTTCTGCCAATGCCCCTGGTCGTCGGTCTTGACGGAGTGTTCGACGTCGAATTGTTCGCGATTTCGGGCGGCGAGCGACGAGTTCCAGAAGGTCGGCGTGACCTCGACCCCAGAAACCGGCTTCCCATCCTCGTCCCGGACGATCCCGGAGATCGGGGCGATGGGCACCATCGCCAGGTCGTACGACAAGGGGAAAGGATCCTCGAACGCCGGGTGGATCACCGAGAGGATGACGGGGGCGTAGCCGTCCTTGCTCGCTCGCACGCCCAGCATCTTCGGCAATGGCGAGGGGAGTTTGAGCGAGAAATGCCCCTGGGCGTCGGAGGTGGCGGTCGAAGTCTCCTTGCCGCCGATCCGGACCTTGAGCTCGACACCGGGAAGGGGTGCCTTGGTCTTGATGTCGCCGAGATTCAGGGTGACGGTGTCCCCTTCTCGCGCGGGTTTGAGGACGACTTTCGGTGGCGGCGGATTCTCGGCGTCGGCCGCGAGAGCGAGAGCGAGAGCGGGGGGTGGTGCGGCTTGATCTTTGGGGGACGGTTGGGCGACGAGGGTTGTCATGCCCGTGGCCAGCACGGCGACGCCGCCCGCCAGGGCGGTGCCCCAGCCAAGGGCCTTCGCGACGAACATTCCGCGGAGGACTCCCTCGGCCAACCCGACGACCCGTGCCGAGTGAGGCGAGGCCCCCTTGGCGACCGCCAGGGCCGCCGAGACGAGTGCCGGTGGGACCGAGGCGACTGTGGTTTCGGGCGAGAGGGCCGCGCCGATCGTCAAGGCCGTCGGGGCCATCCCTCGCCGGGTCAGGCGGTCTCGGAGCTTGATGCGGGCTCGGTCGAGGCGGCCCCGGAGTGAGCCCGTCGTCCAATGGAGCATCCGGGCCGCGGCCTCGTGCGAGAGGCCTTCGAGGTAGCAGAGCACGACAGGGCGCTGATATTTCTCGGGCAGCCTCCCGATCTCCTCGTCGAGGACCCGACGCAGATCGTCGGATATTTCGGGGGTTGTGGGTGCGACCGGTTCGACCGTCGAGCCACCCGTCTCGCGACGTCCGCGGCGAGCGGAGTCGGCCCGGGTACGCGCGGCGACCCGCACCGCGACCGCGTGGAGCCAGGGGCCCACCCGATCGGCCTCGCCAAAGTGGACCGCCCGGCGCACGAGCACCAGGAACGTGGCCTGGAAGGCATCGTCGACGTCGTTCGGGTCCCGGAGCATCCGTCGGCAGGTCCCCAGGACCATCGGCCCGTGCCTCGCGACGAGCGCCTCGAACGCCAGGTCATCCCCACGCTCCACGAACTGGCGGAGGAGTTGGGCCTCCGACATGCCCGAGACCGAACCCTGATTGAAGACCCGGTCGATCTCCTGGAGGGCTGTGCCGAACGATCCACTTGCCATTTCGGTTGCTCCCTTGACGGTGCCCCGGTCACTCCTCTCCATCAATGCGGCCCGGGAGATGACCTCCACGGTATTTCTCGAATTCTTACGGCGGCGACGGGTTCGAGTCCTGAGGGAGCGGCAGGTTGGGATTATCGGCCGAGACCCTCGAGATCGCGCCTCGCGGCCCTGCGGGAAACGATCCCGCCCATCCCGGCGAATGAGATCGTCAGGACGCAGTGGCCGATCCCGTCGCGGTTGGCCCTACGCAACCGAGTCATCATTTCCGTCAAGGCGGTTGGAGGATTGGGCGGGGGTGAGTCGCTGATGGAGATCGTCCCGGACATGATCTCGAGCACCACCGAAGTGGCGATGTTTCGGTTCACCGCATGAGAGGTTGGTGATTCGCGCGTTGCGGCGATCCAAGGCCCGAAACCGACGAGGAAATAGGCCCAGCCCGCGATGGCGAACCCATGCCGGAAGGCATCCCGATACCTGGCAGTGATCGCGGCATAGACGAGCAAGAGAAACGTTGACGTGTAGATTAATTTGAACCAGTCGTTCGATCCCGAGCGGAGGCCGGCGAGGACGATTCCGCAAGACAGGATGATCCCGATGAGACCGGCAATCGTGCGGCGTCCGGAAAACATGAGGACTCCAGTTTGTTTGATTGATTATGACAAAATGAGGATTTAGTTGTTCTACAAATGGATTTGACTTGCCGCGCCGCACGGGCTCGCTCCGTGAGGGGCCGACGCCGCTCGATGACTCACGGGGGAACGTTGGCGGAGTTTGGCAAGGGTATGGATTCCGGCGGCCGAGCGGACCATTCGAGCACCGCGTGCCAGACGTCGCCGCCTCGGGAACACCAGACGGCATGGACGCGACCGAGGCCGTCGTCCCTCACGCTCGACTGATCGTCGTCGCTGTGGAGGGCGAATCTGGCGGAAGTCGTGCCCTCACCCGAGACACGCACGGTCGGCATCCATGATTCACCGGAATTGCGAGATCCTCGGTAATAGGCATGCCAACTCGTTCCGTTGCGCTCCACCCAGGTGACATGGACCATGGGGCCTCGAGCGTCGATGGCGGCCATCCGGACTTCCTCGGCGGATGGATTGGAGAGCGTGATCGGCTCACTCCACCCTTTCCCGGCCACGCTTCGACGCGTCAACAATTGCCTTGCGCCTGCGGTGACAAAGGCGACGTGCAGTCCCGACGCACCATCGAGGGCCACGACGGGGAACCGCTCGCCATCGAACGGGTGCGGCCGGTCCGGCTGCAACGACTCGACCAGCGTAGTCGTCTTCCACGTCTGTCCTCGATCTTCGGAGAGGCTGACGGCACTCCGCGACCCGCCACCTTCCACGACCCAGGATGCGGTCACCCGATCCTCGTCGTCGATCACGACGGCGAAGGGGATGGCGTGCTCTCTCCCGAACGGACTCGGCCATTTCTCCCAGGAGTCGCCGTGGTCGTTCGAGACGAAGACGCTGGAATCGAAGCGGATCGACGCCCGCAATTTGGCCACCTGTCCGGGATCGTCCCCGTTCGGTGGTTTCGAGGTCGCGGCGTCGGGTATTTCCGTGCGAGCCCCGGCCACGACGAGGCGATTCCCATTCGGGCTGATCCCCAGGACGGGGCGATCCATGCCCTTCGATGGGATCGGCAGCGGGTCGGACCAGGTCTGGCCCGCGTCCTTGGAGCGTCGAACGAATACTCGACCCTCGGGCGAGAGCCCGTAGACGAGGTAGTAATGCCCCCGTCCGTCCGTCTCCAGCCAGGGGTCGAATGCGATTTCACCGTCCGCCGCCCGACCGGTCAGGTTCTGGGGCAGGTTCCATCGATCGCCGCGATCGGCCGATCGCCAGACCAAAAGCTCACTTCCGCCGCCCCCTCCCCGCGTACCTCGGACGGCGGTAGGCACATCGACGAATCCATGGGCAACGACGACGACGTTGCCTGCCTTATCCGCGGCCACGACAGGCTTCGGCGACTTGAAGCCCGGAAGCGCGGGCAGTTGAGAGAGCCGAATCAAAAAAGGCTTCGCGTCGCGATCGAGTCGGGGATAGGGGCTCGCCAGCGGGAGGCTGACGATCCAAGGTGTGGCGCGAGGCCGGAGGACAACCACGGCGAAGGCCAACGCGATGAGAAAGATCCAAAGTCGAGCTTTCCTCATGCGCTAACCCCCGTGGATGCCCCGAGATTTGAGCCGCTCCGAGCGAGAACGCGGCGGGCAAGAGGATGGCCTCTGGGAAAGCCGCAATCCTCGGCCTGTCTCGGATGACAAATATCTGGTCCCTCGGTTATATGCCGATTCGCGCCGATTCTTGATGACTTTTTCCCAAGATTCTTCCCGTTGGCGGAGCGGCTGCGGGATCGATGATTTGACTCCGGTGCGCGTGGACCGGGACGATCGACCGGCCGAAGGTGGCCTGATCGATCGTCCCGATACCGTGCGGGGAGTTGGGGTTGTCCGGGTTTGATCTCGTCGGGGATGTCTCAGTCTTCCCCCGACCCGGCGGGGAAGCGGACCCAGAAGGGGCTTCCCCAGGCGATCTCGCCATCGTCCTGGATCGCCCGGACGTAGTACCAGCTCAATCCGGGAGGGCGCTTCTCATCGTCCTTCCACTCGAACTCGACCCGCTCGCGGCCCGGCTCGGTGGAGTAGACGTAGACGAAGTCCTTGATGATGTCCACGCGGGCGATCGGGCGGGTGCCGTGGACGAAGACCTTGAGCCGGACGGGGCCGTCGGCGCGGAATTCGTCGCCCATGATGTGCGGGCCCGAGCGGACGTCGAGCACGATGTTGTCGGTGGCGCCGTAGCAGTGGCGCCGCTTGAAGGCGTCGAAGACGGCCTCGCGGGTCGAGTCCTCGGCGATCGCGACGGCGTAGCTGATGTGGGTCGAGATGTGGTCGCTCGACGCCTGGAATCCGAGCCGGTACTGCATGGCCAGGGCGTTCCAGACCATCCCCAGGGGTTTCCAGCCGCCGATCGCCTCGCCGGGTCGGCGGGCGACCCTCGGGGCCCCGAGGTGTTCGTAGGAGTTCCGGTGCCCCTGGAAGATCTCGACGAGCGGCTCGAGCTCCGCGTTGACGTCGCGCCAGTCCGTCCCCATCCCGGTCCCCGAGGTGTGCGAGGCGCAGAGGCCGCCGTGCTCCTTCAGATAGTCGTAGAGCATCAGCGTGTCATTGTCGACGACCCCTTCCGTACCGACCAGCCGGGGCAGGGTGCGGATCCCTCGCTTGGGGAACATGACGTTGCGGTGCCCGTGCGGATAGGCGACGCTCCGCTCGTAAGTGAACATGGTCACGAGCGAGGGGCTGTTGTAGAGGTCGGTGGCCTTCTGCGAGAGCCACCAGGTGTATTCCTTCCCCGCGCCGTTGTCGTGGTCGCCGAAGCCCATCCAATCCAGCCGGGCGGCGTCGATCGAATATCGCCACATGTCTTCAAGTGAACCGTCTGAGCCGCCGTCCATCGAGAGCTCGGTGTGGCGGTGGAAGTCGCCTCGGAGCAGGCGGTAGGACTTGCCGTTCGTCTCGATGCGATAGCCTCGGATCCGGGCGACATCGGCCGACTCTTCGGGGTGGACCGAGGGTGCCGCCCCCTCGGAGGCCGGGACCGCCTCGCCGGGTTCGGCGGTCGGCTCCGCGCCTCCCGGTTTGGCGACCGGGGTCAACGCGGCGACCTCCAGGTCGAGGTTGAACACCCCGCCAGGGCCTCCCGGCGTGGCGGCCTGGGCGCCGAACCTCCGGCTGAGGTCGGGGTTCGGTTCGACCTCGCGACGGAGACGGCCGTCGGTGCTGTAGAACGCCAGGACCGGTCCGCTCGACGGGGCGACGAGGGCCGGGCGATTGTCGAGCAGGCCGTCACTCTTCGGCAAGGGCTGTGGCGGGTCCCACGCCTGGCCCGACAGGGACGTCGCGTACTCGACCCAGACGCCGCCGACGACCATCACCGCATTGGCCCCCCAGATGGCTTCCTGGCGGTGGCGGAAGGCGAGCCAGAGCCGACCGTCGCGGTCGAGCGCCAGCCGAGGGTAGCTGTTCATCGGGCGGAGCGGGGCCGGGGCCTCCGCCACCGGGTTGGGGACCTCCACCACACGCCCGGCGACGACGCATCGGACTTTGATGGCGGCCGAGCGGTAGAGCGTCGAACCTTGGCCTTGGAGCAGGTTCTCGGCGTCCTTGCCCCAGTTGGCGTCGCGCTCTTCGTAGGCAACCCAGACCCGGCCTCGTCCGTCGGCCGTGATACTGGGCCTCGCCTCGTACTTCGGCGAATTGGCGATGGCCGTCGTCTTTCGCGAGAGGTCGTCCCCGGCGAGGCCTGCCTCGAACAGGTTCACGTCATAGTTGCCGTCCTGGTACGAGTCATACGCGACATAGGCCCGGTTGCCGTGGATCGCGATCGCGGGAGACCACTCATTGGCGGGCGTGGCGCTCGCGCGGATCGGTTCGCCCAGGGTGCCGGCGGAGTTGACCTGGGCGAGCCAGATATCCGACGCACCCTTGTCCCACGACTGCCAGGCCACCCAGACGCCGTGCTCCGGCGTTGAGGCGAGGACGGCGTCGACGTCGGTGCCGGCGTTGGTCGTCAGGCGAGTGACTTCGGACCAGGTGGTTTTCTCAGGGTCGTAAGCACGTCGATAGAGGTCCCAGTTCCCGTCCTTGTTCTCGGACCAAACCACGACGACCTTGCCGTCGCGGTCGATCGCGACGGAAGGGCGCCAGACGTCGAGCCCCGGCCCGGTGACGTCGAGGGGCTCGGCGCCCTGGCCGTCAAGGAAGCGGAACAGCCGGACCTGGTCGCCGCCGCCGCTCGGGGCGAATTCGGCGAAGGACTTCGGGCGATCCTGGAACGACTCGAGGTTTTCGGGACCTCGGGGTTGGTGCTCGACGTAAGCAATCCAGGTCGAGCCTCGGGCGTCGGCCGCCGCCGAGGGGAAGTCGGCCTGTTCGGGCCCTTCGCGGAGCGGGACCACGTTGGCGGTCCGCTGGGCCTCGACCCGGCCGTTGAGGTAGGGATGGGGCCGTCCGTCCGCCACCTCGGTGAGCGGGATGGCGAAGCGCCCCTGTTCGGTTTCGACGTTCAAGGTGGCGTCGGCGGGGGCCTTGAGCGAAACGATCAGGAGGTTCGGGGTGATCGAGGCCCCGGTCGTGCCCGGTCCACCTTTCGCGGGCGCGGCGTTTGCTTTCTTCTTCGCGGCGACCTTGCGGAGCGTGTGGCTCTGCACGACCCACGAGTCGCGCCCGACGACATGATCACCCTGGCGGAACCGCCCCCCTTCAACCCCGACGACCTCGCCGCGGTCGAGCGAGGCTCGACCGCTCCACGGTCGTTTCGCCTGGTCTCCGACCCCCAACTGCAAGCGGATCGAGACCACGTCGGGGTCGAGCCGTCGCGGCCCCTCCGCATCCTTGTCCCCCCTCTGCGCCGAGGCCGCCGAGGCCCCCAGCACGCCGAGCAGCGTCAGTACGATCGCGAACGGACGAGAGATTCGCATGGGTCGCACTCCTTGGTTGTTGTTGCGTTTATCGATTGCGGATGAGAAGAGAATCTATCCGCAGATGACACAGATGGACGCAGATTGAAAAATATTATTTGTGTATAAAAATAACAACTTATGCAGATATAATTTTTATGTGTTGCGTCTGTGTTGAATCCGTGGCTGAAAATTGATTGGGATCCTTTCCTCTTCTCAGGGGCTCGAGTTCTCACCGGTATCCTCGACGATCGCCGCGGCCTGGACGGGGACGCCTTCGGGCTCCTTGTAGTTCGCCTCGGCGCCAAAACGGGCACGAGGTGCGTGCCCTCGAGAGGTCTCGACATCGGTGACGAGCCACACGCCCTCTCGGCGCTCGAGACGGTAGGCTTGGCGCTCATTGCGGTCGGGATAGACGGTTTCGACGTCGATCCGCGCGGCGTCGGGGCCTTCGTCCTCGGCCGCGAAGACGGCGTGGCTCTTCCTGGCCCTGGCCGCGCGGCGGAGGTCATCGGCGAAGGCGTCTCGCCCTCTCTCGGAGACCTCGCGTTCGAGCCGCTCCCGCATCGGGTTGCCGAAGGAGGCCAAATATCGCGTAACATCGCCGGCCGAACTACTCTCGAGCAGGGCGTTGACCCGGGCCTCGGCCGTGTCGACCGGTTGGGTTTCGCCCCCACTCGGTTGCGAGGGGAGGTCGGCCCGGCGGAGGCCCGACCACGCCAGGAGGCCCATCAAGACCACCGTGATGACGCCGGCGTAGGCTCGTTTCATCGCAAATCCCCGCTCGCGGTCTCGTCTCAACGTTCGCGTCAACGTATCGAGACGGCACGACACTCCGATTTTGGAGTCCGACTGTCCCGGATTCAACCACCGAATGCGGTGGCCGGGCTCAAGGAGCCTTTGGGGTCCCCTCGGGTATCTCGGACGCTGGCTCCGGAGCCCGCTCGCCGGCGATCAGGCTGATGTCGAGCCCCTGGGACGGGTCGACGACCACCTTGCGACGGAAACGAGGGAGGAGCGTGGCCAGGGCCTCGAGGTAGAGCCGCTTTCGGGTGGCGTCGGGTCCTTTGCGGGCTTCGGCGAGGACCTTGGTGAAACGGTCCGCCTCGCCCTTCGAGCGCTGGACGAGTCGCTCGGACTCGGCCGCGGCGCGGTCGGCGATCTCGCGGGCCTGCCCTCGGGCATCGGCCTCGGCTCGGCCGACGTACTCCTCGGCGCGGGTGACGGCCTGGCGGAGGTCGCTGCGGGCCCTCGCGGCGTCGGCGAAGGCCGGGGCCACGGGGAGTGGGGGGGCGATCCTCCCGAGCCTCACCGCGCGAATCCCCACCCCGAGCCCCTGGGCGTCGGCCCGGCTTTGGATCTCGCGGAGCATCCGGTCGGCGACCTCGGCGCGGCCGGTCGTCAGGACGTCGTCGATCGTCCGCTCGGCCAGGGCCCGAGTTAGCGCCGCCTCGGCGGTCGCCGCGAGGGCTCGGTCCAACCCGGGGGACGCGAACAGGGATTGGACCGGGTCGAGGACACGGTACTGGACGGTCGCCTGGGCCGAGACGAGGTTCAAGTCGCCGGTCAAGTAGGCCTCGGAGTCGGGGTCGGGGGCCTTCGCCAGCGGGGCGGATCGGACGTCGGGGGCGCCGACGGACAAGCTCCGAGTCTCTCCGGGTTTGACCCGGTCGAGTCGATCGAAGCCCCAGGGAAGCCCCCAGTGCAGGCCGGGCTCCCAGGGTTCGCGAAGGACGGCCCCGAAACGCCGGACGATGCCGACCTCGTCTTGCCCGATGATCGTCAGCCCGGTGGCGAGGTAGGCCAAGCCCCCCGCGACGATGGCCATGCGGCCCCAGCGGATCACGGCGTCCCTCCCGCCGTCGTCGGCGCGGGGTTGGCGAGGGTGGGTGACCTCGGTGGTGTGGCGGTCGACGCGCCTGCCACGCCTTGTGTTAAAAGCCTGAGGAATGAACTCTCGGCCGAGAGCACGAGCGTGGTCTTCTGATCGAGCGCGGCGCGATAGGTCTCGAGGGTCTTGAGGAACTGATAGAAGGCAGGATCGGCGGCCTGGGCCGCGTTTGCGACCCTGGTCGCCTCGGCCTCACCTTCGCCGACGACCCGTGTGGCCTCGGCCTCAGCCTCGGAGACCGTCTTCGCGCGGGCGAGGTCCGCTGCGCTCCGGATCGTGCGGGCGAGGCTCTCCCCCTCCGCCCGGGTCTTCGCCGCCACCTTCCGACGCTCGCTCCGGATCTGTTCGAAGACGGCCGTCCGCACGTCCTCCGGGTAGTTCAGGCGACGGAGACGGACGTCGACGACGGCGAGGCCGTACTCCCGCGCCGCCTGGTCGGCGATGCGTCCGGTCACTTCCGTCATCATCACGTCCAGCGCCGACTTGCGGTCGACCCGCACCAGGGCGGCCAGGTCGTGCCCCCCCAACTCGGCCGCGAGCACCGACGCGGCCATGTCTTCGAGCCGGGCCGATGCATCGGGCATCGTCCGGACCGAGCGCAAGAAACGCTCCACGTCGGCGATCCGCCAGTTCACGTACCAGGCGACCTCGAGGTTCTTCTTGTCCTTCGTCAGCATCTCCCGAGGGGGCGGGACGTCGAGTTGGATCCGCCGGTCGAACCCTCGACGACTCTGGTGGGGCCATTTCCAGTGCAACCCGGGCTCCTCGATCAGCCGCACCGAGCGGCCGAACTCGGTCACATAGACCGCCTCCGTCTGGTCGACGATCACGGCCGATCGGCTGAGAAGGACCAGCGCCACGAGGCCCAAGATGGCGAGGATGACGGGCGATCGTCGCAAGAGTGAGCCTGGTCTAGAAGCCGTGGGTTGTCGCATAAATTTCGGATCGATTCTAGGAATGTGGCAATGTGCGAATGTTGAATGATGCGGAGAGCCACCTTCTTCAGGGGCGTTCGCCGGCTCCTGGGACGATCGAGGCTCGGATCGAGGCCCGGACGGATCGACTCCAGGCGGTCTTGTCTATCCCCTTCGCCTTCTCAAGGAACTCACGGGCTTCGCCGAGAGTCAGCGCGGGGAAACACCAACTCGTGTCCGCAGAGTGGTAGGCACCATCGTCCTGGAGATGCAGGAACTGGAGCGACGTCCCGTCATATCTCCAGACCTCCGGGATTCCGATCGCGCCGAAGATCCGAATCCGGGGCAATGAGCCGCTCGAGATATCGACCTGGACCACCAGGTCGGGGGGAGGGTCTACGGCCAGGTCGAGTTGGGCCTTATCGCACATCCGGCGGGCGTTTTCTCGTAGCCAGTAGCACTGGTCGGGCTCGACCCCTTTGCTCAGATCCGGACGCTTGAATGTCGTCGTCCCCGCCCCTTCGATTGCGATGTCCAACTCCTCGGCGAGGATGTCCACGAGTCGGCCGAGGAGGTAGCCGACGTTTTCATGGCGATACGTCGGCGATACGAGCTCCATCCTCCCGAGGTCGTAGGTGACTCGGACGGGACCATCACCGACGATCCGGAGCATCGCCTCGTAGTCCTCCCAGGAGACGTCCTGGAAGAGGAAAGGAGCGGCTTGAGGTTCTGGGTCGACGTGAAGGGCGGTGGTCGTGGCCATGGACGGAGGGCTCCGAAGTTCGGTCGTCACTCGTCGATGGGCTCGGCTTCGGCCTCGCCCCCCGGGTTGGCGGTCGGTATTGCGGGGCCGAGGCCGGCGCGTTCGGGGTCGGCGAGCCAGAGGTGGCGTCGGCCGCCGGCGCGCGGGTCGAGGATGACTTTGGAGCGGCCGGCGTAGGCGACGGCCAGGGTATCCCAGAGGAGCCGGAACTCCGTCAGGTTGGGCTGTCCGGCATGCGCCGACTGACGGGCGAGGAACGCACGGCTTTCTCCCTCGGCACGGCTTTTGAGCCGTTGGGACTGCGTGCTTGCCGTGTCGCGCCGGACGCGGGTCTCGGCGCGGGCCGACCAGTCTTGCTCGGCGGCGTAGGACTCGGCGTCGTTGCGGAACCGCTCGGCGTCGGAGACGGCCGCCGAGACGTCGCGATAGGCGGGCACGACCTCGCGAGGCGGGTGGGCGTCGACGACCCTCACCCGGTCGACGGCGACCCGCACGCCCGACGTCTCGAGGCGCTTGCGGAGCCGGTCGGCGACCTCGGCCTCGAAGGCACGGCGGTCGGCGACGAGGATCGACTCGAGCTCGATGCGGCCGACCGATTCGCGGAAGGCCCCCTCGGCGGCCGAGGCCAGGCACGACTCCACCTCCGCGACCCGGAACAAGAGCTCGGCGACCCCAGGCTCGGTGTAACGATACTCGACCACGCCGGCGAGCTCGACGAGGTTGTCGTCCCCCGTCAGGAAGAGCGCCGAGTCATCCCGGCGAATTCCGTGTGAGGCGTTCCAGGCGAGCGTTCCTCCCGTGTTCGCGGCCGGGCCCGCGAGGCCGACCCGGACGATCCGCACGAGGTCGGGCTCGATCTTGGAGACTGTCTCGAAAGGGGCGGGGAGCCTGAGGTGCAGGCCAGGGGGGAGGAGGGGGGAGTGATATTTCCCGAACCGCGTCAGGACGCCAACCTCGTCAGGCCCGACGACGACAATTCCCGAGCCAAGGTAGGCCAAGACCAATGCCACGAGGCCCGCCCGGACCAGTCCCCGACGATGTCCCCACGCCCAGTCCGAGAGCTCCGAAGGTCTGCACGCCCTGCAGGCCGCCGCGAGCCGGCCGAGTCTGGAATCGCCCCGCCGCTCGAAGCCGAGCAATCGCAGGGCGTTGATCAGGACGAGCAGCGAGCCGACCTGGTGAAACACGGCGGCGGCGACCGGCCCCAGGATCCGGAACGCCGCCAGGGTCACCGCAACCGCGTTGACGCCGAAGGCGAAGAGCACGATGTTCTGTCGGATGACCCGCACTGTCTGCCGGGCGAGCCGGACGGCTTCGGACAGGGGCTCGAGCGGGTCGCCCATCAGGATGACGGAACCGGCCTCGGCCGCGATGTCGCCCCCGACACCTCCAAGCGCGAGCCCCACGTCGGCCGTCGCCAGGGCGGGCGCGTCGTTGATGCCGTCGCCGACCATCGCGACGACCCTGCCTTCGTGCTGCTTGCGGCGGATCCATTCGGCCTTCCCGGCCGGCGTGAGCTCGGATTCAACCTCGCTAATATGGACCCGCCTCGCGACCGACAGGGCGGGGGCGGGTCGGTCGCCCGTGAGGATCGTCACGCCTCGGATGCCGAGAGACTCGAGGTCGTGGACGACGTCGTGCGCCTCGGGTCGGACGCGGTCTCGGGCCCCGAGGACACCGGCGACGCGCCCGTCGACCGCCACGATCAGGGCCGTCTGGCCCGAGCGGTCGATCGCCTTGATCGCGTCCTCAGCCTCTCGGGTAACCTCGACCTCGCGCTCGGCGAAGAGGCGGCGGTTGCCGACGAGGACCTGCCAGCGAGTCCCGTCGTCCCGGATCCGGGCCGAGACCCCGGCGCCTGGATAGGCCTCGAAGTCCTCCACGGTGGGGACGTCGAGAACCTGACGATCCGCCTCCTCGACGAGTAGTCGGGCGAGAGGGTGCTCGCTCGCCCGTTCGGCCGCCGCCGCGAGGCGGAGGAGGTCGTCAGGATCCCAGGGGGCGAACGCGACCTGTTCGCCGAGCTCCGGCTTCCCCTCCGTGAGCGTCCCGGTCTTGTCGAACGCGAAAGTATCGACTCGAGCCAGCCGTTCGAGGACATCCCCCCCTTTGACGATGACCCCTCGCCTCGCCAGTCGAGCCGTCGCTGCCAGGACTGCCGCAGGCGTCGCCAGGACGAGCGCGCAAGGGCAGGCCACAACCAGGACGGCGAGCGCCGGCATCAGGTCGACCGCCGGGCGCTCACCCTGGCGAGCCAACCATCGGAAGACCCCGAGGTTTGTCGCGAGGAAGACCAGGGTGGCCGCGACCAGCACGGCGGGTAGGAACCGCCGAGCATAGCGGTCGGCCGTCCGCTCCAGCGGGGATCGCCGAGCTCGGGCGTCGGCGAGGAGGCGGATGACCTGCCCGAGCGTGGTCTCGGCACCGACCCGTTCGACGCGCACCTCGAGCCGTCCGAACTGGTTGAAGGTGCCCGTGTAGACCTCGTCCCCCTCTCCCTTGTCGACCGGCAGCGACTCGCCGGTCAGCACGGCCTGGTCGACGGCCGAACGACCGGCGATGACTGTGCCGTCGGCCGCGAGCCGCTCGCCGGGCCGGATGACGAGGACATCCCCCTCCACGAGCCGTTCGGCGGCGACCTCGGTCTCCTGGCCGTCGCGGAGGACCCGGGCCGTCGAGGGCCGATACTCGAGGAGTTTCTGGATCGCTCGCTGGGCACGGTCGAACGTAAACGCCTCGAGGCACTCACCGACAAGTGCGATGAAGACGACCTCGGCCGCGACGAAATACTCCCCGAGCGCGGCCGCCGCCACGCATGCGATCGCGAGTGCGATGTCGGCCCCGATCGTCCCCTCAAACAACGCGGCCAGGGCGAGGTAGACGACCCGACCCCCGCCGATCAACGCCGCAACCAGCGCCGGCGACACTCCGAACGGTCGCCACCCTCCGCCCCAGGCGGCCAGTGCGAGCTCGGTGCCCAGCAAGATCCCGACCACCGCCGTCGTCGCGATCAGCCAGCGGAGCTCGGACTCATGGTCGTGCTCCCGGGTGTGGCCGCCAGGAGTCGCGTGGCCGAACGCCATGTGTGCAGGCTGATATTCGCGGTGCAAATCGAGTCCTCGACGGGTTCCCCGGGCCATCTCTCATGGACGGAGCTGAGGGCCCACGTCGCATTGACAGATTTTCTTGTGAATAGGCCCGGACACGAGGGCAGAACCGGCCTCGAAACCCGGTTTTTTCTTAAAAAACGGGTTTCTGACGCCCACGACCTCGACGACCCCTCGCGGGTTGTCGTCGCATTTCCGCAGAAATCCGGTTTTTAAGAATTAACCGGGTTTCGGATACGGGCACTCTCACCGATTCCGTTTGGCATTCTCCGACTTGTTCGATCGGGATTCAAGGGAAAAGATCGACGTCTCGTGACGCCCGTGTGTCGGAGGCCCGCCCGTCAGAACGTCGACACCTTCACCGACGCCTTGATAAAGGCCGGGTCAATCGTGACGCCGAAGCCGGGGCCCGATGGAATGCGGACGATCCCGTTCTCGGGGATCAGCGACGAGGTCGGGCTGCTGATGGGGATCTCGGCGTTCCCCTTGAACTCGGTGAACGGGACCGGGTTCGGGATGCATGCGGCGAAATACGCGGCGTCGAGGTACCCGAGGCCCGAGCCCGACATGTGCGGCGTGCAGAGCATGCCCGCCTCGTGGGCCATCCTCGCCACTCGCATCGAGCGGATGTAGCCCCCGTAGTAATGAAGGTCGGGCTGGACGATGTCGACCCCCCGGTTCGCGATCACCCAGCGGAAGCGGTCCTCGCTGAATTCTTGCTCGCCCGCGGCGACGGGGATCTTGAGCGCGTCGGCGACGACCTTCGTTTCCTCGAGGTGGTCGAACTGGCAAGGCTCCTCGTAGAAGCTGTAGTCGTAGGCCTCCATCAGCCGGCCGACCTCGATGGCCTTCTTGGCGTCGTAGGAGCTGTTCGAGTCGGCGTAGAGGGTCATCTCCTTGCCGAAGGCCTCGCGGACCATCGGGATGAGCCGGTCGGTCCTCCCCGGAAGGGAGTCGGCGTTCTTGCTCATCCGCCCCCCGAGTCGGAACTTCAGGGCCTTGGCCCCGCTCTCGGAGACGATCTGCTTGAGGTACGCGACCTCCTCTTCGGGCGTGTTGCCCCGGACGCCGCTCGCACGATACACCGCGATGTCCCGCTGCCGGACCCCGCCGAGCAGGTCGCCCACCGACGTCCCCGCGACTTTGCCGAGCAGGTCGAGGATCGCGAACTCCGCCCCGGCCGTGCAGACCCAGAGCGCCAGTCCCTGGTATTTGTAGTTATCGTCATGCCGGTAGAGCTCCCAGAGCAAAGGCTCGAGCTCTCTGGCATCCTTCCCTACGAAGAACGGGGCGACCCGGTTGAGGAAGATTGGGTAGGTGTGGATCAGGTGCATCGAGTTTGGGACGGCGATCCCCTCGGCACCGTCGGTCGACCGCACCCGGATGACGAACTCGCGACGGTTCCGGAGCAACTCCATCGAGGCAATCTTGACCGGCTTCGAGAATGCTTCGGTCCGGAGCACAGGGGTCTCGAGCACCCGGTCAAGCCGATCAGACAGGTCCCGACGTTCCTCTTCGGCTCGACCGGTCCCTGGCATCGACAGTAATGCCCCCGCACCCAAGCTCGTCCGGAACAGCGATCGGCGCGTCAGCCTCATGGTCGTTCTCCTTCGGATACCAGCACTCGGTCGGCTCAACTCGAGGTCGGCTCAAGGATCGGAGGAAGCGCGGGGGCTTTGGGCCGCCGCAGGCACGGCGAAACGCAGGTGATGCGCACAGTGGATGGAGTGGAACCGGAGCCATTCCTCCTTTTGGAGCGGCCCGAGTTTCGGGTGGGGGGGAAACGGTCCCTCAGACGAGACGAGTCGCGCGATCGCCGTCCGAAGCGCCTCCGCCTCCGCATGGGCGTCGAGGCCTTCGGGCGGCACCATGGACGGGACCGGGATCTCGGCTTTCTCGGGGAATCGCCCCGAGCGCAGGAGTCGTCGACGGAAAACGTCCTGCTCGCGTGTCGGCTCGGCCGGCCCTGCGGGTCCTTCGACCGAGAGGCGAATCCCTTCCGACAGATGATGCAAGACTTGTCCGAGCGTCCACGTGCCGACCATGGAATGGCCAGCGAGGAGCCGCTCCACCTCCGGCATCACCTCGTCGAGACTCTCGAAGGATAGATCTCGGCGTTCACCCACCGGAAAGTCCCCTCGATTTCGCCGCGACGTGACGGTGGACTGGATCCACGCCGCGTCAGTCGGTTGCTCGGAGCGGTCCAACGTCGTCGGGCTCGGGTGGGCATTCTACCGGTCCCTTCAAGGCCGCTCAAACCGGGGGTTCGGGAATCCGACACGAGGATAGGCCGCGGTCACTCTCGGTTTAGTCCCTCGGCCGCGTATTGGCGTAGAGCAACTGGTCGATCGTCTTGCCGTCCTTCGTCACACTCCTGCGAAGCCGCCCCTCAAATTGATAGCCCGACTTCTCGAGGACCCGCGCCGAGGCGGGGTTCCACTCGAAGACGGCCGCGTAGATCCGGCAGACGTCGAGGTGGGTGAAGGCCCACTCGGTCATCGCGCGAACGACCGCCGTGGCGATCCCCCGGCCCCAGTACGCCTGGCCGAGCCAATAGCCGATCTCGGCGGAGTGACGCTCGACGTCGTCGTGCAAGACGAGGCCGACGCCGCCGACGGCCGAACCCTCCACGGCGATCGCGAAATCAAGCTCGGGTTTCATCACGTTCACGAACTCGAGCCAATCGCGGGCGGCCTTGGGTGTATAAGGGTGGGGAAAGATGTCGCGAAGGTTGATCCAGACGTCGCGGTCGTCGGCGTGTCGGACGAGGGACTTCTGATCCTCGAATCGCCACGACCGGATGACACAGTATCCCAGGTCGAGTTCCACGTCCGATCCTCCCAAACCCCTCGGTCTCGTCCGTCGGCATCCCCCAGACAAGCGGCCCGCCCCCGAGGTTCTCCGCCGTGACCTCGCGAGTCGATCCGGGGAAGCTCATGGACCGGGGCTCGTCGAATGGGGATGATTGGAAGCTCATCGAGGTCGAGACGGCCCGCTTCGGTACCGCGGAACAGTACGTTCGCACGAGCCCGTGCGAGATTTCGATAAGCTTTGGAGAGGATTGGAGATCATGCGTCGAGCGGTCGTTGTCGTCTCCCTCATCGCCCTTGGTCTCGTCTCCTGCGGTCGCGGGCCCAAGCTCCCGGTCATCCCGGTCGGGAACCCGCAGCGGGTGAGCATGACTCTCAAGAGCCCGGCATTCGCGAATGGGGAGGAGATCCCCAAGGCAAACACCTGCGCCGGGAAGGACGCTTCGCCGCCGCTCGCCTGGTCAGGCGCCCCCGAGTCCGTCCGCTCGTTCGCCGTGCTCTGCGATGACCCCCGCACGCCCCAGGGGATCTTCACGCATTGGATCGTCTACAACATCCCCGCCGCCACGAAGGAGCTTCCCGAAGGACTCGCTCCCGAACCGCAGGTCAAGCTTGGCACGTCCGGCACGGGCGTCATGCAAGGCCTGAACGACTTCGGCAAGGTCGGTTATGGCGGCCCTTGCCCACCGAGCGGAAGTCACCGATACCTCTTCCGGGTCTACGCCCTCGACACGACCCTCAACCTGGCGCCCGGCGCGAGCCGCGAGCAGTTCATCCAGGCCATCACCGACCACATCGTCGTGGAAGGGCGACTCTCCGGGATCTCGACGCGCTGAGCCCGATTCTCAAAGCCCGCCTTGATTCCGAAGCGATTGTGTCCGACAATTGTCGAGGAAGGCCCGGCGCTGTCTCTTCCGAGTCGATCGTCGGGCGAGGGGAATGGGATCGGGGTTAGACACGTCACGAACCGAGGGGCTCCCATGACGGAATCGATTTCGCCCGGCCGGCTGACTCGTCGATCGTCCCCGCTCGCGGGGTTGCGGGTCTGGCATCTCTCGCTTCTGGTCCTGTTCGTGGCGATCGCGATCGTCAACATCCAGGATCAGCGCCAGAGTGAACCCGCCCTGATCGGCCTCGCGAGTGCCGGTTTCGTCCTCTACGGGCTCATCGGATGGGGGGCCTGGAGACTCGTCCGGAGGGTGGGCGTACGTTGGGGCGCGACGTCTCGACTCGTGGTCTACCTCGCCGGGATGGCCGGATTCTTCCTGGTATCGACGTACATCTATATCGCGATGGAATATTGGTATATCAACGGCCACTGGTGAGTGCGCCGGAGAGCGGCTCGAGGAAGTCGAAGATCGTCCGCCGGTACCGTTCGGGTTCGGTCTTGAGGAATTTGAGGTGGCCGGCCTTCTCGAACGTGACGAGCGTGCCGTGCGACTTGACCCGATTGAGCAGGGCCTGTGCCTCGCTCGGGCGGGCGAGTTTGTCCGCACCTCCGGCGATGATGAGAACGGGGACATCCTTCGGGATCCCCGAGATCCTCTCGACGGGCGAGATCTCGTCGACGTAGGGGAGGATCAGCGAGGTCGCGGCGAGCAGCCCCCGGTAGGCGAGCCAGTCCAGGACCGGTGGCAAGGCATTCTCGGTACGGTTCCAGACCGCGACCTTCAGGTCCTGGTAGGGGCTTTCGAGGATGTACCCCCGGACTCGGTGGCCGAGCTCGGTCGAGGCGAAGACGGCCGCCGCGGCCCCCAACGACGTCCCGTGGACGATGATCGGGCGTCCTGGATGCCGACGTTCCAGGGATTCGACCGCCGCCAAGACGTCGAGACGGGCCCCATACCCGATATCATTGAAGTCGCCCGTCGAGTCGCCGTGCGCCCGGAGCGAGATCAGGAGCACCGAGTATCCCCGACTCGCCAGCACCTCGGCGCGTTCGAGCGAGTTCTTTCGGCTCCCCCCGTTCCCATGGAGCAGGAGGATCGTCGGCAATCCCTCTCGCCCTTCGTGGTACCACGCCCCGATCTCGTGTCCGTCACGCGTCTTCAGCCGCTCGGAGACCAGCGTTCCCCAAGGGACGTCGACGACCCCCTCCGCGAACGGGGGCTGTGGGCGCCGAGTCAACTTGTAGGCGACCGCCAAAGAAATCGAGAACCAGGCGAGCGAGCCCACGACCCCGGCCAAGACGAGCCGGCGGGCCAGCCGTCGACGAGAGAACCACCCTGCGGGAACCTGCGGCTTTTCCGTCGCTGTCATTTCGGAATCCATCCTCGAGCGGCCGCTTCTGGTGGAATTGCGATAGGGGGCGCCGGAAGCATTCCGTAATTCAAGGCCTCGTGACGATCGTCGCATAGGTCACGGTCATCGTCCATGTCGGTCCTGATGGTAGTCAACTGTCACCCTGTCCGCCTGCGTTGCCGTAGAGCTTTCCGAGAGGCCCGTGAGTTTCCGGCACGTCGTTGCTATCATCCTCGGCGGGCTTCGGAACCTCGTGGGGACGTTCAAAGATGATTCGCGTGGACCTTCGACATGGCCTTGGGTCGGTCGTACTCTCACTCGCCCTCTCGACACTTCCGGGGCATGCGGCCGAAGGACAGGCGCCTCGGATCGATCGCGGGGCGCTCGACCCATTGGTGCGGACGCTCGTCGAGGAGCACGGGGAGGGGATCCGCGTCGGGCTCTGGGTCGGCGGACGGTCGGGAACGGCCTGGTATTCGTCCGACGCCGAGACGGTGTTCCCCACGGCGAGCGCCATCAAGACGAGCTTCTTGATCGAGTTGTTCGCCCGGTACTCGGAGGCGCTCGACCGGCCGCCGACGGGCCTGGAGGAGGTCTTGCGGGAAGGCCACCCGGCGATTGCCCACTTCGACGAGGCCCAGAGGGCCGAGATCCGCACCGGGTTGACGGGAGTCTCGGTCAGGAAGCTGGGCGGCGTGATGATGGGATCGGCCCCCGCGTCCAACCTGGTCTATAACGCGGCGGCCAACGTCGTCATCGCGCTCTTCGGCGGGCCCGAGGGGCTGACGAAGGCGATCCGAGGCCGCGACCCCGCCTTTTCCGGGATCGCCGTCCGGCGTTACATGCTGGCCGACCGCCAGGTCTCGGGCGACAACGAGGCCACGCCCGCCGCCCTGGGCGCGGTCCTCCAACGCCTGGCCGATCGGAAGGTCGCCGGTCTCGACGAGAAGACCGTCGAGGACATTCGCCGCGCCGTCATCGTCGAAGACCACCCGCGACGAGGGCGACACTTCCGCAAGGAAGGGGACCTCGAAACGGACCCACTCACCCACGTCCTCAGCGGCTGGTACGAGTCGACCCGGGGTGAGCCGGTTGTCTACGTCGTCATGGCCACGCAGCCCAACCCGGCCGGCCGGCCTCGGGCCGAGGCGCAGAAACGACTCACGACGACCGCCGATGCCGTGGAAGATCGCCTGCTCTCCGCCACCGATACGGCCCCCTGACGACGAACACCCCTCCATGGTAACCCTACGTCAACAATCGAGTACTCGGCTCCAATCCACTTTTCGCGGTCGTCGATTTCAGAACACCCCGAAAAAGTTTTGGGTCGAGCCGAAACCTTCGAGGTGTTCCGGACGATGAGGTGGCATGTTGCCGGAAAACGTCGTCTTGTCGTAGCGCCATACGAAGTAATATCTTGGCGAGAGCTCGCGAGGATGTCCCTGGTCGGTCGAATTCCCACTCAATCCATTCACGGATGTGATTTTAAGAATCTTAGCGTTCGACCGAAAAAAATCCTTGCGATCTCTTGTGCGGCTTGGTATTCTCACTGATCTCAAAATGTCACATTGGTACGCGGTTTCCGGGTCTTCCGGAGACTCTTGCTACGAGCCGCTGGGAGGGTTTCCTTCGAGCGGGCTGGTGGGAGGTCTCGGTCGGCTTTTGGGGCGTTTACCTTGGGGCATTGGGACCGGCTCCTTCAGGTGCCGAGTCCGTTTCTTGAAGTTTTCGCGTACAAATCCGACCAAAGAGAGAAAACCGCGTTGCTGGTTGGTGTTCCGGGGCGGTGTCGAGGGTGATAGGCCCCGGTAAGGTTTAGGCGAAGGTGGCGATCATCGCTTGGCCTTGCGCATACGGTATTTCTGCGCCTTGATGGCGTGGGGATTGTCCGCATGCATTCGGCCGGAGATTGTACCGCTTCCTCGCTTGCCGTGCAACGTCCGTCCGTGGTGTTGGTGCCGAGGGGTGGCGCATGCGCCACCCTCGCCGGTGTCGATCCCCCGGGCGGGGGAGTGCTCGCTGGCGAGTGCCGGGGGGATACTTCGTCCTTCGCGAGCCGGCTCCTGGGATGTTGATTTCAGCGATTCGATCGCCTTTCAAGGGAGATCATGAATGGAACGACGAGTCCGCTCTGCGCATTGGCGCCTGTGGCTCGGCACGAGCTTGATCGTGTTCGGCGGGATGGCGATCGGCTGCGGCGGAGATGACAAGGAGGGGAACGCGGAGTTCCGGCAGAACTTCGACAGGCCCAAGGATCTCCCGCCTCCTCCCAAGGTGAAGAAGACTCCGTTCAACCAGATGACGCCGCGCGAGAAGAGAGCATTCAAGAAGGCCGAAGCCGAAGGCCAAGCCAATTGAGAGCGTCGTCGCTCTAGATCCAGGACGCCGTCGTCCGCCCGATGTCGAATTGTTAATAGTCGCCGTTTGACGAAGGCAGATGTTCTTGCTCATTATAGATCAGTCCTCGTCGCCGGTGACGTGTCTATCTTTCCTCCCTTTCCCCCGGAGACTCGACCGATGAAGGCTCAGAACGTTGTCCGTTCTTGGCGGCGTGGTTTCACGCTGATCGAACTGTTGGTGGTCATCGCCATCATTGCCGTCCTCATCGCGCTCCTCCTGCCGGCCGTCCAGGCCGCTCGCGAGGCCGCCCGCCGCATCCAGTGCACCAACAACCTCAAGCAGCTCGGCCTGGCCTTCCATAACTACATGGACGGCAACCAGTGCCTGCCGATGGGCGACTTCTACTCCCGCGACATCCAGAACCCCGCCACCTCGTCGATGATCCGCCAGAGCTTCGGCCCGTTCATGGCGATCACCCAGTTCTACGAGGCGGGCGCCATCTTCAACGCCCTGAACGCGAGCGTCCAGATCTACGAGGCGCCCAACGCCACGGTGAACGGGATCGGCATGAAGATCCTGTGGTGCCCCAGCGACGCCGGCGTGATCGGCCTCCGGTATCCCGGCAAGGCCGGCGACGGCTGGGACGACGCCCCGATCCCGATGACCTTCAGCAGCTACGGCACCAACCTCGGGCCGCTCTACTACTTCGGCGGTAAGGACAACGGCAACGGCGCTCTGAACTCCCGCAACACCGGCGTCGTCTACCACATCGGCGACCCGCGTCCGGGCGGCACCACCATCGCCCCCGTCGCCCTCTCGGGCATCACCGACGGCACCAGCAACACCCTGCTCGCCGGCGACAAGGCCTACGGCGAAGTCGCCAAGGCGACCGACCCCTTCGGCCCGAACTGGTGGACCTCGGGCGTGATCGGCGACACCACGGCGTCGACCCTCTTCCCGCCCAACTTCTTCAAGAGCTGGGCCGCCGCCCAGCCCCCGACGACCCCGATGTACTTCTACGACGGCAACAACTACACCGACACCTACAGCAGCTACCACCCCGGCGGCTGCAACTTCCTCTTCTGCGACGGCTCGGTCCGGTTCATCAAGAACTCGATCAACTCGTGGAACCCGTTCGCCCTCGCCCCGTTCTCCAGCCGCACGTCCCCCTACACGGGCATCGGCGGTGGCGCGGTGCCCCAGTACGGCGTCTATCAGGCCCTCTCCACCCGCAACGGTGGCGAAGTCATCAGCGCCGACCAGTTCTAATCTGGTCCCGGCCGGATTTGTATCATGACCCATCCGACTCCGCCTCCGCGGAAAGGTCCTCGGCCGTCGTCAACGACGGCCGGGGACCCTTTGCCTTCCGGACCTCGGTCCACCCCCCGCGGACGGCGACGTGTCTGGTTCGGGTTAGTGGCAGTCATCCTCCTCGGGCTCATCACGGCGGCCGTCTGGCAGGTCCGCCGCATGAACGAGGGGCACACCCTCGCCGAGCTCGAGGCGGCCCGTCGCGACCGAGCGGCGGGGAACGCGGCCACCGCGGCCCGACGCCTTGGCAAACTCGCCGACTCCCACCCGGGACGCGGTGACATCCTGTATGAGCTCGGGGCGAGCGAGGCCGATCGCGGCCGGCTCACGGCGGCGATCGCCGCCTGGCAAAAGATCCCCAGGGCGGCGCCCGAGTTCGCCAGGGCGAACACCGGGAGGGCCCGGCTCGAAATCCTCCTCGGCCGGTTCGCCGACGCCGAGGACGTGCTGAACACCGCCCTTGAAGGCCGAGGGACGGGCCGAGAGGACCTGCGCGATACGCTCGTCCGCCTGCTCCGATCCGAGGGCCGCTTCGTCGAAGCCAGGCGCCGGTATCTCGAAGGGATCGACGAGTCGCCTGACCTGGTCGCATTCCTCAGGCGGCTCCACCGCATCGACGTCGACCCGTTCGCGACCGAAGGGATCCAGACCTATCTCGACCGCGCCACCGCCCAGGCGCCCGGGGACGACCGAGTCTGGCTCGGGCGTGCCCACCTCGAGACGAGGCTCGGTCGGTTCGACGAGGCCGCTCGACAACTCGACGCCTGCCTGAAACGACGGCCGGACGACCCGGCCGTCTGGCACGCTCGGCTCGACTGGGCGCAGGCCGCCAACCGGCCCGACGTCGTCCGCGACTGCCTGGCCCACGTCCCGGCCGACGAGCACGAGGCGCTCGAGATCCGGGTCTGGTTCGCCAGCCGACGAGGCGATCGAGCCGGGGAACGCGAGGCGCTCGAGCGACTGCTCGCCCTCAACCCCGGCCACGCGACCGCCTATTCCCGACTCGCGGAGCTCGCGATCCTCGACGGCCACCCCGACGAGGCAGCCCGCCTCCGGGCTCGCAAGGCTAAACGCGACGAGGACCTCGCGCGATACGAAACCATCCTCGCCTCGGCCGAGGTGAATGCCCAGGCCGCCGAACTGGCCCGACTGGCCAGATCCTTCGGCTGGACGTTCGAGAGCGAATGCTGGACGTATGTTGCGTCCAGAGGCACCGGATCCGTCCCGAGACCGCGAAAAGCACTGTCGGGGACGATGGCCAACCTCCTGGGCGACCTCACCTCAGCCAAGACGGCGAACGTCGATGGGGCCGGCTCGCCACGAGGGCCAGCCGTCCACTTCACCGACGACGCCGAGGCCGTCGGCCTGCGATTCGTCCACGAGAACGGCGACCCTGGCGGCCGGATGACGCCCCCCGTCACCTCCAGTGGCGGAGTCGGCCTGCTCGACTACGACGGCGACGGCTGGCTGGACGTCTACTGTGTGCAGGGGGGGACCTATCCCCCTCGGGTCGATCCGGGCCGACCGGGCGACCGCCTTTATCACAACCGGGGCGATGGTACCTTCGAGGATGTCACCGACTCGGCGGGTCTCGGGGGTGATCGGGGCTACGGCCACGGCGTTGCCGTCGGGGATTACGACAACGACGGTCACCCGGATCTTTTCGTCACCCGCTGGCGAGCGTACGCGCTCTACCACAACCGGGGTGACGGCACGTTCGATGACGTGACGAACCAGGCGGGTCTGGCGGGCGACCGCGACTGGCCGACCTCGGCCGCCCTCGCCGACCTCGACAACGACGGCGACCTCGACCTGTACGTCTGCCATTACCTCCGCTGGGACGAGCACGAACAACTCGCCTGCGTCGACCCGAAGAACCCGGCCGTCTTTCGCTGCGGGCCACGCGATTTCCCCTCGCTCCCGGACCACGTCTTCCGCAACGACTCTGGCCGGTTCGTGGACGTGACGGCGGAAGCGGGGATTGTCGACCCCGATGGCCGAGGGCTCGGCGTGCTCGCCGCCGACCTCGATGAGGACGGCCGCGTCGAGTTGTTCGTGGCCAACGACATGTCGGCCAACTACCTCTTCCGCAACCGAGGCAGCTTCCGGTTCGAGGAGGCCGCGCTCGCCTCCGGAGTGGCGGCGAACGCGGGGGGCGGGTATCAGGCGGGCATGGGGGTGGCCTCCGGCGACCTCGACGGCGACGGTCGGCCCGACCTCGCCGTGACGAACTTCTACAACGAGTCCACCTCGTTTTTCCGCAACCTCGGCGAAGGCCTCTTCGCCGACGCCACGGCTGCCGTCGGCCTTGCCGCGCCCAGCCGATTCCTGCTCGGCTTCGGCATCAGCTTCCTCGACGTCGACGACGACGGCCGGCTCGACCTCATGACCGCCAACGGCCATGTCCACGACGGCCGCCCCCTCATGCCGTGGACCATGCCCGTCCAACTCCTCGTTGGGGGAGAGGGGGGGCACCTGACCGACCGGACCCGGGACGCCGGGGCCCCCTTCCAGGTCCTCAGGATGGGCCGTGGCCTGGCCGTCGGCGACCTCGACAACGACGGCCGGGTCGATGCGCTCGTCCTCTCGCAGAACGACCCGGTGGCTTACTTCCACAACCGCACGAAGGGGGGACGCTCCCTGACCCTCCTCCTCGAAGGGACCACGTCGAACCGAGACGCCGTCGGGGCCAAGGTCCTCGTCGAAGCCGGCGGGCGCCGCCTGTTCGGGCACAGGATGGGTGGTGGGAGTTACCAGTCGGCGGGTGACCCCCGGCTCCATTTCGGCCTCGGCGACGTGTCCCGCGCGGATTCGGTCGAGGTCCGTTGGCCTTCCGGCAAGGTCGACCGCTATCAGGATCTCGAGGCCGGCGCGGGGTATCGACTCCGCGAGGGGGAGCGTCAGCCTTTGCCGCTCCCGGGATGGAAACACGACAAGTAACAGGCCAGGGGCCGGCCACTCGCCCCGAGTGGGCTTCGCGACCCTCGCCTTGGAGATTGCCTGAATGAGTACAGCCGAATCCTCATCCCCCGCCCGGATCGTCTCGATGGACCAGTTCCGGGGCTACACCGTGATGGGGATGATCCTGGTCAACTTCGTCGGCGGCCTGTCGGCGATGCACGCGGTGCTGAAGCATCACAATGTCTACTTCAGCTATGCCGACTCGATCATGCCCAGCTTCTTCTTCGCGGCCGGGTTTTCTTACCGGCTGACGATGCTCAGGCGCCTGCCCCAGCTCGGGGCGTTCGGGGCCTACCGTCGCGTCTTCGTCCGAGGGCTGGCCCTCGTGCTGATCTCGGTGATGATGTACGGCTTCGGCAACAAGTTCTCGCACTGGCAGGAGATGGACTCGGAACACATCCGAGACTTCATCGCCCGGGTCATCAAGGCCGACCTCTGGGAGGTGCTCGCGATCATCGGGGTGACGCAGATCGTCCTGATCCCCTTCATTGCGCTCGGGACTCGGGGGCGTGCCCTGACCTTGCTCGCCTTCCTCGCGATCCACGTGGTGATCTCCGACTGGTTCAACTTCGCGTTCGTCCACGGGAAGCCGAACTGGCTGAGCGACTACTGGGGGATCGCGAAGACGACCGCCTGGGACGGCGGTTGCTTCGGCCTGCTCTCCTGGGGGGCGATCATGCTGGGGGGGACCCTGGCCTACGACCTGATGACCTCCGAGGCGCCGGCCCGTGCCTCGCGCAAGCTGCTCGGGTGGGGCGTGGGCCTGATGGTGCTCGCCTACGCACTCTCCTGCCTCACGACCCTCTACAACGTGGAGCCGGGCACGTCGACCGACGGTGAGAAGCTGGCGGTGTCCCCCGTCCGCCCTCCGCTCGGCAAGATCGCGGGCCGATCGCTGGCGTCCCTGCTCGCCGAGCCCCCGTTCGTCGAGCCGCCCCCGCCGGAGCTCCGCCAGCACAACTACTGGATGATGAACAAGCGGGTCGTCTCGCTGCCGTTTACCCTCTTCGCGCTCGGCTTCGCCGCGGCCCTCTACGCGGTCTTCGTCGTGGCCTGCGACGTCGGTGGGATGCACGTGGGGGCGTTCCGAACGTTCGGCCAGAATCCGCTCGCCACGTACGTCATCCACCACTCGGTCGAGGTCTCGTTGCTGAACCTGGTCCCCGGCGACTCGCCGCTTTGGTGGTGTCTTGTGGGGGTGGCAACGTTCTACGCGATCAACTACCTCTTCGTCCGTTCACTCGAGAAAAACCGGATCTTCATCAGGCTTTGATCACTCCACCTATGGTGATGGACTGTCGGTGCGGAGAGGTCCATTTCGACGGGTACAGAAGGGGCCATTTGCGGGGGGCATCAGCACCCGGATTTCTCGGAGACGTGGGTGGGCCATTCCCTCTCCAAGTCGAATTGGCAGTCGAGGTTGGAGTGCTTCGTCGGCGATGCCGATAGGTGGGGAAAAGGTCCGCAATTGAGGCCCCTCTGCAACGTCGTCGGCAACTCCGGAGAAAATCGAGTCAGGCATGCAGGGAACCCCTTGTCTGCGACTCGACCGTCTCGAATAGTAACATGGCCGTGATCGAGAATTGGTAAAACCAGGTAAGTTCGTCGAGCCACGTTTCTCGCCCCTCCTCGGAGGGGCGGAAGACCCTCTGGCCTCCCCCCCTCGCGACCGATCCCCTCCCCCCCGACTCGAGACTCGTCCATGCCCCTTCGACGTGAACACGTCTTGGGGCAGGATCTTTTTGGTTTGCGCTTCCCCCCCCAAAAACAGTGCCGAGCAAGCGGCACGACGAGCCTTCGGGCGACGATGCCGCACGCCGAACCTCCCGGGTTCCGGCGCAGATCGACGTCCGTTCATTGAAAACTATGTGAATAAAATAATCAAAGCGTTTGCTTGATTTTGGTCTTGCTACCGGAGAGCGATATCGGTAGGGTCACAGATCTCGAAATGTTGCGAACGTGCGGTGCTCACCCGGCCTGTCTTCGGCACGGCCGGGGCTGCGTCGCCCCCCGCGACATTTGGGAATGTGGCCCCCAGGGGACCCATTCCGAATTTTTTGGGATTTCCGCAAAGTCGTCCCGGTCTTGCGGGGGTCGATGACGCTAACTTCAATGTTAGCGGGGTCGATTCCGACCCCTTGCATTCCTTGACGACGGAGTCAATTCGCCATGAAGACACATGGTTGCGCTCGCCGTCCGTTCATGCTGCGCGTGGCGTTCGTTGCCGTCCTCGGCGCCGTCGTGATCCTCCCCGGTTGTGGCTCGTCCGAGCCCTCCCCCACGACCACGCCCGGCGAAGTCGCCGAGGCTCCCCCCGCGAAGGGGACGAAGGGAAAGGCGAAGAAGGTCCGGGTTTCGTCGCGTCGCGAACGCGTGCGAGAGGTGCGCGAGAAGGCGGCGGCCACCGCGGGCGGGTAATCGCATCTCCCGCCGGGTCGCCGAGGCTCGTCCTTCGGCCAACTCCCGCTGCCACCGTAGGGACGTAGCATATCTCCCCCCCCACGCTGCTCTGAGCGATCGCCGTCCTGCGTCTTCCCCCACGCGCAGTCGGCCGACTTCCCCCCATGGTTCTTCGTTCTTGTCACGACTCATACGAGTCCTGTGGAGGATGCCTCATGCCTTCCGTCATCGAGAGCAAGAAGCCCGCGCGGGGCTTCACCCTGATCGAATTGTTGGTGGTGATCGCGATTATCGCGGTGCTGATCGCGCTGCTCCTTCCCGCCGTCCAGGCGGCGCGCGAGGCGGCCCGGCGTGCCCAGTGCGTGAACAACCTCAAGCAGCTCGCCCTGGCGTGCCACAACTATGAGAGCGCCAATGGTAGCTTCCCCATGGGGCGCAACGTCCAGGCCTACATCAGCACCTCCGGCAGCCTCCAGACCTACGCCGACGGCTGGGGGATGATGGCAGCCATCCTCAACTACACCGAGCAGCAGCCGCTCTACAACGCGATCAACATCACCCTCGGCCCCTACCAGATCCGCAATAGCACCTTCTGCGGGACGGGGATCTCCACCCTTTGGTGCCCGTCCGACGGCGCGATCCAGGGCCTGCGCTTCTTCGAGCAGAGCGCCGGCTGGGACGGCACCACGATCGGCATCTGCTACTCCGACTACGCAGGCCTCGTCGGGACGTTTGCCGCAACCGCGAGCCAGACGAACACGACGGTCCTCCCCGCGGAGCAGGGGATGTTCCCCGACACCGGGACGCCGAACTTCCGCGGTGGCCCAAGCCAGGGCCCGACCACGATCGCGAGCGTGACCGACGGCACCAGCAACACCATGCTCTTCGGCGAGCGGGCCCAGGGCAAGCTCAGCAAGGTCGGCTGCACCGCCTCCGGCGGCTGTAACTTCGAAGGGAGCGGCTGGTGGGCCGACTCCGACTTCGGCGACACCACCATCTCGACCAACTACCCGATGAACATGCCCCAGGGCGACCTCCAGACCCAGGGCAACAGCTGCGAGCCCACGAGCATGTTCCCCCTCTCGGCGTCGAGCTTCCACTCCGGCGGCTGCAACTTCGCGTTCGCCGACGGCTCGGTCAAATTCATCAAGAACACGGTCTCGACCTGGAACGCCAACCTCGTCCAGAAGGACACGAACTGCATGCCGATCATCATCCCGGGGAACCCCGCGACGATGCAAGGCGTCTACCAGTCCCTCTCGACCCGGAACGGCGGCGAAGTGATCAGCGCCGATGCTTTCTGATAAATGGATCTATTGATAACTTTATGTTATTCGGCCGGTGTGCAGGGCAAGTGTGCCCCGCATGCCGGCCGTTTCGTTAGATTCACGGTCGGCGGTCACGGGCGAGGGAGCGTGCGGTTTAAGATCCCGTGAACCCGAGCGCCGGATGGCCTTGGGAGTCGGCTTCCGGCCGGATTCGGGTCGCGCGTGAAGGGCTGTCGAAGTCGATGGAGACGACCTCGGCGATGGCTCCTCCCTTGTTGAGCAGGCCAGCAACCTCGGGGTCGGAGGCAACGGCCTGAGTTAGCACAAAGTCGACGCCCCGAGCATGGTCGAGGACACGCCACACTCGCCGAGCTGTTGTGCCGAAGTCGTCGAGCTGGTCGTTAACGTTCGCGGCGAGAGCCGATCCGCGGTCGACGCCGATCATCAACCGCAACGCCCGGGTTGCCTCGTCGTCGGATAACCGGCCGGACAACGTCGATGCCGTCCGGACGGGGGCCGTCACGTCGCCGATCGTCGGCTGCCCTTGGAAGAAGGCACGTCGGACTCGTCGCTTGCGGGAGATCCGGAGATCGGTCGATCATCTCCCCGTCGGCGAGGTCGTCCTGTACGTCGATGAAGTCGACATCCATCTCAATCCCAAGATCGGACCCGACTGGATGAAGCGGGGCCGACAGAAGGAGGTCTTGACCCCCGGGTGCAACCGGAAGTGCTCTCTCGCCGGTGCCTGGGATCCCGTGGCCCACCGACTGATCTATGTCGAGGGAGAGCGAAAGGACAGCCTACTTACTGTCCTTGGAACTGCTGCACAAGTTGGCCACGAAGGTCTATCCGAACGCCGAGCGGATTCATGTGATCCTCGACAACTACGGCATCCACGACAGTTTGCAGGTACGCCTGGCGTTGAAGTCCCCCGCGGCGGAGAAGTCGAGGCTCCACTTCTTGCTGCCTTACTGCCCTGATCACAATCGGATCGAGAGCATCTGGAAGGACTTGCACGACAACGTCACTCGCAACCACCGCTGCGCGACGATGGCGGAATTGATGGTAGAAATGCGAAGTTACCTCGCGGCACGAAACCGACGTGGTCGTCACACCTATGCCAAGGCGAATGTCGCATGACCCCGCGCGTCCCGGAATTCGACAAGGCGATTTAGCCGAACCCGACCGTGTTGAGTTAGGAGGAAGCCGCGGCTTTCATGCGATTCACGGCCTCTTCGGTGGTCCATACCGCGTTGGCGATGTACCGGTAGTTGACCATGGCCGCGGCGTAAGCATCTCCCTCGTCATTCCGCCCGGCGGCGACAGCGTCGCGCACCATCGCGACCTCGAATCCTTCCTCGGCGATGTCGCGCATGTGCCCTTCGAGGCAGAGATTGCCTACCGGGCCTGCCATGATCACCTTTTCGATGCGTCGCATGCGGAGCTGTTTGATCACGTCGTTCGTCCGGGCCGACAGGCCCTTATGGGGTGATGTGTTGCATGTTTTCCCGTCCTGCAAGTATTTTCGGTATCTCTCCGGAAAATCGGCCCCCGAGCCCGCGAAGCCGTCCAGGCTCAGGGGATCCTTTCGCAGGACAAAACCGACCTGCACGAGGTAATCCGCGATCGCGCCGCCGGGAGCAACCCACTGGCCATCGGTCGGGTAGTAGTAGTGGGGGGAGTGGATGACGGGGAATCCATACTCCTTGGCGCATCGCAGGAGTTCTTCCAGGTGATCGTGGACTTTGTGTGCTTTCAGGCTCTCCTCGATCAAGGGGTAATAGGTTCCACCTTCCGTCAGGAACTCGTTCTGGATGTCCGCGAGGAACAACGCGGTGTGGCCCTTGTCGAGTTGCATCTCAGGATTGCGATGCGTGAACGTGAACATGCGAAAATCATCCTTCCTCGGGTCGACGAGTTGTTGAACCTGGGCCTCCGGCATTGGCTCCGATCACGACCGAGTTTCCGTACCCGGAGTCGGGACTTCACCCTTCGCGAGACGAGTGATGGTGGCGATGACCTTGCGCTACTTTCGCGTAGCTAGGGCGAGCAACCCGAGGCAGACGCCACCGAAACAGACGGCCGCCCACCCGCCCGTCGCCCACAGCATGCCCGAGACCGCCGAGCCGATGGCGCCGCCGATGAAGAACACTCCCACGAAGATGGCATTGATGCGCCCGCGTGCCTCCGGCCTCAATTGATTGATGAGATATCGTCCCACCGTCTGATCACCGAGCACGCCCATATCGAGCATCAAGGCACTGAATCCGAGCCCGACCAGGATCAGATGGTTCGGCCCCGGGACGGCGAGTCCGCTCAGCGCCGCCAGGCCGAACCCGGCCATGAGCGTGACATGGGCGATCGTGGTGACACGTGTTCCTAGTCCCCGGTCAGCCAGGCGGCCGGCCAACGGTGTGACGAATGCGCCGCCTGCACCGACCAGTGCAAAGACACCGATCCCCCACGGGCTGAGCTCGAGCGGCGTCCCTTGGAGGACGTAGACGATCGTCGTCCAGTAGAAGTTGAACGCCGCCATGACGATTGCGGCGGAGATCGAGCGTTGCCGCAAAACGGGTTCGTTCTTGAACAAGTCCCAAAGCGATCCAATGAGCTGGGGATAGGCGGACGTCTGCACCGGCCGGCGCTCGGGAAGGCTCAACGCCAACGTCGTCGCCAGCAAGGCCATCGAAGTGGCGCTGGCGACGTAGTACGCCTTCCATCCCCATGTCCCGGCGAGGACGCTGGCGATCGGACGCGACAGCAGGATCCCGATCATCAGGCCGCTCATGATGTCCCCGAGCACCCGACCCCTATGCTCGGGCTCGGTCATCGCGGCGGCGGCCGGCATGAGCACCTGGTTGGCCGAGCATGCCGCACCCAGGATGAACAGGAGGGCGAAGAGGGAACCGGCGCCAGGGGCGAGTACGATCCCCGCCGCGGCCAGGGTCGCTACGCCGAGCATCGAGACCACCAGCCGACGAGTCTCGACGAGGTCGGACAGCGGGACGAGGAAGAAGAGGCCCATCGCATAACCCAAGAGGGGGATCATCGCGATCAACCCGCCCGAGGCCTCTCGCAGGCCGAACGATGCAGCCATCCGACCAATCAGGATCTGTGGGGCGAAGACATTCGTGATGATCACGCCCACGGAGAGGGCAAAGAGCGCAACCGGGACTCGACGCGGTGCGGTCGCCCCCGCTCGAGCCTCGGTCGCGGATCGTCCATTCGCTGACTTGGTCCGGGTGGCCGCCAAGACCTCCGGCCTCGTCTCGCCTTTCGTACAAGCGTCATCCACAACGTCCTCCGCTTCTCCTCGTCGAGGAGGTGATTCGCTCTCGTGCTTTCTGTATCGCGTCGAGCGTGCTTCGGGAAATGACAAACCGACAGCAGTCCCTGCCAACCTGCGAGCGGTGTCGTCTACGCCAGGGTCTGCTTAGGTGGCGTCAGACGTAGGGCAATTCACCCTCGAATAGGTCGCACGTGTGCGCTGCCTGCATGGCATTAGTCTGGCTCGCAAGGTTGTTGAGGTGTTCGTGCCCCTCAGGGGTCACGAGGGTTGAAGTACGCCCTGTTTGACAAGATTTACGGATGTGTCGATCGAAGTCCGCTCCGGCGAGCGATCAGACCGCGTCGGTCGCTTGTCCGATCTTCCGATGGAGCATGCCAAAATCGATCGCCGAGGAGGTGGAAGGCTTCTCGCCGGTGCCCGTCGCCAGGTCGCCGGACAGGAGTTCGGTCGCGGCCTGGGCCAGGTTGCCCATGACGCGTGTGTAGAGCGCGACGCCGAGGCTCAGCCGCTTGACGCCGGCCGCCTGGACTTCGGCCCAGGGCGAGGCCCCTTGCATGGTCCCCACGACGAGGTTCACCGGCTTCGGCGCGACGGCACGCACGATGGCGCGGACGGCGTCCATGTCGTTCGGAAACGGCGCGAAGAGGACGTCGGCGCCGACTTCGGCGAAGGCCACGAGACGCCTGATCGTGTCGTCGAGGTCTGGCCGGCCCTGGAGGAAGTTGTCCGTGCGGCCGGTGAGCAGGATGCGGCCCTTGGCAACCTTGGAGGCGGCCTCCACCCTGGCCACGGCCTTGTCGAAGTCGTGGATCGGCCGATCGGGGTTGGCGGTGGTGTCCTCGATGCCGACGCCGGCCAGCCCTGCGGCGATCGCCGCCTCGACGGTCTCCGCGACATCGCTCGGCTCGGGGCCGAAGCCGTCCTCGAGGTCGCCGTTCACGGGAAGGCCGGTGACCCGGATCAGGAGCCGAGCGTTGGCCAGGTGCTCGTCGCGGCTGACCGCGTGCCGTCCATCCAAACGGCCGAGCGACAGGGCGAGCGCCGCCGACGAAGTACCGAGTGCCTCGAAGCCCGCGTCCTTCATCAGGAGGGCGGACGCGCCGTCCCAAGGGTTCGGCATGATGAAACCTCCCGGCCTCTCGTGCAGGGAGCGGAAGCGTTCATAGAGTTCTGGTTGACTGGGCATTCTGCAACTCCATTCATGGTTTCGAGCGTTTGAGACATTCCGACTTAGGCTTCGCCCCGGCTTTCACGAGCCGTTGATTCTTGGTCGTGATTCATGAGGTTTCCCTGGCCCTGCGCTTATGGATGATGGTGTAGAAGGCCGGCGTAAACACGAGGCCGAAGACGGTCACGCCGAGCATCCCGGAGAACACCGCGGTCCCGAGGGATTGACGCATCTCCGAGCCCGCCCCGGTCGCGACCGCGAGCGGGGCCACGCCCGCGATGAAGGCGAGCGAGGTCATCAGGATCGGGCGGAGGCGCGTCCGCGCGGAGTACACCGCCGCTTCCTCGGCGGTATCGCCCTCGTTGTCCTGCCTGTGTTTCGCGAACTCGACGATCAGGATCGCGTTCTTGGCGGCCAATCCCAGGAGCACCACGAACCCGATCTGGGCCAGGATGTCGATCGGCAGGCTCCGGGCGTCGAGGCCGAAAGCCGACGCGAGCAGGCACATGGGCACGATCAGCAAGATCGCCAGCGGCGTCTTCCAACTCTCGTATTGGGCGGCGAGCACGAGGAAGACAAACAGGCCGGAGACCGCGAAGATGACGAGCGTCGGGATGCCCTGCTTCTCCTGCTGGAAGGCCAGGTCGGTCCACTCCGTTGCGATGCCGTTGGGGAGCACTTCGCGGGCGATCTCGGTGATACGCGTCATCGCCGTTCCCGAGGCGACCCCGGTTAGCACCATCCTCATCGCGATACCTGCCGAGGTAAGGCTCTCGGTCAGGATTTCCGTCGCGTCAGGCATCCCATACTCCCGGTTCGGCGGTTGTCGGCGATCGGGTTTCTTCGCGTCGGGCGACCTACGCCCGGGATGGCCGGGAGGACAGGAGCGGGTCGCTCGACATGGTCACGTCCGTCGTGCGGACCTCGTCCAAAAATGGCCCCGTCACCTCACTTGGACGATCTCTCGATCGATGCCGTAATTATCATCACCTGGGCACCGATCACGAGTGACAAACAGGCAGCAAATCTTGCCATGTCTGCATCCGCCCATCTTGCTCCCTTCCCATCAGTGTTTTTCCAAGCTTTAATGGCGATGAGGCAGCAAATCCTGCCAAGAATTCGCCGAGTTCGTGGTGATACGGGAGGGCCTTGGCGTGGCCAAGCGGAGCGTGGTGCTTGTCGGTTTCGAAGGGGCGTTCGCCCTCGACCTCGTGGGACCGTGGGAGGTGTTCGCCATGGCCGGGCCCGAACATTATTCGCTGAGGATCGTCACGCTGGGCGGGGGCCCGTTCGGTTCCAGCTCGGGGGCACGGCTCGAGGCGCATGCCGCGCTGGAGCGTGTGCGAGGCCCTATCGACACCCTGCTCGTGTCCGGCGGCGATGGGGTCTTCACCGCGGCTTCCGACCCGGTCTTCCTCGGCCAGGTGAAGAGGTTGGCCGCGACCGCCCGTCGAGTCGGCTCGGTCTGCACCGGCGCCTTCGCCCTGGCGGCGGCGGGCCTCCTGGACGGCCGCAAGGCGACGACTCACTGGGCTTACTGCGAGCGCATGGCCCGCGAGTACCCTCGGGTATCCGTCGACCCGGATCCGATCTTCGTCAAGCAGGGGAATGTCTATACGTCGGCGGGAGTCACCGCCGGCATGGACCTGGCGCTCGCCCTGGTGGAGGAGGACCTCGGCCCGGCATCGGCGATGCACGCGGCCCGACAACTCGTGCTGTTCGTCCGCCGGCCCGGGGGGCAGGCGCAATTCTCCGCGGCGCTCGCACTGCAGGCGGCCGACCGGCAGCCGCTCCGTGACCTGCAGGCGTGGATCGCGGATAACCCGGGGGCCGACCTCGCGGTCGCGGCGCTCGCCACCCGGGTCCATATGAGCCCTCGGAACTTCGCCAGGGCCTTCACACTGGAGGTTGGGACCACTCCGGCCCGCTATGTCGAGCGAGTGCGGGTCGAGGCCGCTCGGCGGCGGCTCGAGGAGTCCGACGACGGACAGGAGCGCGTGGCGGCGCTTTGCGGATTCGGCAGCAGCAACTCCATGAGGCGCTCGTTTCAGCGTCTACTCGGAGTGCCTCCGGCAGACTATCGGGCTCGATTCCAGTCGAAGCCCGCGACTTGAAGACCTCGCGAACGGCCCGGACTTGGCTCGATCGCCGGGCTTCGAGAAAGGTGTTCGGCGGCGTGCCTGTCCGGCCGCTTGGCGGAGTGGCCCGAGGTTCGACGGAATCCGGCCTTCTCAGCGAGCGGCCGAGACGCTATAGCCGGGGGATGAGTCGAGGGGAATCGCCCGAAGGGCGACCGCACCGGGCCGCCTGGCCAGGTGGTGCCGGTTGTTGTCGCGTCGAGGCGTTCCCTTCGCCCGCTCTCTTGTTCAGGCCCCGGAGGTTGTCGAGCGATGTCGGAGAGCCACGAGATTCAGGTCCGAGTCCGGTATGCCGAGACCGATCGCATGGGGCTGCTGCACCACGCCAACTACCTGGTCTACTTCGAGATGGGGCGGACGGAATTGCTCCGACGTAGCGGCGTCTCTTACCGCGACATCGAGGACTCGGGCCACCTGCTCGTCGTCGTCGACATCGGCTGCAAGTTCAAGCGGCCCGCGTACTACGACGACCTGCTCACGCTCCGGACGACCGTGTCTCGTGTGACGCACGTCAAGATCGTCCATGCCTATCAGGTCCTTCGCGACGGCGTCGTCCTCGCCGAGGGGCATTCGACCTTGGCCTGCGTCGACCGCGAGGGGAGGCCGCAGGCGCTCCCGGAGCTCCTCAAGCCGGCCGAGCCGGGGTCAGCCCTCCTTGACCGGCTTCCCGAAGAATGACTCGGCCTCGGCCACGATCGCGTTCAAGGACGCCTGGGCCTCGTCCTCGGGGATGCCGATCAATTCGCGGGCGAGGTCGAGCTTGCGGTGCTCGTCCTCGGTGACCACGCGGTCGGCGACCGCCTGTCTGATGAGCAGGAGGAATTCCTCGCGTTGGCTGTTGTCGACCCAGGAGGTGTCGAGCTCCAGGGCCTTCGCCTCGAGCATCAGGTCGGGCCACTCGGGGCTAGACTCGGGGAGTCGTTCGAGGACCCGTTTCATCTTCTTATGCCATTGGGTGCGGTCGAAGTCGCTGGTGGGGTGCGGAGGCACGGCCGGCCCGCCGTCGTCGGCTCCCGACTCTCCGAAGAGCCCTGCGGACTCGAGAACGAGCCCGCCCGACGACGAGGTCTCCGAGCCGTCAGGGTGTGTGCCGGGCAGGATGCGTCGCAGGGACTCGAAGAAACTCATCGGATCCTCCTCAAGGCTGGTCGGTCGTTCGTGACGGGTCGACGAAGTCGCCCGAGTCCTGGTTCATGTTCAAGGCTTCGGGGCCTTGTCCGTCGGGGACGTCGTCCCCTCGGTCTTCGACCCGAAATGGTCGTAGACGGCGCGGGCGATCTCGGCACAGAGGCGGTTGCCCGCGTTCTCGGTCGTGTAGCGGTGGTCCTCGTTTTTGTCGGTCATCACGCAAAGCACGACCGGCCCCGCGGGGCAGTCGATGATCCCGGCGGCCGTCCGCGACGCGTCGACGCTCCCGGTTTTGAACGCGATCTTCGTGCCAGGAGGGAGGAACCTTGGGAATTTGTCTTTGTCGTCGCAGTCACGCAGGTGCTTGAGCATCGCCTCGCTCGCCTCTTCGCTGACGATCTCGTGCTTATGAAGCGCCTCGCAGAGCCGGATCATCTCGGAGGCGGTCGTGCTGCCGAGGCCGAACTGCTTGCTCCGCTCGGGGAAGACCGAGGTGTCGCGTCGGTAGACCTTGGAATGGATCTTGGTGTTCGGGTAACCCATCGTTTCCATGGTCGCGGCCGTCGAGCCGATGCCGATCTTGTCGAGCACGAGATTCGTGGCGGTATTGTCCGAGAAGGCGATCATCAGGTGGACGGCGTCGAGGAGGGGGAAGGTCGCCCCTTCCGAAAAATGCGAGGTGAGGATCCCCGAGCCGGGGACCTTGTCCGAGTCCTTGAGCGTGACCGGCGCCTTGAGGTCGACCGACTTCGCGGCCGCCTGACGGTAGGCTTCGATCATGACCGGGAACTTGATCAGGCTGGCCGTCGGCATCGGGTCGTCCTGATGCTCGAAGAAGGTCTCACCGCTCTTCAGGTTCTTGACCGCCACGGCCACCTTCCCCTTGTGCGCGTCGATCAGGGGACGTAACCGGGCCTCGAGCGTCGGCTCGGCCCCGTGCGCCGGCAGGCCGAGGGCGACGAGGGAGGCGATCGCTCCGATCCGGCCGAACGGGGCTTTGAGGAAGGACGGCATCGTGTGGGATCTCGTGGGGCCGATTCGGGATGATTCAAAATCCTCTTGCATATCGAGGATTGTCTCAGATCCCTCGGGGCTCTCCAAGGTCCCTCCCAAGCGAGACGAGACAGGGGGCGGCTCCAACTCCCTGGAGATTCATGACATGGGGGCAGGGGAGGGGTTCATTCTCCTGTCGAGTCGCCGGGGCTCCGCGTTGCGGCTGATCACGTCCAGGGGCGTGTGGGCATGACGCGAAAACATCCCTTTCCGCTTGGGGGCGGGTCGGCTACGATACGCGCGGGCCGAGGAAGGTCGGCCCGAAGTCGAGCGATGTTCCACAGCAGGGAGGTCAGGGATGACTTACTACGACGTGGCGATGGCGGCCGTGGTGATCGCCGGGATGATCTGGGGTGCCTGGCGAGGGATCACCTGGCAAGTGGCGAGCCTCGCCTCCTTGGTGCTCGGCTACACGGTGGCGCAGCCCCTCTCGGTCCAACTGGCCCCGAAGTTCCCGGGCGAGCCCGTCGTGGCTCGGGCCCTGGCGATGTTGACGATCTATGCGGCGGTCTCTTGCGGGGTGTTCCTGGTCGCCTGGGCGATCCGGGCGACGTTGCGGGCGCTCCAGTTCGAGGCGTTCGACCGGCATCTCGGGATGGTCCTGGGGGGCCTCGAAGGGGCCATCCTCGGCCTGGTGGCGACCTTCTTCGTGGCCAGCCTGGCCCCGCAGACGCGTGGGCCGATCTTCTCGAGCCCGTCGGGGCGCGTCGTCGGCCAGGTCATGGTCGCCCTCGGGCCGGTCCTGCCCGCCGAGGCCCGAACCGAACTCGCCCGATTCTGGAACGACTCGACGGACGACGATGGCCCCGAGGTCGAGCCCCGGTCCAAGCCCGAGTCTCGAGCGAGGTCGGATTCGCAGGAGGTTGCCTCGAGCAAGCCTCGACGCCCCTTCGGCGGGTCGAAGTCCCGGGACGACTCCGTGAGCTCGACGAGCCTGCAAGACCTCATCGAGACGCAAGGGGCGAAGATCGGCCGCGCGGTCGTCGAGACGGCCGAGAAGGAACTGGAAGCCTCGGGGATCGGGGGGACGAATGGACGACCGGCTGAACGTCGGTGAGCGTGAAATCAACCTGACCCAGGTCCTCAAGCTCGCCGGCTGGGTCGGAAACGGTGGCGAGGCCAAGGCCTTCATCTCTGAAGGCCTTGTTCGTGTTAATGGCGAGGTCGAGCTCCGCAAGCGCCGGAAGATGGCGATCGGCGACCGGGTCGAGCTCGAAGACGGCCCCTCGCTGGTGCTCGTCTCGGAGCCTTCCCCTTCCCCTGAGGGAGATTGAGGCGAAGAATAAGGGTGAGCCATGGATCCCCGGCGTCCCTCCAGGGCCGGGGTCCTGGCACGCTCGCCCCGGATGCCTCTCGACGGCTTTTGCCAAGTGTGGCGAGATGTCCTGGTCCGTGGACGTCGCCGGTCCGCGCAATGGATTGCTCGTCGCGGACGAGGCGAATGTGTTTGTTTTAAAAAGTTAGCGTGTTTTTAGTCGTTGATTGGTAAGCACGTCCACGGTCCGAGCCCCCCTTCTATTCCTGCCGGGTTGGCGGATCGAACTCGGGTCCGATAGAATCCCCGGGACGTCTCCTCGTCCCGGAGCCGGACGGCGGCCCTGACGGGCGAGACGCCACGGCGGCCCCTCTCCACGCCGCGCGTCCGGCATTCGCGTGCTCGTTTCGATCGGCGTACCGAAGGGGGACGAAATCGATGAAGCGGATCGGCATCCTGACCGCGGGCGGGGATACTCCGGCGCTCAACGCGACGATCGCGGGGGCGGTCGAGCGGGCGAACCAGGCCCGCGTGGAGGTCTACGGCATCATCAAAGGGTTCAGCGGCCTGCTCAACCCCCAGGTGCCGCACGTCCACCTGAACCCCCTCTTCCAGGCGATCCCCGAGCTCGATCCCACCCGGGGCGGGACCATCCTGGGCGCCTCGCGCGACTACGTCGATGGTGAGGACACCGAGACGATCGCCCGCGTCGCCGAGCGGCTCCAACAACTCAAGGTCGACGGCCTGGTCTGCGTCGGCGGGGACGGCACGCTCAACGGCATGCAGCCCCTCAGCCGGTACCTGCCGGTCGCCCTCGCGCCCAAGACGATCGACAACGACCTCGGGCTGAACTACCCCGACGAGGCGACCGAGTGGCGCCGGCAGCCCGACCCGCGGCCCAAGGGCTACGTCTACAAGAAGGAGCCCGAGCGGGCCTTCGCCCTCGACGAGATGGTGAACTCGGCGACCCCCGGATATGCCACGGCGGTTTTCGTCTCGTCGCTCAACGTCCAGCGCATCCGGACGACGGCCGAGAGCCACCGCCGGGTCGCCATCATCGAGGTGATGGGACGCGACTGCGGCATGATCGCGCTCGGGACCGCTTACGGTCAGCCCGACCTCATCCTGATCCCCGAGTCTCCCGTCGAACCGGGCCCCCTGGTGGATCGAGTCCTCGCGATCCTGGACAAGCAGAAGCACGCCGTCATCTGCGTCTCGGAAGGGATCGTCGACGTCGAGGGTCGGATCCTCGGCTCCGTCACCGCGAGCAAGGACCCGGCCGGCAACACCCAGTACACCGGGGCCGCCGAGGCCGTCAAGCGGATCCTCGTCGAGCAGATCGGCGACGCCTTCTTCACCCGGAAGCGCCGCAACGAGAGCGCCGACGCGGCCATCTTCGTCCGGAAGATCGGGCACACCCAGCGCGGCGGACGGCCGATCCAGTTCGACCGGTTCTATGCCTCGCAGCTCGGCGGGAAGGCCGTCGACCTCCTGCTCGACGGCTACCACAACTGTGTTTCCACGCTCCAGTATCGCGACGGCGGCTTTGCCCTCGACAGCATCGACGCCAGCAAGCTTCGCGACCCCTGGGGCACCATCCACGCCCGGCCCCTCTCGCCCAGCCTGTATGACCCCAAGCGGTTCCAGCCCTCCCCCAAGGGGATCGAATACCTCCGCAGCATCTTCAACAACGCCCTCGGGGTCGACGACGTCGAATGCCAGCGGAACATCTTCGACACGGGGAACCTCACCCACCCGTATGACTCGGTAAACGTTGATATCAATAAGCGAATTATGAGGATCGCTTAGTTTGTCGGCCGAGTATTCGGCCTTCTGCATGCGAGCCCGAAACGACGACGAGAGCCTCCCTGGGGATCATCCAGGACGATGCTCTCGTCGGCGTTCCGGGCTCGTTTGGATTGCCGAGAAAGGCGGAGAAGTTCTGCGGATCCAGCGGGGAGGGTTTCCAGGTCCCGGATGTCTTCGGTGCCGACGGGTTCAAGCGGCGTCGCAGACCGCAAGAATCACCGGACAACGACCCCACCCGACGACGCGACACGGCGCCTGCGGTAAGGGAAACGGCCCGCGGCGATCCACCCGAGGATCCCGGCCCCGATCAAGACGCTACTGGGTTCGGGAACGGTCTCGATCCGGGAGGCGATGACGGCATAGCCCGCGGCGTTCGGGTGGACGTTGCCGCTGGCGATGTAGGTGTACGATAGCTCGTGACCCAGGAAGGGCGCGTAGGTGTCGACGTATTTGGCTCCGAACGTGGCGGCCTCGCCCGCAATCAGCGCGTTCAACGCCTTGATCGCGGGGTCCGCGATCCGACCGATCGCGCTCGTCGGGTCGGCATTGAAGGGGTTATGATATCCGAGTATAATCAGATTTACGTTGGGAAGCAGGGTGTTCAACTCGGTGAGGAGGGCCTTGTCGTTCGCGGCGATCATGGCGAGGCCCTGCCCGATCGCGGCCTGTTGCTGGTCGAGGGGCATGTTCAGGAAACCCGGGGTGCCCAACGCGGCGAGCAGGTCGTTCGCACCGATCTGGATCGTGACGGTGTTGATCTCATGCCCCGAGGCCTTTTCGGCGGCGATCGTGGAGAGCATCAGGCTGTTCTGCGACTGGCTCGAGCCCGAATAGTTTAGGTTCCATTGCGAGCCAGGATGACCGGGTGTGCCGTCGTTGTTGGCGCCGCCGTTGAAGAATGTCGAGGACGTTTCTCCGTCGGCGGCGAGGTTGATGACATGGGGGCGGACGCCACCGTTGGACTGGGCTAGAGAGTCGGCATAGAGCGAGACGTAGCCACGATCGCCGTTCGAAGGGTTCGCCGAGAAGTCGGTCTCACCGAAGGCCATCGAATCCCCCAGGGCAAGATAGTCCCCGATTTTCGCGGCGGACGCCGAGGGGAAGGGGCCCAGGGGGATGAGGGCGAAAACAAACGCGGTCATGACACAGCGGCGGGTCATCGTGACCATGATGGGGACTACTCCTTTTTTTCGGGCTCTCGCATCGGGATGGGAGGAAGGACCGTCGAAGATTTGTCCCTACGGTTTTGCGAGGCGATTGCCAACCGCGCCCGCCTTCCATCGGGTTAAGAACGACGGGCCCGGGAATCGGACGCACCAACTTGAGTTTCTTCCCGATTTTTCCAAAGAAATGGGCACGCTCGCAGAAATTCGAGGTTTCCGGTCGAGACGTGAACAAAGAAATCTTGTATGGGATCGAGCGATTTTTTCTAATGCACGCGGATTTGTCTTGAGCGTTCGCGCATCCGGATACCCCCACGGAGCAAGCGACCTTGTGACTGTCTTCCCAAGCGACGCTGGATTCAACCTGGACCTCGAGGCGGCTCGCTGCGGAGACGTCGACGCTCAAGGGCGTGTGCTGGAGTCGTGCCGGGACTACTTGCGGGCGATCGCCGGCCGGGGGCTGGGAGCCGACCTGGCCGTCAAGGTGGGGGCCTCCGACCTGGTGCAAGAAACCCTGGTCGGGGCTCATTTCGACTTCACTCAATTCCGCGGTCATACGCGCGAGGCGCTGCTGGCCTGGCTCAGGGTGATCTTGCACAACCGCCTTGGTTTCGTCGCGCGGCATTATCGCGGCACGGAGAAACGCCGGCTGGACCGAGAGATCCCGAGCGGGGATCCGACCGCCGGTGGGCTCTGGAATGCTTTGCTTTCGAACTCCTCGACACCAGGTGGGCGTCTCGATCGCCGGGAGAGTGCGGACTCGCTCTTCGTCGCCCTCGAAAGGCTCCCGGAGGATTACCGACGCGTGGTCGTCTGGCGGCAGTACGACGAAATCGGCTTCGAGGAGATCGGCACGCGACTGGGTCGCTCCGCAGAGGCCGCACGCAAGATTTGGTCGCGTGCCTTGATGCGCCTTTCGGAGGAACTCTCTCCCCACCATGAACCCTGACGACGATCCCTCGGAGGCCGAAGACTGGCAAATCGACGCTCTCGTGGCCTTCGACGAGGCGCTGGCGGCCGGTCGTGCTTCCGAGCCTCCCTGTGAGCCGGGGTCTCCTCTTTATGCCGTCCATGAGTGTCAGCGGCTGCTGGAGCGCATCTGGCCCCGGGGCACGTCCAGGCCGCCGGAGCTGCCGCGGCGGTTTGGGAGATTTCTCCTCCACAGCGAGCTCGGGCGCGGGGGATTCGGGGTCGTGTACCTGGCGACCGACACCGTCCTGCAACGCAAGGTCGCGCTCAAGCTGCCTCGCCCCGAGATTGCACTCACGCCGGATTTCCGGCGCCGGTTCCTCCGCGAAGGGGAGGCGGCCTCGCGGCTCGATCATCCCCATATCGTCCCCATTTTTGAGATCGGCGAAGAGGGGGCGGTCTGTTACATCGCCTCGGCCTACTGCGAAGGGATCACGCTTGCCGAGTGGCTCCGACGACGATCAACGCCGTTGCCGGCCCCACTCGCGGCGGATCTCCTCGCGAAGCTCGCCCTCGCCGTGGGGCATGCGCACGACCGGAGCATCCTGCACCGCGACCTCAAGCCGAGAAATGTTTTGCTTCACGGTTCTTGGACCGAGGCGTCTCCCGAACCGGTTGCGGCGGGCTTCGTCCCTCGGATCTGCGACTTCGGCCTGGCCAAGATCCTCGACCAGGAAGGCGACGACACCTGCTCCGGCATCGCGATCGGCTCACCCGCTTACATGGCCCCGGAACAAGCCGCCGGTCGTTCGAGAGAGATCAGCCCGGGCACGGATGTTTATGCGCTTGGGGTGATTCTCTACGAACTCTTGACGGGCCGGACGCCATTCCAAGGAGAGACGGTCCTCGAAACGTTGAGGCACGTTTCTGAAGGCGAGCCGCCGCCACTCCGTTCGCTCCGGCCCGGAGTCCCCCGCGACCTCGACACGATTTGCATGAAATGCCTGGAAAGGCGTCCGGACCGGCGTTATCGTGACGGTTCGGACCTGGCCGACGACCTCGGCCGCTTCCTCGCAGCGAGGCCCATCCGGGCGCAACCCGCGTCGGGATGGACCCATCTCGAAAAATGGATCCGGCGCCGGCCAGCTCACGCCGCGCTCGCGGGCCTTCTCCTCGCCACGTTGATCGCGTCCATGGTCGGTCTGGCCTGGTCCGGCGCGAGGGAAAAGCGTTACAACACGAACCTTCGCCAGGCCCTCGAGAAGACCCGGGAGAGCGAGCAACGGGCCCAACGGCTCTATTCTTCGGGACGGATTCGCCTGGCGCAGCTTTCCTACGACGTGGGGAAGGTCGAGATCGCTGCGGACATCCTCGACGACGTCCGAGGCGAACCCGGTCGGCCCGACCCTCGGACTTTCGCCTGGTCCTACCTCGATCGACTGCGTCGTCGGCAACTCCCGCGCATCCTGAAGCTTCCCGGCGGCGTCACCGCATCCGCACTCTCCGCCGACGGCCGATTCGCCGCGCTCGGCGACGACAAAGGAGAGATCCGGATCTGGGACATGGCCGTCGAAAGGGTCCGCTTGCTGCAGAGCTCCCAATTCGACGGGGTCCGTCATCTCGAATTCTCGCCGGACGGCCGAACGCTTGCGGCGGGAGATGCTCAGAAAACCGAGCTCTGGGACCTCGGCTCCGATGAGCGCTGGGCAGCCGGCGCCTCTCAGATTGGGCGGTCGGACCTCCTTCGCTTTGACGCGTCCGGCACAACGTTGACCACCGTCCGGGCGAAGGACGATCCCGACGGAGCCATGGTCCGGGTGTGGACGCTCGAGCCCCGGAACAAGCGAGCCACACTCCGGGCGTCCTACGCACGAGACCGGCTCCAGAACAATCCGCGTTCCGGAGACCCTTTTGGGGAAGGTGAGGGGGGGCCTCTTGGTGGCGGCCGGCTATCGCGTGCTCGGGACGCCGCCCTGTCACCGGACGGCCGGATCCTGTCCCAACTCGACGCCGATGGCACGATCCGGCTCGTCGACACGCGCGACGCCCTTATGATCGCCATCGGTCGGCGGGCCGACGATACGGTGACCTTCGTGCCGCTCACGCTTCGGAACACGGCACTCCCACCGGCCGAGGTCCACCGAATCGGCGAGCATGTCCAACGTCTGTCCGGTCGTCCGCAGGTCCGTTGTCTCGGCGAGGATCGGGCCGTGCATACGGCGGTTTTCTCGCCCGATGGGGCATCGCTGGCCCTTTACGCGAGCAAGGCCGACCAATTTTTCGGTGAGATCGCCGTGGTCGATGCGGCAAGCGGAGAGCGTCGCGCCACGTACACGCTGGGTGACCATACCGCCAACCAGGGGATCGAGCTTCACTTCACGCCCGACGGCCGTGCGATCCTCATCACGGGCGACTTCCCCAGGGCCCTCTTATGGCAATGGGCACCGCCTCCAGAACCTCCGTCGCCCTCTGGGCACGAGCGCGAGGTCTGGAGAGTCGCCTATTCTCCCGATGGTCGAATGCTCGCCTCCAGTAGCGATGATCACTGCATCAAGCTTTGGAACACAACAACCGGGAAACTCGAGCGGACGTTGATTGGCCACACGGCACTTGTCGCGGACGTCGCGTTCTCCCCGGATGGCAGCCAGCTTGCGTCCGCCAGCTTCGACCGGACGGTCGCCCTCTGGGACGTCGTCGAGGGCAAGCGCACGGTCGTCCTGGAAGGACACACGCAATACGTCCGGACCGTGGCATTCTCCCCCGACGGCAAGTTGGTGGCATCGGCGGGGAACGACGGTACGGTTCGCCTCTGGGATGCCGTCGAAAGACGCGCCCTCGGTGGTCCTCTCGAGGGCCGTAGCTCTTTGATCGTGTACTCCGTCGCATTCTCGCCCGATGGTCGTGTCCTGGGTTCGGGAGGTGACGATGGCACGATCCGGCTTTGGGATCTGAATGCAGGACGCCGCCTTAAGGAGATCCCCTCGGAAAAGCGCATCCAATCGCTCGCCTTCTCGCCAGGCGGGAGCACACTCGCAACGTCGACCGCGACCGGAATCATCACGCTCTGGGATCCGACCAACGGCGTCTCGCGTCCTCCGCTCCTCGGTCATTCCCTGGAAGTCCTCGGCCTCGCCTTCAGCCCCGATGGGCGGACCCTCGCGTCGGCGGGGCGTGATGGGACGGTCCGCCTCTGGGACCCGGCCACCGGCCAGGAGTTACTGACGCTTCAAGGGCACAAGCACAGGGTCCACGCCGTTGCGTTCTCCCCTGACGGGGCTACTCTGGCCTCTGGCAGTTTCGATGGGGTGATCAAACTCTGGAGGACCGCCAAGGGGCCGAACTGAAGCCGGCGCGGGCCCGTCCAGCCCCATGGATTCGCCCCGAGTCGCGGGCAAACCGCTCGGATGGGTCGGCTTCGAGATCGGTGATCGCCAAGCCGAAGTGGATGCCAGTCGGAGTTCGGTACATCGCAAACGACGCGCTAAGGATTGGGGGATAGGCGACGACTCCTCGACTGCGATATCATAGGGTCTTATCCCTTACCCCCCGGGAACTCCGCGATGAATCCCACCGGCACGAGCGACGGCATCGAGCCTCCTTTATCCGTCGTCCCGAGCGAGAACGGCCCCCACATCGACGTTCTGTTGGGACCGCGTTCCAAGCAAAGGAAGGCATGGAGCCACTCCGCCTTCACGCTCGACCGAGGCGAAGTGCGAGGCCCGCACCTTGCCCTCGCATCGAAACCTCTCGAAGCCGAACTCTGCTAGGCGGATGGTGGCGGGGATCAACCGGCGAGCCGATTTCTCCGTTTCACTTGCCCTGATCTTGCTCTTCACGCCGTATCTCTCGGCCCGGGCCAGTACTTCGGGACGAGCTCTACCGTCTCCTGGATTCGGCCCTGACGACGGCTATCCTTGCCCTGGCAGGCGGCACGGACTTCGGGGTTTTGAGGCGACTCACTGCCATGAACGACGTAACTCAGGCCCTCTCGGCGATCGAGCAGGGCGACTCCAGGGCGGCCGAACTCCTCCTCCCGTTGGTCTATGATGAGTTGCGAAAACGTGCCGCTCAAATGCTCTCGCGCGAGAAACCCGGGCAAACGCTCCAGGCGACGGCCCTGGTCCATGACGCCTATCTGCGGCTGCTGGGAAATGCGGAGCTGAGTTGGGACAGTCGCGGTCACTTCTTCGCCGCCGCGGCCGAATCCATGAGGCGCATCCTCGTCGAGATCGCCCGACGCAAGCAGTCGGAGAAGCATGGCGGCAAACTTGTTCGTCGTGACCTCGGGCGGTTCGAACTCGGGGCCGAGGCTCGGACGGAAGATCTCCTCGCCCTCGACGATGCCCTGGCGAAGTTGGAGGCCCAGGATCCTGCCAAGGCCCGACTGGTGAAACTTCGCTACTTCGCCGGACTCACGGTTGAGGAGGCAGCCCAGGCCCTCGGTATCTCTCGCGCAACAGCCGACCGCCACTGGCATTACGCCAAGGTCTGGCTCTACAGCGAGTTGCAGGATGTGGATGATCTCCGCCCTCAATTAGGAAAATCGAACGGGCCGTGAGGCGCGCGGGGTTGGTTTCTCGCATTGCGATGTCGTGCGGATGCCGAGTCGGTGATGTCCGGTTCTGACAGCGATCCCGCTCGAATGGATCGTTGACAACGACCTCGCCATGCGAGTGCTTCGCGGTGCATACCGAATCGGTGTGCATGTCGTGGCTCGCTTGTTGACTCGGCTCGTTCGATGCCTCGCCGGGTCGCAGTTTGTCGGTTCCTTTGCGGTGACGGTACCGGCACGCGAACTCCCGCCGACAACCCGAGCCCTCGCTTCCGCTGAGCGGCATCGAGGTGGGACGAGAAGAACGTTATCCCCACCTACGTGACTCCATCCCCCCCCATGGAATGAAATCACCATGTCGCGAGTCGAGTGCATCAAACTTCGGAGGAGGACATACCTCGCGAGCGTCGAGGGACTCGAAGGCCGGTCCCTGATGGCGGCAGGCGTCAGTGCCACGCTGACGAACAAGAATTTGTCCATCGTCGGAACGGAGTACTCGGACCAGATCCTGCTGTACCAACAAGATGATCGCATCCTCCTCAATGGCAAGGTCGTCGGCACGCTCCCCGGGAAGACCTTGGAGTCGACGTTGTTCGACAAGACGGTCCAGTCGATCACCGTTGACGGTCGCGGCGGCAACGACGCCATTGCCGTCTTGGGGATCAACGTGTCGGCTCTCAAAGGTGGGGTACGGGTCAAGGGCGGGGCGGGCGCCGACGCCATCGCCACGTCGACGGGCGTGGCCCTGGACAAAGACAAGCTCGACCTGAGCATCTCGATCAGCACCCAGTCATTGGAGGCGGTCCGAGGAGGGCTCCTGCCTGGTCTCGTGATCGACCTCAGTGCGATCCAAAGCTGGGACAAGAAGGTTTCCGATGCGAAGGCCACCCACGACCGCACGGTTGCCACATGGAATAAGTGGCAGCGCGACCAGTTGGCTCCCTGGAATGCATTCTTGAGCGATCAGACGAAGACTCGTGATGTTGCCGTGGGCAGCCTGGAGAAGAAACGCAACGGCGACGTCACGCGACTCACGGCCAAGATGGACTCAGCCAAAGCGACGGCAGAGCGGAATCTGGCGAAGTATGGACTTTCGCTCTCGGACATCGGATTTGGGCTATTTCATGTGAAAACCAAAAGTTTCACGGAGTATGCCAATGACGCATCAAAGGCTGGGAAGGATATCGCCCAGGCGGTCGGCGACGGTGTGACTTACGTCACTCAGGCGGCACAGGGCGCCGTCGACAAGGCGAGCAAGGTGGCCAAGGCCGCCGTCAAACAGATCAAGGTCGACCTGGGCAAGAGCCTGTCTTCCGTGAAGGTCCAAATCGATTCGATCGTCAAGCGGGCCAAGGGAGAGATCGATCTGGCCAAGTCCGTTTATGCTTTGGCCAAGAGGATTTTCGATTTCGCCACGGCCGACCTCCAGCGCACCGCCAAGAAGGCCATCGACCAGACCGACGCGGATCTGAACGTCATCACGACCAAGGCGAACGCAGCACGCCAGGAACTTCGACAACAAGTCAACACCTCGAACTACATGGCGGATAGGCTCATCCTCGGCGGCCTGGAGAAGATCGTCACGTGGGGAAATGAGCGCTGGCAGGGTGTCAAGACATGGGGCCCCCAGGCGTGGAAAGACCTCATCAACTATGATCCGCTCCACTGGGTGCAGTGGAGCTCCGGGGCGTCCGCGCGGATCGACAAGATCACCGTCCTTCCGAAGGGAGGAAACAACTATGAGGTCGATGCGGTCTTGACCAAAGCCGATGGGAACCTGAAAGGTATTCGCTGGACCGTCGAACACAATGGGAAGACGCCCAAGTCCGAGTATAAGGGGACGGGCGACGAGCTACTTGGCCCGACTCGCTTTTACTCGGTCGCGTTCGCGGCTCCCGAGGATCGTGTGTACACGATCACCCTCGAGCTGAAGGACAACAACGACCATTGGTACAAGAGCATTTCGAGGGCGATTTCCCTTCCCGTCGCAAGCCCCGTCGTGATTTTCGAGGACTCCAGCGTCAACGACGATGGACGTGGTGGGGCGAGTGGAGGGGGCTCCTCGACGAGCTACGTGATATCCTCGGCCGAACAGAAACGCGGATTTGCTTTGCCCTACGTGTTGGCCTCGGCGGGCGTGTACGACGACCAGAACGGGGACGTCTACCTGGGGGTGGACATGGTCGAAGTTACGGACGAGACCGAAGCGTCGGTCACGTTCGAGAGGCGAGACGCCCAGGACCGGCCCCTCAACCAGGACGGCTACAGCCGAGAAGAATTGACGGCGTGGAAGGCGGTGCTTCAGCAGTACTTGACCGCCAAAGGGACGTCCTACGGCTGGGGGGAAACGTCGATCAAGGAGGAGTACGAATTCTACGAAAAGGAAGGTGCCGACGTCGGAAGCCTGGATGACTATCTCATGAACTGGGCACTTCGATTCGACGACTATTACCAGGCAACGCACGCCGGGGCCGCCGGGCCGCACCCGACCATCGCCAACGTCTTGTACGCCGAACACCTCTTGAGCAGTCCGGACGGCTTCCGGGCGCAGACGATCGCGGCCGCCCCCCTGAAAGGCGATGCGATCACGAAGGGAGTCGCGTTGCCCGCCGAGGTGAAGTCCGCCACGAACGGGCAGAACTGGGCCGCGAGCATCACCGTCAAGGAGGCGGCGCGGAGTAAGCCCGAGGTCATCAAGCTCGATCCCCGTTTGAACGCCGATTTCGTCAAGCAGGTCCGTACGGAACTGAAGGACGTGCAGAAGGGGCTCGACACGTTCCGACAATGGTCGACGGTCTACGTGGCCCAACAGGCGGAGAAGAAGGCCGCAGAGACTCTACGCAAGGTCCGCAACTACGAGGCGATCCGGGGCGTCGGCGAGGCCGCCCGGATGAATCAGAAGGATGCTGAGGCCCTCTTCGGGACATACCCGGGCATCGGTTTCTTCCTGAATGCCGGGAATGCTTACATGTACGCGAAGGAGGGAAGCACGGGCGCGGCCGTGGTGGATGGGGCGTTCGCCCTCCTGGACATCCTCGCCTCGGGCCTCGGGCAGGCCGCCCTCGAGAAGGTCGGGAAACTCGTCCCGTTCGGATCCTCCGGGAAAAACGTGGTTCAGGTCGTGTCGGATGTCGCCCGCGACGAAAAGGCCCTCGCGGGGGGATTCGCGAAGGGCATGAGTGGTCTGAAGACGGAGGCCGCCGAGCTCAAGGCGGCGGGCATGTCTCCGGTCCACGCCAAGGGCCTCCAGAAATATTCCTACACGAACGAAGGGACGATGGTCGTCGCCCGTGCCTCCAACCCGAAGAGTCTGCAATACCAAGGGAAGATCGGCTATCTTCCGAAGCCCGAGGCGCTGAAGCTCAAGACCGACAAGATCACCGGTTTGGTCATGGGGCGACGCTTGAGCGACGGCACTCTCATCGACGCCGTGGGCAACAAGACCAACTATCTCGTGAACGGCAACGGGAAGATCATCAATAACATCATCGGCGACAAAAACTTCGGCAAGGAGACTGCCTTCAGCCTGCTGTTCGGGAGCGACGGCAATGGTTACGTGGTCGACGCGGCCAAGAACAAGTTCTTCGGCGACTACGACCTGATGGGGGTCTATCACCACACACCCGGGACTGCGAACCAGTGGATTATCGACACGACCGAATCGATCATCGCGAACATCAACTCCGCGATGGACTCCGCCTTGAAGATGGTGCAACACGGTACGAATGACGCCTTCTGGAAGGAGCTTGCGGGCGAAGTGAAGCTCGGCAATCCCGACGTCGGGACGACGTTTATCGTCGCCCTGAATGGAAAAGTGGACGTGGTCGACCTCGTCGGCCTGAAGCAGATCTATGAGTCGAAGGGCATCCTGTGGCCACTGGGAAAATAAAAATACGTATGGACATGCAATGAAAGATGTTGGCCGAATTTGCCTCGCCGGTACGGGGCTCTTACGCGTCGCAGAACGCTGCATGATCCGTTGGAATTCGGGCGAAACGATTCGATCTTCTCCCGCGTTGAATGAGCCTGGTTGAGTCCATGTCGAGCCTAACGAACATGCGCATCCCTGCCCCCGACCTCGAGGAGATCTTCTTCGCCGCACTCGACCGGCGCGATCTCGACGCTCGCGCCGACTACCTGAATCAGACGTGCGGGCTGGACACCGACCTCCGCCGACACGTCGATCGCCTACTTGCCGCCGATCCGAGGGTCAGCCGATTCCTCGAATCGCCCGCGGGGTCGCCCGACCTGATCGACGCCCCGCCCGTCGAAGTGCTCGGGAGCATGATCGGACCGTACACGCTCCTGGAGCGGGTCGGCGAGGGCGGGATGGGGGTCGTCTACCTGGCCGAGCAATCGGCCCCGGTTCGACGCAAGGTCGCGTTGAAGGTCATCAAGCCGGGTATGGACACGAGGCCGGTGATCGCCCGGTTTGAGGCCGAGCGTCAGACGCTTGCCTTGATGGATCATCCCCATATCGCGAGGGTGCTCGATGCCGGGACCACAAGTTCCGGGTATCCGTATTTCGTCATGGAGTTGGTCCAGGGCATCCCGATCACCGAATACTGCGAGCGCGAGACGTTGGCCGTCCGCGATCGTCTTGAATTGTTCGTGCTGATCTGCCGAGCGGTTCAGCATGCACACCAGAAGGGCGTGATCCACCGGGATCTCAAGCCGTCGAACGTCCTGGTGACGGAGGTTGACGGCGTGGCCGTCCCGAAGGTGATCGATTTCGGCGTGGCCAAGGCGATCGGAGAGGGGTTCACCGAGCGGACCCTCTCCACGGGATTCCACATGCGCCTGGGGACGCCGCTCTACATGAGCCCCGAGCAGGCCGGCCCTGCGGGGGTCGATGTCGATACGCGGAGTGACGTCTACTCCCTCGGGGTACTGCTCTACGAGTTGCTGACGGGCACGACTCCGTTCGACGGCGAGACGTTTCGCAAGGCGGCTTTTGACGAGGTCTGGCGCATCATCCGAGAAGATGAGCCGCCTCGGCCCAGTTCTCGGCTCAGCACACTCGGCGCGCGATCCACGACGGTCTCCGTCCGGAGGAAGGTCAACCCAAAACGCCTGGGACTCTCCTTCCAAGGAGAACTCGACTGGGTCGTGATGAAGGCGTTGGAGAAGGACCGTGATCGCCGGTACGCGACGGCCAACGACTTCGCCGCCGATGTGTTGAACTACCTGGACGACCGCCCGGTCGGGGCTCGCGGACCGTCGCCGCTCTACCGTTTCTCCAAGTTCGCCCGACGCAACCGCACCGCACTGGTCGCGGGACTTTTGGTGGTATCTTCGCTGATGGCCGGTACTGTCGTAAGCGTCTGGCAGGCTGCTCGCGCCACCCGAGCCGAGCGGCTGGCGGAGGCTCGCGCACAGCAGGCCCGACGCGCCGTCGATCGCATGTATACCCGGGTCGCCGAGAAGTGGTTGGCCCAGCAGCCGAAGCTGACATCCCTCCAACGAGAGTTCCTCGAAGAGGCCCTGGCCTTCTATCGACAGTTCGCCGCCGAGAAGGGTGAGGATCTCCCGGCTCGGCTCGAGGCCCTCCGCGCCCGCAGGCGGGTCGCGTCCATCGAAGAATCGCTCGGCCACGATGACCGGGCCGAGGCGACCTATCGGGCGATGCTCCTGGACCTGGAGGATCTCGCGATTCGGCAGCCTGGCGGCTCGAGCGTTGACGAGGAACTCGGCTGGACGCTGTCGCAGCTCGCGGTCGTCCTCGGACGCCACAACCGCTTTCAAGATGCGGAAGCCCTGGATCGTCGGGCGTTGACGATCCGCGAAGCCCTCGTCACGCGCCTTCCTCGGTCCTGGGAGCTCCGGAGCCAACTCGCCATCACGCTTTCACACTTGGCCGCCATCCAGAGCGAGAGCGGGCGCTATGCCGAGGCCGAACGGGCGCTCCTTCGAGCTCGCGAGATGCTTCGACGTCTCCTCGACGAGGTCCCCGGCGACGAGGAGGCGATCGGTCGGCTCGCCAAGGTCGAGGACAACCTCGGCGGTCTCTGGCAACGAATGGGCCGGAGCAAGGAAGGAGAGGAGGCCGTTCGAAGGTCGGTCGAGTTGTATGAGACACGACTTACCAGGGATCCGGGCAATCCCGCCTATCGGAGCGACGTGGCAACCTCTCTGATCAACCTCAACACGTTCGGGTCGGATCCGAAGAAGATCTTCGACCGCGACCGCCGCATCATTGCGATCCTGGGCAAGCTCGTCGAGGAGTTCCCTGACCGGCCCAAATATCGCGAGTTCCTCTCCCTGAGCCAGTCGAACCACGCGATCACCTTCATCGGTCTCGGCAAGGCCGATGAGGCGAAGCGGGTCGTTGGCCTGTCAATCGCCACGGCCGAGCGTCTCGCGGCCGACTTCCCGAGCTTCCCCGAGTACCGAGCCCTCGTTGCCAGGCCCCTCGATGTGCTGATTTACTGCCAAAGGAAGACCGGCGAGGACGCAGCGGCGAAACAGTCGGCGGAGAGGATTCTCGGGATCTGGGAATCGTTGCTCGCCGAGTTTCCGGACAAGGTCATTTACCGTCGGCAATTCTCCGAGTTTCTTACCAACGAGGCCGAGCGGCGGTTGGACTCGCCCGACTCGGCCCGCCGGGCTCCAGGCGAGGCTGTGAAATTAGCCCGACGGGCCTGCGAGCTCTCCCCGGACAATCAACTCTGCTGGAAGTGGCTTGGGCTGGCCGAGTATGTCCTGGAGAACTGGGACGCCGCCATCAAGGCCGAGGAGAAGTGCATCGCGATCCGCGGGGGTGGAAGCTGGGCGTTCCTCGAACTCGTCTTGGCTGCGGCCCATACACGACGCGGCGATGCCGAGAAGGGCCGCGAGTGGTACGCCAGGGCAGAACCGAAGCTCGCCGACAGCAACCGACTGGGAGATACCCCACGATGGTTCCTCGATGAGGTGAGGTCCCTGCTCGGGACGCGGCCTCCGGATCGTCCGCCCGCGACGGATCCCCGCCCCACACGCTAGCCCTTACGGCTGGGCCTTCCATTGATCGCGATAGTTTGACGCGAAGGTTGTCGACTCAACGGCCTACCGAGTGCGCCGATCCGCTCATCCCGAAGTTGGGACGGCCGTCTCGTATGTTTTCCCCGCGGTCGATCTGATAGCATGCAGCATCGGCCGGGCCCACGACTCTTTCGAGTGAAGGTGTTAATGAGTTTGGACGTCTGAGCGCCCGGCCCCAGTGCCGAGGGTTTATGAACGTGAGCGGGTCGACGTTTGCCCAAGATTCACGATGTAGTGAAGGGCCGGATGTCTCAGGGGATCCGGCAATCGCCGTCGAGTCGGGCCTGCGGGCCTCGTTAATTCAGGCAAAGGCAAAACGGCTCTGGACGACGCTGTGCCTCGTCGTGGCCCTCTCTCCCGGGGTCTGGGCCGCGGGCCCTGGCGACTCCCCCGCGAAAGAGAAGCAGGTCCGGGAGGGCTGGCGGTACGAGCTTGCCAACAAGGAAGGCTCGTTCCGAAAAGTCGGCGGGAAGCACTGGCTCGAGACGAACCCCGACGGGGTCGAGCTCGAGTTCGAGGAGATGGGCCGGGAAACGTCGTACGTCGAGCTGCTCGACCGAGGCCGGTCGCTTTGGCTGCGGCTCTACGACGACCGAGGCGAGTGGCGGCAGGGGAGCGACGGGCCCTGGGCGCTCCTGGCCAAGGGGCGTTGGGTCGACCCGAGGCTCCTCCCGAAGATGGCGGCCACCGACTACAAGATCCGTCTCTGCTATTTCGTCCCGACCGACCGCGAGCCCACGGCGAACTATAAGGCGAAGATCCGGGTCTTGATGCACTTCGTCTCCGAGCTCTACCGCCAGGACTACGACGCCCGAGGTATCCGGAGCCGGGGCCTGGCGTTCGAGTCGAAGGACGGTCAGCCCATCATCCACCTGGTCCGAGGGAATCATCCCGCGGACTATTACAACCATGCGCCCGAGTACGACGCGGATCACCAGTGGAAGGCAATCCTCCCGGAGATTCCCAAGACCGTCGGCAACCCGAACCGGAATTTGATCCTCATCCTGGCCGAGACATACGACCCTGGGAGTGCTCCCTACGAGTGGCCCGGCGGCGTTGCGCTCGGGCGTCGAAACTCCTCGGACGGGGGCGTCGGCCTGTTCTCCGCCTGGATCCTCCGCCCCGAGTTCTGTGCCCTGACTGTCGCCAAGCAGAAGCTGATGCTGTTCGACTCGACCCCGATCAAGGGCCGGACCGCCCTCGGCCACGGCGGCCCCGACTCGCCCCGCTTCGAGTTCATCGAAGACGGCTTCGGTGCGGTCGCGCACGAGCTCGGGCATGCGCTCGGGCTGCCGCACGACCGTCGGCAGGACGATGTCGACATCATGGGGAATGGCTTCCGGAATCTCCGTTGGAACTTCGGCCCGAAGCCCGACCCCCAGCGCCGCGTCCGGTTCTCCGAACTGAACGCCCGGCTCCTCTATTCGTCGCGATACCTTGCGCCCGACTGCGACTTCTCCGATCAGACGCCGCCGACCCTCGAGCTAAAATGGGTGGGGTCTCCGAGCCCCGGCAGTGCCAGCGTCCGCGTCCTGGTCTCGGCCTCCGACGACTCGGCGTTGCGGGCGATCGCGTTCTTCGACCCCGAGCAAGACAGCGTCGTGGAAGGGCGTGCCCTCTCCGGACGTCGCAGGTCCTTCGAACAAGTGATCAAGGTCAAGTCCTCGGCGGACGGCAGGATCCGCCTTCAGGGCATCCTCGCGGATGTTGGTGGGAACCTCTCCACCGTCGAAATCAAACTTGGGGATGAACATTAGATTGCATTGTGTCCGAATTGCGTTCGATCGACGACGAGACGGATTTCCATGGACGGGCGGATTCCCAGGGCGGTTTCGAGTCGCTGCTGCTCTCCGAATACAAGCCCGAAGCGCAAGCGAGTGCATCTTCCTTGATTTCAGGCCGTGAGATTCACTCGCTTGCGCTTCGGGCTTCTAGGAACTCTTCCGGTGGAGCCGTGTGAGGGGGGAATCCGAGTGTGATCCGCTCCAGGGCCTGGCGGGCGGGGTCTTGCGCGTCGGGGCAAGGGGTTCGGGCGATGGCGACGGGCCCCCCTCCCGGCCCTTGCGGGTGGGGGGTGGGCCCAATAGAGTAGGCACTCCGACCGCCGCCCGCGGCCCCCGTCGCGGGGAGTCTCGCGAACTCGGCGATGCGCGTCGGCTTCCTGGGAGAACGAAGACGATGGCCGACCCGGAGACAAGCTCCCCGTCCGAGTACGACCATGCGCGGCTGGCGCGGTTGGTCATGAGGAGGCAGGCGGCACTCAGCCTGCGCGTGGCCTCCGTGTTCCTCGTCATCCTGCTGGGTCTGCCCCTCGTCAACGCGTTCCTCCCCGACCTGGCGAATATGCCGGTCTTCGGCCTGACGGCGAGCTGGCTATTACTCGGCGTGCTCTCGTTCCCGGTGACGGTGCTGCTCTCGGCCTACTTCGTCAGGGAGTCCGACCGGATCGAGGCGGAGTGCTCGGACTGGAAGACGCTGCTCGACGCCGACTCGCGCGGGGGGGAGAGGTCATGACGGGCATCTCATGGATCGCTGTCGGCTTCGTGGTCTTGATGACGCTGGCGACGGTCGGACTCGGTGTCTACGCAACGCGGATGTCGCGCACCGCCTCCGACTTCTTCGTCGCGGGGCGGTCGGTCAGCGTCTTCTGGAACGCCTCGGCGATCTCCGGCGAATACCTCTCGGCGGCCTCGTTCATGGGGATCGCCGGGCTATTGATGAAGAACGGGTATGACGTCCTCTGGTATCCGGTCTGTTACGCGGCCGGGTACCTCTTCCTGCTCCTGTTCATCGCGGGGCCGCTTCGTCGGTTCGGGGCATATACCATCCCCGACTTCGCCGAAGGGCGGTTCGACAGCCCCGTCTTCCGCAAGATCGCCGTCACCTTCGTCCTGTTCATCGGGTTCTTCTACACCATGCCCCAGATGAAGGGGGCAGGGGTGGTGCTGGGGACGATCCTGAACTGGCCCTACTGGGCGGGGATCGTGGTCGTCGGGAGCGTGATCACCTTCAACGTCGCGCTCGGCGGGATGAAGGGGATCACCTTCGTCCAGGCCTTTCAGTACTGGGCCAAGGCGTTCGCCATCTCGCTGCCGATCTTCGTGCTGATGTCGGTCTTCGGCGGCTACTCCCGGAACCTCGACACGATCCGACTGGAACCGGGGGCGTACCCGACGCTCGCCCGAGAGTCGACCGTCTCGGTGAAGGGACGCGAGGGTTATCCGGCCAACGTCGTGGCCTTCTCCTCCGCGGGGCCGACGCGGGTCGTCTTCCCCGAAGGTGCGGCGATCGAGAAGGTCTCGCCGGTCCGCAAGCCTTCTCCAGGCGAGGACGAGGTGACGCTCCCGATCCAGCCCGGCGAATTGCCGGCAGGGGCGAGCCTGGAGATCGGGCCTGCGGCGGTCACGAAGGGAGGGAAGCCGTTCGAGGTCGATGGCAAGCCGGTTGTCACCGGGATCCGGGTGGAGTTCGCGAAGGCGACCAAACTCGTCCTCGCGCCTGCCTCCGTGGCCCCCAACGCCCCGGCGAACCGGAAGTGGCTCGAACCGTTCGGCACCCTGACCGGCAAGCACGGGTATCCGCTTCTCTATACGTACTCGCTGATCATCGCCCTGATCTGTGGGACGGCCGGCTTGCCGCACATCCTCGTGCGGTTCTACACCAATCCCGACGGGCGGGCCGCAAAGCGGACGACCCTCTGGGTGATGGTCATGCTCGGCGCCTTCTACGTCTTCCCGCCGATGTGGGGCGTGCTGGGTCGGAACGTCATGCCGACGCTCTATATCAACAACACGACCGACAGCGTCGTCATCCGCCTGCCGACCGCTCTCGAGAATCCCCTCCTCGGCCAGATCCTGAGCGGGATCACCAGCGCGGGGGCATTCGCGGCGTTCATGTCGACCTTCTCCGGGCTCCTCGTCAGCATGTCCGGGGCGCTCGCGCACGACATCTACGGCAAGATGCTCCGGCCGCAGGCGTCGCCCGAGTCGAGGCTCCTCGCGTTCAAGGTCTCGGCCATCGTGGTCGGGGTCGTCTCGATGCTCCTCGGGTTCCTCGTCGAGTCGTTCGACATCGCCATGATGGTCGGCTGGGCGTTCGCGATCGCCGCGGCTTCCTATTTCCCACTCCTCCTCATGGGGGCCTGGTGGCGCGGGCTCACCATGATCGGCGCGGCGAGCGGGATGCTCACCGGCGGCCTCCTGTCACTGGCCGCGATCATCGCCTCCATGCTCCTCGACAAGAAGATCCTGACCTGGGAGGCCAGCCCCCTGGTGCGGTCCCTCATGGAGCAGCCTGCGATCTGGGGCGTCCCGCTGTCGCTCGGTGTGATGTTCGCCGTCTCTCGGGCCACCGCCTCGTGGATCCCGCGCGACGTCGACCTCAAGATGCTCAGGCTCCACGCGCCGGAGGAGATGGGCCTGTCGCGGAATTATATCGAGCACTAACACGATTGGCTGAATTGGAGAAATGAACGCGTGTGCTCCGAAACCCGGTTTCTTCTTAGAAACCGGGTTTCGGATCCACAGTCAACGTCGACCCCCACATCGGCCTTTCGCAATCGACTCCGACTGAGCTCCAGCATTCGAGGTCCTCCGACACGGTCGACGTCGATCGCTCTCGGGGATCTCGTTGCCGACTCCGTCAGAAACCCGATTTCTCAGAAGAAACCGGGTTTCAGGCGGCGGGCTCAGTCGGCGCGGACGACCGGGGTGTCGACGAGGTGCTCGGCGACGAACCAGACCTGAAGCTCGTTGGTGCGGACGACGTCGCTGACGAGCAGGTCGTTGGTCCCGTCGTCGCCGTTCTGGGCGGCTTCGCGGGCCCCTTCGCGGGCGGCCTTCAGGATGATCTCGTGGGCTTCGAGGAGCCTGGAGAGCTGCACCGGGACCTCTTCGCGGCCCCGAGGAGGCCGGGGGATTCGGGTGGTCTCGACGATGTCGTGAGGCATCGCGAGGCTGACCCCGCCGAGGGACTGGATCCGCTCGGCCAGGGAGTCGACGAGTTCGACCTGCTCGCCGTGGTGCTTGTCGAAGAGCAAGTGCAGCGAGTAGAAGGTGTGGCCCGAGACTTGCCAGTGATGCTTCTTGTAGAGGTCGCGGAGCGACATTGTGTCGGCCAGGATCTGGTTGAGCGTGGCGACGCTCGCGGCGCGGATCGACTCGTCGAGGCCGATCGGGAGGTTCGTCAGGGTCCCGTAAGGCTGGATTTCTCGGCCGCGTTGGCCCAGGATCGGCTGGGCATTGCCGTGACCGCCGTTGGTTCCGATCGGATCCTTGGTGGGGGCCTGTGGCGACTTCATGGGCGTGGATCGCTCCTCTTCGGGAATCGCTTCGATGCCGGGCCCCGCGAGGGCCGCCGAGAGGCTCGGGCGGGCTCGGCGCGGGGCCGCTGGAGAGGTATTGTAGCCCGATCGTCGGACCAGGGAAGATCTTCGGACGGGGACCTCGCATGCTCGACTTCGCGACCAACGTCGATGACGCCAACGGAGAGGATGTCGTCGAGGTCTCCCTGGCGGGTATCCCGCTGCTCGACTGCCCGCTCTTCAACAAAGGGAGCGCGTTCCCGGAGGAGGAACGCAACGCCTTCGGATTGCATGGGCTCTTGCCCCCGCACGTCGGGTCGCTCGACGAGCAACTCGCCAGGCGCTACGGGGATTTCCAGCAGAGGGTGACGGACCTTCTCAAGCACATCTATCTTCGCGACCTGCAAGACCGCAACGAGGTCCTCTTCTACCGGCTGATGAAGGACCACATCGCCGAGATGATGCCCTTGATTTACACGCCGGTCGTCGGGGACGCGTGCCAGCATTTCAGCCGGATCTACCGACGCCCCCGGGGGCTCTTCGTCTCGTTCGAGCATCGGGACCGGATCGACACGATCCTCGAAAATCGCCCGTTCCGTGACGTCGACGTGATCGTGGTGACCGACGGCGAACGGATCCTCGGCCTGGGCGACCTCGGGGTCGGCGGGATGGGCATCCCCGTCGGCAAGCTCTCGCTCTACACCCTCTGCGGCGGAATCCACCCCGCTCGGACGTTGCCGATCCTGCTCGACGTCGGGACCGACAACGCCGAGGCGCTCGCCGACCCGCTCTACCTCGGCTGGAGGCACCAGCGGGTCCGCGGCCAGGCCTACGACGACTTCATCGACGCCTTCGTCGAGTCGGTGACGCGGGTACTCCCCGGCGTCCTGCTCCAGTGGGAAGACTTCGCGCTCCCGAATGCCCACCGGCTGCTCGACCGCTATCGCGACCGGCTCTGCACCTTCAACGACGACGTCCAGGGGACCGCCGCCGTGGCCCTCTCGGCGATCCTCGCGGCCGGTGAGGTGTCGGGGACGAAGCTCAACGACCATCGCGTGGTCGTCCTCGGAGCGGGGACGGCGGGGACCGGAATCAGCGACCAGATCGTCGCCGCGATGGTCGCCGAAGGACTCGACGAGGCCGAGGCGATCTCACGGTTCTGGCTGGTCGACCGGCACGGACTCCTCCACACCGGGATGTCGGGCCTGCAACCGTTCCAGCTTCGCTACGCCCAGCCCGAGGTTCGTCTGAAGGATTGGCGACGCGAGGGGGACGACATCTCCCTGGGCGAAGTCATGGATCGCGTCCGACCGACGGTCCTGATCGGGACCTCGGGGCAGCCGGGCACCTTCACCGAGCCGGTCGTCCGCGCGATGGCAAGCCACGTCGAGCGCCCGGCCATCCTCCCGCTCTCGAATCCGACCTCGAGGGCCGAGGCCAAGCCCGCCGACCTCATCGCCTGGACCGACGGGCGCGCGATCGTGGCGACGGGCAGCCCGTTTCCCGACGTCACCCACGACGGCCGGTCGATTCGGATTGGCCAGTGCAATAATTCTTATGTCTTCCCGGGAATGGGCATGGGGGTCGTCGCGTCCGGCGCCCGTCGCGTCTCCGACGAGATGTTCCTGGCCGCAGCTCGGGCCCTCGCCGAGTGCGCCCCGACCCGTCGCGACCGCGACGCCTCGCTCTTCCCCCCGCTGGAGGACATCACGGAGGTCTCGAAGCGGATTGCTCTGGCGGTCGGGATCCAGGCCCAGGCCCAAGGGCTCGCGAGCCCGACCGCGCCTGAGGTGCTCGAGCGGACGATCGAGGAGCGGTGGTGGGAGCCGAGCTACCCCAAGCTGAAGCGGAGAGTTTAAGTCCCTCTCCCCCGAAACCTGTTATTTTCTTAAATAACGGGATTCTGATGCCCTCGGCCCCGAAAACCCACACGGGACGTCAGAGTGGATCTGCTCAGAAACCCGTTATTTAAGAAAATAACGGGTTTCAGGACCAGCCTCAGGGAATCTCCCGGATGCGGACGTCGCGGAAGTCGATCGTGCCGCCGTGGTTTTGGAGGCAGACAAAGCCCTTCATCGGCTTTGTTTTGATCGCCTCAACGGTCTGCTGGTCGACATCGATGATCGTCTTGCCGTTGAGCGTGACCTTGATCTTCGGGCCGACGCATTCGATATCGATGCTGTTCCACTCCGAGGCGGGCTTGATCGCGTTCTCTTTGGGAGCGACGTAGCGGTAGAGCGACCCGCTGCTATGGGGCGTCGCCGGCTTGCCCGCGTCGTCCATCAGTTGGATCTCATAACTGTAGAGCGAGGGGCGGGTCGCCCTCGACTGCTCCGGGATGAAGACCCGCGTGCGGACTCCGAGGCCGCTGTTGCAGCCGGGGGCCATCCGGAAGTCGACGTGGAAGACGAAGTCCTTGTACTCGTGACGGTCGTAGCGGAGAAAGCCGAAGCCCTTGCCGTCGCAGTGGATCAACCCCTCTCTCACCGACCAGACCGGCCGGGCCACACCGTCTTTGGGCGACTCGGTCTGCCCCTCCGCCACCCAACCATCGAGGTCCTTCCCGTTGAAGAGGGCCTGGAAGTCGTCGCCGAGCGTCGGCGAGGCGAGCCAAAGGGGCAGTGTGACGATCGCCCAGCGGAAGCCGTGCATGACGGGGTCTCCTGAGTTGGGGCCTCGAAATGTTGGGCCGACCGATCCCTCCCCGGTCGGCCGCCTCCGACCATTCGTCGCGATCGTATCCGAACCGGTGGCCGTCCGCCATCGCCTAAGAAACTCGGACGAAGTCGCCGCCCGGGGCCGGGTCTCGAGTCCGATGCCCGGCACCTGATTCGCTCGGGAGAGTCGGGTGACCCTTGACGCGTTGCCTCGGCAAAGGCGCACGTCGAGCGGGTTTGGGCCCAGTTCCCTCGGCCGGGACACGACCATGGACCTCACGAAACTTGACCCTACCAAGCAGGCCTTGTCGTTGTTCGAGGAGTTCAAGACGTTCGCCTTCAAGGGCAATGTCATCGACTTGGCGGTCGGCGTGATCGTCGGCGGGGCCTTCAGCAACATCGTGAAGTCGCTCGTCGACAACATCATCATGCCCGTGCTCGGTGCCATCCTGCCGGGGAGCAAAGGTTACGAGGACTGGACCGCGTCCATCCAGGGGAAGCCGATCCACTACGGGAAGTTCCTCGGCGACTCCGTCAACTTCCTCATCCTCGCGGCGGCCTTGTTCGTCTTCATCTTCAAGTTCCTCGGTTGGGTCCTGAGGTCCAAGACCGAGGAGCCCGCGCCCTTGAGCAAGGACCAGCAGCTATTATCCGAGATCCGCGACCTCCTCAAGTCGAGAGAGCAGGGGGGATGCCAAGCCTGACGCCGGGATGGAAGTCCGCGAGCAAGGTGTCTTCGGAATCTTTTCGGAGCAAATAAACGGTCGATTTCGATCGCCATCGACGAGATCAACCTGGACCGTGTCACGGCCCTGCCGCAGCCTGTTTCTCGGGGTCGGGCTGATTATCGAATCTGTCTGCATTGATGGGTTCGGGGCCGACGAACTCTCCGTCCTCGGTTCGGCGGACGAATTGCCCTTTACGAATAAGAACTGGCTCTAAAATGGAACGGGGGTCAAGACTCGACCGGGACGGTTGGGAGGAGGGTCGCGGATGGTGTCGGCGAAAGAAGAGTGGATCTCGGTCACCAACCGTTCCAGGACCGCGAGCCTCGGCTCCGATCATCCCGGGATCAAGCGGTTCCTCAAGACGGTCGACGGCCGGCTCGTGGATTCTCCCGATTTTGCCGAGGAGGTCCGGCTCAAGAACACTCCGGCGTTGTCGAAGTGGATGGACGAGGTCGGGCCAAAGTGGGTCAACGACCCGTCGACCCTGGTCTTCACCGTCTCGCTGGAGATCCTCACGGGCGTCCGGAGCCTCTATTTCGCCCAGGAAGTCTGGATGGCGCGACCGAGCCTTTTCGAATACTTCGCGCTCGAGGATCGCGGGTTCGTCCGGATGTGGTGGGATACCGAGGAAGGGGCTCATCCCTATACCGCAACCCACTGAGGATCCGAGGCGGTTTACGATCGAGTCGCCGCTCTTTGATACAAGCCCGAAGCGCAAGCGAGTGAATCTCTCTCGATATCCCGCGAGACGAATCACTCGCTTGCGCTTCGGGCTTGTAAAGAGTCCGGGAAGCCCTCTATCCAAGGGGTGCAACGCGGGGTCGATCCGCCCGAACCCGTTAAAGGACAGAGACTCTCGGGGGACCAGTATCAGGCTTCCCTCAGAGGGAGGCTTTCCGCGAGGCATTGGCCTCGCGTTCGTGCCACCACGTTGCGGCCGCCGAGGCGTCCCACTCCGCCGAGGATCGACAGCGGGCGAGGGCTTGTCCGACCTCCTCGGCACTCGAAGGACGGGAGTTCGGGTCTTTGGCCAGGCACGTCATGATGAGGTGCTCGAGGTCATTGGGCACGTCGGGGCGGAGCCGGGAGGGCGGCACGACGGCGTCTCTCGTCACGGAGATCATCACGCTCGCAGGCGACTCGCCGTCGAAGGGGGGACGCCCGGTGATCAGCGTGTAGGCCACGCCCCCGAGCGCATAGAGGTCGCATCGCTGGTCCAAGGATGCGCCGAGGACCTGCTCGGGCGCCATGTACTGGGGTGAGCCGCGCGCGATCCCTTTCTGACTCAATTCGAACGACTCATTTTCCGGAGTGGCCTCCTTGACGAGGCCGAAGTCGAGGAGCTTGACGAAATCGGATCGTCCCCCCCTCGTCGCGGCGAAGATGTTCGCGGGCTTGAGGTCGCGATGAATCAGCCCTGCGCCATGGGCCTCGGCGAGCGCCTCGCAGGCCTGCCGCAGTAGGTAGATCACTCGGCCGGGGGGCAGGGGGCCGTGGCGGTCCACCAGCTCGTCGAGGGGCAGTCCGTGGAGGTATTCCATCACGTAGTAGAAGGTCCCGTCGTCGGCGCATCCGAAATCGTAGACGTCCACCGTGTTCGGGTGCGACAGCCTCGCCGTGGCGCGGACCTCGCGCTCGAACCGGGCGAGCTCTCGGGCATCCCCGGCCTTGTCGGGGCGGATCAACTTGACGGCACAAGGCCGCTTCAAGAGCTGGTGTTCGGCCAGGTAGACTTCGCCCATCCCGCCGGCGCCGATCTTCTTCCCGAGGCGGTACTGGTTGAGCCGCCTCGCCTCGAACACCTCGCGTCGGAGCGAGTTCAAGACGTGTGTGCCGTAGACCGAGAGCCCCCCGGCGATGAGCAGAAGCACGAAGTCTCGGCTCATGCGATCGAACGTGGCGACGTCGCGGATGGCGGGAAACAGTGTGGGATGCACGAGGAGCACGACGGCGGTCGTCACCTCCGGGAGGACGGCGAACGTCACGGCGAAGCGCAATGCCCGGCGCCAGGTGCCGGGGATTAACATTGCATAGGCGAACATGAGCAGCACCGAGCTGATGATCATGTTCTTCGCCGCCGTGGCGATCGCGACCTCATCCCCTCGGGACGCCCACATCAGCATGGCGTGGTAGTGCCGGAGGGCCAGGATCCCCGCCGCGATCCCGAAGATCAGGATCTCGAGGATCCGCAACCGTCGGGTCTTGATCGGCCTTGGGGCGGACAGGATCGCGACGATGGTGGCGACGGCGAGGATCGCGGCAATCTGGAGTTGCCAGGCCACGACTTCGCCCAGGACGAAGTCCCGGCCCAGCGTGAGGGCGAGCACGACCGTGAAGAAGAGGCCGGCGGACCGGAGTCGCGCCTGGAGCAGGCCGTCGATCTCGAGAGTGGACCCCGGTCCTCCCTCTCTGTTGAGCGCCAGGCACCCCGGGGGCCGCCGTTCTCCCCCGGTCGCGATAGGGGACGCGTCGTGTCGGGATTCGGGCGAGGGCCGGTGAGGGTCGCGGTGGCTCATCTCGGCTGGTATCCAATTAGGACGTTTTCTTCGCCCCGACGCCCGATCGGTGGCGCTCCGGGGAGGCCGATCCGAAGGGTATCATGTCCCGCCAGCACCTTGAAAGATGGGCGATCGACCGGCTCGAGGGCCGAGGCCTCGGATCCCTCGCGGTCCGCAGTGGACCCGTCGTCGGTGTGGGGGTAGGCTGAAGCCGGTCGGCCGATTCGACATCTCCCTCGCGGCAAACCGACTGCGGCTCATTCCAGAAGGGCCGAGTGGGGTTCCCGGGTGGGAAACGTCTGTTGTCTCCGTGGGACGATTGAGAGGACACCTCAATGAGCTCGACACCGCTGCGTCAGCGCAAGGCCTGGAAGGCGCTCGAGGCGCATTACGAGCAGATCCGCGACGTCCAACTGCGCGGGTTGTTCGCCGAAGACTCCGCGCGAGGCGAGCGGCTCACGGCCGAGGCCGTCGGGCTCTTTCTCGACTATTCGAAGAACCGCGTCACCGACGAGACGATCGGGCTCCTCGTGGAACTCGCCGAAGAGTCCGGCCTCCGCGACCGGATCGACGCCATGTTCCGCGGCGAGAAGATCAACGTCACCGAGAACCGGGCCGTGCTCCACGTGGCGCTCCGGGCCCCGAAGGGGACGTCGATCGTCGTCGATGGCGAAAACGTCGTCCCGCAGGTCCACGCCGTGCTCGACAAGATGTCGGCCTTCGCCGACCGAGTCCGGAGCGGCGATTGGACGGGGCACACCGGCAAAAGGATCCGCAACGTCGTCAACATCGGGATCGGCGGCTCGGACCTCGGCCCCGTGATGGCCTACGAGGCGCTCCGGCATTACACCGAACGTTCGCTCACATTCCGATTCGTCTCCAACATCGACGGCACCGACTTCGCCGAGGCGACCCGCGACCTCGACCCGGCCGAGACGCTCTTCCTCGTCTCGTCGAAGACGTTCACGACCCTCGAGACGATGACGAACGCCCACACCGCCCGCGACTGGGCCCTCGCAACTCTCGGCGACGAGGAGGCGGTGGCCAAGCACTTCGTCGCCGTCTCGACCAACGCGGCCGAGGTGTCGAAGTTCGGCATCGACACCGCGAACATGTTCGAGTTCTGGGACTGGGTCGGCGGCCGGTACTCGATGGACTCGGCGATCGGCCTCTCCACGATGATCGCGGTCGGGCCGGAGAACTTCCGCGCGATGCTCGCCGGCTTCCACGCCATGGATGAGCACTTCCGGACGGCCCCGTTCGCGAAGAACCTCCCGGCCCTGCTCGGGCTCTTCGGCGTCTGGTACACCGACTTCTTCGGCTCCGAGACGGTGGCCATCCTCCCCTACGACCAGTACCTGAAGCGATTCCCGGCCTACCTCCAGCAATTGACGATGGAGAGCAACGGCAAGCACGTCACCCTCACCGGCGAGCACGTGTCGTACTCGACCGGGCCGATCTACTGGGGCGAGCCCGGGACGAACGGCCAGCACTCGTTCTACCAGCTCATCCACCAGGGGACCCGGCTGATCCCGAGCGACCTGATCGGCTTCTGCCGGACCCTCAACCCCCTGGGCGATCACCACGACTACTTGATGTCGAACGTCTTCGCGCAGGCCGAGGCCCTCGCGTTCGGCAAGACCGCCGAGGAGGTCAAGGCCGAGGGGACCCCCGACTGGCTCGTGCCCCATCGCGTCTTCGAGGGGAACCGGCCGACGAACGTCATCCTCGCCGAGCGCCTCACCCCCGAGATCCTCGGGAGCCTGATCGCGCTCTACGAGCACAGCGTCTTCACCCAGGGGATCGTCTGGGGTATCGACTCGTTCGACCAGTGGGGCGTCGAGCTGGGCAAGGTCCTCGCCAAGCGGATCATCCCCGAGCTCGGGGGCAAGGACGAGCCGCAACTCGGCCACGACAGCTCGACCAATGCCTTGATCCGTCGCTATCGCTCGCTCAAGGCGGAGTGACTGATTGGATCGTTGCCCGCGTGATCTTCGGAATTCGTCGCGAATAGTTTGTGAGGAATGGCCTCGTCCCCGCACATTCCAGTGTAGAGATCGACCACCCGCGGTCTGTCGGGACGAGGCCATGTCCGGCGCACGATCGAGCCCTCCATCTCGGACATTGAGCACCCTCTTCGACGTGGGGACGCTCGGGGCGTCGACCGATCGCGAGCTCCTGGAGATCTACCGGAGCCGTCGCGGAGCGGCGGCCGAGGAGGCCTTTCGGGTCCTGGTCGAACGACACGGCCCGATGGTCCTGCGGCTCTGCCGGGGTGTGCTCAGGGATTCGCATGACGTCGAGGACGCCTTCCAGGCGACCTTCCTCGTCCTGGTGCGCAGGTCCGAGTCGATCCGCAGCCGCGAGGCGGTCGGGCCTTGGCTCCTTGGCGTGGCGTCTCGGGTCTCGCGACGAGCCAGGAGCCTCGCGGCCCGGAGGCAGCTCCGCGAGAAGCCCGGCCCGCCCGACCTCGACCACGAGGCGCCGGCGGATAAAGAGCCTCGCGAGCTCGAGCAAGCCCTGCACGAGGAGATCGAACGCCTCCCGGAGACGCTCCGATCGGCGCTCATCCTTTGCTGCCTCGGGGATCAGAGTTACGAGCGTGCCGCCCAGGCGCTGGGCATATCCGAGCCGACCCTCCGCGGTCGGCTCCATCGAGCCCGACGGAAGCTCGAAGCCCGATTGCGACGTCGTGACCTCGGGCCGGCCGGCCTCCTCGGGGCCGTCCTCTCGCCCGGGAAAGTCGCATGGTTGCCTTCGAGCGGCCTGATCGATTCCACGGCCCATTTCGCGGTCCGGTGGAGGGCTGTCGTTCCACTGGACCCGGCGCCGGTCTCGGGCACGATCCAATCCCTCGCACAAGGAGCGATCTTGATGATGTACTACAGCGCGATGAAGTCCGCCATGATTCCCGCCCTTCTGCTCTCGGGTGTGGTCGGGGCCGCGGTCCTTGCCCAGCAAGGGCGTCAGGTCGAGTCCGATGCGGATGTCGCGAGGAAGGCCGTCCCGTTCCCCGATACGGTCGTCATCGAGAATCCCGACCCGGAAACCTGGCGAAAGCTCGCGGAACAGCGGATCAAGAGGGTGGCCGACGCCCGGGCCCTCGAGGAGCAGTCCCGGACGATCCTAACCAAGCTCAAAGGGGCGTACGACGTCGCGTTCCCCGACGGGGCCGAGCTGGACTCGGTCTTGAAGTCGATCAGGGAAGCGACGCGAGCCCCAGGGGTCCCGGGAATCCCGATCTATGTCAGCCCCCTGGGTCTCCAGGAGGCGAACCAGACGATGTCTTCCATCGCGACCTTCGACGGGAAGAATACCCCCCTGGGGGTCGCCTTGCGACGGGCCCTTCGACCGCTCGGCCTCTCGTATCATGTCAAGGACGGATTGCTCGTCATCGACTCGAGGCTCGCCGCCCTCGAGGTACGCATGGAAAACCTGGAAGACAAGCTCGACCGGTTCTTGGATTCGGTGAAAACCGAAGAGCGACCCGGTGGCGCGCTCAACAAAGACGAGGGACGAAGTCGGAAGGCACTCGACCCGCGGCCCTCTCCACCCAAATGACGCCCCGCGGCGTCTAGAACTTCCTCGAGGCCGGTGCGACGGCACCGACCCTCGCCCCATCGACCGCGCCCGTCGGACCATCGGGCCCGAGGTGGACCAGGAGGATCCGACGGAGCTCCGCGGTTACCTCGGGCTTTTGCTGCGCGGAGTGGAAACCCGAGACGATCAGCTCGGACGTCGCGCCGTCGAGGTGGGAGCTGGAATACTCGACCACGCCATCCGTCTTCAGGACCCTACCTCCCCCGATCTGGGGGATGATCGAGTGATACGGGACCGAGGGATTGATCGGGATCCGATTCAAAGCGGCCAGGATCGGACTGTCGGTTCGGAGGTTGCCGATCGCGTTGAGGGGTTGGCCGCGCAACTCGGGGCTGATGACGTCCTGCCCGTAGATCTCTCGCATTTCCGCAGAGACCTCGTCGAACTTGGCAGGCCGGCGGATGAAGCTCGAGACGACGCGGCCAAACAACTCATTCGCGATCGGGCTGCCACGATGCGGCGACGCGATGAACACGACCCGCGAGACGTTGGGCACTCGCTGATAGACCAACGCCTGCCCGATCGTCTTCTCGAGCGACGGCGAGGCCTGGAGCTTCTCGTAGGGGACCTGGATCGTGGCGTTCCAGAGTTCCAGGCCGCTGTCCTGGGTCATCATCTTGGAGAGCAGGCCCCCCATGCTGTGCCCGACGAAGACCATCCGGTCCAAGGCACCGTCGGCATGGCCAGGGTCGAGCGTATCCCTTGTCTTGGCCAGCGACTCGCGGAGCCGGGCGGCGGAGGCCGGGACCGGCAGACCGGTCGGGTACATGAAAACCCAGAACTGGTAGCGGGCGGAGAGGATCGGGTCGTTCTCCAACTCGTTGATCGTCTGGATGAAGGCCCTCGGGCTCGAGACCAGGCCGTGGACGAAGACGACGGGGATCTTCCCCGGCTGATAAGGCCGGAGGATGTAGAGGCCGGTCTCCACGCCTTCTCGAGTGAAGTCGGACTGAAAAAGTCCGTTCCACTCGAGCGTGGAGAGGTGGATCCGGGCGACCTGCATGGCCAGGGGGGTGGAGAGGTCTCGGGCGAGGGGCACGCTCCTCGAACCGACGACCGCCGCCGACTCCTGCGCGGGGTCGAAGAAGACGAGGGTACTCCGCTTCTGCCGCCACTCGCCGCCGGCAAACCGCCCGCCAGGGATGACGACCGCTGTGGCCGCGGTCCGAATCTCGCGGGGCATGAGCTGGTCGTGCGTGTCGGGGGGAAGTTTCGGGTCGGTGACCCGGTGGGCGACGAGCGGGACCCCCAGGCCGTTGAAGCGGTAGACGTGGTCCAGCCCCGTGACCTGGAGGTCGCCCGTGAGGCGGACGTCGGCGATGCGCTCGGGGTCGAGGAACGTGGTCGAGCTGCCGAGCGACAAACCTTGCTCGCTCACGACCCGGCGCCAGACTTTCCGGGTCAGGATCCCTTCCGACTGAGCGATCCGGATCAACCGTGCCAGAGCCCGATTGTGGATCTCGGCCGCCAGCTCCGGGTGGGACCCTTGCGCCTCGCCAAGGGCGAGCGACGCGAGGATCGCCGCCTCGCGATACCAGTCGATGGCTGCCGACGGCGAGAACGTCTGGCGCTGGAGCCCCGCGCGGTACGAGAGCTCCGCGAGCGCCAAGGGCCCATTGGGGTCGGGGTAGAATTGGAGCTTGGACTCGAGTGCCCTCGCGGAGAGGGCCGGATTCCTCCCGGCATCGGCCGGGATCCCCGCGTGCTCGAGCACGGCCGCCGAGGCCCCGCTCACGCCTCGCGTGGCCTCGAAACGCTCGCGACGATCCCGGATCGTGTTACGGAACCGCGCCTCGGTCGCGCTGATCCCCGCGCAGCCCGAGGAACCGGCCAGGAATACGACCACGAGGAAGAGGCCGGGGCGGATCCTTGTCCCGACCTTGGGTCGAGAGTCGGCCTGGAATGACAATGCCGAGAGTTTGGGGAGGAGCGCCATCGTACGACCCAATCCGTTGGGTGGGCTCCGCCCACCGGCTTCCGAAGCGGCCAGAGTGGGCGCAGCCCACACCTCGGACTCGGAGTTCGTCCCGGATGGCTCCCCTTTTCTATCCGCAGGACGCGATTCTCGGAAGGCCGATCGCGAGCACTCGTCCCGTCGAGGATTTCTGATTTCTCCGGGCACGGTCGAAGATCGTGTTTCCAAATCACCGAGACAGCACGGGGTTATGCCAGCTATGGCCGTCATCGAGCAGGCGCTCAGCCTCGCGAGGGCCCCATGTCTTCGGCTCGTAGATGTGGACCGGCGTCGACTCGCCGAGGACGGGGCCGACGATCCGCCAGGCGGCCTCGACGTAGTCTTCTCGGGCGAAGAGGGTGGCGTCGCCTTTCATGGCCTCGCCAAGGAGCCGTTCGTAAGCCTCCATCTCGTCGGACTCGGGGTGGTGGCTAAGGAGGAGCTCGACCGGCTTCCCCTCGGGGTGTTCGCCGGGGGGGAGGACCATGGTGCCGAGGGCGATCGAATGGTCGGGGTTGAGTCGGAACCGGAGGTAGTTCGGGGTCAGTTGGGAGGTCGGGGCGATCGCCGGGGTGCGGCGGAGCGTCACCAGGACTTCGGAGCAGGTCACGGGCAGGTTCTTGCCGGCCCGGATGTAGAACGGGACCCCCTCCCATCGCCAGGAGTTGATCCGGAGCCGGACTGCGGCGAACGTCTCGACCTGGGAGTCGGGCGCGACCCCTTTCTCGTCGCGATAGCCCTGGAATTGGCCGCGCACGACGTCATCCGCGTGGAGCGGCGGGATGGCCTTCAGGACCTTGGCCTTCTCGTCCCGGACCGCCTCGCTGTCGGCGCCGACGGGGGGTTCCATCGTGAGGATCGAGAGGACCTGGAAGAGGTGGTTCTGCACCACGTCCCGGATGGCGCCGGCTTCTTCGTAGAAGTGGCCACGGCCCTGGACGCCGAAGTCCTCGGCCATCGTGATCTGGACGCTGTGCACATATCTTCGATTCCAGATCGGTTCGAGGAACGTGTTGGCGAAGCGGAAGTAGAGGAGGTTCTGCACCGGGCCCTTGCCCAGGTAGTGGTCGATCCGGAAAATCGACGTCTCGTCGAAGGCGCCGAGCAACGTCTGGTTCAGCGCCTGGGCCGAGGCGAGGTCCTGGCCGAACGGCTTCTCGACGACGATCCGGGCCCCTTTGGCACACCCTGACTTGGCGAGCTGCTCGACGACCAGGCCGAAGAGGGTCGGGGGGATCGCGAGGTAGTGCGTCGGCCGCTGGGCGGAGCCGAGCTGCTCGCGGAGCGTCTGGAAGGTGGCCGGGTCCTGGTAGTCGCCGTCGACGTAGCGGAGCGCGGCCATGAGCCGGCCGAACGCGGTCTCGTCGACGCCCCCGTGGTGCTCGATGCTCTCGCGGGCCCGCGCCTTGAGCTGGTCGAGGCCCCAACCCGCCTTGGCCACGCCGATGACCGGGACGTGGAGGTGATCTCGCTTCGCCATCGAATGAAGCGCCGGGAAGATCTTCTTGTAGGCGAGGTCACCGGTCGCGCCGAAGAACACGAGTGCATCGGATTGGGGTTTCGACATCGTCAGCTCTTCCCTCGGGTAGCAGGACAGGGCTCGGATTGGACGAAGGGAGTGTCTGCGTCAGGAACTGTCCTGAAACCCGGTTTCTAAGAAAAAACCGGGTCACGGGGACAGACACTCACTGCCCGGCGGCCTTCTCGACGTGGCCGCCGAACTGGAACCGCATCGCGGAGAGGAGCTTGTCGGCGTAGCTGGCCTCGCCCCGGGAGGAGAAGCGTTCGTAGAGCGCCGTGGTGAGGACGGGGGCCGGGACGGCCTCGTCGATGGCGGCCTTGATCGTCCAGCGCCCTTCGCCCGAGTCCGAGACTCTGCCGGCGAAGTCGGTGAGTTCGGGGTCCTTGAGCAATGAGGCCGCGGTCAGGTCGAGGAGCCACGAGGCGATGACGCTCCCTCGCCGCCAGACCTCGGCGATGTCGCGCAGGTCGAGGTCGTACTGGTAGAGCGAGGGATCGCGCAGCGGTGTCGTCTCCGCGTCGATCGTGTGCTGCTGCTTGCCGACGTTGGCGTGCTTCAGGATCGACATCCCTTCGGCATAAGCGGCCATGATGCCGTACTCGATGCCGTTGTGGACCATCTTCACGAAGTGGCCTGCGCCGTTGGGTCCGCAATGCAGATAGCCGTGCTCGGCGGTGCCGCCGAGGGACTCGCGGCCGGGGAGCCGAGGTGCGGCGTCGATGGGAGGAGCGAGCGTCGCGAAGATCGGGTCGAGGTAGGTCACGGCCTCCTTGTCGCCCCCGATCATCATGCAGTAACCGCGGTCGAGCCCCCAGACGCCGCCGCTCGTGCCGACGTCGACGTAGTGGATCCCCTCGGCCTTGAGCTCCCCGGCGCGGCGGAGGTCGTCGATGTAATAAGAGTTCCCGCCGTCGATGACGATGTCACCCTTGCTCAGCAAGGGGACGAGTTCGTTGAGCGTCGAGTCCACGACCGCCGCCGGGACCATCAGCCAGACGGCTCGGGGACCTTTCAGCTTCGAGACGAAATCCTGGAGGGTCGTCGAGCCCACCGCCCCTTCGTCGACCAGGGTCTTCACCGAGGAGGCGGAGACGTCATGGACGACGCACTCGTGGCCCGCTCGCATGAGCCGGCGCACCATGTTGGCCCCCATCCGGCCCAGCCCAATCATTCCAATCTGCATGAGTCGCTCCGTTATTGTTGGATGGTCTCAGGGCTCGCTTCGACCGGACAGTTCGGGCACACCGGGGGTTGCGGCCGAGTTTAACCAGCGGTCGTCGTCGGGCCAATTATCCGGCAAATCTCGACCCACGAATCAGCACGACGACCGAACGGGCCCGGACCACGTACTCGTCCGGCACGACCGGTTCGGATCCGGGTTCGACGATGTCGCCGGGGCTCACTTCCGCGGTGTCGACGACCCGATGCCAAGGGGTCTCGCCCCGCTCTTGGATCGCGAACGTCAGGGGTTCCCAGTAGGCGTTGATCATCACGTACAGGTCGTCGTCGCCGAGGCTTTCACCTCGGAGGACGTAGGCGAGGCTGTGCGAGTCGTGCGACTCGTCCGCGTCCGGGCCGACGCCGTACCATCGCACGTCTTCCCGCCAGAAGCGATTGCGATGCAAGCTCGGATGTGCTTTCCGGAAGGCGATCATGGCCCGGAAGAACCGGAGGTTCTCGCCGTTCACTTCGCCCCGGCTCCAGTCGAGCCAGGAGGTTTCGTTGTCCTGGTTGTACGGGTTGTTGTTCCCATGCTGCGTTTGCAAGAATTCGTCACCGGCGCGGAACATCGGGATGCCGTTGGCGAGCATCAGCAAGCAGCAGAGATTCTTCGCCTGGCGCTTCCGGAGCGTGAGGACGTCCTGGGGAGCGTTTTCATCCCCTTCCCAGCCACAATTCCAGTTGTAGTTGTCGCGCTGGCCGTCGGTGTTGTCGTGCCCGTTTGCCCAGTTCCTGGGCTCGGTGTAGGAGAGCAGGTCGTAGAGCGTGAAGCCGTCATGGGAGTTGATGTAGTTGATGCTGTGGAACGGGCGGCAGGCGTCGCGCACCGTGTCGGGGAAGAGGTCGTCGCTGCCGTAGAGCCGGCGCATCAAGGTCGGGACCATCCCCGGATCCCCCTTGATGAACTTGCGCAAGTCGTCCCGGAACTGGCCGTTCCACTGGCTCCAGAGCTGCCCCGGGAAGTGGCTGCCGAGTTGGTAGAGCCCCGCGGCGTCCCAGGGCTCGGCGATCAGATGGACGTGGCGGAGCGCCGGGTCCGCGCGGATCGCCGAGACGAGCGGCGAATCGGACAGGTCGATCAGCCCGTTGTCCAGGCGAGTGAACACCGAGGCGAGGTCGAATCGGAAGCCATCCACCCGCATCTCGGTCGCCCAGTAGCGTAGGCTCTCGAGGATCAGGACCTGGACGTTGCGGTTGTTGCAGTGGAGCGTGTTCCCTGTCCCCGAGTAGTCCGAATAGGGCTTCGCGGGGTCGCCGGAGAGGAGGTAATAGGTGCTGTTGTCGATCCCCTTGAAGCTGTAGGTCGGACCGTCCTCGGCGGCCTCGGCGGTGTGGTTGTAGACGACGTCGAGGATGACCGCGATCCCCGCGTTGTGCAGCGCCTTGACCATCTCCCGGAATTCGTCCTCGGCGCGTCCCTGGTCCGCGGCATACTGCCGGTGGGTCGCGAAGAAGTTGAGCGTCATGTATCCCCAGAAATTGCCCTCCTGGGGGTCGAACTGATGGACGGGCATCAACTCGACCATCGTGACGCCGAGCGCCTTGAGGTACGGGATCTTGGCGATGACGCCGGCATACGTCCCCCGGACCTCGTCTGCGACGCCCGAGCTCGGGCTCCGGGTGAATCCACGGATGTGGATCTCGTAGATGATGCTTCGAGGGTCGAGCGGGGGGTTGCAGTCCCCTCCCCAATCGAACGGTCGTTCGCCGTCCCTCAGGACGCCGAGGGGCGCCTTGCCCGCGTTCGAGCCCGGGCGTTTCGCGGCCTCGCGGTCGAACGTGGGGGGGAACCAGACCGACTTCGCGTACGGGTCGAGGAGGATCTTCTCGGGATCGAACGCGTGCCGGACGTCGGGGCCGCCCGGAGAAGGCCCGTCGATCGAGTAGGCGTAATACCTGGCGCCGGGGACGTCGGCCTTGGGGACCTTGCAGAACCAGATGGTCCGGAGCTTGTTCACCTGCGGGTCGAGCCGCTTCGCGAGGATCGGCCGGGCCGGGTCCTCCTCGCTGTAGAGGAGCAGCGTGACGGCCTCGGCATTTTCCGAGCAGAGCACGAAGTTATAAGCGAGTTCGTCATCGAGCCACGATTGGCCCGGGGGCAGGGGGCGCCCTTCGTCTCGGAACCATTCCACGACCCCTCGGCCCTGGAAGGCGGACGGGGACCGGCATTCCGCGTCGGGGAGTTGCCCGTTCAAAGAGTGGGTTGAATGATCATTTTCGGATGTCTCGATCGCCCGAGGGGTAGATTGCACGATGTCCCCTGCTTTCAAGCGACGGCATCCGTTGCCGGGTCTCGATCCCGAAGATTGGCATAAGAAACGCGTCGGAAGTGATTGGGGTCGATGTTTGTCCCGAAACCCGGTTTTTAAGAAACGACCGGGTTTCCGGCCGGGTGCTAAAGACTGTTTGTAGAGAGCCTCGAGGCCCGGATAAGCCGGACCTCGAGGCTTCTCGAGAGTCGAAGCGATCGCGGTCGATCAACCTCCCGCCGCCGGTCCCGCCTTGCCCGAGGCCTCCATGGCCTTGACCTTGGCGAGCCGGCGGACGTGTCGGGCTTCGTTGCTGAACGTCGCCCCGAGGTAGGCACGGACGAGCTCGTAGGCGAGCTCGGTGCCGATGATCCGGGAGCCGAGGACGAGGACGTTCATGTCGTCGTGCTCGACCCCCTGGTGCGCCGAGTAGGTGTCGTGGCAGAGGCCGGCACGGATGCCGGCCAGCTTGTTCGCCGCCACCGACGCGCCGACGCCGGAGCCGCAGATCAGGATCCCGCGATCGACTTTCCCCTCCTGCACCGCGAGCCCGACGGCCGCGGCATAGTCGGGGTAGTCGTCGGGCTGGTTCGGGTCGAAGGTCCCGAGGTCGACGTACTCGTGACCCAGCTCGGCGATGTCGCCGCAGAGGACCTGCTTGAGTTCATAGCCGGCGTGGTCGGCGCCGATGGCGATCTTCATGGTTTACTTCGCTTTCTCCAACTGGTCCTTGGCGGCGGAGATCACGTAATCGACCGTGAAGTGGAACTCCTTCTGGAGCTCCTTGAGCGGGGCCGAGGCGCCGAACGTCTTCATGCCGATGATCTGGCCGGTCAGGCCGACGTACTGGCTCCAGCCGAACGTCGCGGCCTTCTCGACCGCCACCCTCGCCTTGACGCCGGGGGGCAGGACGCTCTCGCGGTACTCGGCCGACTGGTGCTCGAAGATTTCCCAGGACGGCATGCTGACGACCCGGGCCTTGATCCCCTCGGCCGTGAGCTTCTCGTAGGCCTCGACGGCGAGTTGGATCTCGCTGCCGGTGCTCAGCAGGAGGACGTCGGGCTTGCCGTCGGGCGCGTCCGCCAACACGTAGGCCCCCTTGCTCAGGCCCGAGGCGGGGGCATACTTGGTCCGGTCGAGGGTCGGCAGGTCCTGTCGGCTCAAGATCAGGCAGACCGGCTCGTGGGTGAGCTGCATGACATAGCGCCAGGCCTCGACCACCTCGTTGGCGTCGGCCGGCCGGAGCACGACCAGACCGGGCATCGCCCGGAGCGATGCGAGCTGCTCGATCGGCTGGTGGGTCGGGCCGTCCTCGCCGACTCCGATCGAGTCATGCGTGAAGACGTAAATGACCGGGATCTCCATCACCGCCGCGAGTCGGATCGGCATCCGGCCGTAGTCGCTGAAGATCAGGAAGCCCGCGCCATAAGGCCGGACCTTGACCAGGGCCATCCCGTTCATGATGGCGCCCATGACGTGCTCACGCACGCCGAAGTGGAAGTTCCGGCCGCCGTAGCTCCCGGATTGGAAGGCGCCCGCCCCTTCGAAGGTCAACAGGGTCTTTGTCGAGGGGGCCAGATCCGCCGAGCCGCCGATCAGCCAGGGGACTTCCTTGGCCACAGCGTTCAGGACCTTGCCCGAGGAGACGCGGGTCGCCATCCCCTTGGCGTCGGCCGGGAACGGGACCAGCCCCTTGTCCCAACCGTCGGGGAGCTGGCGGTGCTGCATCCGGCTGAGCTCGTCGGCCGGGCCCGGGAACTCGGCCTTGTACTTCCCGAGCGAGTCGAACCAGGCGTCTCGGAGGGTCTTCCCGCGCTGGCCCATGCCCTCCCGGAAGTGCTCGTACACGCCGTCGGGGACGAGGAACTTGGCGTCCTCGGGCCAACCGTAGCCTCGCTTCGTGAGCTTGATCTCCTCGTCGCCGAGCGGCTCGCCGTGCGCCTCTTTGGTGTCCTGCTTGTGGGGGGCGCCGAAGGCGATGTGGGTGTCGACGATGATCAGCGTCGGGCGGTCGTCGGTCGCCAGGAAGTTGGCGAACGCCTTCTCGAGCTGGCCGAGGTCGTTGACATCGGTCACATGTGTGACGTTCCAGCCGTAGGCGAGGAACCGGGCACCGACGTCCTCGGTGAAGGCGAGCGAGGTGCTCCCCTCGATGCTGATATGGTTGTTGTCGTAGATCCAGCAGAGGTTGGAGAGCTTCCAGTGGGCCGCGAGCGAGGCGGCCTCGGACGAGATCCCCTCCATCATGCAGCCGTCGCCGCAGATCGCGTAGACGTTGAAGTTGATCAGCTCTTCGAAGCCGGGCTTATTGTAGTGCGCCCCCATCCAGCGCCCGGCGACCGCCATGCCGACGCTGTTGCCCACCCCTTGGCCGAGCGGGCCGGTGGTCGTCTCGACGCCCGAGGTCCAGCGATATTCGGGGTGCCCCGGGCACTTGCTGTGCCACTGTCGGAACCGCTTGATGTCCTCGAGGGGGACCGACGGCTCGCCGAGGGTCTCGTAGTCCTTGCTTACCGACTTGACGCCGGTCAGGTGGAGCATGGCGTAGAGCAGCATCGACGCGTGGCCGTTCGAGAGGACGAACCGGTCTCGGTTCGGCCAGATCGGGTCCTCGGGGTCGAAGCGGAGGATGTTCTGCCAGAGGTAGTACGCCACGGGGGCCAGGCCCATCGGGGCGCCGGGGTGTCCCGAATTGGCCGCCTGGACCGCGTCCATCGCGAGCGTCCGGATCGTGTTGATGCACGTGATGTCGAGCGGGTCTTTCCCGGCCTCGGTCGCCTTCGGGTCGGCCGCGATCGCCATGGATCTCTTTCTCCTCTCCAGGTACCTGACAGTCAGTCTGTTCGTTCGCCGCGTGGTCTGTCTCGCGGTCATTCTCGCCGGGTCGTTGGACTCGAACACGCCGGGTGGGACATCCTTAATCAGGACGAGGCCCCGGCTATCGCGTGTCGGACGATCGCCCCGGCCTCGTCGACGATGGCGTCGAGGTGGGCATGGTCCTTGAAGCTCTCCGCATCGATCTCGGCGGTGTTCTCGGTGCCGACGCCCTTCCGCCGGAGGTGCCGCGGTTCGGCGGGTTGTACTTGAAGCCGCCGTCGGCGGGGGAAGTGTGCGACGGGGTGTTGACGATGCCGTGGCCGAGGTGTTCGCGACGCCCTCGGCGATGGACCAGGATCGCGTGCGAGATCACCGGCGTCGGGCGCTCGCCGTCGTGAGAATTTGCCGGGCCTGGCCGACGGTCGACGTATTCGCGCAGCAAGGCGGCGAAGTCCATGAGTACGTCCGCCGGCGCGAGTTGTCCTGCCAGTGGATGTATCGCCATAAGACCTCACCATCTCTTTCCCGAAACCGGTCCGCCATCTCGTCCGAATCGGCGTCCCGGCGCTCGAACCTCAACCCGACGCGGAGATGGTCTTCGGTCCGGGCGAACCCTTCCCGGGACAGGCCGACATCGACGGGCTGGTCACGCTCGGGAGGGCGGCCCCCGATTACGATAATCTGGCCTCCCCCCCAATTGCCAGGGCGCTTCGGGCGGTCCCGCCCCGATCGGTCCGGATTCTCGGGCCGAACCGGGGCTCATCGAGCCTGAAGGGGCGTCGGGGGCGATCCTCCACTTACGCCGACCGGACGTGGCGGTCGTCGTTCCAGAGGCGGATGGCCGGCTCAGCCAGGTTGTGCTCGTAGCCGACGACGCTCAGCGCCGCCGTGCCGAGCACGAAGTAGCGGGCATGCGACGCGGGGAGTCCGAGCCAACGCGCCGCGAGGACCCGGAGGACGTGGCTGTGGCTGAAGACGAGGACGCGGCCGCTCGCTTCGCGAATCTTGGCGACGACCCGGTCGGCCCTGGCCGAGATCGCGTCGAGCGTCTCCCCACCGGGGCAGCCGTCGCGGAAGAGGTCCCAGTCGGGCCTCTGGCCGCGGATCTCGGCGGTCGTCAGACCCTCGTAGGCCCCGTAATCCCACTCCATCAGGTCCTTATCGAACTCGGCGAGCTCGGCGAAGCCGGCGATCTCGCACGTGCTTCGCGAGCGGCGGAGCGGGCTGGCGATCACCCGGGCGAACCCGAGACCGCGGAGCCGGTCGCCCAGCCCTCGCGCGTTTTCCTCGCCCCGAGGGGTCAGGGGGATGTCGGTCCGGCCCGTGTGCTGGCCGCTGATCGTCCAATCGGTCTCGCCGTGGCGAGCCAGGTAGGTCTCGGGGAGCACGTCGCTCATGATCCAACCCTCGATTCTCACTTGCAAGGCTCGATAGAGCCCGGGCTCTGGCGCGGGCCGGTCAGGGCTTGAGGTGTTCGACGAGGATGCGCCGGACTTCCTCGATGACGGGGGGGGTGTCCTGGCATAGGTGCCCGGCGCTGACGAGGAACTCGGGCCGGGGACCGTCCAGGTGCGAGCTGGCGTAAGGGACGACGCCGTCCGAACCCCCCGGACGCGGGGGATTACGACGGTCGGCGATGATCGAATGGTAGGACACACCCGAGTTGATGGCGAGGGCGGACAGCGCCAGGAGCTCGGGATGTCCCCAGGCGAGTTGGTCGATGCTCGAGGGGATCTTCTCTCGAAGCAACGGGGTGAAGAAGTCCGGCCCGTTGGCTTTCAAGAGCCTCGCGTGCGCCGCCTGGAGCGGGTCGTGGGTCCGGACCAGCCGCAAGCCGATCCGGTGCACCGCCCCCTGGTCGAGTTTGCTCCCCCGATGCGGCGTCGCGATGAAGACCACCCGGCGCACCTCGGGTAGGGGCCTGAAATAGAGGATCTCCTGGAGAATATCGCGGTCCTCGCGCGAGCCGACCATCGCGTCGAACGGCTTCGAGCAGAGCAGGTCCCAAAGCTTCGACCCGCTGTCCTGCACCACGATCTTCGCCAGCAAGCCTCCCATGCTGTGCCCGACGAGGACCATGCGGTCGAACGCCGCGTCGGTGCCGTCGGGGTCAAACCGCTTGCGGGCCTCCCTCAGGCTATTCCTCAGCAGCAGCGCCGAGTAGAGCAGCGGCTCTCCGGTCGAGTATCCGAATGTCCAGATTTGGTAGCGGTCGAGCAGGGCCCGATCGGACTCGAGCGACTCGCACATCCGGGCCCACGACCAGGGGCTCAGCCAGAGGCCGTGGATGAAGACGACCGGGATCTTCCCCCGCTCATAAGGCCGGATCAGCGACAGCCCGACCGGCTCGAAGTGGAATGCGGGGATCGTCGTCGACGGTGCTCCGGGGTCGACCGACGCCGGGGCGCTCGGCTTCGCGACGCTCGCGATCACTCCCGAAGGGGCCGGGTGCGTCGGCTCGGTCGGAGGGGCCGCCCCCAGCGTGGAGGCGAGGACGAGCGTCAAGAACGCCGGGATTCCGATCTCGAGGCGCATGACCTTCAATACCCTACTCTTTGGAATGACGAGGTCTCGTTGGTGTTCGAGTCGAGGATGACGTCCCCGGACGCGTCCCTCTCAGGCGGTTCTCGGCGAGTCGAGTGTGTGGGCCCGGACTCATCGAATTGAACCGCGAAAGCCCTCGGCCCGGATGGCCGAAACTCGCGAGGTCGAATGAACGGGGTGGATGGGGGTGTCGCGACGGCGGAGAGAAGAGAGTTGACAGTCCCAAACTTCGATGAGAGTCACCTCAACGTCAGTGCCCTGGGGAACGCCCTGCCGGCGAAGAAGACGTGGACAAGCCCGAGGTTCCGCCCGACATCCCCTCGATTTCCTTCCGGCGCCGGTCGGCCCGAGGCAACACCCTCCAGGACCGACCTTTGCGGCCTTCGTATTGAACCCGAGCTCCGGCCCCAAATCAAGCGAAAAACCGGTGAGCCGGCCCACCGGTTCGACTTGTGTCGCGAGAGACTCCTGACGTTCATTAATCCGTCCATTATCCGATTGTATGATGAATCTATTGTGAGGTTGGATTGATGATTTTCATCGAGATGATCTATCTCCGTACTGCCTCCCGGTCTTCTTTGTGTCTTGGTGCCATTGTGGTGAATCTCCAGCAACGTCGACCAGAGTGACTTGCACCGGCTCCGACACCCAGAGACTCGATCATTTCCCCTCGGCGGCCCACGCTTTCATCTGGGCGATGTTCTGGCGCAGGGTCGCGTCACCCTGGGCGTCCTTGCTACCCAGGTACACGGCCATGTCGCTGTCGTACATCGCTTCCGGCTCGGGCTGACGTCCCCTATCGCCGGTCTCCTCGATCCAGTGGTCGAGTCGCCCTCGCATGGTTCCCAAGGTCGCGCGGTGCGCCGAGTCGTCGGCTAGGTTCCGGGTCTCGTGCGGATCGGCGGCGATGTCGTAAAGCTCCTCCCTGGGGCGCGACTCGGAGAAGAGCAACCGCTCCTGCAACTCGTCGAGCGCCTTCTCATCGTGCAACTGCCGGAGCCGCTTGACGATCGCCTTGGCGTCCTTGTACCGGTTCGGCTGGAGGTGGGGACGGTCGGGATAGAAATTGCGAATGTATTTGAACGTGTCGGTCCGGACTCCCCGGATCCGCTCGACCGTCTCGTCGCACCGGTCCCGCGCGGCGAACACGGCGTCTCGAGCGACCCCATCGGCGGCGAACAGGTCGTGCCCTTGCATCGCCTGAGGGATGGCCAGCCCCGCCAGAGCGAGCGAGGTCGGGGCAATGTCGATGTGCTCGACGAGGTCGTCCCGGACCTTCCCCTTCGCAATCCTCGGCCCCCTGACGATCAGGGGTACGTGGATCCCCTCGTCGTAAAGGAACTGCTTCCCCCTCGCGTGGCTGATGCCGTGGTCGGTCGTGAAGATCACCACCGTCGAGCCCGCCAGGCCCTCGTCATCGAGCCTCCGGAGCACGTCGCCGACCTGCTTGTCGGTGTATCGGACCGCGTCGAGGTAGTCGGCCCAGTCCTCGAGGATCACCGGATCTTTCGGGTAGTACGGCGGCAACGTGACCGACTCCGGTTTCGTGGCCTCACCCAACTCCCGACGCACCACCTCCGCCCAGTTCTTCCCCTCGCGATATTTCCCGCCATGCAGTTGGACCTGCATGAAGAACGGCTGCCCCGGCTTCCGTCCCGACCAGTCGTTCCCGTCATACATCGACGGGGCCCAATCGAAGTTGTAATCCGTCTTCCCGAGCCCCTTCCCCTTCGCGAGCGGCCCCCCGATGCACGTGTAATACCCCGCTCGTTTGAAAGCTGCTGGAACCGGCTCGACCCCCTCCGGCAGCCGAATCTTCTCGACTCCTCGCCCGCTCCGGTGGTTTTGCGCCCCGATCGTCGTCTGATACATCCCGGTAATCAGCGCCGAGCGGCTCGGCGAGCAGACCGGCGCCGTGACGAACGCCTTCCGAAACCTCGTCCCCTCCCTCGCCAGCCGATCCACGTTCGGCGTCCGGATCGTCGTCTCCCCCTCGCACGAGAAGCTCGCCGACATGTCATCCACGACGATCCATACCAGATTCGGCCGATCCCCTTCCGCCGCACCCCCTGGCATCGCCCATGTCGTCAAAAGCGCAAGGCACCGTATCAAGATCGTGCGTCGCCTCATCAATATCGCCTCTCCCGCATGAATCGCTTGGACACGCGAACCGATCGGCGGTTGCCGAGGACGGGCGCAAGAGACCAGACAACCGTCAGGATCTCCGAATGGGTCCCTTTCGAAACCGGAGCCCACCCCGGAGTCATCGCGTGCGTATCCTTTCAAAACCGACTTGCGAGCCAATAACCACGTCAGGGCCTGGCGAGTCAACGCTTTGCCCAGGATTCCCGACCCGACGAAGTCCGCTCGTGTACCAGGCGCCGGGATGAAGACGCCTACCCGGTTCCCCAAAACCTTACCCCTTCGACGGTTCCCTGAGGGCTTCGACATATCAGCGGTGAGGGAGATTCGCCGGCCTGGAGTCACCGTCAATCGAGTTGGTCGTTCGCGTCAAGGTCGGTCGCAGCATCATTGATCCCTGACCAGAACCAATCGTTGCCCGAGCCGCCACCGAGCTTGCTGCGGCCGTTAAGGTTAATCGTCGTGGAAGAAAACGATGCCGGGGAGGGTCCCCCATAAGAGACGCCCGATCGGATCTGGGCAATCCGGGCTGCGAAGGAATCGCTTGATTCCCACTCGGCCAGGATGGCGTCGAGAGCCGTCTCGTTCCCGTCGAACGATGAGGTGCCGCCGATCACGATATCATTGCCATTGCCGCCCTGGATGACATCCGTCCCGGCCTCACCGATCAGGATCCCACCCCCCGCGCCTGCCGTGAGCGTGTCATTCCCCGCGCCCCCGATGAGGATGTTCGGGGCCGCGTTGCCGGTAAGGGTATTTCCACCACTGCCGCCTCGCACGTTGGCGATGCTGCTGATCCCTCCGACGACATTCGTCGCCATCCCCTTCGTGAGGTTGACCGTCACCGGACTGCTCATCGTCGAATAGTCAAGCCAATCGGCGCCACCGTTGCCTCGAAGAACGCCCGAGAGAAGCCCTCCGTTCGCGAAGACGAAGGCGTCGTTGCCCGTTCCGCCGACGACGTTGCCGAAGCCGGAGAACGTCTGCGACCCATTCAGGGTCACGATGTTGGAGCCGGTGATCCTCCAGGCATTCGCCGTGTTCGGACCAACGATCGTGTTGGACGTCGTGGGATTGGCGAGGATGTTCTGGATGGCGCTGAAGTTGGTGAGGCCACCGATCCGGAAGACCGGCTGACTCAATTGGACAGTCAATCCCGCCGTATTTGCCGAATCGTCGATCGTATCAATGCCGCCCCCGCCTGCAACCATCCCCGAGAGGCTTGCCCCGCTGCTGAAGACGAACGTGTCGTTGCCATCGCCTCCTGTGAGGTTCGCGAAGTTGGCGAACTTGATCGTGCTATTCAAGACCCCGGTGTTGTAGCCGGTGAGATTCCAGGTGTTGATGGCGTGCGGCCCCACCAGCGTGTCGACCGCGGTCGAGAGGCCGACGAAAGCCTGGATGCCGTTGATGGTGCCGCCGATCCCCGTCGCCGTGGATGTGGTGAGGTTCACGAGGACAGGGGTCGTGAGGCGCGAAAGGTCGAGGATATCGGCTCCCCCGTTGCCTTTGAGATTCCCGGAGAGGGAGCTGCCCGCGGCGAGGACGAAGTTATCGACGGCCGTGCCCCCGACAATGTTGCCGAACCCAGAGAAGGTTTGGGCCCCGTTCAGGGACACGAGATCGGCGCCGTTGAACCTCCAGGTGTTCGTCGTATTAGGCCCATCGATGGTATTCGAGGTCGAGGGATTGGCGACGATATTCTGAATGGCACTGAAGTTGGTGAGTCCGCCGATCCTGAGCACGGGTTGGGTCAACTGGACGGTCAACGGCGAGATGTTTGCCGAGTCGTCGATGGTGTCGACACCGCCCCCGCCGGAGACGATCCCGGACAGGCTGGCACCGTTGCTAAAGATAAAGCCGTCGATGCCCTGGCCCCCGGTCAGATTGGCGAAGTTGGCGAAACTTGTGGAGCCGTTGAGTGTGCCGGAGTTATATCGCGTGATGTTCCAGGAGTTGGTCGCGTGCGGTCCGACCAAGGTGTCGCCCGCGGTGGAGAGGCCGATGAAGGACTGGATTCCGCTGAAGGTTCCGCCGATGCCTGTCGCGGAGGAGGTGGTGAGGTTGACGACGGCGGGGGTCGTGAGTCGCGAGACGTCGAGGATGTCGGCGCCGCCGTTTCCCTTGAGGTTTCCGGAGGCGGATCCTCCCGCGGCGAGTATGAAGTCGTCGATGTCGGTGCCGCCGACGATGTTGCCGAAACCCGAGAAGGTCTGGGCCGCGTTGAGGGTCAGGATATTGCTCCCTGTGAACCTCCAGGAGTTGGCGAGGTTGGGTCCGTCGATGGTATTGGAGTTCGAGGGATTTGCGACGATGTTCAGTATGGCGCTGAAGTTTGTGAGGCCGCCGATCCTGAGTACGGGTTGACTCAACTGTACGGTCAGGGGCGCGGAGTTTGCCGAGTCGTCGATGGTGTCGACGCCTCCACCGCCGGAGACGAGGCCGGAGATGCTCGCACCGTTGCTAAAGAGGAATTTGTCACTCCCGGTACCCCCTGTCAGGTTCGCCATCCTGGAGAAATTCAGGCTGCCGAGTGAACCCGCGTTGTTCCCCGTAATCGTCCAATTGGAGCTCGAGTTAGGTCCGACCAGGGTATTGGCACCCGTCCCACCAACAAGAGTTTGGAACGCCGTGAAGAAGTAAGCGTTGTTGAGATTCCCGGAATTGGCGCCCGTGAGGTTCCAGGAGTTCGTTGTATTCGGAGCAATCAATGTGTCGCCATCGCTCGCAAGTCCCACGAAAGTCTGAACGCCGCTGATTCCACCCCCGATGTTCGTTGCCGACCCCGTCTCAAGGTTGACGATGACGGGAGTGGTGAGCCCCGAAACGTCGAGTGTGTCGGCCCCGCCGTTGCCCTTGACCTTCCCGGAGAGCGTCCCGCCGGGCAGGAACACAAAGGCGTCGTGACTCGTCCCGCCGACGATGTTGCCGAATCCTGAGAAGGTCTGGAGCCCATTCAGTGTCGCGGTGTTGTAGCCGGTGATTTTCCAGGTATTTGTCGTGTTCGGGCCATTGATGGTATTCGACGTCGAGGCGTTGGCGATGATATTCTGGATGGCGTTGAAGTTCGTAAGCCCGCCGATCCTGAGGATCGGCTGATTCAACTGGACGGTCAAAGGAGCCGTGTTTGCCGAGTCGTCGATGGTGTCGGCACCACCTCCGCCGGAGACGATGCCGGAGAGGGTGGCTCCGTTGCTGAAGATGAAGTCGTCATTGCCCTGGCCGCCGGTCAGGTTCGCGAAGTTGGCGAACGTGATGGTGTTATTCAGGGCCCCGGAGTTATAGCCGGTAATGTTCCACGCATTGTTGGAGCGGGGTCCGACCAAGGTGTCCCCTGCGGTGGAGAGTCCGATGAAGGACTGGATTCCGCTGAAGGTTCCGCCGATGCCTGTCGCGGTGGATGTGGTGAGGTTGACGACGGCGGGGGTCGTGAGTCGCGAGACGTCGAGGATGTCGGCGCCGCCGTTTCCCTTCAGATTCCCGGACACGGAAGCGCCTGCGGCGAAGACGAAGCTATCGACGTCCGTGCCGCCGACGATGTTGCCGAAACCGCTGAACGACTCGGTGCCGTCGAGCGTCAGCGTGTTGCTACCGATGAATCTCCACGAGTTTGCAATGTTCGGGCCATCGATGGTATTCGAAGTCGAGGGGTTCGCGATGATGTTTTGGATGCCGCTGAAGTTTGTGAGGCCCCCGATCCTGAGCACGGGTTGACTAAGTTGGACGGTTAGAGGCGCGGAGTTTGCCGAGTCGTCGATGGTGTCGATGCCACCCCCTCCGGAGACGATGCCCGAGAGGCTGGCGCCGTTACCGAAGACGAAGATGTCGATTCCCAGGCCTCCGGTCAAATTCGCGAAGTTCGCGAACTTGATCGTGCTATTCAAGATCCCGGTGTTATAGCCGGAGATGTTCCAAGTGTTTGTGGCGTGGGGTCCGACCAAGGTATCGCCCGCGGTGGAGAGGCCGACGAAGGACTGGATGCCGCTGAACGTGCCTCCGATGCCAGTCGCGGTTGACGTGTCGAGATTCACGACGGCAGGGGTCGTGAGTCGCGAGACGTCGAGGATGTCGGCGCCACCGTTTCCCTTGAGGTTTCCGGAAGCGGAGCCTCCCGCGGCGAGGATGAAGTCGTCGCTGCTCGTGCCGCCGACGATGTTGCCGAATCCCGAGTAGGTCTGGGCCCCGTTCAGGGTCACGATATTGGCGCCTGTGAACCTCCACGTGTTCACAGTGTTTGGGCCATAGATCGTATTGGCCGCGGACGTGTTGCCGACGATGTTCTGGATGGCGCTGAAGTTTGTGAGTCCACCGATCCTGAAAACGGGTTGGGTCAATTGGATGGTCAAAGGAGCCGTGTTTGCCGAGTCATCGATGGTGTCGGCACCACCTCCGCCGGTGACGATGCCGGAGAGGGTGGCTCCGTTGTTGAAGATGAAGTCGTCATTGCCCTGGCCGCCGGTCAGGTTCGCGAAGTTGGCGAACGTGATGGTGCTATTCAGGGCCCCGGAGTTATAGCCGGTAATGTTCCACGCATTGTTGGAGCGGGGTCCGACCAAGGTGTCCCCTGCGGTGGAGAGTCCGATGAAGGACTGGATTCCGCTGAAGGTTCCGCCGATGCCTGTCGCGGTGGATGTGGTGAGGTTGACGACGGCGGGGGTCGTGAGTCGCGAGACGTCGAGGATGTCGGCGCCGCCGTTTCCCTTGAGGTTTCCGGAGGCGGAACCGCCCGCGGCCAGGATGAAGTCGTCACTACCGGTGCCACCAACGATATTGCCGAAGCCTTTGAAGGACGCGCTGCCATTGAGCGTCAGCGTGTCGGCAGCCGTGAATCTCCAGGTGTTGGCGATGTTGGGGCCGACGATGGTATTGGAGGTTGAGGGATTTGCGACGATGTTCTGTATGGCGCTGAAGTTTGCGAGGCCGCCGATCCTGAGGACTGGCAGACTCAACTGGACGGTCAGTGGGGCGGTGTTGGCTGCGTCGTTGATGGTGTCGACGCCCCCCCCACCCGCGACCATCCCCGAGAGGCTCGCGCCATTGCTGAAGACGAAGGTATCGCTGCCGTCGCTCCCGGTGAGGTTCGCGAAGTTGGCGAACTTGATCGTGCTATTCAAGACCCCGGTATTATAGCCGGTGATGTTCCAGGAGTTGGTCGCGTGTGGTCCGATCAAGGTGTCGCCCGCGGTGGAGAGCCCCACGAAGGACTGGATTCCGCTGAAGGTTCCGCCGATGCCTGTCGCGGTGGATGTGGTGAGGTTGACGACGGCGGGGGTCGTGAGTCGTGAGACGTCGAGGATGTCGGCGCCACCGTTTCCCTTGAGGTTTCCGGAGGCGGATCCTCCCGCGGCGAGTATGAAGTCGTCGATGTCGGTGCCGCCGACGATGTTGCCGAAACCCGAGAAGGTCTGGGCCGCGTTGAGGGTCAGGATATTGCTCCCTGTGAACCTCCAGGAGTTGGCGAAGTTGGGTCCGTCGATGGTATTGGAGTTCGAGGGATTTGCGACGATGTTCTGTATGGCGCTGAAGTTTGTGAGGCCGCCGATCCTGAGTACGGGTTGACTCAACTGTACGGTCAGGGGCGCGGAGTTTGCCGAGTCGTCGATGGTGTCGACGCCTCCACCGCCGGAGACGGTGCCCGAGAGGTTGGCGCCGTTCGTGAAGACGAAGTTGTCATTCCCGGTACCCCCTGTCAGGTTCGCGATTCTGCCGAAGTCGAGGTTTCCGAGCGAGCCGGCGTTGCCACTCGTGATATTCCAGGTGGAATTTGCGTTCGGCCCGACCAAGCTATTGGTCCCGGCGCCTGCGACGAGCGTCTCCCTGGAGATCCCACTCCACTGGATGACGGCCGAGCCGCTACTCTTGAGAGATCCCGAGGTCGCGGTGTACGTGCTATTGATCGTGTCATTCGTGTCAAAGAAGCTGAGCGTATTAAGGCCACTTCCGCCAGCAATGGCCACTGCCCCCAAGATGGTATTAAGATTTCTCGTGGTCGGGCTGAGGTTCACCACGTTGTTGCCCGAACCGAGGTTGATCGTGACGGAGACTCCGGCCATCGTGGCGTTGATATTGATCGTATTGTTCCCGTTACTCGCCTGGATGATCACCGACTTCACCTGAGTGGCGAGGCAAGGCGTCGCCTGGCCGTCGACCGACACCACGAAATTGCTTCCTTGGAGGTCGAGGCTAATCGTGTCGTCGGCGCTACCGGATTGGCCGCCCTTCACGGTGAGAACTCCCGAGGAGGACTCCGAAACCACGGTCGTCGTGTTGATGGACACGGGTAGCGTCAACGTCGCGGAAGATGTCGTCAGGTCGTTCGCGTCTCCGCTGTACACCGCGGTGATCGAGTGGCTTCCCACGGCGAGACCGTTGGTCGTGAAGGTCGCGGTTGCAATCCCTTGATTGATCTGGAGCGTCCCCGTCCCGAGCGTCGAGGTCCCATCCTTGAAAGTCACGGTTCCCGTCGGAACGCCGGCGCCTGGGCTCGAGACACTCAGCGTTGCCGTGAACGTCTCCGACTGGCCATAGGAGAGTGAACCCAGGGACGGCTTGACCACGGCCGTGGTCGTATCTTGACCCACAATCAAAGAAAACGGCGAGGAGACGATCGGAGCTTGATTATTCGTCCCGGCGTAGGATGCGGTGATCGTACGAAGGCCGACGAGAAGGTGCGTCGTCGAGAACGTGGAGGTGGCGGTGACGCCACCCGTGGTACTGAAAGTCCCGGTACCCAGCGCGGTCGTGCCGTCGAAGAATGTCACGAGTCCGCCCGGATTCCCGCTGAGAGTGCCGTTGAAGGCGACGGTCGCGGTGAACGTCACGGACTGGCCGAAAACCGGGACGCCCGGCGATGCCGTGACCGTCGCCTTCGTGGCTGCGGCAGTGACCGTAATCGTCGGCATCACCGATGTAACGGCCTGTCCGTTGATGGTGGCGGTGATGGTCCGGGCCGAGCCGACCCCAGTACCAGTCAACGTGGCCGTGTAGGTCCCGTTGCCGTTGTCGGTCACCGTGCTAAATGTACCACTCGACCCGCTGCCACCGAGACCGAACACGACCTTCAACCCGCCGGTCGTCTCCAGATGCCCCGTGGCGTCCCGAGCAATCAGGGTTACCGTCGTCGTCGTCCCATACGGGATGCTCGTCGTGGAGAGGGTCACGAGAGACTGAGCGAGGCTAACGGCGCCCGCGTTGTTGTTGAGTTGCGCGGCCAACCGCAGGGCCGACAGGCCATTGGAGAGATAACCTTGGGAAATACAGGCATTGCCCAGCGCGGTCAGTAAAGTCGCGTTCGTGACCTTGACGCTGGACAACAGATCCTTCGCATCCGTCAGGCCGTCCGACACGAGTTGGGACACGAACGCCCCGACGTCCTGTGCGAACGTCGCACCGGAGAGACCGATCGCGACGGCGTTATCCAGGAACGGGAGTGTAAGGTTTGCGAAATCCGAGCCGACCGCGGTATTGGCAATTGTTTGATTCACATAGGAGAGTGCATCCTGCGCGAGAGACGTACTTGTGAGCGAGCCCGTGAGAGCCTGGTTCAGGAACGAAACGGCATCCTGCGCGAACGTCGAATTCGCGAAATCGACTCCGGCAACGGCCGCTTCCTGCAGGAACTGACCGGTTTCACCTGCGAACGTGGACGTCAGGAAACCGTTGCCCGCCACGAGGGCTTGATCCAGGAATGTGCTCAGATCTTGGCCGAAGCTCGAATTGAAGAAGTCGACGCCATCCCGGGCGGCTTGCTCCAGGAATTCGCCGGCATCTTCGCCGAGCGTGGAGGCGGCGAAGTTCGCCCCGGCCTGGGCGGCTTCCTGGAGGAACGTCCCGAGGTTACCTCCCACGACCGAATTGAGAAAACCGGCCTCGTCACCGGTGGCTACCTGCAAGAATTCGCTCGCTCCTGCAAAGAATGAAGAATTGAGAAAATCCATGCCGTCCTGAGCGGCTTGTTCCAGAAAGACGCCGGCATCCGCCCCCAGCGTGGAATTCGCGAAGGTTGTCGCCGCTTGTCCGGCGTCTTGGAGGAATGCCCCGACATTGACGGCGACGGACGAATTGAGGAATGCTCCACCCTCTTGTGCCGCTTCCTCGAGGAAGGCGCCGATCCCCTGCGCCAACGGCGAGTTGATCAGATCGAGCCCCATCGACTCCGCCTCTTGGAGGAACGTCCCGAGCCCTTCGGCAAGCGTCGATGTGGCGAGGTCCAGTCCCGACGACTCCGCCTGCTGCAAGAAGTCGCCAATCCCTTGCGCCAACGGCGACGTGTCGAAGTTCAAGCTCTGCGCCTGCTCCAAGAACGTGCCCAGGCCTTGTGCTAGCGGCGATGTGTCAAGGTCCAGTCCGGCCGCTTGCGCCTGCTGCAAGAAGTCGCCAATTCCTTGCGCCAGAGGCGAGTTGACCAAATCGAGCCCCACCGACTCGGCCTGATCCAGGAACGTCCCAAGTCCCTGCGCCAGCACCGAAGACCCGAGGTCCAGCCCCGACGACTCCGCCTGTTGCAAGAATTCGCCGAGTCCCTGGGCCAGCGGCGACGTGTCGAAGTTCAGACTTAACGCCTGCTGCAAGAACGTCCCGAGGCCCTGCGCCAGCGGCGATGTGTCGAGGTTCAAGCCCACCGCCTGCGCTTGCTGGAGGAAGTCGCCGATCCCCTGCGCCAGCGGCGAGTCGACCAGGTCGAGCCCCACCGACTGTGCCTCTTGAAGAAACGTCCCGAGGCCGTCGGCAAGCGTCGAAGAGGCGAAGTCCAGTCCTGATGCCTCCGCCTGCTGCAAGAAGTCGTCGAGACCTTGCGCGAGGTCCGACGTGATCCCATTGCTGGCGACCACCTGCTGCAGGAACGCCCCGAGGCCGCCCCCGAATGTCGAGCTCACGAAATTGCTGAAGTCGTCCCCGCCCAGTTGGTCGAGGAATCCCCCTACATCTTGCACGAAGCTGGAATTCGTGAGTTGGTCGGCAACCGTATCCTCCAGGAACGACAACGCGCCCTGCGCGAAGGCACTGCCGGTGAGGCCGTCCGTGACGACCTGGTCGAGGAACGAGCTGACGGTGTCGCCGAAGGATGTCCCGGCGAGGCCTTCGGAGACGGTCTGCTCCAGGAGCGAAGCGGCCGGTAGCGCGAACGCATTGAACGCCGCGCTCTTCCAGTCGCCCGTCGTGACCGCCTGGGTCAAGAACGAGATCGCCGAGTCCGCGAAGGGAAGGTCATCGATCAGGTCCGAAACCTGGTCCACGAAGGACGCGGCATCCTGGAGGAACGTCGAACTGATCAGCGAATCACTCAGGGCGTCGACGACTCCGTCGGTCAACGCATTCAAGCCGCTCGTGACGCTCTGTCCGAGCGCAGTGCCGAGTGACCCGCCTTGCGTCAAGGCCGTCTCGAACGAATCGGCGGCTTCGGACAGAGTCGCGTCGAGCGTGCTGGCGACAAGGGACTCGTCGGCCGAGTCCGCCAGACCGGTGAGGTCGCTGAGACCACCGATGAGATCGCCGCCAAACGCGGTGAACCCCGCCGTCAGGACCTGCGTCCAGTTGAACGACCCTTTCCCCGTCACGGCGATGCTGATCTCTTGAGTGACCGCACTCGCCACACCCGCCGCGACCGTCGCCCCGATCACTTCCGACGCCGCCGCGGCGCCGAGGTCGGCCGCGACCGCGGCCACTTCGGGGGCGAGGATGCCGGCCGAGGCGATCGAGATGGCGATACCCACGACCGCTACGAAGACCACCTCGAACACCTCGAGCACCGTCGCGACGGTGTTGAGGATGCTTTGAAACTCCTCGAAATCGTGCGCGATGTTCTGGTTGACGGTGACCTTGACCTGCGTCCCGTCGTCGGAAACCCAGACGTCTTTGATGTAAAGGCCGCCCGGCACGATATCCAGGTTCGTCGGGTACGTCCCGGCCTGGATCTCGAAGAGCTCGTAATCGTCGCCGTGGAACAATCCAAGGCTGTCGGCCTCGATGGTGACCAGCATCGTCCCGTCGGCCAACACCCAGAAGCCTTGGAAATACTTGAGGTTCGGCGCGGCACTGTCGCCCCATGTCGAGCCTAAAAAATTAAATGTATAATCATGATTTAAATTTGATCCTGGCGTGAAATAGAAGAGATGATAGGTCCCACTGAAGCCGGCCGCGGCGATGATGTCGCCGTTCCGGTCGACATGGAGATATCCAACGCCGTCGGAGGTCTGACCGGTCCCGGTCATGTAGCCGGAGCCGTGCATCACGGTCCGCACGACCCCGTCGGCCGCCGAGCCGGCGGTGAGACGAACGAGGGTCCCGTCGCCCTCCACTGCGACCACCTGGCCGGCGCCGTCGACCGCGAAGGCGGTCACGACGAGGAAACTGCCGACGATCGGTACGATCTTCCCGAGAAGAAAGACCTCCTCATCGGGCGTCAGGACACCCGGGGGTGGGAGTTGTGACTTGAGGGCCTTGATCGCCCCCGAAACCGACGGTGGCAGCTCATATTCGATCGTGTCCAGACGGACATTCCCGCTGGCATCGAAGATGCGGATGTGGAATTCGCCGTACGGGTCGGTGCCGACGATCACCAGGCTCTTGCCGGTGGTCGGCACTCCCGAGCCGTCTCCCCAGGCTACAACGCTCACGTCATAACCGGTCAGCAAGCATCCATCCATCGGACGCGCTTGGATCGACCCCGGGGCGTAGCTGTCGAGCTCCCCATAGCCGTTTAGCGCCACGATCGATCCCGTCCCGTCCAGGGCGTATTGCACGACTCCGTACGCGAAGCCCCGGCCTCCATTCGAGCCCGGCGCGAATTGAACGAGCTCGTCAACCGCCAGACCCAGGGGGAAGTGGGCCTCGGCAACCACGAAGCCGGCCCCGTCCACTGTGAACGAGACCACCCCACTGAGCATCATCTGCGGCGTCGTCGACCCCGGTGCGAACCGCTCCAGGTTCCCGCCGGTGTCCAGGGCTATCAGCGAGCCCGAGCCGTCCATTCCGAGTTGCTTGAAGACTCCCGCAATTGGCAGCGGCGTCGACGACCCGGGGGCGAAACGCAGCAGCGTCGCCGTCGCGGCCCCCGAAGGGGATTGGTAGGCCACCACGGACCCGGCCGCATCCATCAGGAAGGTCAGTACGCCGGAGGCCGTCACCTGACCGGTTGACGCCCCGGGTGCGAACAGCCACAGCGAGTTCTTCGAGTCCAGGGCCCAAAGGGAGCCCGAACCATCCACCGCGAAATTCACGAACGCACCTGAGATCGCCACGGCCGTTGACGATCCGGAGGTGAACCTGACGAGACTCCCGGAGTTGCTGCCCGCCCCTACCACGAACGCCACGACCGAGTCGGCCCCGTCGGTCAGGAACGAGCTGACCTTCGCGGCGATCATCTGCCCGCTCATCGAGCCCGGCCCAAACCGCCACAAGGATTGGTTCGCATCCAGGGCCACCAGGGACCCCGAGCCGTCATTGCCGAGTCGGGTCGCGTTCGGCAGGAGCAACTGCCCCACCGTTGAGCCCGGGGCGAATCGGAGAAGTCCCTGGTTCGATACCAACGCCACCACTGACCCCGAGCCGTCCACGGCAAACGTGCTCACGCCCGTGGCCATCGGCTGCCGGGTCGCCGTGTTCGCCGCAAATCGAACGAGGCTCCCGTTCCCCTCCAGGGCGATCGCTGCACCTGAGCCGTCGACTTTGTACCCGCGCACGTTGGTGTCGATCACCCGCAACACGGTCGAACCGGCCGCTTGCATCTCGAGCCAGCCGCCCGAGGCCACGCTGGTCAGCGAATAAACGGTGCCGGCCGGAGTGGCGACCATCAAGACGAATGTCTGAATTCCTTGCGGCAAGGCGCCGTCGGCGGCCGTGACGACGATCGAGTAGATGCCGACCGTGCCCGCGGCCGGCGTACCACTGAGCGTGCCGTGGGAGTTGAACGTCACGCCGCTGGGCAGGGTGCCGGACTCCGCGAATGTGGCGGAGGGGTCGCCCGTCTTGAACGTATATGATCCGGCCGTGCCTGTTTGGAAGAGCGTCTGATTTGGGCTGATGACGGCCAGGGGCGTGTAGGAAAACCGGTCGGCCGGTGTGGTGGCTGACATCCCTCCGGGAGTGGTCACGGCCACGTCCACGACCCCTGTGCTCCCGGGTGGGCTGATGGCCACGATCTCGTTGGCCGTGTCGCTGACGATCGTCCCGGCCACGCCGCCGAACGTGACCCCGATCGCATGGGCCAGGTTGGTGCCGATAATCGTCACCGCCGTGCCCCCCGCGAGCAAACCATCCGTAGTGCTCATCCGTGTGACAATCGGTGCAGCGACATACGTGAACCGATCGGTCGCCACGGCGCCCGAGGCTCCTCCCGGCGTGACGACCGTGATGTCCACCGTGCCCGCCTTGCCGGCCGGGCTGGTGGCCGTGATCTGCGTGTCCGAAACGACCACGACGCGGGTCGCCTCCGCCGCGCCAAAACGGACCTCCGTGGCGGCCGTGAATCCTGTGCCTGTGATCGTCACCGTCGTGTTGCCCGTCACGGCCCCCAGGGCCGTGCTGAGGCCAGTGACGCTCGGGACGGGCCAGGGGCCGACGTAGACCGCGCCTTGACCAGGATTCGTGCCGATCGCAGCCCCCGACGCCCCGATCACGTCCGTGACGCCATCCACCGCGACCGAGCCCCCGAATCCGTCGTCGGGTTGGCCGTCGGGCGCCGTCAGCTTGGCGGTTTGACTCCAGGACGTGCCGGTTCGCGTGAAGACATACGCGGCGTTGGGTCCTCGGACCAGGATCGTCGCATCACTGATCGCGATCGAGCCTCCAAATCCGTCATACGGCTGGCCGTCCGTGGCGGTGAGTGTGGCGGTCTGGATCCAGGTCGAGCCCGAAGGTGTGAAAACGTAGGCCGCCCCCTGAAAACTATTCGTCCCATACGCCCCGATCGCGATCGTGCTGCCACTGATCGCGAGGGAGGCGCCGAAACCATCGCCCTCCTTGCCGTCTTTCGCGGTGAGCTTAGCGGCCTGGGTCCAGGTTGAGCCGGATGCCGTGAAGACATACACCGCCTCGGGATCGTTGAGACCACTGCTGCCCAACTCCCCGACAACCACCGTGCTCCCACTGATCGCTACAGCCGAGCCGAAGTATTCGATCGGCTCGCCGTCGGACGCGGTGAGCTTGGCGGCCTGAGTCCAGGAGGTTCCGGAAACGGTAAAGACGTAGGCCGCACCCGTCGCCTCATTGTTGTTCTCGGCCCCGACGACGATCGTGCCTCCGCTAATCGCGACCGAGTGGCCGAAATGGTCCCCTTCCGCGCCGTCGGAGGCGGTGATCCTGGCCGTCTCGGTCCAGCTCGTGCCGGATCCCGAGAACACGTAGGCCGCGCCCTGAGCGCTGTTGAAGCCGACCGTGGCATCATAGGCGCCGACGACGATGGTATTGCCGCTGATCGCGACCGAGATCCCGAAATAGGTATTGGCTGCGCCATACGACGCCGGCACGGTGAGCGTCGCGGTCTGAATCCAGCCCGTGCTGGACTTCGTGAAGACGTAGGCCTCACCCTGGTTGCTGGAGGAGCCGACCATGGCTCTCGGCGCTCCAACCACCATGGTGTTGCCGCTGATCGCGATCGATGTCCCGAAAGCGTCGTTGGCATCGCCGTCCGACGCGGTGAACTTCGATATCACCGGCGCAATAACGTAAGTAAACTGGTCCTCCGGACGAATCCCCGATGTTCCCCCCGGGATCGCAACCGTGACATCCGCCACGCCCGGTGCGCCGGCCGGACTTGTGGCCGTGATCTGGGTTTCGGAGTTGACGACAATATTGCTCGCCAAGGCCGTCCCAAAGTACACCTGCGCGGCGATATTGAAGCCCGAACCCGTGATCGTCACCGTCGTGCCACCCGCCGAGCGCCCCTTATCGGTGCTCAGGGCGGTTATCACGGGTGGAACAACGTAGGTGAACTGGACAGCCGGGAGGACGGGTGACGTGCCCCCCGGTGTGACCACGGTGACGTTCACCATGCCCGCGGCACCGGCCGGGCTGGTGGCCGTGATCTGGGTGTCCGAGTTGACGACGATGTTGCTCGCCAGGGTCGCCCCGAAGTACACCTGCGCGACGCTGCCGAAGCCGGTGCCCGTGATCGTCACCGGCGTCCCACCCGCCTCAGGACCGACCGTGGTGCTGATTTGCGTCACCACGGATGCAACGACGTAGGTGAACCGGTCCGTCGGACTCGTTGCGGAGGAACCCTGCGGCGTGACGACCGTGACATCCACTATGCCCGAGCCCGGTGGGCTCACCGCCGTGATCTGGGAGTCGGAATTGACGACCACGCGGCTCGCCGGGACACCGCCGAAATCGACTTGTGTCGCCCCGGTGAAGCCGGTCCCCGTGATCGTCACCGTGTCGCCTCCCGAGCTGGGCCCCTCGGGCGCGGCAACGCCTGTCACGGTCGTCAGCGAAGACTTGTAGGTGAAATGATCGGCAGCCGATGTCGGCGACTGACCATTGGGCGACGTCACCGTCACGTCCACCACCCCGGCCACGCCCGACGGGCTCGTTACGACGATCTGCGTGGGCGAGACACTGACGATCTGCGCCGGGACTGTCCCGAACAGTACCTGGGTGGCGTTCCCTACGTTCGTGCCGGAGATCGTGACGGTCGTGCCTCCCACCAGCGGCCCTGAGGCGGGACCGACGCCGGTGACCGTGATTTGTGTCCCATAGGTGAAGCGATCGGCGAGCGTGACCGGCGAGGTGCCTCCCGGAGTGATGACCGTGACGTCCACGACTCCCGCCGCGCCTGGCGGACTGGTGGCCACGAGTTGAGTCGCGGATTTGACCACGACGCTGGTGGCGGCAATGGAGCCGAAGTTGACCTTCGTGGCGCCCGAGAGGTTGATGCCCGTGATGACCACGCTGGTGCCGCCGCCGGACGGACCCGCCACCGGACTGAGCCCCGTGACCGCAGGCGCAAGGCCATAGCTGAACTGGTCGGCTGAGGTCAACGCCGAGGTCCCCCCCGCCGAGATGACGATGACATCCACCGCGCCGATTCCGGCCGGGCTGGTGGCGGTGATCTGGGTGCCCGATTTGACAACGACGTTGGTCGCCAACATCGTCCCGAAGAGCACCCCGGTCGGACCGGAGAATCCCGTACCGGTGATCGTCACCGTCGTCCCGCCGGCCGCCGGCCCCGAAGTCGTGCTGATGCCCGCCACCGTCGGCACGGCCAGATAGCTGAACTGGTCGGCTGCCGACGTTGCCGAGGTGCCGCCCGGCGTCACGACCGTCACGTCCACCGTGCCGAGGAGACCCGCCGGGCTGGTGGCGGTGATCTGGGTGCCGGAATTGATCACGACGTAGGTCGCCGCCACAGCGCCAAAGTCCACCTGGGTGGCGTCTGTGAAGCCCGAGCCCGTGATCGTCACCGTCGTCCCACCTGCCACGGGACCCGTGGCCGAGGAGATCCCGGTGACTGCCGGCGCATCGACGTAACGGAACTGGCTGACTGAGGAAACCGGCGAGGTCCCCCCCGGTTTGATGACGGTCACGCTCACCGCACCCGCGGTGCCGGCCGGGCTGGTGGCGGTGATCTGGGTGTCGGAGTCGATGACAAAGCTGGTCGCCGCCGCCGTGCCGAAGTTCACTCCTGTGGCACCCGTGAAACCAGAGCCGGTGATCGTCACGAGGTTCCCACCCGCCGTCGCACCGACCGCGGGGCCGATCCCGGTCACATTGGTCGGCGCCCCGATCACGTAGGCCTTTCCTTGGCCGGCGTTGGCACCAACACTGGTGCCCGACGCACCGACAATGACAGTCGAGCCGTCGATCGCCACCGCGTCGCCGAATTCATCGCCAATCCCGGGGAAAGGCGCCGAAAGCTTGGCCGACTGGCTCCAGGCGGCGCCGGCCCCGGTGAAGAGATACACCGCCCCCGAAGTATTGAGAGAGCCAGCATTAGGGGCCAGGGTTCCGATCGCGATCGTGCTGCCGCTGATCGCGACCGCGTCACCGAACGACTGGTACGCCGCGCCGTCACTGGCGGTGAGCGCAGCGGCCTGGGACCAGCTCGATCCGGACCGCGTGAAGATATAAACCATCCCTTGGCTACTGTTCTGGCCGACCGTCGAGGCAGGCGCCCCGACGACCACCGTGTCGCCGCTCAGCGAAACCGAACCGCCAAAACCGGAGAATGGCGCTCCGCCGGTCGGAGACAACTCGGCCTCCTGGGACCAGCCCGCGCCGGTCCCCGTGAAGATGTATGTGGTATTCGCCGCTCCGATCGCCGCCGTGTTGCCGCTCAACGAAACCGACTCGCCGAACTGATTTCCCGACGCGCCATCACTGGCGGCGAGCCTGGCGGCCTGAGTCCAACTCGATCCGGCCCCGGTGAAGACATAGACCGCGCCCGGTCCAGGTGGGCTGAACAACGTGCCCTGCGTGGCCGTCGCGTCCTCGGCACCAACCAGGATGGTGTTGCCGCTGATCGCGACCGACGAGCCGAACAAGTCGTGCGCCACGCCATCTCCGGCGGTGAGTTCGGTGGCCTGGGTCCAGGAAGAGCCGGTCAGTGTGAAGAGATACGCCGCCCCTTGGCCACTGTTGCTGCCAACCATGGCCTCGGGCGCCCCGACCACGATCGTGTTTCCGCTGATCGCGACCGAACTACCGAAGCGGTTTCCCGCCGCACTATCGGACGCCGTGAGCTTGGCCACCTGGTTCCAGGCATTGCCGGACGCCACGTAGACGTAAGCCGCACCGGGGGAGTTATCGATGAGCGCGCCGCTCCCTACGCCGACGACGAGAATGTTGCCGCTGATCGCGACCGAGGACCCGAAGCCGCCGCCCGCCGTCCCATCGGACGCGGTGATGGGGAATGTCGATGGAACCAGGTAAGTGAAACCGTCGGCGGGAGAGACGGCTGAAGGGCCGCCTGTCGCGAACACGGTCACGTCGTCCGTCCCGACACCCGCCGGACTGATGACCGTGAGTTGGGTGGCGGAGTTGACCACGACATTCGTGGCGGGGGTCGTGCCGAAGAAGACCTGCGTGGTCCCGGTGAAGCCCGTGCCCGTGATGGTCACCGTCGTCCCGCCGGAGGCGAACCCAGTCGCGGGGCTGACGCCGCTCACCACGGGGCGCGTCACGAAGGTGAACCGATCGGCCAAAGAAACGGCCGAAGTCCCGCGCGGCGTGACCACCTTCACATCGGCCACGCCGACCGCGCCAGCCGGGCTGGTCGCGGTGATCTGGAGGTCGGAGTCGACGACAAAACTCGTCGCCGCGAGGGTACCGAAATCCACGACGGTCGCGCCCGTGAAGCCCGATCCCGTGATCGTCACCGAAGCCCCGCCCATCATGGGACCAGCCGCCGGAGCAAGGCCCGTCACCACCGGTCGACCGACGGCATAGGTGAAATGGTCCGCGGCCGTGGTGGGCGAAGTCCCTCCCGGCGAAACGACCGAGACGTCCACCGTGCCCGCCATAGCAGACGGAGTGGTGGTCGCCGTGATCTGCGTGTCCGAATTGATCGTGAAGCTGGTCGCCGCCAGGGTGCCGAAGTCCACCTGGGTGGCGCCGGTGAAGCCTGACCCGGCGATCGTCACAGTCGTGCCACCCGCGGTGGAACCCGTCGCCGGGCCGACACCGGTCACGGCGGGATTCGCGAGATAAATGAACTGGTCAGTGGACGACGCCTGCGAAGCACCGCCAGGGGTGACGATCGAGACGTCGACCGTGCCTGCAACCCCGGCCGGGCTGGTCGCCGCGATCTGAGTATCCGATTTGACCGCGAAGCCCGCGGCCGCGATACCGCCAAAGTAGACGCCGGTGGTATTGGTGAAGTTCGAGCCCGTGATCGTCACGGTCGTCCCACCAGCCGTGGGACCCGCCCCCGCACTGACGCTACTCACCGTCGGTGGAGGTTGCACATAAGTGAATCGGTCCGCCGCCGAAGGTGCCGAAGGCTCGCCGCTCGGCGAATCCACGATGACGTCCACGATCCCGAGACCCGGCGGGCTCGAAACCGTGAGAGTGTTGTTAATAAAGCTGTAAATATAGAGGCCACGGGCGGGAGTCGTGCCGAAGTAGACCGCTTCGCTCGAGCCCAGGCCCGACCCCGAGATCGTCACCTGCGTGCCGCCGGCCGCGGGCCCCTGAGTCGGGGTGATGCCGGTCACCACGGGCGCCGTCAACATACGGCGTTCTTCCAACCGCTCGAAAAAGAGAAGCCGGAAGTCGCGCAAGGGCTGCATGGCTCTGCCTGACTTCGATCTCCGCCGTCGTGGTCGCGCCGCTCGTGCCGAGGACCCGGGCGGGGCCCCGAAACGATCACCGATGATTTTGCGAAAACCGGAAGCGCCTACGAGCAACGACTTGGGGGATGGCACGGCGCGAACCCTCATGGTGCGGATCAAGGCGAGCAACGGTCTTGCGGTGACGGACGTCGCGTGCGACACCGGCTCACGGACTTGCAGTTATTAGGTGCAAGCACGCATGCGTGTTTCGGTTGCGTCGAGAATTCAGACAGGGGCTGCCGTTGCCGCCGGCATTCCTATCCCGAATGCGGCATCAACGGTTGGGATTGAAGATGCAGATGCAAATCCGAGAACGAAAGAAGGGGGGGATTCGTCTCGGCAGCCATAAACTCAAGCCGCGACAAGGCGATGGACTTCCTCGCCGCAGTCTTCTTCGACGATGCGGCGACCATTTAAGAAGAGAGATTACCTTTTACACACCTTAATGTCCATAATCAACAAGAAAATCCCCCATGGCCTGTTCCAACCCACCGTTGTGGTGCCGTGATGATTCAATCCGACACGGCAATACAAACTCATGCCGGCTCCCGATTGCCGAGACGGTCAAGGAGGCTTATGGACATGCCAAACTCGGCAGAGATCGGGCTAAGAACCGGCGGGGTTCACTACGCAGGCGAGCTCAAATCCTGGGCCACTCGCCTGATCGCATCCTTCTGGAAGAGGACGTCTCCCTGACTCGTGGCCCGACGCGACATGCCGCTTTGTCGCTTCCTGCCTCTCGAGTCGAGCGAGGGGAGTTTCGCAGGTAAAGCTCCACGAGAATGTCGTAAGGGCATGAATTCCTCCAGCCGTGCGAGCCAAGGGGCGGTCCAGCGACGTTTCCCTCGATCGTCAGGTGTCTTGGAGGGCGAGGGTTTCTTGTTGGTTTCGTGGTCGAGTTTCTTGGGTACGATTGTGTTATGAACAAATAGTTCAGTCTATCAATTTAAAACTAATGAAAGTTTGAATAGTTGTTCTGTCGTCTCGTGGGGGAGTCCGAAGGCATCATGAGCAGCCCATCTACCTTCTCGATCGCCGACGCCGAACGTTCGGGGTAAGACCCTTGGAGGATGCACATCGGCGTCGAACCGAGGGCGAGTTGTTCGACGAACCTGGTGTGCATCCACTCTCGGATCTTCTCGCCATCGCGGAAGCCGTCCTGGACGAAGGGGACGTCCGGCGCCGAGACCAGGTAGAGTTCGACCTTGTCCTTGGCCCCGATCGCATCGACTTCGGGGGACCGGCGTTGATGGTAGCGTTCGAACCAGGTGCCGGTGGCGAAGGCGTTGGTGTCGCAGATGAGGACGCGGTTGGCGACCTCGGCGAGGGCGTTCTCGCGTGACTGTTGTTCGCGGGCGATATGGACGAACCCCTCGGGCGACCAGGAGGGGAGCGGGTCGTCCATCGTCAGGCCGGCGACCTTCTTCTCCCAGTGCTCGCGCCCGTATTCGGGGACCCACGCGGTCTGGAAGTGGCGGGCGAGGAGTTGGGCGAGGGTGGTCTTGCCCGTCGATTCCGCGCCGATCAGGACGACCCTCCGGACGAAGTAGGCTCGCACGCAGGGCTCAAGCCATTCGAGGTGGTCCAGGGGGGCGGAGCGGATCTTGGTGCCGGAGATCGGCACGGCGGAGCGGGCATGGTCGATCATCACGTGCCGAGAGCCCATGAGCCTGGCGTATTCCCAGCCGTAGTTTTCGCTGGTGAAGACGACGTCGGGGGCTCGTCCGAGATAGGCGGTCGTGAATTCCGCCCATTGCCGGCTGTCATCTTCCAACTCGTCCGGCACGAGGCGGACGTCGCAGTCGGGATGGATCCGCTCCAGCCAGGCCTTCCGCAACTCGCCCGGAATCACCTGGGAGGGATGATGGGCAACCATGACGATGAGGTGATCCACCTGTCGACGCGCCGAGTCGATCAGGTGCTTGTGGCCCCGATGGGGTGGGTAGAACTTGCCGACGATGAACCCCAACGTCATGTCGTGGCCTCCCCGCTGCGTAGGGCTCAGGCCGATTACGGGGCGACCTGGTTAGTCAACCAATTCTCCCGCCATCGCCGCCACCCCAGGATCGCCAGGCCCACGTAGATCGCGTAAAGGATCGCCGTCAGGTAGAGCGACTTCGAGACATACAGGGGCACGTAAATCAAGTCGACCAGGATCCAGACCAGCCAACTCTCCAGCCGCTTCCGGTTCAACAGCCATTGGGACCCGAGGCTCATCGAGGTCGTCAATGCGTCCCAGAACGAGGCCGACCCACCGATCCGTCGGAGGACCAGCCAGAGCAACAGCGTGAGGAGGCCGACGCCGACGATCAATCCGTTCCGCTCGAGATGACCGGCCCGCGAGACGTGGAGGCGAGTGCCGTCACGTCCTCGGCGGAGCCAGAGGTACCACCCCTGGATGCCGAGGATCAGGTAGACGACCTGCAAACCCGCGTCGGCATAGAGCCCGGCACTCAGGAAGACGACGCCGAAGGTGGCCACGTTGACGAGGCCGATCGGGAAGTTCCAGACATTCTCTTTCACCGTCAGCCAGACGCACGCGGCCCCCGTGACGAACGAGGCGGACTCCAGCCAACTCGAGGAGCCCGCCCGCCCCATCCCGACCGCCAGGAGAACGGCCGCCCCGATCAAGGCCACCGCTGGAGATCCTTCCCTCCACGTCGTCGACATCGAGTCCCGCGACCTCAATCGGGCATGGGGAGACACCACGGACCGACCAAGCAGTCTAATCCTTGAACTCCAGGACAACCAGGAGGGGACGGTGGTCGGAGGCGACGGGTTCCTCCAGGACGCGAGTCTCGACGACCTTCCAACGCGCGGCGGGGCGATAGAGGACGTAGTCGATCTGCCGGAGCGGCTTGTCCGACGGATAGGTGAATAGCGCGTTGGGATTGGAGCTGCGCCAGTTGACCTCGAACGCCCGCAGCACCTTGCTATCCGGGAGGGAGTTGAGGTCGCCGACGAGCAAGGTCGGACGTTCGGGAGCCTCCTGGACCACCTCCTCGATCCGCGTCACGGAGTCCATTCGTTCCGCGTCGGCGGGCCGATAATCGAGGTGGGTGGCGAGGAAGCGAATCGGGGTCTGCCCGGCATTCGGCGCTTTCACGTCCACGGCGAGCACCCCTCGCTGTTCGCCCACGTAGTGCGAGGGGAGCTTGTGATTCTTATGGCCGATCACGGGGAGCCGGCTCAGGACGGCATTCCCATAGTCTCCCCCTTGGTAGGGGATATTCCGTTCGAAGATCGAAGCCATCCCCGTCAGGCGGCCCAGCTCCGCGGGCTCATCGGCCTGCTGCGATCGCTGGACACCGCGGTCCACCTCGTTGAGCGCGACGAGGTGCGGATTGACGGATCGAATCACGGCGGCCAGGCGCTCGAGGTCGAGCTTGCCGTCGGTCCCCTCGCCGTGGTGGATATTATAGCTGAGCACGCGAATCTGGGTGGGCTCGGCACCTCGTATCGAGGCGGACGTGCTGCCGAGGGTGAGTGAGGCCAGGCCAAGCAAGACACCGAATCTCGTGATCGTCATCAGGTTCCCTTCCAATGATTTGAACGAGCCGCGACCAGGCTCAAATCCGCCCCGGATCGTCTTCGGAGTCCAATTTCTTGGCCGCATTCTTTCCGCGGCGGAGTTGAGGCGGAGGTCAGTTCGTTGGGTCATTTCGCCGCGGATGTGCCGGCTTTGGGGGCCGCTTGGAATTCCTCGGCCGACATTCGGCGGACCGTCCGGTCGAGCATGAGGACGGGACCCCCTTCCTTCGGGACCCGCTTCACGTAGGCCAGGACCTTGTCCGACGGATTCACGCCGGGTCTTTCGTTCGTGTCGGGAAGCGCCGCGTCCCAATGAACCACGACATCCCCCGACCTGACGGCTTCGTATCCTCCAGGAGAACTGCCCGACGCCTTCATCAGGTCCTTGATCGCCTTCGGTGGCGAGTTCTTGAAGAGCTGATATTCGCGGAGGACCTCTCCGACCTCGAGGAGCTTCATCTCTTCAGCCTGATCGGCGGTGTACTGCACGTTTTGTGGCCCGCAGCCGGCCGCCGCGAGCATCCCGGCCCAGCATCCCAGGAGCCACAACCCTCTCACGGACCGAATCCTCTGTCGCATCGTGTCTCTCGAAGAAGAGGAGAGTGAGTTCGCGGGGAAGCGTTCGGACGATAACACGTCGGAGTATCGGGGAATGAATGATTCTTGAGGTTCTTCGCCGGAGTCACGCGAATCATTTCGTACGGTCCCGAAACGAGGCGCCCCTGTCAACGGCTCGGGCCGGGCGTCGACCGAAGTCGAGCCCGGCCCGTTCCCTCGCGTTCTCGGTCCGAGGTCCAGGATGCGACTCGGGATTCGCCATCACGTCGGTTTATGCCGACCCGGGAAACTCCGATTCGATCAATAAGAGTCCGCGCTCACGACTTCGCCGGCCGCGCGAGTCCCCAGGGCGAGCCAGGTGGTCGGGTTGACCGAGTTCTTGATGAAGCGGACGGAGCCATCCGCGAACCCGGTGTTCACGCCGCCGGTATGGTTGCTACGGGCCGCGATATGGGCACAGATGTAGTCGCTGCTGTTGGCACAGTCGTAGGACTTCGAGTTGGGGGTCATCGTATGCGAATAGAAGGCCATCGGGGCGATGCCGCGATAGTACTGCTGGCCACGATATTTCAGCCGAGCGCCGGCAAGGCAGGTGGAGGTCGGCGGCGCGACACTCGTGGTGAAGCTCGCCGCGGCGATCCCGAACACGTTCAGATAGCTGAGCGGGTCCACCTCGGTGGCGAGATTGGCGCTGGCGACCGAACGGGTGATCTCGGAGAAGAGGGCCGTGTTGCTGGTCCCGTCGGTCACGGACGCGATGGTCGTCTTGCTGGCGACCTTCTGATAGTCCGGATTGTTGGCCCCATTCACCTGTGCGGGCTGGCCGTAGTCGAGCGTGACGTTGAAGATGCCCGCCAGGGCCGTGTTCACCTCGGTATGGTTCGCCGTATACCCCGCAGGGGCAGGGCCCATCTCGGGGCACGCCGTCCCGCCGAGCGAGGCGAAGTAGTTGTCGTAGCCGAGGATCCCCGCGAACTTGACGTTGGCCGGGTCCGACGGGCAAAGGTACGCCGAGATGAGCTGAGTCCCGGCCGTGTAGTTCGCGTCGTTGATCTTGTTGTTGTAGATCCCGTTCAGGTTGAACGAGAAGTTGAACGTGTTGTACAGGCTCGAGTTCTCCAGATACGACAGCATCTGGACCTGCGGGGTGCATCGAGGATAGAGCGGCACGGCAATCGTCGGGGTCGGTCCGAAGCCCGGCGGGAAACAACCGTTCGAAGACTCGAAGTTGTGAGCGGCCAGTCCCATCTGCTTGAGGTTGTTCACACACTGAGCCCGCCGCGCCGCCTCGCGGGCCGACTGCACGGCCGGGAGCAACAACGCAATCAGGACGGCGATGATCGCGATGACGACCAACAGTTCAATCAGCGTAAATCCCTTACGATCCCGAAGCATGAAACGGTCCCTTTCTGAGGGGGGTGATGCGATCCCGGCGGCCAATACCAAGTCCCGTGGCGCCCGCCTCGGAGCCTATTCCCGAAGCCGATCCCGGTCGCATCAGTCAAGGAAGGAATGACGTCCGCAGGCAGACGTCGGAGGGCATTCACTTCAAGTCAAAGCTCGATGCTATGTTTCGCACTCTCAACCAGGCGATTGAGGACCGGCCACGTTCGGATGACCTATCGGAGCCGCTAGAATCCAACGACGGCATCGTCACCCATTTTCAGGAATACGGCCTTTCCCCAATTCGGTCCTCTCTCATTGGCTTCGACACGCCATCAAATACAGCTTCACCTCATGGACTCCGACTCACCGCGGTCGCGACCGCACCAAGAAGGTCAGGGAAGGAGAGCTTCGACCCAAGGTAGGTTGGAATCGGCCTCGATGCTGGCTCGGGAGCGGATACTCGCGTCCCGCCCGAGAAAGCCCAAAATGGCCGAGTCTTGAAACTACCGCACCTTGATGAATATATTGCGAAGCCTGTGAGAACATTCCGCGGTTATGTCATACTCGATCATCGGCCGAGTGGAGTGATCTCAGATTGATTTTGCACGTGCTCAACGCCTTGCGGCATCACAGAGGGCGGCACCTTTGACCTTCGTTCCGATCGACTCGATGATCGGGTGCTCAACGCCTTGCGGCATCACAGAGGGCGGCACGGCAGATGGTCGTCGAGCCGGCGGCCCGTCTTCGGTGCTCAACGCCTTGCGGCATCACAGAGGGCGGCACTCGGGGGATAACCCGGGGAGTTATGGGAAGGGAGTCGTGCTCAACGCCTTGCGGCATCACAGAGGGCGGCACACTGAAGTTGAGGTAGTGGGCGCCGATCAGCAGCACGTGCTCAACGCCTTGCGGCATCACAGAGGGCGGCACGGGCCGGCTATCTGGCCCTTAACCCGGCCCATCTGTGCTCAACGCCTTGCGGCATCACAGAGGGCGGCACCCGCTCCCTTCAGTAGGTAAAGAAGCTTGAGTGGGTGCTCAACGCCTTGCGGCATCACAGAGGGCGGCACGCGAGGATGGAGCCCGGACGTTGGCAAGACGGGCAAGTGCTCAACGCCTTGCGGCATCACAGAGGGCGGCACTCGCCTGGAGGGCCTTCATGGAGGCCAAGAATGCGTGCTCAACGCCTTGCGGCATCACAGAGGGCGGCACCGACGACCGACAACAAGAAGTTGCTGGTCCTCGAGTGCTCAACGCCTTGCGGCATCACAGAGGGCGGCACCGACGACCGACAACAAGAAGTTGCTGGTCCTCGAGTGCTCAACGCCTTGCGGCATCACAGAGGGCGGCACGTAAGCGTGTGGGCGTCCCAACCTCGATCTTCGACGTGCTCAACGCCTTGCGGGATCACAGAGGGCGGCACAAGTCCCTCAATGAGCTCTTTCCCGTCGGCACCGAGTGCTCAACGCCTTGCGGCATCACAGAGGGCGGCACCCGCTCCCTTCAGTAGGTAAAGAAGCTTGAGTGGGTGCTCAACGCCTTGCGGCATCACAGAGGGCGGCACGGGCCGGCTATCTGGCCCTTAACCCGGCCCATCTGTGCTCAACGCCTTGCGGCATCACAGAGGGCGGCACGGTCGGATTCAGACCCAACGCACCGTAGATATCACTGTGCTCAACGCCTTGCGGCATCACAGAGGGCGGCACCAGACCTGGGGCTTCGCCAAACAACAGATCAACGAGTGCTCAATGCCTTGCGGCATCACAGAGGGCGGCACTCGCGCGGGGCACTCCCGAACGTAGTGTAACGGTAGGTGCTCAACGCCTTGCGGTATCACAGAGGGCGGCACTTCTCCACAAGCACTTGTTCGGCCGGGCCATCAAGTGCTCAACGCCTTGCGGCATCACAGAGGGCGGCACGTAGGGCTGTCGGCAAAACTGGCAAAGATGCGTGTGGTGCTCAACGCCTTGCGGCATCACAGAGGGCGGCACGTGTTACCCTCGACGCTACGCACGAGCCCCATGCGTGCTCAACGCCTTGCGGCATCACAGAGGGCGGCACTCTCTCAGATTTCCGACCAAAATATAAGGTTTGTGTGCTCAACGCCTTGCGGCATCACAGAGGGCGGCACGATGGTCTCCCTTCACAAGCTCGTTACGGATCCCGAGTGCTCAACGCCTTGCGGCATCACAGAGGGCGGCACGGCGGTTCATCACGGTCCGGGCCGTGATGTAGTGGTGCTCAACGCCTTGCGGCATCACAGAGGGCGGCACAAGACAATGTGGCCAAGGGTGTGGAGCACGAACTGGTGCTCAACGCCTTGCGGCATCACAGAGGGCGGCACCGGGGTGGTCGGTCGCCGCTTGAATGGTCGGGTCGTTGTGCTCAACGCCTTGCGGCATCACAGAGGGCGGCACCTCTTTCGGCCATCGACTTCGGTGTCTTGGTCAGGTGCTCAACGCCTTGCGGCATCACAGAGGGCGGCACATAGTGGGCCAACTCCTCCAACACAGTTTGCCTCAGGTGCTCAACGCCTTGCGGCATCACAGAGGGCGGCACGAGAGCGGGTTTGGGTTGCCCGTCTGGAGTGTCGCGTGCTCAACGCCTTGCGGCATCACAGAGGGCGGCACAGCACACGCTGATATGACGATTCGACCGGACAGGAGTGCTCAACGCCTTGCGGCATCACAGAGGGCGGCACTCCAATCAGGAGGAAGAAAAGACGCCGACGTAGAACGTGCTCAACGCCTTGCGGCATCACAGAGGGCGGCACCTTCGTATTCATCAAGGGACTTTTCAATGGCGAGGTGCTCAACGCCTTGCGGCATCACAGAGGGCGGCACCCCATGTACGCCTCGTCTCCACCCTGATAGATTTTGCGTGCTCAACGCCTTGCGGCATCACAGAGGGCGGCACACCACGCTGGCCAAGACCATACCGATAGCTAGGGGTGCTCAACGCCTTGCGGCATCACAGAGGGCGGCACGGCTTCCCAGAGGATTGGGTTTGCGATGTCGAAGGTGCTCAACGCCTTGCGGCATCACAGAGGGCGGCACGAACCAATCGATCAGCGTGAAGTCGTCCTCGAAGCTGTGCTCAACGCCTTGCGGCATCACAGAGGGCGGCACGACTAACAAGAAGGCGTATCCTACTGATTCCTTCGTGCTCAACGCCTTGCGGCATCACAGAGGGCGGCACCCTCTCGCATGTCGCTTGAGTCGTTGGACATCCAAGTGCTCAACGCCTTGCGGCATCACAGAGGGCGGCACGTCTCGGATACCCACCGCGTCGACTTCGCGGTCCTGTGCTCAACGCCTTGCGGCATCACAGAGGGCGGCACGCGCCATGACCCGCAAGCAAGCCATCGCGTACGTGTGCTCAACGCCTTGCGGCATCACAGAGGGCGGCACGCGCCCTGCCGCAACAATCGCACTTCAGAGTGACACGTGCTCAACGCCTTGCGGCATCACAGAGGGCGGCACTTGACGCTCAGGACGGGGGTTCCGCTGGGCGGCTTGGGTGCTCAACGCCTTGCGGCATCACAGAGGGCGGCACCCGAAGGCTGTGAGCATGGATTGGCGGTTGACGGTGGTGCTCAACGCCTTGCGGCATCACAGAGGGCGGCACGGATCCCACCTCCCATGCCCACCGCATTGGAAACGTGCTCAACGCCTTGCGGCATCACAGAGGGCGGCACAACAGGCTTTCGGCCGGTCATGATAAAGGTGGGTAGTGCTCAACGCCTTGCGGCATCACAGAGGGCGGCACGCACCGCAGCCGTCGCAAACGTTGACTTGCCGCTTGTGCTCAACGCCTTGCGGCATCACAGAGGGCGGCACCAGAAGTACGGGCGAGTCTGGACATCGACGTAGATGTGCTCAACGCCTTGCGGCATCACAGAGGGCGGCACGTTGGGTACACGACGACGAACACAAGGATGATTGGTAGTGCTCAACGCCTTGCGGCATCACAGAGGGCGGCACACGACGGCAAGACCGTCACGGCGCAGGCCGTCGCGTGCTCAACGCCTTGCGGCATCACAGAGGGCGGCACCTATCTCCCCGATGGCCGGACCATCACGCGGAAGATGTGCTCAACGCCTTGCGGCATCACAGAGGGCGGCACACAGGGCGATCCTGCGGCGACTGGAAGCGGGGCTCGAGTGCTCAACGCCTTGGGGCATCACAGAGGGCGGCACCCGGTCGATCGCCCAGCGGAACGTCACGTTCAAGGTGTGCTCAACGCCTTGCGGCATCACAGAGGGCGGCACTTCTGGAGTCGACGGCAGGTCTCCAGCGTCGCTTCGTGCTCAACGCCTTGCGGCATCACAGAGGGCGGCACGAAATCTTCACGGCCGAAGACGACAAATTCCTACGGTGCTCAACGCCTTGCGGCATCACAGAGGGCGGCACGTTATCAGATACGCCCCATTGACGATCCTTGAAAGTGCTCAACGCCTTGCGGCATCACAGAGGGCGGCACTTTTTCGGCCGTCTCGTAATTGCGGCTAGTGAAGAGTGCTCAACGCCTTGCGGCATCACAGAGGGCGGCACTGGCAATCACCGTACGGTGTCTTGACTGTCTTCCAGTGCTCAACGCCTTGCGGCATCACAGAGGGCGGCACGCCGAGGACGCTGGCCTGACGCTTGCCGTTCATCCGTGCTCAACGCCTTGCGGCATCACAGAGGGCGGCACAAGTTCACGGCCGGTCGTGTGACACGGCGCCCACGGTGTGCTCAACGCCTTGCGGCATCACAGAGGGCGGCACTCGCGTTCTTCGCGGGCCTGTTCGCGGATCATTCCCATGTGCTCAACGCCTTGCGGCATCACAGAGGGCGGCACCCTCACAAGTAGGATCCCACCTCCCATGCCCACCGGTGCTCAACGCCTTGCGGCATCACAGAGGGCGGCACGAGCGGCTCAAACTCAGGGAGCGAACCTACGACGTGTGCTCAACGCCTTGCGGCATCACAGAGGGCGGCACCGACGCCATTCGGTGATTGCTACACTTTCGCGTAGTGCTCAACGCCTTGCGGCATCACAGAGGGCGGCACTGACCTATTCCTTTCTGTATTGTTCGAAGACGGGAGTGTGCTCAACGCCTTGCGGCATCACAGAGGGCGGCACCTGGGCTTCCGAAACCCCGGACGCCAGCGGAAAGTGCTCAACGCCTTGCGGCATCACAGAGGGCGGCACCCTGGGTCCCCTCGCCGGCGACCGAGACGATCCGGGTGCTCAACGCCTTGCGGCATCACAGAGGGCGGCACACGTCCGATCCGGCAACGACTCGCTCGAGCCGATGGTGCTCAACGCCTTGCGGCATCACAGAGGGCGGCACCATGTGGCGAACCGGCTCACCACGTTGTCACAATACGTGCTCAACGCCTTGCGGCATCACAGAGGGCGGCACGTCTTCGCGAGTTGGATCTCGAGTTGCCGGTTCTTGTGTGCTCAACGCCTTGCGGCATCACAGAGGGCGGCACAAGAGGACCCGTCGCGGTCGCCCTTCACCGGGTCGAGTGCTCAACGCCTTGCGGCATCACAGAGGGCGGCACGCTCAGACGCCTCATTGAGGAGTGTCGACCTCCAGTGTGCTCAACGCCTTGCGGCATCACAGAGGGCGGCACTTGCTCATCTTCGCCGTCGTCGTCCTGGTCGTCTGGGTGCTCAACGCCTTGCGGCATCACAGAGGGCGGCACGTCGAACACGATCGGGAGCATGACGGCCGACTATGCGTGCTCAACGCCTTGCGGCATCACAGAGGGCGGCACCCAGAGGAGCCCGACGCGTCGCCCCTGGGTAACCTCGTGCTCAACGCCTTGCGGCATCACAGAGGGCGGCACATATCCGTGAATGAGTGTACGATCGTATCGATCGCGTGCTCAACGCCTTGCGGCATCACAGAGGGCGGCACAAACCACCCCCTCCACTCCGCAGCCCGCCAGGACGTGCTCAACGCCTTGCGGCATCACAGAGGGCGGCACGGCCACGCCGAGCTTGACCGCGGCGCGTTTGAACGGTGCTCAACGCCTTGCGGCATCACAGAGGGCGGCACGCCCGTCCAGGGCGGCGTCTGCGGTCGCGAGAGGGGTGCTCAACGCCTTGCGGCATCACAGAGGGCGGCACGTGTCACGGCGGGTTCGACCCCCGCACCAAGCCCTGTGCTCAACGCCTTGCGGCATCACAGAGGGCGGCACTCCCTTCCCTCGGGATGCCTGGACACGTACCAAATGTGCTCAACGCCTTGCGGCATCACAGAGGGCGGCACATCCAGCTAGACGGGATCTGGTTATAGATCCCTTGGTGCTCAACGCCTTGCGGCATCACAGAGGGCGGCACGGTGAAGGTGGCGTGGGGGACTTCCTCGTAGCTGGGTGCTCAACGCCTTGCGGCATCACAGAGGGCGGCACGTACTCGCCGCGACGGCATGCGCTAGCGGCCGAAGGTGCTCAACGCCTTGCGGCATCACAGAGGGCGGCACTTCAACGGGCCGGCCTTCAATGGCTTCACGGTCGGGTGCTCAACGCCTTGCGGCATCACAGAGGGCGGCACGACGTGCCCGAGTTCGACGCGACATCGTTCCACATGTGCTCAACGCCTTGCGGCATCACAGAGGGCGGCACCTCGTCCTGCGTACCGTTGTAATTGTTGTCGAACCGTGCTCAACGCCTTGCGGCATCACAGAGGGCGGCACAGATACTTCGCCACGAAGGTCGGCTCATTCGAAGGGTGCTCAACGCCTTGCGGCATCACAGAGGGCGGCACCAAGGCACGCCTCAAGGGGTGAACCAAAGGACAAGACGCGTGCTCAACGCCTTGCGGCATCACAGAGGGCGGCACCGAGCAATCCAGCGCCAATCACTCCGACTATTTCTAGTGCTCAACGCCTTGCGGCATCACAGAGGGCGGCACTTGTAAAACTCAGGCAAGCGGGAGGATTTCACGCGTGCTCAACGCCTTGCGGCATCACAGAGGGCGGCACCTCGAGTTTGAGGAGAAAGGCGTTCAGACGATCATTGTGCTCAACGCCTTGCGGCATCACAGAGGGCGGCACACGGATAGCAGCGCCACGAGGGCAAGGGCGAGTTTGTGCTCAACGCCTTGCGGCATCACAGAGGGCGGCACGCCATGTCCAAGCGTTCACGGTGTTCCAGCCTGCGGATGTGCTCAACGCCTTGCGGCATCACAGAGGGCGGCACATCTTACCCGTATTGCCCAATCGCTACAATCCACGTGCTCAACGCCTTGCGGCATCACAGAGGGCGGCACCCTTCGGCCAAGACCGCCGGATCCTCGGCCCTCGTGCGTGCTCAACGCCTTGCGGCATCACAGAGGGCGGCACCCATCGCGACGGCCTGGTCCCCGACGTCGACGAGGAGTGCTCAACGCCTTGCGGCATCACAGAGGGCGGCACATCGAGGCCGGCACCCCGGAGCGATCGAGGATCCTGGGTGCTCAACGCCTTGCGGCATCACAGAGGGCGGCACGCTGGGCATCCAGAACAGCCCGCTCATGATCCGCCTGTGCTCAACGCCTTGCGGCATCACAGAGGGCGGCACAAGTCGCATTGCCTCTCAATCTCGGTCAAGAAAATGGTGCTCAACGCCTTGCGGCATCACAGAGGGCGGCACGGGAGGCTGCGGCCGAGCAAGAGGGGGTCAAGACGGGTGCTCAACGCCTTGCGGCATCACAGAGGGCGGCACACGACGATGAGACCGAAGGGTTCAAGGCCGGAGACGTGCTCAACGCCTTGCGGCATCACAGAGGGCGGCACGGGGCAAAATAGCCTATGCGGCAATGGCTTCAGGGTGCTCAACGCCTTGCGGCATCACAGAGGGCGGCACGGCCTCGATCCGCTCGCGAGTGACGGGGTTCAAGGGTGCTCAACGCCTTGCGGCATCACAGAGGGCGGCACGCAATCCACAATTGCGGGCTCGACAAGAACGAAATGTGCTCAACGCCTTGCGGCATCACAGAGGGCGGCACAACGGCTTGTCGTCGATGCGGGAGAGCTCTTACGGTGCTCAACGCCTTGCGGCATCACAGAGGGCGGCACTCTCATCCCGCCTACGCCGACGTCACGATCGATTGGTGCTCAACGCCTTGCGGCATCACAGAGGGCGGCACACTCCTAGTGGCCCCATTGGTCGATCTCGGTAATGTGCTCAACGCCTTGCGGCATCACAGAGGGCGGCACAAATCGGTCAGCGTAGGCGACGAACCAACCGTAGCGTGCTCAACGCCTTGCGGCATCACAGAGGGCGGCACATGGCGATGAAGGGCAGGGCGAGGATGACGTTGATGTGCTCAACGCCTTGCGGCATCACAGAGGGCGGCACGATGGGTAAGCGAGCGAAAGCTCGTGAGACAGGGGGTGCTCAACGCCTTGCGGCACGCTCGAGCTAGTTTGTCAGTTGACAACCCGTATGTGTGCTCAACGCCTTGCGGCATCACAGAGGGCGGCACACCGACCCGTCCGCTTGTCAAGGATTTTTTTAAGTGTGCTCAACGCCTTGCGGCATCACAGAGGGCGGCACACGGGCGATTCATGCTGAACGGCGAGACAATCTGGTGCTCAACGCCTTGCGGCATCACAGAGGGCGGCACACGGCGATATCGCCCTCGTCTACGTCGGCCACACGTGCTCAACGCCTTGCGGCATCACAGAGGGCGGCACAAGGAAGGAACGGCCAAAATGGCTAAGATTCTCAAGTGCTCAACGCCTTGCGGCATCACAGAGGGCGGCACACCTCCGCCCGGATCTCGTGAATCGGCACCACGGAAGGTGCTCAACGCCTTGCGGCATCACAGAGGGCGGCACTTGCTGATTGTCGACGTGTTCGCCAGGCTAAGGAGTGCTCAACGCCTTGCGGCATCACAGAGGGCGGCACGGCCAGCATCCCCCGCAACTGACGGTCGCAGCGAGGTGCTCAACGCCTTGCGGCATCACAGAGGGCGGCACTGGTTTGCTCAGGCATTGGTGGACTCCATCACCGGGAACTGTGCTCAACGCCTTGCGGCATCACAGAGGGCGGCACGTGTCTCCCTTTGGTACACCCACAAGTTCCAAGATGTGCTCAACGCCTTGCGGCATCACAGAGGGCGGCACCCGCCACCCGCAAGCACACCGTGAAGACGACCAACGAGTGCTCAACGCCTTGCGGCATCACAGAGGGCGGCACGTGGCCAGGGCTGGTATCAGGAGACCCTCCCCAGTGCGTGCTCAACGCCTTGCGGCATCACAGAGGGCGGCACACCCTTGGCGTGATCCCAGAGGGTGGGGTTGTCTTGTGCTCAACGCCTTGCGGCATCACAGAGGGCGGCACCCCCACTGCGGAGACCCGACGAAGGCCCAGACCTTGTGCTCAACGCCTTGCGGCATCACAGAGGGCGGCACCCGATATCCGGTCTCCGCAGAGCTTCAGGGGAACGCGTGCTCAACGCCTTGCGGCATCACAGAGGGCGGCACGCGAATCACGCGTCAGTCAAATTCATGATTATCTGTGCTCAACGCCTTGCGGCATCACAGAGGGCGGCACCAGCCAGGACAGTCGACGAGGCCGGGCACCCCGAGTGCTCAACGTCTTGCGGCATCACAGAGGGCGGCACTCCCGATCAGGGTCCACGGGTGTATCCCGGGGAAGTGCTCAACGCCTTGCGGCATCACAGAGGGCGGCACCAGGAGAGGTTGCGCGACCGAGGAACGTGATAGTGAGTGCTCAACGCCTTGCGGCATCACAGAGGGCGGCACGACGCGGCCGAACGCTATCGCCTCGCGACCGGATAGTGCTCAACGCCTTGCGGCATCACAGAGGGCGGCACTGGCAACCCCTCATGCTCGCGGGCCGCCCTGAGCGTGCTCAACGCCTTGCGGCATCACAGAGGGCGGCACTTACACTGGGCGACGAGGCCCGATGCGGCGGTGGGTGCTCAACGCCTTGCGGCATCACAGAGGGCGGCACAGGCCGTCCTCTCGCTCCTCGTCCTGATGGTGGTGTGCTCAACGCCTTGCGGCATCACAGAGGGCGGCACGTCGCGAGGCGGCGCTCAAGCCCCTGGCCGATCAGTGCTCAACGCCTTGCGGCATCACAGAGGGCGGCACCCACCGAAGTCGACTTCCAGGGGAAGCAGGTCGAGGCGTGCTCAACGCCTTGCGGCATCACAGAGGGCGGCACTTGACGAGGTCGTCGAGAGTCTTGATGCCAAGGCGTGCTCAACGCCTTGCGGCATCACAGAGGGCGGCACCGCCGGAAAAGACACATACGCGCTCGGCTACCTCGTGCTCAACGCCTTGCGGCATCACAGAGGGCGGCACACTCCCCGGCCGGGACATTGACCTTGAGCGTTCAAGGTGCTCAACGCCTTGCGGCATCACAGAGGGCGGCACAGGCCGACGGAACTGAAGTCCTAGTTGTGGAGTAATCAGTGCTCAACGCCTTGCGGCATCACAGAGGGCGGCACGTCTGACTTATAGAATGATACACCTTGTAAATCAGTGCTCAACGCCTTGCGGCATCACAGAGGGCGGCACCCCATCCCGGTCAACTCCCTGGCCAACCCATCGATGTGCTCAACGCCTTGCGGCATCACAGAGGGCGGCACACACCGATGGGGGCGAGCCCGTTGGCGACCCCTAGTGCTCAACGCCTTGCGGCATCACAGAGGGCGGCACCCCCCTTGTTGACTCGTGTCTGTTGATCACTCACTAGTGCTCAACGCCTTGCGGCATCACAGAGGGCGGCACCCAAGACCGCCACGCGAACGGCCGCCCCGCTTGTGTGCTCAACGCCTTGCGGCATCACAGAGGGCGGCACAAGAGATGTCGGATGGCTCCCGTAAGCCAACCAATCGGTGCTCAACGCCTTGCGGCATCACAGAGGGCGGCACACACTCGGCCAGCTTGCCATCTGCTTTCACTTCCCGGTGCTCAACGCCTTGCGGCATCACAGAGGGCGGCACCGCCCGATTGCAAACGGCTATCAGTAAAGAGGATCGGCGCTGGGTTTTCAAGGGGTGGCCGATCGATCTTTGAGAGTCTCCGGGGGGAGAGCCCGGATCTCCGGAAGGCCGATTGTAAGTCGTTCGGCGGTGCGGGGTTCAAAGGAATCATGCATCGTCCGAATTGACAATGAGCGGTATGTCGAGAAGACGTTGAGGGTTAGGTCTCTCGATTGTCCAGGTTGTCGACGACGGACGCCGGTGCGTGAAATCTGGGGACTGAGTTTTGACGCTCAAAGGATTCGATGAGACTCGGGCGAATCGGGCCAAGCGATCGGATTCTGGGCCGAGTAGGTGGTTTCCATCCCTGAGACGCAATGCGGGCATAAGGGGATCATGAGGACCTCGTCGTTAGGCTCGAGGACCTGAGTGAGCTCCCAGCGGAGTCGGTGCATCTGGCTCGGGGTCATCCAGCATCGAAAGACGGACTCTTGCATCCGGCTTCCCGATCCTTCCAGGACCTTGGCGGCGCGACGGAGTCGATTCGGATCATGGACATCGTAGCAGACCAGCCACCACTTCGCACTGTTCATGTTTTCGAGTCTCCGAAGAATGGTGAATGCCTTGGGTCGAATGCCATCGGTTAATACCCCGCATCGGCTCGACATAGCGCGGCCTTGCGAAGGTGGACGGGCGACCGTTCGGGCGATCATCGGAGCCGCATCCGGGCGAAGAGGCCGGGTTCGCCGCTCCACTCTTTTTCCAAGAGGCGGGCCTCGAGCTCGAGGGACCGGGCGTAGGACAGCGAGTAACCGATGACCGGGTGCTTCCAGGTCTCGTCGAGTCGGTCCTCGAACAGTTGGATTGCCTTTCGACGCCCCTCGTCGGAGAGCCAGACCTTGCCCTTGGTCGCGACGAAATCACTGTCCGGGTTCCATTGGCCGCGGTTCATCGAGGCGACCTGGACCATGTCCCAGAGGGGGACGCGGAAGGCTTCCATGAGGTCCAGGACCAGGGGATAGGCGGCGCTCCTCGGCGTGTGGAAGAAGCCGAGCGACGGCTCGAGTCCGGAGGCGAGGATTGCCCTCATGACGGCCGTGTGGAGGAGCCCGTAACCGAATCCGAGGAGCGCATTGAATCGGTCGAGCGGCGGGCGCCTGGTCCGGGTCGTGTACCTCAGCGACTCGGGGACCGAGGGGGAGATCAAGCGAGTGAGGCCTCGGAAGTAGGCGACGGCGGCGGAGCCTTCGAAGCCCCGGAGAGAGTCGCGATCGGAGGCACGTTCGATCGAGGCGAGGGCCGATCGGATCGGGACGAGGTCCGGAAGCATGGCGTCGCGAGTCTCCTGGTCGCCTCGGGAGCCGCGGAGCAGGTAGCGGTGTTGCCCCTCGATCTTGGCGAGGGTCAAGGCTTTCGCCAGCCGGAGGCAAGTCGCCTCGTCGGCGAGGGCGCGATATTGCCGGAGCCGGCGCTGGACCTGGCCGGCACCCGCCGTGAGGCTGGCGGTGTGTCGGCCGGAGGTCGTGAGCCAGTGCACCGGGACGTCGCGCTCGACGCAGAGGTTGAGCGCCTGGGTCGTCACCTGGGCGTAGCCGTGGACGAGCAGGGAATCGATCTCGCGTATCGCATGCTTCGTGACCGGTGCGCCGTCGGGCGGCTTCACGATCAGGGTCTCGCCGCTGCGGCCGATCGTTGCGCCTGGGGTGACGATGTGCAGGCTGGTGCCGTCGCGGTCGGGGGGGAAGAGGCGGGTCGGTTCGCGGTCGGGGTGGTCGAGTTGACGGACTTCCTCGGGTAGACAGACGGGGGCCAGTGAACAACGGACGCAAAGCCGCTCGTTCTCGGCCACGGGGGGCCGCTCCGTGCTCTCGCGGAGGCGACGCGCCAGGGCGATCGACTCCGCGAGCTCTCGACGTGCCTTCTCGTCGATCGGGACCCGGACCGTCACGTTGTCGGCGTGGTAACGGACCCTCCCTTCGGCGACCGTTTGGCCGGTCGCGGATTCGATCAAGACCGCATAGGCGATGACCTGGAGCCGGTCTGAGGGCCACGTTTCGGCCTCCTTCCCCTCGCGCCGAGCCCGGCCTCGCTTGTGCTCGTACGGCAATAACGAACCGTCGCGCCTGCGCAAGGCATCGACCTTGCCGACGAGCCCCAGGACCGGGTCGGCCAGCTCCAGTTGCGTCGGCATCCCGAGCTCATCGGCCTCGAGCGAGGCGTGCAATTCCCGGCCGGCATAGACGCGGGCATCGGCGAGGCGAATCTCCTCGACTTCTTCCAGGTAGAAAAGGCGGTGGCAATAGGACAACGCATGGAGCGACATGACGCGCAAAGGCGTCTCGAGAGAGGACTGGTCGGCGAGGAGCGGTGAGGTCGGCATGATCGGAACCTCCTGGTCAAAAGTTCGTTCGATAAGCGCGCGAGGGCCCGGGGCGTGGTGGGGGGGAGACCACGCCTCGGGGGACGTCGGTGAATGACGGATCAACCTCGGCTGTGCTTTTCCAGCCAGGTTGCCAGGGCGTCGGGACTGCCCATCGGGACCATCGCCCCGGCGGGCGGCCCGTTGGGTTGTTCGGCGTCGGGGGCGAAGAGCGCCGAGCGGGTCCCGGACATGTTGGCACGATCGACGTGGAGGGTCAGACGGGTCGTCCCCTCGCGCGGTCGCCCGGATTGTTGGGCCACGAGCGTGTACCAACGGGCCGGTTGGGCCTCGACCTCATCGATGCGGTCGATCGTGAAATTGTTGTCACCGAGGAACGGCAAGCCGTATCGCCCCTCGTTGCGTTTCCCGGCGAGCCCGAGGCGAATGTCGTCTTCGAGGTCGGGATCGGCGTCGATCACGGCGAGGGCGCGGACCGAGCAGAGCAATTCGCGGCGGACGGGGGCGATGTTGTTCTTCCGCCCCTTCGCCAGGGCCGGGTCGATGCCGGCCTGGGAGCCGACGGGATAGTTGTGCAACTGCTGGAAGATCGATTGGACGACGGGGATCGCGGCCCCGGAGGGGAGTCCGAGGGCGATCGAGAACTTGGGCAAGCCCTCGAGGGTCAGGGTCGAGGGGACTTTCCCGGGATGCCGCTCGTCGTGTTCGTAGAGACGGGTCTCTCGACGGGCGATGTTGAGCGCCAACCCGTAGAGGGCCGAGTGGGTCAGGAACCCGGCCGTCGGCCTGTACCAACCGGCGACCATGGGACGGCAAGCGGCGAACGGGGCCTCGATGTCGAGCCAGAGCATCGTGCGTCACTCCTCATCCAAAGGCGATCTCCGCCACCCTCTGCAAGAGTCGCGTCGGGTCGGGGTCGAGCGTGACCTTCTTGTCCCCCGATCCCAGCTTCGCGCGATCGTCCTTCGTCAGGGTCTCGACGATCTCGCCCCCGACGTAGAACTGGTCGCGAGGGAGGAAGGACTCGTCGTCGAGGAGTCTCTTGAGGAGCTTGGAATCGTAGATGCGATCATTCGTGGCCGGGTCTCTGCGGACGGTGAAATGGTACTGCTCATAGCCGGGTGAGAGCTGGTCGGTCAGCCGCACGATGATGCTGGCCGGCGCCATGAAGAAGAGGCTGCGGGCGTGGTTGCCCGAGACGTTGGCCAGCTCGCCGATGGCGCCCAGGAGCTTCTTCGCCCATTCCGGGTGCTCGCGGCAATCGTCGCAATTGAGGGCGAAGGGATATTGAAACGCGGTGTCGGCCGTCTCTCGGTGGAGGAGGGCGGAGCCCGTTCCGCCTTCTCCGCCGACCTTCCAGGCGTTCTCCTTGTGGAACATCGGCGACTGGGTGAAGACGGTCGCGTGGCGGTAGGGTTCGAGCCCCTTGGCCAGGTTCATCCTCAGGATGCTGTCCCGCTTGAGCGGGTAGTCCTTGCCCTTCTCCTTGCGGATCCGCTGGAGCTCCGGGCCCTTCACGGCGAGGAGATAGCCGAACAGAAAATCATCGGCATACGCTTCCGGGTCGGGTAACTCCTGGTACTTCACGGCGAGCTGCTGCTTTTCGTCACCTTCCCCGGCGGTGGGATGGATGCGTTCGCGGTTCGCGTCCAGGTTGTACTTGGGGCTCGCGAGGATCTCTCGCAAGGCGTTGCGCATCGCCTCGGGGGAAACGATCGGATACTCGAAACGGCCGTCGGTCAGCTTCTGGATGACCGTCCGGTTCAGCTCGCTCTCGCCGCGATAGTTGGCCGTCGGGGCGGCGTGGGTCAGGACTGTGGCGAAGAGATTCATCCGTTGTTCTCCTTGGCTGAGTCTTGGTCGGGATCGGTCTCGGATCGAGCCATGAAGCTGCGGGAGTGCGCGGAGAGCGCGAGCAATGCCAGGGTCTTGACGTCGTCGCGCGTCCGCGGCCGGTTCTCGCCGACCTCGTGGGTATGGGTTCGCATCAGGGCGGCCGCGATGGCCGCGAAATGGTCTTCGTCGGTCAAGGGCCAACGCTGCGTGACCGAGCCGACTGTGGCCGTAAAATGCTGAACGAAGTCGTCTTCGTTCCGGGACCGAAGTTCCAGGAACAGGGTTGAGCAAACCTTCCGTCGCTCCTCCTGATACTCGGGGGTCTCTCGTTTGGAGAGCTTGCCTTCATTGTCCTTCACGTCCCGCTTCCAGGGCTGTTTCGGGTCGTCGGGATCGATTCGCAGTCGTGCGAGAGTGCGCAGAGAGACGTAACGGCCGATCAACTGATACACGAGCCGGTCGACCGTGTCCGCGCGATCGCTCGATATCGCCATGTCCGCTCCTTTCATCGATTCAAGGGTGGCTATGATCGTTTGAAATGCTCGGTTCGCCTCCCAGGCGAATCCGATCATCGTGGGGGGCGTGCGGTGTTTCTCCTGCGTCGAGTGGAGGAAGAACGACCAGTCGAGAGTGGTGAAGCGGGTTTCGAACTCGGCGAACCAGGGCCTGCCGCGCAGCAACGCCGACAAGTAGCCGGCCAGGAAGACAGGATTGCGGAAGGCCGCGCGAATGCCGGAGTATCGAAACAAGAGGGCGTCGTCGGGCGGAATCCGGCCGTTCGCCGCAAGCTTGACGTTCTGGCCGACACGGATCATCGAGAAGAACTCGACTCCCGCGATGTAGCGGGCGGGGGTGTCGTCGATGAGTTTCTGCGTCGTCAAGGCCTCGAGGTGGCGCATGAACTCGAGCGCCCCTTGCTCGGGGATCGAGATCACGGATTCCGCGGGTCGATAGCCATGGACGTCGGACTTCAAATCGGCGAGCGCCCGGACATAAGCTCGGCAAAATGCCGGAAGATTGCTCACGTCCGGGAAGGCGAGGACGTAGCCCGCGAATTCTCGCTTGCCGTCGGAATCGACCCGTTCGGGGACGAAAATCCGGGCGACGAGCGACCAGAAATGGAGCAGAAGGGCGTGGTCCGCCCGATCCTCGAAGGCGACGGTTTCGGCATTGACCGCCTGGGCCCCGATCATGATCGCCCCGGCCAACTCGACCGTTCGAAATCGGCCCCCCTCCTTGGCTTTCTCGTTCGCCAAGAGGTCTTTCCAGGCGTCGATCCCCTCTTTGGTCGATTGGCCTTCGGCTCGAGCGTTGAACGGTGTCCGGGTCGTCGGTCGACCGCGAGGGATGGCCCAGAGCATGTCTCGCCAGAGTTTATGCCAGCGCTCTTTCCCGTCGTCGGTATATCGTCGCAAGAAGGGCCCGACGGGCTCGACCACGTCGTAGATGAACCACTTTTTCGGCTCACCCTCCTTGGCCGACGGGTTCGGCCGCTCCTCCTTCAGCGTTGCCCCCGCCCAACGTGTGGTAGACCTAGCCTCGACGATCTCGGCCGAATAGATGTCGTCGAAGATCGCCTGTGTCGAGGGTGCCGAGAAGCGGATCGTGGCGGTCGACGCGGAAATCTCCACGATCTCCGGGATCTCCGTGTCCGAAGGCAGGAGGCCCGCCGCTTTTCGCTCGATCATACTTCGGATCTGGAGTATTAGGCCGGCGAGGCCTGCCTTGTGCTGGGCGGTCGGCAATTCGTGCAGGAGATACTCGACCGCGATCGTTTCGGGCTGTTTGAGGGTCTTTTGCTTGGCCATTTCAACCTTTCATAAAATCAACGCTCCGGGCGGTTTCTCTCGCTCGCCGTATCCCAGGGCCGGGTGATAGTCGCCGCCCCGGGTCACTCGGAGCCATTTGGGCAGGTCCGGATGCGGCTCGGGGTCGATGAAACCCTTCGGGACCGTGATGATGAGTTTCTGGGCTTCCCAGGGTTTCCCCCCACGGCTCAGGCGGCGATATTCCTCCGTGTCCGTGGGGAGTAGTGCCTGTCGGTTCCGATCGTCGATGTCTCGGAGCGTCTCCTCACCCGACGCGGCCCAGGGGCCGCTCTCGATGAACCGGCAGTCTTTGGGCAATTCCCCCGTGTGAGGGACCATGGCCAGGAGTTCTTCAAGCCGCGATTGCGAGACGTCCCCCTCCGCGACCAGCGCACGGACGAACTCGTCGACCCCGAGCATCTCGGTCTTCCCATAGGGCGCGGGGCTTTCCGGCGGGTAGATGAGCACGTCTCCGACGCGTGGCGGGGTCGCCTCATGGGCCGTCATGTCGCGGCAGCAACGGCCGAACCGCTGGACGAGGGCCGACGCCGGGGCCTGCTCCGTGACGAGAAGGCCCGCGTCGAGGTCGAGGGACATCTCGCAAACTTGGGTCGTTATGGCGAGCGAGGGGGACCGGCTGGCATGCCCGCCGCGAAATGAATTGATGACTTGATCATGCCGTGATTTTCTGTCGTCAAGACGAAAGCGGCTGTGATAGCAGTAGAGGGGGATGCCGCCGACGGTCAATTGGTTTGCGGCGGGATCATCGGCCAATCGACGGGCGATCTCCCGGGCGCGATCGACGGTGTTGACGACCCAGAGAACACGCTTGCCTTCCTCGAGGGCGAGCCGGACCGCACGCTCCGCTTCGGCCGAATCACTCGCGATACGGATCCGATATCGCGGATGATCGGCGATGGCCTGAAGTTGCCCGGAGTCTCCCCCGAAAGCCAGGCCGTTGACGAGGGTCAGGCCGTGATCGCCGAGGTCCGGGCGGCCTATCTCCAATTGATCCTGCCTCCTCTTGAGGAGGGTCGCGGTCATGCAGAGGACCGGGATGTCGAAGTGCCGCAGGAGGTCCAGCAAGGCGGAGAACATCCCTCGGTCGTAGCTATGGATCTCGTCGAGGACCAGGACCGAATCGGCGAGGAGCGGCAGGAGACATGTCGACCCGTAACCGTGCTGGAGGAATCCCAGGAATTGGTCGGCCGTGGCGCTGAAGAGTTGCTTCGGCCATTGCTTGAGGGCGAAGAGCCGAGCCTCCTTGATTCGCGCCTCGGCGTCGAGGTCGGGGTGGATGTCGTCGATCTCGAGGTCGGCCGTCCCGTGGACAAGCGCGGCTTCCTCGGGCCCGGCGTGTGAGACATAATCGCGATAGCCCTCGGTCGCTGTGCCACGAGTCGGGTACACGAAGATTACCCGGCTGACGGGGTTCTCGGCGCAACGTGCCTCGATCCATCGCCAGGCTGCCAGGGTTTTCCCACTGCCGCAAGGGGCCAAGAGCAACGCCCGCGCAGGAACCTGCTTGGGGTTCCCGCAGGCCTCCTGGAATCCATTCCAACCCGCCCAACGCTCGCCGATCTGCTCGATCCGAGGTTCGATGACCTTGCGGCGGACCGATTCCCCGTCGAGTCGCTTCGCCTCGTCGAACGCTTCGCCAATCCACGGTTTCAGGGGCTTCCCCTCGCGGAACAAGCCCGAGCCGGCGGAATCGGAGACGATCAACGCCGCTCGAATCGCCCAGAGGAGACGCCGACGCGGCTCGTCATCGTCCAGGTCTTCCCCAAGACCTTCGAGTTCGTCGCGAACGCATTTGAGGGCATCGTACAGGTTGGCCATCCCCGGCTGCGGGAGATAACTCCACAACTTCGGCACGACCGGTACGGCTTGCGAGGAGCCAGGGATGAGAGTGGCCAGATACTCCTGCCAGTCCTTGTCATCCCACAGGACCCGCAACGGAACGACGGTGTCCCCCTGCGGACACCCGAATTCCGATCCCCTCACCTTCAAGTGGTGCCCGACGACCGCCGCGAGGATGACGGGTAAGTCAAGGCGTCGATTTCGACCGATCCATTCCCAGACGTTGGATTGATGAAGCAAGACCGCGCTGATCTGCTCGTGCCGCAAGAGTTGGGTCCCCTTGCGGAGGAGCATCGCCTGGAATTCGCTATTCGCTTTACCCCAGTCGTGGGTCTCGGCCGCGACTCGGCCATTGATCAGGAAGGCACGTAAGTCCACGAGGCGGAAGAATCGAGCCCAACGCATCGCGAACGCGGTCGGATGCTCGGGCTTCCCGAATAAGGCCTCGAAGGCGTCGACGACATCTTGAGTATGTCCGACGAGCGAACGGCCCGGAGCATTAGCTTTGGAAGACTTAGCCAGGAGGTGGCCAGCGGGCATCGATTTGCCTTATACGGAAGGATCGAACGCGACAAGACATCACAGAGTTTCGTAGTAGGCTTAAATGTAAGCCCATACGATTGACTACATGCTCAACGCCGAGTCGCGCCCGAACCTGTGGAAAGAGATGGGGCCTCGTTCGTCTCGATCTCAGTACGGTTTGGACCCGGTACCTGAGAGGTGTGATATCTCACCCCTCCCCCAACTCTTTCCAATGACATGGTAGTAAATCGAATGAAGCGAGTCAACCGTAGATCAGATTTTAGGGGGTCGCGACAGTTCACGAAAGCCTGTGGCGAGACAAACGCTTGGAGGTTCACTTGGCGACTCCGAACGCAGTAATTGGGGAGCCCGTCGTGAAGGGTAGAAACACCCCACAGCCCATCCGCCTACGCCCTCCCAACCCTTCTTCCTGGAGCCGGATCGACTCTTCCGAGGACAGGCCGACGACTCTTATCGCGTAGCCGACGATCCGTTTTTCCTTGATTCGCAAAATCCGACGCTTGGGCTGGCCGACCCAGGGTGGACGATCCGAGGGGACGAACGTCGCAGAGGCACCGATCTGCAGCCGGCTGAATTCTCGCTGGAGGCTCGATTCGAGTTGAGGGGGGGTGAGGGCTCCTCGGAAGGTCACGAGTCGAGAGGCGAGAGTCGCTGCTGGGACGAGCGTCTCCGCGCGGGGGATCCCGATCCGGAGCGTGTGGCCGTCGACGTCGATCTCGGACCCTGCCAAAGCGAGATACGGGGCGATTTCGTCGGACGGTAGCCGGATACGCAGGAGCGACTGCTCGGTCAACTTAAGCCGGCCCGCTTCGGCAAAAACGCCTCGGATCGGATGGATCCCGATTCGCTTATCACCGTGTAGGTGCGGGACGATCCTGCAAAGGGCCGAGAATAGGCTGTAGCCGTGGTCCAGGGGGATCGTTTGCCCCTCGAGCTTGAATCCAAGGTCGATCATGGGCATGAGGCGAGACTCCGAGAGTCGATAGAGATCAAAATAAGTTGGCAAAATTGTGCGTTATTGTTTGAGGGCTGGCGTGTTGGACAGGGGGCGAGCGGTCGGACCCTTGGGTGAGGAATAGGCGGCCAGGAGGCGTTCCAGATCTTCGCGAATCTCGCTCCGGAGCGACTCCGGTTCCAGGACGATCGCCTTGGATCCGAAGCTCATGACCCAAGCTTTGAATTCCTCGGTGGACGAAAGGCGAAACTCGGCGAGGAGGCTGCCGTCGCGCTGCTTCGTCAGTTTCTGGGTGTCGTGCCGCTTCGATTCCTGGACGAATCGGGCGACGGAGCGGGCGAACCTGACCCTGATGGTGGTAGGACCACCATCCCCTTTGAAGATCCCGAAGGATGGCCCCAGGTGGTCGGCCAGGCAGAAGTCTTTGGGGCGATTGAAGGGGAACGAGCTGATTTCCACGGCTTCGATTCGATCTAATTTGTAATGTTTGATTTTGTCCGATTGTGGATCCAGTGCGATCAAGTAATACCATTCTTTGTTCCGGACCAGCCCGAGGGGATAGACGTCGCGATAGGCCGGCTCGGTGGCCTGGTCGGACTGGTAGAGGATATGGACGGCTTTCTGCTCTTCGCTCGCGACTTGCAAGGTCTCGAAGATCTCGCTCTTCTGCGAGTAGTCGGCCGTTCCTCCAGGGGTTTGGTGGAAGAAACGATCGAGGCTGTCGATGTAGTTTCGGGCCGTCTCGGAGAGCGTGGCCCTGATCTTCTGGAAGGCTCGGCAGGCCGCTTCGTGGAACGGGGTTCCGGCCATGGGCTCGAGTCGATGCCGGGCGATCTCGAGGGCCGCGGCTTCCTCGAAAGTCAAGGTCAGGGCCGGTAGCTGGCCATCGTCTTTGATCCGCCAGGTCTTGCGACCGAACTCACCGACGGTCTCCTCGAGGACGAATCCGACTCGCCGGAACGTGTCGAAGTCTCGGCGGATCGTCTTCGGTGTCACGCCCGTGTCGCTGGCCATCTGCTGGATGGTCAGGCCGTAACGCCGGGTGATGAGGGACGTCAGCAAAATCCACTGGCGCAATAGCGAAGACTCGTCGCGCATCGACCGGATCTCCGTCGACAGCTCTCATGCCGGCCTGTGTCTGCTTGGCGACCATCGTCGGAGGGCGCTGCATTCCACGACGACGCACGCCCCAAACCGCTCACGGCCCTCTCCCCGACACTCACGATGATAGCACAGGGGATGGACAGGTAATGTCCCGCCCCTCAAGGCTATTCGTTATGAACAAGGAGTGATCGGAAGCATCAAGCGTAAGACGAAATCGCTGCGAGCGGGATAGGGACACCGCGAATCCATCCTTTGAGCGGCCATCGCAGGAGGCCGGTGCAATCTCGACAAGTCTTCGGGCCTTAAAGGGGCCCGTCTTGACTCCGTTGGATGTAGTATATACAACTTAGGCTTGGCGTCCGAAACCCTACGGCCGAAGCGAGCCCCGGTTGTCGAAACAATTTAGGAGGAGCCCGTGGCGAAGTTGGATGAACATCCGACGGTGATCCGTCACCGGCAGCGACTGGCGTCGGAGACGCCGGCACCAAGGTCGTTGGATGCGGCGTGGTTGCGTCGGCTTTGTCTGGAGGCCGGGGCGGATGACGTGGGGTTTGTGGCGCTTGACCGAGCGGAGCTCGACGATCAGCGGGCCGAGATCGTCGGGGCGTTCCCGGCGACTCGGGCGTTGGTGAGCTTCGTGTGTCGGCTCAACCCCGAGCCGGTCCGGAGTACGGCTCGGTCGGCGGCGAACCAGGAGTTCCACGCGAACTACGAGCACATCGATGAGGTTGCTCGTCGGATCGTGAGAGAGTTGGGCGAGGCGGGGGTGCCGGCGTTGAACCCGACCTCGGCCTTCCCGATGGAGATGGATCGATATCCCGGGCGGATCTGGGTCGTCTCGCACAAGCCGGTCGCGGTGGCGGCGGGGTTGGGACAGGTCGGGCTTCACCGATGCGTGATCCATCCGAAGTTCGGCAGCTTCATCAACCTGGGAACCATCCTGATCGCGGCCGACGTCTCGGACCAGGCCGCGCCGATCGACTACAACCCTTGCCTTGGGTGCAAGCTCTGCGTGGCGGCCTGCCCGGTGGGGGCGATCGCTCCCGACGGCTACTTCAACTTCTCGGCCTGCATGACGCACAACTATCGCGAGTTCATGAGCGGGTTCACCGACTGGGTGGCGACGATCGCCGATAGCAAGGACGGGAACGACTACCGCCGGCGTGTGCCGGAGAATGAGTCGGCGTCGATGTGGCAGAGCCTCTCGTTCAAGGCGAACTACAAGGCCGCATATTGCGTCGCGGTTTGCCCCGCGGGCGAGGATGTCATCGGCCCGTTCCTGGATGACCGGAAGGGGTTCCTCGAGGGGGTCGTCGACCCGCTCAAGGCGAAGGAGGAGCCGGTGTATGTCATCCCCGGCTCGGATGCCGAGGGGCACGTCGCGAAGCGGTTCCCGACGAAGAGGATCCGACGCGTGCGCGGGATGCGTCCGGGGTCCATCCGAGGGTTCCTCTTCGGGATGAGGCTCACGTTCCAGCGCGAGGCCTCGCGGGGGCTATCGGCGACCTATCAGTTTACCTTCACGGGGCGGGAGCCGGCCGAGGCGACGGTCGCGATCCGGGACCGCACGATCACGATTTCGAACGGCCACGTCGGCGAGGCCGAAGTCCGGGTTACGGCGGATAGCGACACCTGGCTCGGATTTCTGGCAAAGCGGCGAAGCCTGGTCTGGGCGATGATCCGGGGGAAAATCCGAGTCAGGGGGCCGTTGCGGTTGTTGGCTGCGTTCGGGAAGTGCTTTCCGAGTTGAACGAATCGGCGGGAGGGAATTTTTTAGCCACGGATGAAACACGGATGGAACACGGATAATTAGAATAGAATCGCATGATTAATAATGGAGGTTATTTGCTCTGTGGTTGTGCGTCTGGTGCGGGGTGCCATTCGAGTACGGCTTCGAGGGTGAGGTAGGTTGCGATGATCAGGCGTTCGTCGGGGGTCTGGAAGGGGATGGGTTCGCTGAGGATGGTGACGCGGCCGGAGCCGAGGGAGAGTCGGTAGGGGGTGAGGGGGATGGAGTCGAAGGTGAAGCGGCCCTGGGGGTCGGTCTTCTGGGCCGCGAGGACGTTGGTGGCGGGGTAGGATTCGCCTTCGAGGTGGAGGGTGTAGCCGACGAGGGGCTTCTTGTCGGCGTCGAGGAGTTGGCCGCGGAGGCGGGCGGCGGGGTGCATGGTGAAGTCGAGGCGGTAGGGGTGGCCGGGGTAGGCGATGGCGACGTAGCGATCGACACGAGGGCCACCGGGGCGTTTGTAGGCCATGCCGAGGTAGCCGGCGCGGCAGAGGTCCTTCTCGTAGTAACCCGGTTTGGAGGCGTGGACGACCGCGGCCTGGAGGCCGACGTCGTCGGCGGAATGGATCCCCGGGCCGAAGTGGACGGTGTAGAGACCCTGGGCGTCGGTCTCGACTGGCGACGTGTTGAAGAGGCTCCCATGGCCTCGAGCGACCTTGACCGAGACGCCGGGGAGGGGGCGGCCAGCCTCGTCGACGACCATGCCGGTGACGGTGAACTCGCCGGTCGGGCGGGTCGGGGTCGGGCCGAGGGAGACGGGAAGGGAGACGTCGAGCCGGCCGACTCGGCCCTTGTGCTGCCAGAGGAGAGTCTTGCCGTCGGGGAGCCAGGCGACCTCGGCGCGATGGTTCAGCACCTTGTGGTCGTCCTTGCCGTCGCGGTCGACGACCCAGGTCTCCTCCACGGTGGTGCCCTTCCGGCCCTCCTCAATGGTATGTGATTGTTGATAGGCGAGTCGCCGGCCGTCGGGAGACCACACGGGTTCATGGGAGCCGGAGATCTCCCAGCGGTGGGTTGCGGTGTCGCTGACGTTGACGGCCGGGATCGAGACGAGGCTCAGGGTTTTCTTGTCGAGGTCCCAGATGCCGATCCGGCCGTCGTAGGGAATTCCGGCGCCCCAACTATTGCCGCGGACGACCTCGGTCGTGAAGGCGAGGGACTTGCCGTCGGGGGACCAGGAGGCGCCGACGCCCTCGCAACCGACCGGCTCGGCCCGGCCCGTCTCGACGTCGATGATGGTCAGGGGGTAGTGCTTGACGTATCCGCCCGCGGCGCCGATGGCGAGCTTGCGCGAGTCGGGGGACCATGCCGGGAGGGTTTTGACCGCCTCTTTGAGGACCTTTTGGACTCGGCCTGACGCGACGTCGACGACGAAAAGGCCGTATTCGGATTTGGCGGGATCGTCGGTCGAGAGGCTCCCGCAGTAGGCGACCGACCGGCCGTCGGGGGAGAGGATGTGATCGATGACATCGCAGGCTGTGGGGATGCGAATCTCGCCGGCGGGTCGTCCGTCGAGGTCGACGACGCGATAGAGGGGGCCGGGCGGCGGGCCGTTCGGCGACTTCTGGCGCGAGGCGTCGGTGGAGAAGGCGAGGCGGTCGTTGCCGAACCAGGAAACGACGGCCGCCCCGTCAAGCGTCAGGTCGATGGCGCGTCGATTGGAGCCGTCGACGTTGGCGACGACGATCTTCGACGTGGCCTCGCCGTCGGGGCCGACGATGTCGAGGCCGTGGGCCTCGAGCCGGCCGTCGGGAGAGAGGAGCCGCGTCACGCGCACCGGGGGTGTCGACGGAGCCGGGTCCTCGAGGTCGGCCCCGGAGGCCGTGAGGGGGCAGAGCGAGAGGACAAGGGCTAAGGTGAGTCGCGTCGGCCTTGGGAGAGGTCGATTTCCGGGCGCGAGTGGCATGGCTCCCTCCTTCGAGATCTCGGGTGACGCCGAGCGGATTTCACGATGTATACGAGGCGTGCGGGGTACGTCGCCACAGTGATCGGGCTCGGGTGCGGGAAATCAGCCGGTTCGCCCGGGAGTTGCCGGCCGGGGGTCGCACGATTGCCCGGCCTCGACAGATCGGGGAGAATGCCGACGTTAACGGACCGCCTTTCTCGCGGCCTTTCACCCAGGAATGACGGGGGTTTCCATGACGACCGAGAGTTCGGCGGACACGGGCGTGACCGGTCCGCTCGGGATGCCGGTGGGGTGCCAGGTTTGGCCGATACGCGCGATGCTCGAGGACTTCCCTTCGCTCGTGGGGAAGCTGGCCGAGATCGGCGTGACGAGGCTCGAGCTGTGTTCGCCGATCGGGTTTGGCGAGGAGTTCGCGTCGCTCTCGGACGGGAAGGCGATCAAGAAAATCATGGCCGATCACGGCATGCTCGCGGAGAGCGCGCACTTCAGCATGGGCGAACTTCGGGAGCGTCATGAGGAGAGCATCGCCTGGGCGAAGGACGTCGGGATCACGCAGATGATCACGGCGACGCTCGGGGGCAGGGGGGCTCGTCCGACCTTGGCCGAGGTCGAACGCGCGGCCGACGAATACAACCGGATCGCCGCGGCGTCGGCGAAGGCAGGGCTCCAGCAGGGCCTGCACAACGAGGATTTCGAGCACGCGATGGTCGACGGGATCCTGGCCTACGACCGGCTGCTCAACCTGCTCGACCCGGAGCTGGTGAAGTTCCAGTTCCAGATGTCGGCGATCACGGTCGGACTCGTCGGCGTCGAGTACTTCGTGAGATACCCTGGCCGCTTCTACTCGATGCACCTGCAGGACGTGGACATGAACGTCCCGGCGGACCCGGAGACCGGGAAGCGGCCCCAGGTCGCGGTCGGGCAGGGGACCATCGACTGGAAGATGACGTTCGAGGCGGCCAAGATCGGGGGCGTTAAGAATTACTTTGTTGAGCAGAGCTGGGACCTCACTCGTCAGAGCGTGGCCTATCTCCGGACGTTGAAGGTCTGACGGTCTCCCGGGACGTCGTTCCAGCCCCCTCGGTCGAATGATGGGGGGGCTCCGCAGTCGGCCATTTCTCTTGCAGTCCGCAGGATGCGAGCCGCCCTCCAGTGCCCTCCCGCCGTCCGCATCACAAAAGCATGGACGCGCTGGATTCGGCCTCATTTCGGGATACTGCGCATCGGTTTGCACGTGGCTCTCTCAAATCGGCCGAATCGACCGGTTATCGATCTCCCCTGCGCTGCCTGGAACGACCTCACTGTGGGCCAGGGAAATCATGCACGGCAGGTAGGGCGGGCCTCGCCCACCGGACCTTCCCAACCCAGAAGGCGGTTCCCGCTCGACGAAATGAGGGGGATCGCCTTGCTATCCCTCCTGGAGCACCGCGGAGGCGGGCGACGAGATCAGCCCAACCTCGCGAGCGACGCAAATAACGAAAAGAACCTTCCAACCCTTTTGCACCGGACGACTTGCGGCGTCTGTCTCGAACTCCATACCGCCGGGGATTGCTCCGGTGCGCGCCACTTCGGATTCGATTGGTGGATCTCCACGTCCCATACGCCCTCCTAAATGAAAAAATAATCCCAAACGTGTGATGGGTTTGGAGGAGGGTCTCGTTGGGCGACTTCCGACCTTCTCCGTTGCCTCGGACTTTGCGGGTTGGACCGGAAGTCCGGGGGGGCGAGGGACGAGAAGAATGGCTGTTTTGGCGCGGGCCTTGCAGAGGCAATACAAATAAATCAAAAATGGTCCAGTATTTCGGCACCATGGATGAATTAAGGCGGCAACAGGTGGTCTGATCATTCATGTGAACTCGCTGGCGAATGCTGCGCTCGCGATTCGACCGCCCCATCCGCAACCTGCGGCGGCCGTTGAAACGGCGGAGGTCTCTCAGGGGCAATCCTGTCGGTTGATGCCTGGTCATCCTGGCGATTCTTCGGGAGGACCCCGGGAGGGCTGTATCAGGGAGGAGTGGGTTGCGTATCGGCCTTGGGCCTTTTGTCCCAGTATTCGCCGCCTCTGGGTCGGCGAACGCAAACGTCTGTGGTTGACACTCGGCTCGCCTCGTCGATGGTCCTGACGGGGAGGCCGCGGATTTTCTTCCTGCCGACCAGAATTGCCGAGGAGATTGATGCCTCGAAATGACCTGAGCCGCGGAATGACGACATGGGACTGTCCTCGATGCTGGCACGTCTCGCCGCCCTCGAGGGCTCGGCGTCGTCGGCCGAAGGATCGGTCGCATGAGAGCCAATGACTCTATGGACATTCTGGCTCGTTCGGGTTGGCTGATCCACGATTTCGTGATCGAGGGGGAGACGGGGACCGTCCTCTGGTTGGTCTCGGGCTCGAACGGCGAGAATTTGATCCGTTCCCGGGGGCCGACGGCCGAGATCGCCTGGCGAAGGGCCGTGGACCAGGCGGCCGCGGTTGGGATGCTCCAGGGGTGGCCGCGGCCTTCGGACGGCCGCGCGTGAGGCCCGGAGACCACGAGCGAGCGAGACGTTCGGCCCTCGGATCGGTCTGACCTTCGACCTCGGGGGGCGGGACCCGAGCGTTGCGAGGGGGCTCCGGGGCGTGTAACCTCGTGTTCGTCGGCCGCGCCTGCGCGCGAACCAAACCGGGGATTCGCAACACACGAGGAAATATCGAAATGTGGGACATTGTGTGTGTCAGGCCTCGGGGGGCGATGGCCTTCGCGTCGCTGGGTCTGCTCTCCGCCGCAATCCTGGCGGGATGGGCCTCGGCCGCGGAACCCCGCCGCGACGTCTTGACGGGGAAGGACGCGCTCGGCGACTGGACGACCGATTCACCCGGGACGCGTCGCCGGCTGACGATCGCCGAGCTGCCCGCCCCTTTTGACACTCCCTCGGCCAAGAACCAGCCGCATGTCGTCCCCAGGCCCGAAGGGGCCTGGCCGAAGGCCCCCGAAGGCTTCAAGGTGACCGAGTTCGCCACGAAACTGACGAACCCCAGGGTCATCATCACGGCCCCCAACGGCGACCTCTTCATCGCCGAGAGCCAGCCGGGCCGGGTGAAGGTCCTCCGCGACGCGGACGGCGACGGCACGCCCGAGCTCAACGAGGTGTATGCCCAGGGGCTCCGGCAGCCGTTCGGCATCGCGTTCTATCCCCCCGGCCCAAATCCGACCCATGTTTATGTCGCCAACACCGACTCGGTCGTCCGCTTCCCGTACAAGGCGGGCGACACGAAGGCGAACGCTGCTCCCGAGACGATCGTCGCCGATATCCCCGGAGGCGGCCGGCTCACGGGGGGGGGACACTGGACCCGCGACGTCATCTTCTCGGGGGATGGGCAGCGGATGTTCGTCTCCGTCGGCTCGAAGTCGAACGTCGACGACAATGAAGGGGAGAAGCGCCGGGCGGATATCCTCGCGTTCAAGCCCGACGGCAGCGGCGAGACGATCTTCGCGACCGGGATCCGCAACGCGGTCGGCCTGGCGATCCACCCGACGACCGGTCAGCTTTGGGCCTCGGTCAACGAGCGGGATGGGCTCGGCGACCACCTCGTTCCTGACTACGTGACCCACGTCGAGGAGGGCGGGTTCTACGGCTGGCCCTGGTACTATATCGGCGACCATCTGGACCCCCGCCACTCCGGCAAGCATCCCGAATTGAAGGGGAAGGTGATCGTCCCCGACGTGATCCTCCAGTCGCACTCGGCCTCGCTGGACATGACGTTCTACACCGGCACGGCCTTCCCGAAGGAGTACCATCTCGACGGGTTCGCGGCCGAGCACGGCTCCTGGAATCGCGAGCGGCGGACGGGCTACAAGGTGATCCGGATCCCGATGCGGGACGGCAAGGCCACCGGCGAATATGAAGACTTTCTCGTCGGTTTCGTGACACCCGAGGGGAACGTCTGGGGACGCCCCGTCGGCGTCACCGTCGCGAAAGACGGCGCGCTGCTCGTGACCGACGATGGGTCGGGCACGGTCTGGCGGGTCGCCGCCGAGAGCCGTCCGTGAGCCCGGGAGGTCTCGGCCGATGCCTCGACGACTCTTCGGAGAAAAACCCCCGCTTCGGCGGGGGTTCACGTTGATCGAGCTGCTGGTGGTGATCGCGATCATCGCCGTCCTGATCGCATTGCTCCTCCCCGCCGTCCAGGCCGCCCGCGAGGCGGCGCGTCGGGTCCAGTGTGGGAATAACCTCAAGCAGCTCGGCCTCGCCCTGAACACCTACCACGCCGCCCTCGGCTCTTTCCCCGTCGGATTTCTTTCGCCGGCCGGGCCCGTCCCCGCGACGACATCGCCGCTCCAGTACCGTTGGTCGGCACTCGCGCAGATGACCCCATACCTGGAGCAGGAGAGCCTGTTCCACGCCTTGAACTTCGACTTCCCGATCGCGTACAAGCCGAGCGGGGGCGGCTCGGCGTTTTGGCCGTTCTACCCCGCGAATGCGACGGCGAGAGCGGTTAAGGTCGCGACCTTCCTCTGCCCGAGCGACGGCGCCCCCGCGCCCGCGGACGACTCGGGGCCGACGAACTACTCATTCTGCACAGGCGACGGCGCCAATGGCGGAGATGCGACGAACTCGAACGGGGCGTTCATCCTCGGCGGTTCGCAGTCGGTGGCCAGCCTGACCGACGGGACGAGCCAGACCGCGGCCGTCTCCGAGCAGTGGCTCGGAATCGCCGGGCCGTATACCCAGACGAGCCCGCTGCCGGTCCCTCATCCTACCCCTCGGGCGTTCGCCCGAGTCGCCGTCCCCCCCTTGAACGACGCCGGCTGTGCGGCGGCGGTCTCGGGATGGCTCCTCAACAAAGGGGCCTCGTGGTGGGATGGCAACTATCTCAACACCCTCTATAACCACTACTTGACGCCCAACTCCCGGCGTCTCGACTGCATCACCTACCACAACCCCGGCTGGAAGGCGGCGAGGAGTCCCCACCCCGGTGGGGCGAATGTCCTCTTCTGCGACGGCCATACCCAGTTCGTCCGCGACGGCATTAATCCCACCCTTTGGCGAGGGCTCGCGACCCGCGCCGGCGGGGAAGTCCTCTCCGGTGAAAATTATTGATTTGTTTTGTTTTCATTTATTTAAATGAATTCATCAAATTGAAAAGGCTCGTGCTCTGGCCGAGTCGAACGGCCGCGGGGCACTCTTGCCCCGCGGCCAACCCGGTAAATGGGATACTCTTGCCCAGTGGCCGATTGATTGGGCGGCTGCGGACGGTCAGCGGCGCGAGGTCAAATACGCGAGGAGGTCGCGGAGCTCCTGGTCGGTGAGGAGGTCGGGGAGATTCGCGGGCATGATCGAGGTCGAGAGGGCCCGGCGCTCGGCGACGTCGGGTTCGTTGATGGTGAACAGGCTCCCCTTCTCATCAAGGTAGATGCACTGGTCCAGGACCGTCTTGACCAGCATCCCGGTGGCGACCTTGCCGTCGCTGGTGGCGATCATCCAGGCCTGATAGCTCGGGCCGATCTCGTCGCTCGGTCGGAGGATGGAACCGAGGATCTGCCGGCGCTCGATGCGGCCGATGGTGCTGAGGTCGGGGCCGACTTCGAACCCTCGTCCCTCGACTCGGTGACAGCGGAAGCAACCGGCGAGCTTCGGCTGGAAGAAGATGCGGCGGCCGGCGTCGGGGTCGGAAGGGCCTTCGAGTCGAGGGAGCCAGGCGTCGACGTCCTCGGTCGGGGGACGACCGGCGGCGAAGGACCGCTCGCCGAGGACTCGGGCGACCAAGGGGGCGGAGTTCGCCTGTCGACCGGCCACCTCTTCCAAGGTTTGGCGTTGGGCGGGGGTCAACGTGGTGCCGACCAGGGCCCGGAGGGCCTCGGAGCGGAGCACCTCGTCGTCGCCGACGGCAATGGCGATCAGCTCATCCCGGAGGTCCTGGGCGGCTCCCGACAGCCCGAGGGTCGCCTGGGCGCGGACGTTTGGGTTCAGGGTCGGATCCTTGGCGGCGGCGAGCAATGCCTGGGTCCGCTCGGCGCTCGGGGCTTCGCTGAGCGTCCGTGCCGCTTCGAGGCTGAGCGTCGCGTCGCCGCGCTTCATGAGCTTCGTCAGGAGGTCGACCGTCAGGACCTTCGACGTCGCCGGGAGGAGCCTAAGGGCCATCGCCCTGACGGCGGGCGGCGCCAGGTCGTCGGCGAGCTTGCCGGAGAAGTAGTCGGCCATCGTCGTCTCTTTCGTGTCGCGCCCCTGGAGCCTGGCCAGGGCGGTCGACGCGGCGGAGTACATCCGGACGTTGAGCTTGTGGTCATCCAGGAGCTTCGCCATCGCCGGTTCATATTCGGCGAGCGTGTCGTCGGCGATCCACTTCACGGCCAGGAACCGGACGTCTTCGTCGGGGTCGGCGAGGAACCCGGGGATCAACCGCGAGGCTTCGGGCCGACCCGATGCCCGGTCGGCCAGCAGAAGTCCAGCCCGCTTCTTCGCGGACGTCAGGGTCGTCCGTTCGATCGACGCGAGGAGCTCGGGGGACCGGGCGAGACGATTGACGGCCGCCGTCCTCAGGAACGGGTCGGTATCCTCGAGGAACGTGAGGAGCCTGGGCATGTCCTCCAAGGCGTCGAGTGCGGCGATGGCCTCGAGTCGGACTTCGGGAGGATTCGCCTTGTTCGCAAAGGTGCTGGCCTCGTGGCCCCGGGCCGCGAGGCCTCGGACGGCCAGGGCCTGGAGGCCGATCTCGGGGTCGCCTTCGGCGATGGCCTCGAGGTCGACCGTCCGGTCATCGGCGTCGATCAGGGCGGTCAGGCACGCCGCTCGAATCCGAGGGTCGGTGCTCGACAACTGCTTGCGCAAGGTGGCCCGCCCCTCTTCGGACGACGCCAATGTCCGAGCGCCGGCCTCGCGACGGGGCCGGTGGAGGTTGTCGAGGGGTGGCTTGAGAGGCTTCAAAGGGGGGCGGGTCGCCTGGTCCTTCTGGCGGAGCCGCCAGATGGCCCCTTTGCCATGGAGCGTGTAGTCGCTCAGCACCCAGTCGCTGAAGACCAGCGAACCGTCCGGGGCCGCCACCAGGCCGACGGGGCGGAAGTCCTTGCCGCCTCGGACCAGGGTGCGGGGCTCGGAAACGAAGGAGGCCCCGCGCGTCTTCAGTCGATAACGATCGATCCGATGGTCGGCCCAGGTGGTGACGAGGAGGTCTCCTCGATACTCGCTCGGGAGCCCGTCGGACTCGTAGCTGAGCACCTCGCAGGGGGACTCGCCGGTCCCCGAGAGCATGGGCAAGGTGCCCGGCAACTCTCCGTTCCAGGCCTGGAAGGCGTGCCGGCCCGAGCGGCCGTAGCGGAACTGGTAGCCGTAGTCTCCCCCTTCGATGACGTGGAGGAGGCGGCAGGGGGGCATGGAATCGGGGTCGTTGTCGATGGCGAACAGACGCCCGTAGATGTCGCGGGTGGTCCCGAACGGGTTCCAGAAGCCGGTCGCCACCCGGCGGAGCCGCTTCCCGTCCGCCGAGCAGAGGAAGAGGCTCCCGCCCTCGCCACCGCCCTTGAGCTCGACCCCGTCCGAGCCTCGGAGGGTATAGCTCGCGCCGAGGTTTTCCCCCATGCCGAAGGTCAGATTCCCCTTGGAGTCGAAGCTGAGGCCCGAGAGGCCGTTGTGCGGGTAGTTGCCGTCGGTGTCGAGCCGGACGATCGTGCTCGAGCCGTCCGACTTGCCGTCGCCATCGTCGTCTCGCAGGCGGAGGATCTCGTTGCGGGTCGCCAGGTAGATCGAGCCGTCCGGGTGGGCGGCGAGGTCCATCGAGAACTTCGTCCCCTCGAAGAACGTGCCGATGCGATCGGCCCGGCCGTCGCCGTCGGTGTCTTCGAGGATACGGATCCGGTCGGCGACCGGCCCCTGGTAACCCTCGGGCCGGAAATGGGTATGGCTCTCGATCGCCAGGATGCGGCCTGCACGGTCGACTTCGAGGGCGATCGGGTGGACGATCTCCGGCGACTGCGCGAAGAGCTTGACTTCGAGCTGGTCGTCGAGCGATCGCGGCGCCTCCGTCGAGGGCTTCACCGACGGTTCCGCGCCCAGAGCCAGGCCGAGCGACATCGACACGGTCCAGGAAGCCCAGGCCACGCCGCCACGTTTGATCGCCATCGGGTCAGTCCTCGCCAATTGGTCGGTTGGTCGGAGCAGAGGGAGAGGGGGGTCGGGGTTGACGGGAGCGGGAGCCTGTTTTCTTTGATAAACGGGATTCTCTGCAATGGCCCGACATCGGGCAAGAAGGGGAAGCTGAAAACGATCTGCCGATGGCGCAGATGGACACAGTCGAAATTGAAGACTCTTAGCTTTCTATCCGTGGAAATCTGCGTCATCGGCAGATCAATCAGCCTCTTCCTGTCCCGGCTCCCTCCGCGGCCGGATCGAGCCCCACGTCGGGTCGTTCACTCGGAGGATCACTTGCTCTTCCCTTGAAGCACCCACTCTTCGCCGAAGGCCGCATGATTGATGACCGACCGCCTCTCCGACGTGTAGACGACGTGGATCACGCCGTCCTTCGTCTGGAACGCGAGCGGATAGCCGAAGTCGCCGGGGCCTTCGAGGATGTTCCGCTTGAAGGGATAGGTCTTGTCATTGTCGGGCGAGACGCTGACGGTGAGCGGGGTCCGCCCGTGCATGCAGTCGTTGTAGACGAGCAGGAGCTTGCCGCTCTGGAGCCTGAGGAAGTCGACCGCCGCGTTCGGGTTCGGGAATTGGGAATCCTTGCCCTCACTCCAAGTCTTGCCGAGGTCGTGCGACTCGGACCGGACGAGATAGCCCTTCTCGGAGGGGAGGTAGCCTCCGCCTCTTCGGCAGTAGGCGACCACGGTCGTGTCGTCGATCTGCAACGGCGCCGGCTGGATGTTCCCCTTCGCCGAGCGGATCCGGCCGCTCTCGGTCCAGGTCCGCTTCTTCGGGTTGAACCGGAGGAAGAACGAGGTGCTCTCGGCGCCGACGACTTCCTGGTCGTGGCCGGTCTCCTTGTACACCGGCAGGAGGTAGTCTCCGTCGGAGAGCGCGATCGGCCGGTTGCGGACCATCATGCCTTCCTCGAGCGCGAGGACCGAGCCATCCGACCACGTCTCGGCGTTGTCGGTGGAGACCTTGACCTGGATCCGGGAGTTCGACCACGTCTCGCCGAATCGGACGACGTAGAAGAGCCAGACGAGGCCGTCGGGCGCCTGCCAGATCACGCCGTTGCCGACCGAACGGAACGGGTCGTGGGCCAGGACCTTCGGTGCCGACCATTGGGTCTCCCCTTTCTTGAGGCGAGAGCCATACACTGCGGTGTCGATCGCGTATTCGCCCTGGCCGCCGTAATAGACGAGGTAGAGGTCGCCGTCGCTGAGGTCGGTCATGCACGCGGGGTGCTTATAAGGACCGGTCGGGATCTCTCGCCCGAAGATGCGTTCGATCCGGAGGTCCTGGCCGAGCACCGAGGTCGAGGAGGCCGTCGCGATGAAGGCGAAGACGACGAGCCCTGTGAACAGTCGCCGAGGCATGAAAGTCGTACCTTGTGAGGAAATGTCGTGATGAATCGCCAAAGAGGGCCGGACGACGCTTCGGACGCAGGGAGGGGATTCAAGGAGACGCCTCGGCCCGTCGACCTGGCTTCAAAGAGGATAGCCCGAAGGTGAGGACGAGCCTACCCTACAGTGCCGGTCTCGAAACCGGGATTCTGCGACAGGAGACGGCGACGTTCCGGGAGGGAGCAGCGATGTCGACGGTGTCAGAAACCCGATTTTGTAGAAAAAGCCGGGTTTCGGGGAAGTGGGGAGGGTGTCAGGCGCCGAACAGGGGGCGGATCGGCTGGCCTTCGGCGAGTCGGTAGGGGCGTCCCGTGAGGTCGACGATCTCGGCTTCGGGGTCGAGCCCGAAGCGCCAGAAGAGGGTCGCGGCGAGATCGGCGGGTTTTACGCCGTCGAGGTCCGGGTAGGCGCCAAGCTTATCGCTCGAGCCGTAGACGGTCCCCCCACGGACCCCGCCACCCGCCATCACGACGCTGAAGCAGTAGGGCCAGTGGTCACGGCCGGACGCGGCGTTGATCTTGGGGGATCGGCCGAATTCGCCCATGGCGATGACGAGCGTCGAGTCGAGCAACCCTCGCTCGGTCAGGTCGTCGATCAGGGCGGCGAAGGCCTGGTCGGTCGGCGGAAGTAGATCGTCTTTCAGGCGGGGGAAGACGCTCGCGTGGGCGTCCCAGTTGGCGAGCTGGCCGTTGACCTCGTGGTCGTAGACGGTGACGAACCGCACGCCCGACTCGACGAGCCGACGGGCGAGGAGGACGCTCTGGCCGTGCTTGGTTCGGCCGTAGCGGTCGCGGAGCTTCGGATCTTCGCTATCGATGTGGAACGCCTTGCGGACCGCCTCGGAGCGGAGGAGCCGGAAGGCCTTGTCGTTGTAGGCGTCGAGGTCCTGGATCTCGGCCGTGCGCTCCGACCGTTCGAGCTGGAGGTCGACGAGCCGGAGGAGGGACTCGCGGTGGCCGAGGCGGTCGAGCGAGACGTCGCCGGGGAGCTCCAGCTCGTCGAGCCGGAACCCGGGGGCGTTGGGGTCGCGGACGAGCTGGAATGGGTTGTGCGCCGAGCCGAGGAAGCCGGCGGACTGGCCGGGGAGCGTGACCACGTTGTACATCACGTGGGGCAACGCCACGAACGTCGGCAGGCCGGGCCGCTCGCGGAGGCGGTGGCTCAAGGTCGACCCGAGGCAAGGCGGGTCGTTGCGGTCGTTGCCAAGGAGCTCGAGGTCCCCCTTCAACGGGTCGCGTCCGCTGAGCGTGGCGAACGCGGCCGCGTTGTGGTTGGTCATCGGGTGGTGCATGCTCCGGATGATCGCGAGCCGATCCACCACCCGGGAGGAGTAAGGCTGGTGCTCGCCAACCCGGATGCCGGGCACGTTCGTGGCGATCGACCGGAACTCCCCGCGGACCTCGCGCGGGGCGTTGGGCTTCATGTCCCAGGTGTCGAGGTGGCTGGGCCCGCCGTAATAGAAGAGCAGGATGCATGAGCGGATCGGCGAGGCCGACGCATCCCGGGCGCCGAGGGCTTCGGCCCGGATCAGGTCCGAGAGCCCGAGACCCAGCGAGCCGAGGCCGCCGATCTTGAGCAACTGGCGGCGATTCAAGGGCCGAGGCCGGCCTTGCTCGTTCCCCTGGCGCATGCCTAGCCCTCACCCTCGGGTTCTCGGCCGCCCGGCGACGCCGCGGGAGCTGGCCTTCCTCGATCGAAGTCGATCGTTCATCAAACAAGCGTCAAACAAAATAGCGGATCGCTTCGTAGGATGCAACGAGCGCAACCTCTCCGGTCTCGAGCCGAGATGAGCCGTGCGGAGGCCTCGACCGTAATTGTCCGGGAGTCGGCTCCCACTTGTCGCGGCTTCACGCCGGTGGGGATAATGCACGGAAGGATGCCTGCCTTTGAGTCTCTCTCGAAACCCGGTTTTTTCGGAAGAACCGGGTTTCTGGTGCACTCGACCCCGACAATCTCTCCTGGGATGTCGTTGCCTGTTCCAGAGAAACCCGGTTTTTCAGAATGATCCGGGCTTCGGGACAGGTCTTATGCGTACCCCGACCTTCCGCAACGGACGCGATAGCCTATGCGATTCTCCGTCCCGCCCCGGCTGCTCCGCCTCGGCGTCTCCGCGTTGACGTTCGGATTCTTGGGGATTTCGGCCTCAGCCGCTTCTCCCGGGAGCGTAGACTTCGGCCGAGACGTCCTTCCGATCCTGTCCGACAAGTGCTTCCATTGCCATGGGCCCGACCCGAAGACGCGCAAGGGGAACCTGCGGCTGGATACGCAAGACGGGGCGTTCCGGAAGGACGATCCGATCATCGTCCCCGGCAAGAGAGACGAGAGCGAACTGATCCGCCGCATCCTCAGCGAGGATGCCGAGGAGACGATGCCGCCACCGGACTCGAATCGGTCTCTGTCGAAGGCGCAGATCGAGACGCTATCGAAGTGGGTTGAGCAAGGCGCAAAGTGGGGCAAGCACTGGGCCTTCGTCCCGCCGTCGCGTGAGGTGCCCCCCGCGAAGCCGGGCGATTCGTGGTCGCGGAACGAGGTCGATCGCTTCGTCCTCGACCGGCTCGATCGCGAAGGCTTGAAGCCGGCCCCCGAGGCCAACAAGGAGCGGTTGATCCGCCGGGTGACCCTCGACCTGACGGGGTTGCCGCCGACTCCCCAGGAGGTCGATGCGTTCCTGGCCGACCCGGCGCCCGACGCCTACGAGCGGCTCGTCGAGCGGCTCCTGGCATCGCCGCGATACGGCGAGCGGATGGCGACGGAGTGGCTCGACCTCGCCCGGTATGCCGACACCCACGGGTATCAGTCGGATCGCTACCGCCCCATGTGGCCCTGGCGCGACTGGGTGGTCCGTTCCTTCAACCGGAACCTCCCCTTCGACGACTTCGTCACCTGGCAGCTTGCCGGCGACCTCTTGCCCCAACCGACCAAGGAGCAACGCCTCGCCACGGCTTTCAACCGCCTCCACATGCAGAACGAGGAGGGGGGGATCGTCGAGGAAGAATTCCGGGTCGCCTACGTCGTCGACCGGGTGAACACGATGGGGACCGCGTTCCTCGGGCTCACGTTCGAATGCTCGCGCTGTCACGACCACAAGTACGACCCGATCACCCAGCGCGAATTCTACTCGCTCTTCTCGTTCTTCCAGAACATCGACGAGTCGGGCCAGACCTCGTACTTCACGTCGTCGATGGCCGTCCCGACCATGCTCCTCTCGGACGAGGCCACCGACGCGAAGATCGCTGCCCTCGATCGTCGGATCTCCGAGACGGCGCGACGTTGCGAGGACGCTCGCCAATCCGACGGAGACGGCTTCACCAAGTGGTTGACTTCGAAGCCGGCGGAGCCGACTCTCCCCGGCCTCGTCGGGGGGTTCGGCTTCGACGACCTCGCGGGCGGGAAGGCCGTGAATTCCGCCGACGCCGCCAAGCCGGCGAACGCCGTCGAGGGGCCGAAGCTCGTCGAAGGCAAGCTCGGGAAGGCCGCGGAGCTCGACGGCGAGGATGGGTTCACATTCCCCGGCCTCGGGCATTTCTCCCGCGTCGACCCGTTCTCGCTGGGGATCTGGCTGCGAGCTTCGGCCAGGACGCCGAGGGACGTCGTGATCCACCACAGCCGGGCGCCCATCGACGCCGGCAGCCGGGGTTATGAGCTCTTGCTCGAGGATGGGCACGTCGCCGTCGGGCTGCACCACATGTGGCCCGGGAACTCGCTGAAGGTGGTGACCAGGGCTGTCCTCCCTCTTGGCGAGTGGGCCCACGTCGCCTTGACTTACGACGGCTCCAGTCGGGCCTCCGGGATTCACATCTATCTCGGTGGGGTCGAGGTCCCTCACGAGGTCATCCGGGACGGGCTCACCAAGGACATCACCTACGAAGGGGGCGAGCCGGACCTCGCGATCGGCTACCGGTTCCGCGACCATGGGTTCCAGGGCGGTCGCGTCGACGATTTCCGCGTTTTCAACCGAGAGCTCACGCCGCTCGAAGCGGCGCACCTGGCCGGTCGCCCCGACCTTGCCGAAGCCTGGAAGGCGAGCCCCGAGTCACTTACGCCAGTGGCCCGAGAGGGTTTGCGGGCGTACTTCGCGGCGAACGTCGACCCGACGTCCGTTCGCCGATATGAAGATCTGCACGCGCTGCGGAAGGAGCAGAGCCAGCTCGTCAACCCGATCCCCGAAGCGATGGTGATGCAGGAGATGGAGCGGCCGAAGCCCGCATTCGTCCTCAAGCGAGGGGCCTACGACGCGCATGGGGATGCCGTGTCGGCGAATACCCCCGCCGCACTCCCGCCGTTCCCGTCCGACCAGCCGAGGAATCGGCTCGGCCTGGCCCGCTGGCTCCTCGACCCCGACCACCCGCTGACGGCCAGGGTCACGGTGAACCGGTACTGGCAGATGATGTTCGGCAGCGGCCTCGTCGAGACGAGCGACAACTTCGGTAATCAGGGAGCCCAGCCGACGCACCCCGAACTGCTTGACTGGCTGGCCCGCGAATTCGTGGACTCGGGGTGGGACGTCAAACACCTGCTGATGTTGGTCGCGACCTCGGCGACTTATCGTCAGTCGTCGCAGGCCAGTCCCGACCTTCTCGCCCGCGACCCGGCCAATCAACTCCTGGCCCGGGGGCCCGCTCGCCGCCTGACCGCCGAGATGCTCCGCGATCAGGCGTTGTCCTCGAGCGGCCTGTTGGTCGACACTCAGGGGGGGCCGAGCGTCAAGCCGTACCAGCCCGACGGCCTTTGGGAGGTCGCCATGGGGCGGCCGAACTACGACCAGTCCAAGGGGCCCGGCCTCTATCGGCGGAGCCTCTACACCTACTGGAAGCGGACCGTCCCTCACCCGGCGATGGTCGCGTTCGACGCGGCCGAGCGGAACGTCTGCTCGGCCAAGAGGCAGAGCACGAGCACTCCGCTCCAGGCCCTCGCGCTCCTGAACGACCCGCAGGTCGTCGAGGCCGCGAGGCACCTGGGCCAGCGGATGGCGAAGGAAGGGGGCCGCGACGACCGCGAACGCGTGGCCTGGCTCTTCCGGCTCGTCACAGGGCGACGCGCCACCGCCCCCGAGGTGGCCGTCCTCGAGCAGCTCCTCAACGAACAGAAGACGCTCTTCCGAGCCGATCCGAAGGCCGCCCGGGAACTCCTGAAGGTCGGCGACTCGGAGGCCGATCCGGCCCTCGACCCGGTCGAGCTCGCCGCAGGGACGGTGCTCGCGGAGGCCCTTTTGAACCACGACGAGGCGGTCCTCCGCCGCTAAGGATAAGGACTCGGTCATGAACTGCGAGCACATCAATTTCGCGATGAATCGCCGAGATTTCTTCGGGCGGTTCGGGATGGGCCTCGGCGGTGCTGCGCTGGCCTCGCTCCTCGGCCGGGAGGCCCCGGCCGCGTCGCCCGAGCCGGCGAACCCGTTCCGGGGGATCCTCTCGGCCCCGCACTTCGCTCCCAAGGCGAAACGGATCATTTACCTGTTCATGAGCGGTGGGCCGTCGCAGCTCGACCTCTTCGACGGCAAGCCGACGCTGAACCGGATGAACGGCCAGGACCTCCCCGCCAGCGTCCGGATGGGGCAGCGGCTGACGGGGATGTCGGCGTTCCAGGCCGCCTTGCCGCTCGCCGGGTCGATCTTCAAGTTCGCCAAACATGGGCAGTCGGGCGCGACGGTGAGCGAGCTCCTCCCGTGGACGGCGAAGGTCGCCGACGAGCTCTGCTTCGTGAAGTCGGTCTACACCGAGGCGATCAACCACGACCCCGCGATCACGTTCTTCCAGACCGGTTCCCAACTCGCCGGACGTCCGAGCATGGGCGCCTGGCTCAGTTACGGACTCGGCGGCGCGAACGAGAACCTCCCGGCGTTCGTCGTCCTGATCTCGAAGAACCGGATCGACCAACCCCTCTACGCCCGCCTCTGGGGCAATGGATTCCTCCCGAGCATCCACCAGGGGGTCCAGTTCCGGAGCGGTAACGACCCGGTGCTCTACCTCGACAACCCTGCGGGGATCAGTAGCGCGGGGCGCCGGAAGATGCTCGACCGCCTCGCCGAGCTCCACTCGATCCAGTACGAAGACCTCGGCGACCCCGAGATCAACGCGAGGGTCGCGCAATACGAGATGGCCTTCCGGATGCAGACGAGCGTCCCCGAGGTGATGGACGTCGCCAAGGAGCCCAAGAACGTCTTCGACCTCTACGGTCCCGAGGCCAAGAACCCCGGCTCATTCGCGGCGAACTGTCTCCTCGCCCGACGCCTGGCCGAGCGCGACGTCCGCTTCATCCAGCTCTACCACCCCGGCTGGGACCACCACGGGGGACTTCCCGGTGGCATCCGCCGCCAGTGCCAGGACATCGACCGCGCGACCTATGCCCTGATCACCGACCTCAAACAACGCGGGATGCTCGACGATACCCTCGTCGTCTGGGGGGGCGAGTTCGGCCGCACCAATTACTCGCAAGGCAAGCTCACCGCCAGCGACTACGGCCGCGACCACCATCCGCGTTGCTTCACCATGTGGATGGCCGGCGCCGGCATCAAGCCGGGTACCACCGTCGGGGCGACGGATGAATTCGGATACAACATCGTCGAGTCCCCCGTCCACGTCCACGACATCCAGGCGACGATCCTGAACCAGTTGGGGATCGACCACGAAAAGCTCACGTATAAATTCCAGGGACGCTATTATCGTCTGACCGACGTGCATGGCCGCGTCGTCAAGGAGATCCTCGCCTGATCGAGGCGAGGACCTGACTCATGCTAGAAGGTCCTATGCGGCGGGAGACGATCCGCAGATGACACAACTCGGCGCAGATAAGATCAAGAGTCCAGATTTTCCATCTGCATTAATTTGTGTCATCTGTGGATAGATTTGCATTTTCCGCGGTTCGTCTCCTCGTTCGCAGCCAAGTCTCGGTTTAGCTACGGGATCACCTTCGTAAGCGAATCCGGCGGAAGGCTATCCCCGTCAGACCCAGCACGATGGTCGCCAATGTCGTCGGCTCGGGGACTGTCGGAGGTGGTGGCGGGATGATGATGCCCGGCGGTGCGATGGTCATGCGGATATCCAGCGCAGACTTGCCCGAAACCAGGGTAATCACGTCGGCATTCACTTGGACCCGTTCTGGGTGCAGCATCAAGGCACCCAACGCGGGAATGTCGTTGTACGAGCCCGGGGAGAATGAAGCGCCTCCGACTGGTGCGTGAAACCCGCCCCCTAGGCTCGGCGAATTCCCCGTCGGACCCAGGATGGACCCGCTAAACTCGCCGTTGAGGAGGGCCGTATCGTAGTGGAGGGGGTTCTGGTCGGGCCAGCCCTGAGGGGGCTTCAGGCTCACGTCGAGCTCGAACGTCCCTGTGAGCGGGTAGGTCCCCCCCGGCCCAGGTGTGCCCGTAATCGGGAGTGTCCCGAGCTCAATGGTCGCCCCCTGGGTCAAGTCGCTCATCGTCACCGGAATGCCCGAGAACGACGAGCCGAGCGAGTCCGTGTACGTCGCCACGAAGGTTTGCAGCGGATCGGCCGACACGGGGCGTCCGGCCAGGATTCCTGCGAGAAGCCCAAAGCCGACGACATATTTAAGGCGCATCTCGTCCCTCCCTGGAAGCAAATCGAAGCTGCATGACGGTTCATCGCACATGAACGTATTCCCGACGTCCAAGTGCTGAGGAAATGTAATTTCGACGATTCTCCGAAGGAATTCAAGAGCAGTTCGCACGCGATGCCGGATCGGTCTCAACCTAGAGGGGGTCTACGTCAGGCCGCCGGAGCCAAGCTGGATTAGGCCGAAACAAGTCAGGGGCATTTTAGCCACGGATGAAATAAGAATAATAAATTAAATAGAAGTCATTGTGTTTTGAGCGTTTCACGGTCTGCTGGCTCGTTGTCTGGCCTCTGATCGATCCGTGTTCAATCCGTGTTTCATCCGTGGCGAAGGAATTCCGTTGCCTCAACGGACCACCGACGCGGCGAAGGCGAGGCCAAACACGGTCACCGTCTTGAGGATGGTGATGGCGAAGATGTCGGCGTAGGACTGGCGGTGGGTCAGTCCGGTGATGGCGAGCAGGGTGATCACGGCGCCGTTGTGGGGGAGGGTGTCCATTCCTCCGGAGGCCATCGAGGCGATCCGGTGGAGCAATTCGGGGCTGACCCCCTGGGCCCGGGCGAGTTCCATGTAGCGCGTCCCCATGACGTCGAGGGCGATCGACAGGCCGCCGGAGGCGGAGCCGGTGATCCCCGCCAGGACATTCACGGCAGTCGCCTCGGACACGAGGACATATCGGCTCACGAGGAAGACGCCGTCCTGGATCGCGCGGAACCCGGGCAGGGCCTTGACCGTATTCCCGAACCCGACCTCGGACGCCGTGTTGAAGATGGCCAGTAATGCCCCGGACGTGGCCGCCGACAGCGCCGGTTGGAGCCGGCCTCGCCAACGCCCGGCTCCGATCACAAGTGTGGCCCCGATCCCCAAGAGCAAGGCCACGATCAGGGCCCATGTCGGCGACGAAGCCGGGACATTCGCCGAGGGGAAGTCGCGCTTCAGCATCTCGGCGGGATACCAATTTGCGACCGACCAGGACGTCCGGCTCAGGACGAAGTTCCCCACCAGGACCAGCGCCAGCGGCAGCAGGGCCGCCGCGAAGTTCGGCCGGCGTCCCTCCTCGACGATATCGGGCTCGGCCGTGTGCCCGACCCCGTAGCCTTCGCCGGCCGCCGCCGCGCTCGATCGGCGACGGTCGAGCCAGAACAGTCCCCCGAGCAGCACGGTCAGGCCGCCGAGGATCCCGGCAATAGGAGCGGCATAGACATCCGTCCCGAAATACCGGGTCGGGATCAAGTTCTGGATCTGGGGCGTGCCCGGGAGGGCGTCCATCGTGAGCGTGAACGCCCCGAGGGCGATGGTCCCGGGGATGAGCCGCTTCGGGATATCCGCCTCGCGGAAGAGGGCCGACGCGAACGGGTACACCGCGAACGCGACCACGAACAGCGAGACGCCCCCGTACGTCAAAACGCCGCAGGCGAGCACCACGGCCAGGATCGAGTGGCGAGGCCCGAGCGATCGGGCGATCACCGCGGCGATCGAGCCGGCCGCGCCGCTCGATTCGATCAACTTGCCGAACACCGCCCCCAGAAGAAAGAGCGGGAAGAACGACCGGATATACACCGAGGCGCTCGTCATGAACGTCTCGGTATAGCTCGGCAGGAGCGCCCGGCCCGATAGCCCGACGGCGAGCAGGGCACACGGGGGCGCAAAAAGAATGACAGGGAGCCCCCGATAGGCGATTGCCATCAGCAGGACGAGCGCGAAGACGATGGCGAAGATCTCGAGAGCCAAGGCCGTCTCCTCCCTCGAAAGGTCTGGGGATGGTTTTTAGCCACGGATTGAACGCGGGTCAATCTAAAAAATATAAATAAAAAATAATTTGATTAGTTATTTATAATTATCATTTGTGCTAATCTGCGCAATTTGTTGATAAGTTCGCCTTCTCTTCCGGTATTCATTCGTGACTGGGTCGATCGACGAACCGACCTTGAACGAGCAAGCGTTGACTCTCGAGGTTGAGCCCAAGGTCGGGTCGTTGAACCTTATCGACGCGTCTTCAATCCCGAGAGGAACTCGACGACGTCGCGGAGCTCTCGGGGCGAGAGGATGGTTCCCACCTTCGGCATGGCCGAGGTCACCGCTGAACGCTCCTCGACCTTGTCGGCGGGGACGACGACCTGGCCGCCCGGTGTCTCGACAGTGATCTTGCCGTTCGCTTCCGACTTGAGAATGCCTGAGACGATCTGTCCGTCTTCGAGGGCGAGGACGATCGTGCCGTAACCGCTCGCGATCTTGGCGTCGGGTTCCATCAGGGATTGGAGGAAGTACGCGCGGTCGCCCCTCGAGGCCACGTCCGAGAGGTCGGGGCCAGCAACCCCCCCTTGGCCGCCGACCCGGTGGCAGCGGATGCACTCCGCTTGAGCGTGGCCTGCAAAGACGATGCGGCCACGCTCGCGGTCTCCCCCTTCGAGGCAGAATCGCACGGCGGCCAGCGGGTCGGCCTTCGATTGGGACGACTGGAAGGTCTCGAGGGCGCCGAGAATTTCGGGGGTGCCTCTCGTCCTCGCGGCCTCGACGACATCGAGTTGGAGTCCCAGGGGGACGCCACCAGTGGCCAGTCGGGTCGTCCAATCTTTCAGCAGGGCGTCGGCGGGTGGTGTTTTCATATCGCCCAGGGTCGCCAACGCCCGTTGCCGTTCCGCGAACGGAACTCCGGCATCGGGCAGGACGTCCGCGATCGACGCGACGGCGCGTGACGGGTCGACGACGGCGAGGACCTGACGGACCTCGGCGCGGAGGGTGGAGTCGCTGTCCTTGAGCAACGCCTGGAGCGCGGAGTCGAGCCTCGGATCCTTCCGCGCGACGAGGTATCGCAGCGAGGCGAGTCGGATCGCCGGGTCGGTGCTCGCGTTTCCGAGGTTCCGGAAGAACAACGCGCCGTCGGCCTCGGCGTTGAGCGAGGTCAGGAGCTCGATCGCTCGGGCCTGGAGCGTGCCCGACGTCCCGGAGAGCAACGGGCCGGCCACGCCTTCGAGCACGCCCCGGACGATCGCCGGATCACGACGGGGCAGGGGCCTCCAGAAGCCGATCACGCGGTCCCGGCTCGACGGGGTGACCCAGTCTCCGAGCGCCGAGAGGGCTTCTTCACGCATCCGCAACGGGTGCGATGGGTTGGCCACATACTCGGCCAGCGCCTTCGCGTTCTCGGCGGCGCCGAGGCGGAAGTTGGCGTTGATGGCCCGGCGTTCGAGCGGTTCGACGTCGTCCTGTGCCGGGGCCGTGACCTTCCCGATGTGCTTGGCCAGGGCCTTCATCCCCTCCTCGATCGGCAGGTCGTTGATCGCTCGGGCGGCTTCGGTCGCAACCTTCGGGTCGGGGTCGTCGAGGAACCGGACGATCGTCGGGTCGGCCCTTCGCCGCAGGACCAACGCCACGACCAGCCGCACGGCCGGGTTCGGGTCGTTCGCCCGCGCGTTGACGGCCTCCTGGTCGTCGATCCCGAGCAACGCCATCACGACGGCATGCCGGAGGAACGGGTCATGCCCGGCATCCTCCCGGACCACGTCGAACAGCGGGCCGACCGCGGGGGAGTGCCGGAGTTTGCCCAGGGCCGCGGCGGCGTGGAACCGGACCTGGAGGTCGGCGTCATGAAGGAGTTTGACCAACGCCTCCGCAGCGGGACTCCGGTGCCCATCGCCCAGGACTTTGGCGGCTTGGCCTCGGACGCGAGGGTCGGGATCGACCAGGCGTCCCGCGACCGCCTCGAGGGCATTGGCGTGGGTGCGGCCGACCTGGCCGAGCCCCCAGATCGCGTGCAGCCTGGCGAGCGGCTCGTCGGGAGAGTCGAGGGCCTTTCCGAACCAGGCAATCGCGGCCTCTCCCCGATCGGCGAGGGCATACTGGGCCCGGAGCCGGACGCGCATGTCGGGGTGGTGGAGGAGTGTCGTGAGCTCGGCCTCGGGACGCTTGGCGAAGCCGGCCTTGAAGAGGGACTCGACCTGGCGGATCGCCGGGGTATTGCGCTGGGAGGGATCGAAGACGGTGTAGATCCGTCCCGCCTTGTTGCTGCCGTCCCATTCGAGCCGGCCGAACTCGGAGACGTACATCTTGCCGTCGTAGCCGAAGTCGACGTCGGTGGCGAGGGTCGGCTTGAGGAAATCCTCATGCTCGATGATCTCGAACCCGGCGCCTTTCGGTTTGACGGCGAGGGACTCGACACCGTCCGCGCTCGCGAAGTTGCAATAGAAGAAGTGGTCGCGGTAGCGGTCGGGGAGCCCGATGCCGGGGTAGGCGATGAACCCCGAAGGGCCCGCGCCGAGCTTGCCGACGGGCGGGATGATCCAGGCCGGCTGCCCTTCGTGGGGGAGGTGCCACATCCGCTCGGCGTGCCAGGGGCCAGTCAGATAAGGCTCGGGGATTGTCTGGTTGGACATGTTCCAACCCGAGTCGCCCCCTTCGACGATGTAGACGAGCCGGGAGTGGTCCCCCTTGTCGCAGTTGTTGTCGGCCGCGAACAGGTTGCCGTAGGCGTCGAAGGCAAGTTCTTGGGGGTTGCGAAGTCCCTTGGCGACGACCTCCATTGCGGAGCCGTCCGGATTACACCGGAACACCGCGCCGGTGCGGGGGCCGTGCAGTGTCGTCCCTTCGAGCGTCTCGACGTGGAAGCCGCGGTCGCCGATCGAGAAATACAGCTTCCCATCAGGGCCCCAGACCAGGCCGTGGAGGTCGTGTCCGAGGAACCCGGCGCTGACCCCGAAGCCGTGGAGCAGGGCCTTCCGGTCGTCGGCCTTGCCGTCGCCGTCGGTGTCGCGGAGGCGCCAGAGGTTGGGGATGCAGGTGAAGTAAATGTCGCCGTCGCGGGCAATCACCCCGGCGGCGAGGCCGTCGAGCGGGCCGTTGAAGCCGTCGGCGAAGACCGTCGAGCGGTCGGCCTTGCCGTCGCCGTCCCGGTCCTCGAGCAGCCGGACCTGGTCCGAATACTTCGAGAACCAGTCCATCCCCCCCTCGAACCGATCGGCCCATTTCTTATACATGGCCAGCCGGTCGTCGACGGTCCGCAGTTGCAGGTCGTCCTCGAGGAAGAACGGACGGGTACGGTTCTCCTCGGTCCCTCGGTTGAAGCGATACTCCTCGGCGACGTAGACACGCCCTTGCTCGTCGAGGCAGAACGCGACCGGGTTGGCCAACTGGGGTTCGGCCGCGAACAACTCGACCTTCAACCCCTTCGGCACCCGAAACGCTGGCGGCGCCGCGTTCAAGGCCGGAGGCTGAGTTTGCGTCTGTACCTCCGGCGGCGCGGCCATCGCCCACGATCCGAGCCAGAGCCCGATCACGACGGCCTGCACGAGAGATCGGCAACGGTGGTGAGCACTCGACATGAGGGTCTGGGTCCGCGTTGGAAGTTGGTCGCACGACGGCTCGACGCCAGCTCGGAGCATTCTCCGGCAGAGAATCGGTCGTCTCAATGTCTCGGAAGGTCTCGATGAAATCAACCCAGCGCCAGAGAGCGCCCCGGGCTCCGACCGCCTGCGAGCCTTCGAGATTCTCGGAGGATTCCCGAAAAAAGGGATGCGTCCCGCGCCTGGTTGCACTAACCATTCGTGACGGGAAGAATCCGGTCGCGATTGGCCCCCGAGGCTTCGACGGTCTATGGTCCGGCGCAATTCGAGCCAGGTGCTTTGGGCGGTCTCCCGGCTATTCGACGAGGGGACCGTGTCCGGGGCCGGAGAGGACCAGTTGTTGCAACGGTTCGTCTCGGCCCATGACGAGGTGGCGTTCGAGGTCCTTGTTCGACGTCACGGACCTATGGTCTGGAGCGTCTGCCGGCGACTGCTCCGCGATCCCCACGACGCGGAAGACGCGTTCCAGGCGACGTTCCTGGTGCTGGCCAGGAAGGCCGGTTCGATCCGGGAGCGGCAATTCCTCGGGACCTGGCTCTATGGGGTGGCCTATCGGGTCGCGGCCCGGTCGAGGCGGGACATCGAGACGCGTCGGAGACGCGAATGTCACAGTCGTGACGACGTGCCGAGCGTCGTCGCGTTCGATGACGCCGAAGTTCGGGAAGTTCGGTCGCTCCTCGACGACGAGATCGGGAGGCTCCCCGAGCGGTATCGGACGCCCGTCGTCCTCCACTACTTCCAGGGCTGGACGCACCTTCAGATCGCCGAGCAACTGGCATGTCCGGTGGGGACCGTCCACAGCCGCCTCACCCGTGCGAGGGATCGACTCCGAGGCCGACTGGCGAGTCGAGGGCTGGAGCCGGATGCGGCGGTGGTGCCTTCGCGAGCAAGGACGGAGCCCCATGCCGAGGAACTGCCTGCGAGCCTGATCGGCCCGACCGTCATCGCGTCCACCCGGTTCGCCTCGGGGCGGCCGTTCGTGGACGTGACATCGGCGACGGTGGTCGCCTTGGTGGAATCGACCCTGAGGAACTTGTTCATGGCAAAACTGAAGGCCGTGGCCTCGATCATGCTCATGTTTGCAGGCCTTGCGGCGAGCGGCACCGCCGTCCTCGCGATTCAGGAGGGGGCGAAGGGGGGACCTAAACAGATTCCGCCACGGGTTTCCCAAGGTCCCGTGGATCGCCTCGCTCGGGATCAGATCCCGCCGTATGAGCTGAAGGTGGCGGGATCGGGCGTGCCGGATGACGCCCCGGACGGTCTCGTCGCCGTGCTCGGAGACAGCCGGCTGAAGCATGGTTCCGACGTCAACGCCGTGGCCTACAGCCCGGACGGGACTGCGATGGCCTCGGCGGGAGACGACGGAACCCTGCGACTTTGGGACGCCGGCTCGGGCGAGGAGCGGCTCCGGCTCGAGATCCGCACGGCCTCGCCGGGCAGAGAGATCCGACTCTCCTGTCTGGCGTTCAGCCCCGATGGCCGGACGATCGCCGCGGGGGGGATCAACCATTCCGTGACGATCTGGGAGGTCGCGACCGGCCGCCGACTCCGCACGATCCAGGCCTCGGCGCCTGTCACGAGTCTCGCCTTTCATCCCGATGGGCGGAGGCTGGCCACCGGGCAGGAGAGCGACGCGACCCTCTGGGATGCGTCGACCGGTAAGGCGCTCTTCACCTTTACCCCGAACACGAAGACACCTCGGCGCGGCGATGGGTCGGATCGCGTCGCCCTGGCGTTCCTCTCGAGGGACAGGACGATCGCGGTCGGTTACCCGGATGGGACGATCGGCGCGTGGGATCTCGAGACCGGCAAGCGGCTCAAGACCTTCCAGGCCCACGAGGGAGGTGTCCGCGCCCTGACGACGGATGCGGACCAGATTCACCTCATCTCGGGAGGGGCAGACGGCTCGGTGAACGTCTGGAATCCCGCCAGCGGGAGGTTGCTCCGGTCGATCCCCAAGGCCCATGAATCGACCATCCTCACTCTCTCCGTCCGGGGCGATGGGGCCGTGGCCTCCGGGAGCCTCGGGAACGAGATCAAGGTCTGGGAGATCGGCTCGGGCGCCCTGCGGAAGAGCTGGAGAGTCAGCCCGACGACAGGTCCCGCGTCGCTCTCGTTCAGCCCGGACGGCCGATCGCTCGTGTCGGCCGGGCAGGGGATCCGCGTCTGGGATGCGGAGTCGGGAACGCCCAAACTGCAATTCTCCGGCCACATCGGCCGGATGAACTGCCTGGCGTTCGGTCCCGATGGCCAAACCGTCGCGACGGGGGGCAGTGACGGTCGGCTGACACTCTGGGACATCCCGAACCGTCGCGAGCGATGGACCGACCAGTCCAACGCGAGTGTGATGGGCGTCGACTATAGCCCTCATGGTGAGTCGCTTGCCTCCGTCGATCGATCCGGTGAAATGCAGGTCAAGATCCTGGAGACCAAGTCCGGACGCGTTATGAAAGGTTGGAGCCTTCCCGGAGAAGCCGGAGAGTCGGTCCGCTTCAGCCCCGACGCTCGCTGGCTCGCGGCGCGGACCCTCGACCGTTCGGGGGAGATGACCCTTCGACTCTGGGACATGGCGTCGGGCAAGCTCCACAGCCGTCTCGTGCTCTCGGAGGGAAATTTCGGCTTCTCGCAGGATGGAGGTCAGCTCTTCTTTACCTCGACATCCACGCCGAATTCGAATTTGTTGGATTCTCTGACTCAATGGAATATCCAGGACCAAAGCACACGAGCGAGCTTCCCCCAATTCGAGGGGATGGCCCGCCTCCGTGTCGAAGGTACAGGTGCTGGCGGTAAGACCATCGTTCTCACCGGCCCGCGGTTTGGGCCGGATGGTCTCGCCAGGACCCTCGTGGTCTTGTGGGACTCCCAGAAGCGAAAGACCCGGTTGGTCCTCAACCACGGTCACGACGCGATCGACGGGCTTGCGATCGCCGACGACGGCCGGAGTCTCGTGACGCTCGACTCGCGGCACGGCAAGCTTCGCGTCTGGGACCCTCGCGATGGGGCGTTACGACAAACCATCCGCTTTCCCAACGCGAGCTCTCCCAAGATCCTTGGCGTGGCCTTCGCCCCGGACGGCCACCATATCGCGACCCCCTTGAGCAATGGGACGGCTTACGTCCTCCGCATCCAACCTCCCCAGGAGGTCGTCGAAAAGGTCACACGAGACAGGGTCAATCCGCAGGTTCCGCCGTCTCCTCCTTCAGAACGCGGGAACATCCTCGTGGGGAAGCCGGCCCCGGAACTCGCCCAGATCAAAGGGTGGGCCTATGGAGAACCAACCCGTATCGCCGATCTCCGAGGGTCCCATGTCTTGATCCATTTTTGGAACACCTCTAGCCCGCAGCAAATGCCGGGACTCATGCGTCTCCACCAGCAGTTCGGCGATCGCGGTCTCAAGATCCTCGTCGTCTTCCCGGATTCCGGGCGGACCGTCGATAGCGTCAGGGTCACTCTCGATGATTTGAGCCGAACCATGTGGGGAGGTCGAAAGGTCCCGTTCCGGGTCGCGATCGATGGAGGAGGCGAGTCGGAAATCCCGGGGATGCTCTTGAAGGCTCAAGGGGCCACTCACGCCGCTTACCGAATCGTCGACGAGGCCCGAGGTGGGCGGCTCTTACCCGTGAACGAACTCGTCGGGCCCGACGGCCGGCTCCTCGACAAACCCTTGCCCTTCAATCTCGAAGCGATCCCCGTGCAAGAGTTCGAGACGCTCTTCGGGGTCGCCGCCGCTCCCTTCCCCGGCCTGGAGGCGTTCCAGGCCCACTATGCCCTCGCCGAAGGGAAGTTCCTGAGACGAGTGGCTCCCCCGTTCCCGCAAGTGCGGTCTGAGTATCTCTTCGAGTTCGACCCCAACGGGCTCGGCTTCGAGCGATACTCTCATCTCTTCGCATACGAGACATCGCCGAAGCTCGTCTCTACCTCGGGCGTCGAGCAACGCAATCTTCGGAGTCTCCTCCAGGACGTGATTCGCCTCCGTCCCTACGAATTCGAGATCCCCGAAGCTCTCGGCGATTTGAAGATTTTCGGGGATTGGGTGCGCCGGGATGGCGCGAGTCCGACCGACCTGCTGGGGGCGCTCAAGGTCATTCTGCGAGACGAGGCCGGGATCCGAGTCGATTTCACGAGTCGCATGGTCTTTCGCAAGGTCATCGTCGCCCGAGGCCGGTTCCAGTTCCGCCCCTTGCCGGATGCCGGACAGGATCCCTTCGTCCACTTGTATGTCGAAACGCCTCCCCCGGTTCCTCGGCGAGGCGGCCCCAACATGAACACGCTCGGGGAGATGCTGGGCTGGCTCGAGAACCGCTCGGGGCGTGCCTTCGTCAACGAATCCGAAGAGCCGAGTGAGCGGAAACTCGAGTGGCAGTCCCACCTGAATCCCTACCTCCGAGACCTGGACGGAGACAAGGATCCCGCCCTCCTGGACAAGATCCTCGAAAACCTCACCGGTCAGAGCTCGCTCCAGTTCCGTCGCGAGACGCGGAAGATTCGGGTGTGGTCCGTCACTCAGGAACCCTGAGTCGGTATGGAGATCACTCCACGGCCGAATCCACAAAGAAAAAGCACTCCTGCCCCACGAAACGTCGTGGGGCAGGAGTGCTTCATGCGTCTCAGAGCGGAGCACGACTGTCGCGAAACCCGGTCTTTTCTTAAAAACCGGGCTTCTGTGGGAGTCGTCAACGACATCCCGGGAAGGGTCGGCAACATCCACTGTGTCAGAAACCCGGTTTTTAAGAAAAAAGCCGGGTTTCGAGACAGAGTCCTTAGGGCACCCTGGCCAGCGTCGTCCGGGCGGGGAGGCCCGCAGGCTTCGCCTCTGTGGGGGCCTTGAGGGTCCGCAAGAAGGCGATGACAGCCTCACGATCGCGGGCGGTCAGCGCGTTGTAAACATCGGTGACGGCCTGGGCGTCGCCGTGGTGGCGGAGGATGGCGGCCGAGAGGGTGGTCGAGCCGCCGTCGTGGAAATAGGGCGCCGAGTCGGCGACACCCCAGAGCGGGGGCGTCTTCCACTCCTCCGGCAGGGGATAGGCGTGCGGCAACGGAACGGGCGTCCGGCCGCCGCCGTAAGGTCCGCTGCCGCTTCCCTTGGTCCGGTCGTCGAGGCGGTGGAGGAGGAAGTCGCTGTAGACCGAGGTGACGCCCCCCATGTCCGGCGTGTGGCAAGCAATGCAGCCGACATTCGTGAACAACTCGCGGCCGCGATCCGCCGCCAACGCCTCGGCGGGCGAGTCGGGCGTGATCGCGACCGGGCGAGGCAGCGTGTCGACGAAGGCGACGAGCGAGTCGAACTGCGTGTCGTCGAGGTCCCGGTCAATCTGGGGATATCCCGCCTTCACCATCGGCTTCGCCTGGTCCATCCGAGGATTGCCGAGGCCGATCTCGTTGGCGCAGGCGGCCGCCACGAAGTCCTCGAGCGTCGCGAACTGGGCCTTCCACCCGAACTTGCCGACCCGCCCGTCCGGCAGGATCCGCGGGCGCCCCGGCACCGGCCCGCCGAAGTCCGAGTCGAGCTCGCGGGCAATCTTCGACACCGACGACGTCATGTGCTGGTGGGTGATGCTCTTGCTCGAGATCCGGTCGATCCACCCCGCGCCGAAGAGGGCGGTGCTGTTGACGGTCTCGGTGTGGATGGGGTCGAAATCAAGAGTGAAGACCTGGCAGCCGCTCTCGACCGTGATGCCGTTCGGCACGATCGGGAAGAACGACTGGAGCGTGTTCCGGCCCTCGAAGAACCGGTTCTCGACGGCGAACTTGTGGATCAGCCCCCCCTTGACCTCGGGGCGATCGCGGGTCGGATGGGCCTCGAAGGCGACGACATTATGCTTGTTGTCGCCGCCGCCCCCGACCCCTCCCTGGAAGTGGCACGCCACGCACGACCGGGCATTGAAAACCGGCCCGAGGCCGTCCCCCTTGGCCATCGCGTCATGGGGCCGCCACTCGTGCTCGAACAGCGCGAGCCCCACCGCCTTCACCTCCGCATTCGCCCGAGGGGCGAGGAAGACCGGCAACCCCGGCAGTAACGTCCAGGTCACCCAGGACCCCGTGACGACCAGCATCCCCAACCCGATCCGGCGTCGGATCCGATCCAGGCGATAACCCTTCATCGTCTTGCCCTCCCAACCATGGCCCGAGGCGATCCGGGCCCACCACCCACGCGAATTGTGCGACGACGTGTCTCGTACAACTGTAGTGACCGGCTTCGCGGCTCGCAAGCCCCATCCCTCATGATTTTTGCGAATTCCGGTGGTGGGAAACCGTCGGCCAATGGAAGCGGATCGTCAGGTTGTACGTCGAATGCCAGGAGGACGCCGGACGGTCTGATGGGGTCGATCCTCCGTCGCATGCGGCGACAGAGGGTTATAAGTTTAATTATAATTTAATTTAAATATTACGATTTTTCTATTGATTGGCTCGATCCGGGGTCCGTCGGTTCCGCCCGTCGTCCCGCCGTCGTGGCGATCGCCGGCCCGACGACGGTCTCGAAGAAAATCCGGACCAGTTCGGGGTCCAGCCCGCCCGCGTCGGCGTTCTCCACCATGACGGCCCGGCACTGTTCGTGGGGCATGGCCGACCGGTAAGGTCGCTCGCTCGCCAGGGCGTCATACACGTCGGCCACCGACAGGATGCGAACCAGGAACGGGATCTCGCCGCCCGCGAGTCCGTCGGGATAGCCCTGTCCGTCCATCCGTTCGTGGTGCCAGCGAATCAGCGGGATGACATCGCGGGCGGAGCGGAGAGACTCGACGATCTTCGCGCCTTCGGCCGGATGGCGTCGGACGACTTCGAACTCATCGGGCGTCAGCTGGCCGGGTTTGTTGAGGATCGTGTCGGGCGTGCTGATCTTCCCGATGTCGTGGAGGACCGCGCCGCGATGAAGGACGTCGAGCTCGGGCTCGCCCAGTCCCAGCCGTACGGCCAATGACTGCACATGCTCGGTGACTCGGCTGGTATGCCCATGGGTGAAGGGAGACTTCGCCTCGAGGGCGCGTGCCAGGGTGAACACGACGGATTCGGCCGAATCCAACGCGTCCACAAGCTCCTTCTGACGCAGGAGCGACCGGCAACGCGTGGCGACTTCCATGGCTTTGAACGGCTTGGTCAGGTACTCGTCGGCCCCGAAATCCCAAGCCCGCATGCGGTCGTCGTGATCCCTGCCGGTCAACATCAGGATCGGGATCAGCCGCGTGGCCGGGCGACTCTTCAGTTGCAGGCAGACCTCGAATCCGGACACCTCCGGCATATCGATGTCGAGGATCACCAGGTCCGGGACGCGCTCCGCCGCACGATCCAGCGCCGACTGGCCATCGCCGGCCACGACGACCTCGTGGCCCTCCCCTTCCATCACCAATCTTACAAGTTCGCTGATCGCGGGCTCATCGTCCACGACCAAGATGAGTCGGGGTGTTCGTTGAGTCTCGGTCATTCGCCATCTCCAGAAAGGATTACGCCCTGTCTTAGTCTTATTCTTAATCGTTCCGGTCCAGCACCGCGCGGACTTTGGACGCCAGTGCGAAGGGAGTGAACGGCTTCTGGATGAAGTTCACGCCCACTCGCAGCACCCCGTGCCGGATGACCGCATCGTCGGTGTACCCGGACATGTACAGAACACGCATCCCGGGGTATTGCTCGGTCATGCGCTCGGCGACGGCCCGGCCGCCTGCACCGGGCATGACGACATCGGTGATCAATAGGTTGATGGGGCCGTCGTACCCCGCCGCCACCCGGACGGCCTCGTCTCCATTATTCGCTTCCAGCACCTTGTACCCGCATTGGGCGAGGACGTAGCTGGTCAGGGTCCGCACCCCGGCCTCATCCTCGGCCAACAGGATCGTTTCCGTGCCGTGAGAAAGGGGAGGCTTCCGGGACGGGGCTTTCGAGACCTCGGACGCCTTCTCCACTCGGGGCAGGTAGACCTTGAACGTCGTGCCGATCCCGACTTCGCTATACACCACGATGTGGCCGCCGCTCTGCTTGACGATCCCGTACACGGTGGCCAATCCGAGCCCGGTGCCCTTGCCCGGCTCCTTGGTCGTGAAGAAGGGCTCGAAGATATTCGCCAACGCGTCCGGGGGTATGCCACTCCCGGTGTCGGTCACGCTCAGGAGGATGTGCTCGCCTGCGCGGGCACCTTCGTGGGTGCGGACGTAGGCCGCATCCAGCTCGATATTCTGGGTCTCGATCGTCAGTCGGCCTCCCTCGGGCATCGCGTCCCGGGCGTTCACGGCCAGGTTCAAGAGCACCTGCTCGAGCTGCCCGAGGTCGGCACGGACCGCCCAAGGCTCGGATTCCAACGTGGTGGTCAGCCGGACATCCTCCCCGATCAGCCGGCGGAGCATCTTGTCGGTGTCGGCCAGCACCTCGTTCAGATCGAGGATCTGCGTGGCCAGGACTTCCTGGCGGCTGAACATCAGGAGTTGACGAGTGAGCCCGGCCGACCGCTCCCCGGCCTTGTAGATCTCGGAGATCAGCTTCCGGGACGGGTCGTCCTGAGGGAGCCTCTGGAGGAGCAACTCGCTGTAACCGTTGATGATGGTGAGGAGGTTGTTGAAATCGTGGGCTACGCCCCCGGCGAGTTGACCGAACGCATCCATCTTCTGCGCCCGTCGGAACTGGTCCTCCAGGCTTTTGCGTTCGGTGATATCCGACCACGAGGCGACGATCTCCATGTGATGATCGGTCGCATCGCGGATCAGCCGACGCTCGTCGCGCAACCATCGGTAGCCGCCGTCTCCGTGGCGGAAACGGTATTCCTGGCTCGTGCGACCGTGGCTGAATAGCGTCGCGTGGGCCTCCGCGTCGACCCGGTCCCGGTCTTCCGGGTGGAGACGTTCCAGCCACCAGTTCGGGTCCGATACCACGTCGGGTTGGTACCCGAGCACGTCCCGCAGGTTATCGCTGATCCAACTGATACCCTGGATTTGATCGTCGGCGACCGACATCGTGAGAAGGACGGCGGGGCTGGACGCCACGACGTGCTCCAGCCGTTTCTGTGACGCTCGGAATTGCTCTTCCAGGCCCCGTCGGGCCGTGACGTCCGACAGGACGCCGACGAAGTTGGTCAACCGCCCGAACGCGTCGCGGATCGGGGAAATCGACATCTCGTTCCAGAACGGCGTCCCGTGCTTCTGATAGTTCAGCAGTTCGACCGTGCAGGCCTCCTCGGCCCGCACCGCGGCGCGCAGCCGGGCCGTGGCCGCGGGATCGGTGTCCTTGCCCTGGAGGAACCTGCAGTTCCGGCCGAGGGCTTCCTCGAAGGCGTACCCGGTGATCTGCTCGAATCCGGGGCTGGCGTAGACGATCGGGTTGTCCGGCTGGCCAGGGTCGGTGATCAGAAGGCCCTGGGTCGCCGCCTGGATGGCCCGGTCCCGCAAACGAAGGTCCGCCTCCGCTCGGTATTGGTCGGTCACGTCGGTATGCACGCCGACCCATTCACGGATCGCCCCGCCTTTGGCGAAGATCGGCACGGCCCGGACTGACATATGGCGGTACTCCCCATCCGCCCGCCGGAGCCTGTGTTCCACCCGATATTCCCGACGCTCCGCCATCGACGTCGCCCACGCCCGCGCGCTGTTCTCCCGATCGTCCGGGTGGACGGCGTCCAACCACCCCCACCCCCGGTGTTGTTCGACCGCCTGACCGGTGAATGCCGTCCACCCCGGCTGCTCCGAATCGAACGCCCCCGACGACGGAGAATCCCAGACGATGGAAGTGGTCGCGGCGATCAAGGTCCGGTAACGCTCCTCGCCGACCCGGAGGGCCTCCTCCGAGTGTTTGCGCTCGGTGATGTCTTCCGTGAACATGATGATCCCGCCGACTTCGCCGCTCGGCTTGAGCCAGGGTCGGATCTCCCAGCGGATCCACTGGACCGAGCCGTCACCTCGATCGAACCGGGCCTCTTCGCAACGGTCGGTCGCCCCGGCCAGGCAGCGTCGATGGATCTCCTCCCAATGGTGCGGAGCGTTGGGGAACAACTCGTAGTGGCTCAACCCGGTGATGTCGCGATCCCCCAGGCGGTAATCGGCCAGCCATCGTCGACTGACGTGGAGGTACCGCATGTCCTTGTCCAACATGGCGATCGGCGCCGAGACGTACTCGATGAACAGGCGGAGCCGCTCCTCGATCGTCTTCAGAGCCTCCTCCGCCAGCTTGCGCGCGGTGATGTCCCGGGCGATCCACGAGTACCCGACGTTCCGGCCGTCCCGATCCCGGAGGTGGGATCCGGTGATCGCCACATCGACCCGCGTACCGTCCTTGCAAAGCCGCACCGTCTCGAAGTGCTCGATCCGTTCGCCGCTCTCCAGCCGATCCATGATCCGGGCCACTTCGTCGGCACGGTCGGCCGGGACGATCAGCGATACGTGCCGACCGACCGCTTCCGCCGCCGTCCACTTGTAGAGTCGCTCGGCGGCCGGGTTCCAGGACGTGATCACGCCCTCGGATGACTTGGAGAGGATGGCGTCGTCGGAGGACTCGACGACGCTGGCCAGGAGGAGTGCGGCCTGCTCCGACCGGAGGCGTGCCCGACGGTTCTCGGCCCCGCGTACCTCACGGTCGATCGCGGCGGAGAGTCGGGTGAGGTTACCTTTGAGAAGGTAGTCGCCGGCCCCCGCCCGCATCATCTCGACCGCCCTCTCCTCGCCGATGGTCCCCGAAACCACCACGAAGGGGAGGTTCGGGTCCGCCTCCCGGCAGAGGGCCAGGGCCTCGACCGCCCCGAAGCCGGGAAGGGTGAAGTCCGAGAGGACCGCGTCCCAAGGCCCCTCAGCCAGGGCGGCCCGTAGCTCGTCAGCCGACTCGACTCGCTTCCAGTCGGGGGTGATCGCGCCTCGGGAAAGCGCCAGCATCGCCACCTCAGCGTCGTCCGCCGAGTCCTCGACGATCAGAATTCGCAGCGCAACGGTCATGATCCGTCGCCACCGATCGTTGGTGCCTCGTTGAGGACCAGCCAGTACATCTGGAGTTGAAGGAAGGTTTCGGTGAAGCTAACGAAATCCACCGGCTTGCGGACGTAACTGTTGGCCCCATGGTCGTAGCTGGTGAGCAGGTCCTGCTCCTCCTTCGAGGAGGTCAAAACGACCACGGGCAGCCTCCGGGTCCGCGGGTCGGCACGCATTTGCCTGAGGACTTCCAGGCCGTCCACTTTCGGGAGCTTGAGGTCCAGCAGGACGACCTGGGGCAACTCCTTCGCGTCCTTGCCCCCCTTGGCCGCGGTGCCGAAGAAGTAGTCGAGGGCCTCCTGGCCGTCGCGGACGATGACCAGCGCCTTGGCGATACGGCTCCGCTCGAAGGCGAGCACGGCCAGCTCCTCGTCGTCCTGGTTGTCCTCCACCAGCAGGATGATCTTTTCGCTCACGGCGTCCCCTCCAGGGGCAAGGTGAAGTAGAAGGTGGCCCCTTGCCCCGGGACGCCCTCGGCCCAGACCTGTCCGCGGTGGCGGTGGACGACTCGCTGCACGGTGGCCAGGCCGATGCCGTTTCCGGGGAACTCCCGATCCCCATGCAGCCGCTGGAAGGCCCCGAACAGTTTGGAGACGTGGGCCATGTCGAAGCCGGCCCCGTCGTCTCGCACGAAGAACGCGGGGACTCCGTGGGACTCCCCCCGGCCGACCGTGATGGTCGCGGCCAGCGTCTTCGACGTGAACTTCCAGGCGTTGCTGAGAAGGTTCACCAATGCCACCCGCAGCAGCGCATCGTCGCCCACGGCGGATAGGCCCGGCTCGATGACCAAGGCAACCTCCCGATCAGGTTCCTGGTTACGCAACTCGGCCTCGACTGTCCTCGCCAAGGTCGTCAGGTCCACCCGCTCCCGCTTCATCTCGCCGCGGTTGATCCGGGACAGCTGGAGCATGTCGTCGATCAGTTGCCCCATCCGCTGCGTGCCCGACCTGAGCCGCCGGAGGTAGTGCTGCCCCCGGTCGTCGAGCCGGTCGGCATAGCTCCGCAGGAGTTCGTCGCTGAAGCCGTCGAGCGCACGCAGTGGGGCACGAAGGTCGTGGCTCACCGAGTAGGCGAACGCCTCCAGTTCCCGGTTGGCCGCCTGCAGTTCGTCCGTCCGCTCCCGGACGCGGTCTTCCAACTCCCGGTTGAGCTGCTGCAACTCCGTCTGGGCCCGGCCTCGTTCCGTCACGTCCTCGATGGCGAGCAGGACCATGGCCGTGCCGTTGGCGGCGTCGAAGACGAGACGGGCGTCGATCCGCATGAGCTTGATGCCAACGTCGGGGAATTCGTGTTCGATTTCGAAATCTTGGAAGGCCTCACCGTCTCGATTGACCGCGTCCAGCACCCTCCGCAGCTCCGGAATATCCCACTGGCCCCCACCCAATTCGTAGACGTGGTAGCCTTCCGTAACCTCCTTGGTGACGCCGAAGGTACGGTAGAACGCGGCGTTCCCCTGCCGGACGCGCAGGTCCCGGTCCAGGATCAGTAGCGGGTGACGGACGGACTCGACGATGCTCAGTGCGAAGCCACGCATGCCTGGGGGCCCTCTCTGTTGGTCAGAGAATCGCTCGGAGGTCCGGATCGAAATCCCTGCCTCCGAAACGGGTGAGAAGGACAGTCGACCCCCGGTCGCGGTTCGCGAGGGATGCCGTCCCGTAACTTCGGGATGGCCTCCATTGAGGAGAGGAACGGACATCGGACGGATTCTCAATGGCCGTATCAAATAATGCAAATATTGTGCCGATTTTAATGGAATTTACGCCGTGTCGGCATGACGTGCTCGAAGCCATCCGCCAGGGATTCCCGCTCGTGTCACGAGGGCTCGACTTGGCGCGTGATGGCCAGGAGTGAGCCCGCGGGAGTCGGGTGCGAAGACGAGCCTCCTCGGCGTTGGCACGTGATCATGCTCCGAGGTTTTCGCGGCCCTCGTGTGCATCGGCGGGACCGGCTCTGGGTACATGCGTGCCGGCCCCGCAAACAGGCCCGTGATAGGAGGGGATCAGGGATCAGGGATCAGGGATCAGGGATCAGGGATCAGGGAGGATTTTGCAGGAGTGATGACGCCTCTCGAGTGTCGCCTGGGAGCGAGAGCCGCAGGTCGATCGACGGAGCTTTACCACCCTTCCCCTCAAACGATCAAATCCGAACCCCGCTCATAATGGGAATTGACCGCGGGCTGCCCCGTGTAATTCGGCCCGGCTTCGTCGCCGGCGCCGAGGTATCGGTAATGCAAATCCACCATCGTCTTCCCTCGACAAACGAGCCGCCGATGCCGGCGATGGAACACCAGCCCCGATCGGCGGAGGTCGTCGAGCAACCTCCGATCCTCGGGATCATCGGCGACCTTGAGGTTCTTTAGGTCGAGGTTCGCCACGAACTGGCCGTCCTCGACGAGCCAGGAGGCGACACGGGCAACCAGCCCGAGTTTGTCTCCGACATAATGCAACCCGTGAACACAGGTGATGAGGTCGAAACGTCGATCGGGCCGCCAGACGCTCAGCGACGCCTCGACAAGCCGCAGACACCCCAACCTCGATTCGACTCGATCGAACCGACCGACCAGATCGACCCCGACGATCTCCACGTCGAGCGCCTCGGCTTCGACGGCCTTCGCCGCCTGGATCAAGGCCCTCCCGGTCCCGCAGCACAGGTCGAGCCAGGCGATGCGCCTCCCCGCGGCCGCCCGCTCCTTGAGGAATCCGAGCGGGTCGAACCCAAGCTCCTTGCCGTATCCGTTGGATCCGACCAGGTTCCGCTCCCGGTTCATCCGGCAGTTGGCGACGACGGACGACCGCTCGAGCTCAGCGTCTCTCAGGAGCTCCATCGAGAAGAACCTCGGAGGCGTTGGGGATGGAAGACGCCATGGCCGATCTCAGGACTTCGCGAGCGTGTCCGCCATCAGCTTGGCGACTGCCCGGGAGTCGTCATCGTCCTGAGCCTCCAGGGCGCGGATCACCTTCCGTCGTCGTTCCTCCGGGTGATTTTGGTTTAGCTTCGACTTGCCCTCCAGCCGGGTGATCTCGAGATGGAACCCGACGATGGCTCGCCGCATCTTGTCGATCTCCGGGTCGGAGACATCATACGACCAGGGCTGCGGCATACCTTGCTCGTACTCGAAAACGGTGCGAGTCAGGATGTCATGCAGCCCCTCCCGCTCCTCGACGAGCCGGATCGTGCCGTAGGCATGGACCGCGACATAATTCCACGTCGGGACGGTCCCCGGGCTCTCGTACCAGGTCGGTGAGATGTACGCATGGGGCCCCGAGAAGATCGCCAGCGACTCTCCCTCGACGTCCTCCCACTGGGGATTGGCCCTCGCCATGTGCCCGATCAACGTGCCAAGCCGCCCGAGCTCGGCGTCGAGGATCAACGGCAGGTGACTGGCCTGCATGCCGCCCGGCCCGTGCGTGATGAGCGTGGCGAAGCTGTGGCGTCGCATGAACTCGTGGAGCTCCGACGCCTCGGATATCTGGAATGAGCTGGGGATGTACATCGCGAGTCCCGTGCAGTGCGACGCCCCGTCGAGAAGGCGCCGACGGATCAATTTGCCAAAGTCTCGATATGGACGGCTCCGAAAGCCCTCGGGTTCGCTCGAGGGCAAAACGAACCCAAGGACCATGCGAACTCGCCATGCTTCCGTTCGCGGACCGTTTCACGCCGATGATCCCGAGAGAAGGCTCTACAACGACCAAGGCCGCGGTCCGATGTACGTCGCCAGCGAGCGCCATGGGTTTCACATCGTTGCGAGCCTTCCCCGAGCCCGGTATCATGAGGCGGATCAACTGATAGCATGCAGGTTGGGTCGGGAGGAGGTCGGAGCGGCCTCGTCGCCAGGGCGTTTGGCAAGCTCCTTGAAATGTGTGAAGGCGTTACGGTGATGCTCAAAAATTGAAATGTGTGAAGGCGTTACGGTGATGCTCAAAAAAATCGATGTTAAAGGCTACCGTTCCATTAAAGGCATCTCCCTCGAACTTCGCTCCCTCAACATTCTGATCGGCGCCAACGGAGCGGGGAAGAGCAATTTCGTGTCGTTCTTCAAGATGCTCAACGAGATGATGGGGGGGCGGCTCCAGCAGTATGTCGGTACGTCAGGCAGGGGACAGTCGATCCTCCATTTCGGGCCCAAAGTCACGCCGCAATTAGAAGGTCGGTTGGAGTTCGAGGCGGACAACGGCATGGATTGGTACTCAATGCGGCTGTTCCATGCAGCAGGCGACACATTGGTATTCGCCGAAGAAGCACTTGAGTTCCTCCAGGCGGGCTACAACAAGCCGAAAATCCTCTCCCTGGGTGCGGGGCACCAAGAAACCCGGATCGGCGAAGAGGCGAACCGGGGTGAGCAGACGGCCAAGGTTATCCGCAGGCTCCTCAATCAATGTCGGGTGTACCACTTTCACGATACGTCTCCCACGGCAAGGGTGCGTCAATACGGCTACATCAACGACAACCGCTGGCTGATGCCGGACGCCGGCAACCTGGCGGCGATGCTGCACGCGTACCGAGAAAAGGCTGAGGTCGTCTATCGGCGAATCGTCTCGACCCTTAGGAAGATCATGCCGGAGTTCGAGGACTTCGACCTCGAACCGAGTCGATTGAACCCGAATGAGATCATTCTCAACTGGCGGAAACCGGGGCATGATTACCTATTCGGCCCGCACCAGATTTCAGACGGCTCGCTCCGTGCAATGGCGATCTGCACCCTGTTCCTACAGCCGGAACATGACCTCCCTGATCTCATCATCCTCGACGAGCCGGAGTTGGGCCTACACCCCCACGCCCTGGAGATTGTTGCGGGGCTGATCCGGGCCGCATCGTCCAGGACTCAGGTGATCGCCGCCACGCAGTCGCAGGATTTCCTGGGCTACTTCGATCCGTCGGAAGTCATCACGGTTGAGGCTCATGGCGGCCAGTCGGTCTTTCGCCGCCTGGAGGCGGCGCCTCTCAATGACTGGCTGGAAGACTACTCGCTTGGCGAATTATGGCAGCGGAACGTTCTCGGCGCGGGGCCGTTGCCGTGAGGCAGTTGTACGTCTTCTGCGAGGGGCAGACCGAGCAGGGGTTTTGTAACCAGGCCTTGCGACCGCACTTGTTTCCCGACGGTGACGGGATCGTCCACACTTTGGCCGTCGGCGAGAAAAACAACCGGCATGTGTATGGGATAGGCCGGCACTCGAAGTATGAGAGAGTGCGGAAGTTCATCCATAACACCATCAAATTTCGGCAGGGTAAGAACGTCTACTTCACGACACTCTTTGATCTCTATGCTTTGCCCGACGGCTTTCCCGGAAGAGCGGACAATGTGCGAGATCCTGCTAATCCGGCTCCTTATGTGCTGGCATTGCAACATGCGTTCGAGAAAGACATCGACTACCATCGCTTCATCGCCCACCTGCAGCTTTACGAATACGAGACGATGCTGTTCGCCGAGCCGGAGTCGTTTAGGATCGCCTTCGAGGATTGCGACACGGAGGTCGAGCAATTGAAGGCGATCGCCGCCTCTTTCCCGAGTATCGAACACATCGACGACGGCAGGCAGACGGCCCCCTCGAAGCGGATCATCGCCGTTATCCCAGCATACGCCGGGCGCAAATCGACAGCAGGGCCGGACATCGCGGAGTTTATTGGGGTTGCGAAGATTCGGGCTGCGTGCCCGCATTTCCACCGATGGCTTGATCGCCTGGAGAATATTCCGTGGGACTCGGAGTAGAGGAGTAGGTTGACTCCGCGCGGCTGAGGCTTGAGGACTACGGATCGATTCCCTCCTGCTCTGCGGCCGAGACGGTACCTTCCGACCTCCGGACCGGTTTGTGGTTGCCTCCGGACAGTGCGATTGCGAGACTGGGCGGACGGCCGACGGTTTTCGATGCCTCATGAACCGGACCTGAGGCCGGGTTGTGCCTCGCGGGTCCCTCCCTCCCCAAACGACCGCCAGGGTTGCTCATGAGACCGCAGATCTCACCGCCTCGACGAGTCCCGCGAGTTTCGAAGGTCTGGGCTCGGGCGTGTCTCCTCGCCGTGCTGGCGATGGGGTTTCTCGGCATAAGACTTCGCGCCGACGACCTTGGGCGCGTCAACTTCAGCCGAGAAATTCTGCCGATCCTCTCGGAGAATTGCTACCACTGCCACGGCCCCGACGCAAAAGCTCGCAAGGCCGACCTGCGGCTCGACACGAAGGAGGGGGCCTTTCGCTCAGATGGGCCGACGATCGTGCCGGGCAAGCGTGCGGAGAGCGAACTCTTCCTGAGGGTCAGCAGCCAGGACGCGTCGGAGGTCATGCCCCCACCCAAGTCGAATCGCAAGCTTTCGCCGAGGCAAATTGAGTTGCTCGGGCGCTGGATCGACGAGGGGGCTCGATGGGGGAAGCATTGGGCGTATGAGACGCCGACTCCTCCATCCCCGCCAAGGGTCAAGGACGCGGGATGGCCGAGGAACGGGATCGACGCGTTCGTCCTCGACCGGTTGGAGCGGGAGGGGTTGTCGGCGTCTCCCGAGGCCCCTCGGGAGACCTTGCTCCGCCGGGTCACGCTCGACCTGACCGGACTTCCGCCGACCCCCGAGGAGGTCGACGCATTCCTCGGCGACCGGGCGCCGGATGCGTATGAGAGGGTCGTGGATCGGTTGCTGGCCTCGCCTCGGTACGGGGAGCGGATGGCCTGGGACTGGCTCGACGCGTCGCGGTATGCCGACACGAACGGCTATCAGGGCGATGGGGAGCGGATGATGTGGCCGTGGCGGGATTGGGTCGTTCGGGCGTTCAACCAGAACGTCCCCTATGATCGGTTCACCGTCGAGCAGGTCGCCGGGGACCTCCTGCCGGACGCGACTCGCGAGCAGCGGATCGCGACGGGGTTCAACCGGAATCACATGATCAATGGGGAGGGGGGGCGGATCGCCGAGGAGAATCGCGTCGAGTACGTCATGGACCAGTCCGAGACGTTTTCGACGATCTGGCTCGGGCTGACGATGACCTGCGCCCGGTGTCACGACCACAAGTTCGACCCGCTCACCCAGCGCGAGTATTACCGGCTCTTCGCCTACTTCAACCGGACGCCCGTCGACGGGGCCGGCGGGAACGGCCAGACGCCGCCGGTCATCGACTTCGCGACCGCCGATCAGTCGAGGCGGCGGAGCGAGCTCCAGACCGCCTTCGGCGATCTCGCGAAGAAGGTCCGCGACATCGAGCAGCGCTTTCGCGACGCGGCCCTGACGATCAAAGAGGGCTCGGTCACGAGCTCGCTCCCGGCGATCATCGACTCGACTCTCCGCAAGGGGCCGAACAGCCGGGCTCGACAGAACACCGACGAGCTCGTCGCGTTCTACAAAGGCCGCGAGCCCGAGTACGTCGCGCTCCTCGGCACGCTCGAGGAGGCGAGGAAGGCGCAGGAGGATTTCACACGAACGCTGCCGAGGGTCATGGTCATGGAGGATATGCCCAAGCCTCGCGACACGTTCATCCTCGCCCGAGGCGCGTACGACAAGCCCGGCGACAAGGTCGTCCCCGGGGTGCCCGAGGTGCTCAACTCGCTCCCAAAGGACGCGCCGGAGAATCGCCTGTCGCTGGCGCGCTGGCTCGTGGACCCGGCCCACCCGCTCATGGCCCGAGTGACGGTCAACCGCTATTGGCAAGGCTTTTTCGGGAACGGCCTGGTCAAGACGGTCGAGGACTTCGGCGTCCAGGGCGAGCGGCCGACGCATCCCGAGCTGCTCGACTGGTTGGCGACCGAGTTCGTGCGGACGGGTTGGGACGTGAAGGCGATGCACCGGCGGCTCGTGACGAGTGCGACGTATCGACAGTCGTCGAAGGTCACCCCGACGCTCCTCGAGCACGACCCGGAGAACCGGCTCTTCGCCCGAGGGCCCCGGTATCGGTTGCCCTCCTGGATGATCCGCGATCAGGCCCTGGCGGCGAGCGGGCTGCTTTCGCCGAGAGTCGGCGGCCCGTCGGTCAAGCCGTACCAGCCGCCCGGGATCTGGGAGGAGGCGACCTTCGGGTTTATCTCGTACAACCAGGACCACGGGGAGAGCCTGCACCGGAGGAGCCTCTACACGTTCTGGCGGCGGATCGTGGGGCCGACCTCGTTCTTCGACACGGCTTCGCGGCAGACCTGCACGGTGAAGGTGGTCCGGACCAATACGCCGCTCCACGCCCTGGTGACCCTCAACGACCCGACGTTCGCCGAGGCCGCACGAGTCCTGGCCCAGCGGGCGATGGAACAGGGGGGCTCGACGCCGGAAGGGCGGATCGAGGACGCATTCCGGCGGGTCTCTTCCAGAAGGCCGACGCCCGAGGAGTCGACGATCCTGCGGCAGAGCCTCGATCGGATGCGGTCCCTCTTCGCCGCCGATCGAGCCGCCGCCGAGGCGCTCGTGGCCGTCGGCGAGTCGCCCCGGAACCACGAGCTCGACCCCGTCGAGCACGCCGCGTACGCGGCCGTCTGCTCGCTGATCCTGAACCTCGACGAAACCCTGACGAAGCAGTGAGCCATGAACCCCCAACTCGAACGACAGGCCCTGTATACCCGTCGGCAGTTCTTCGGCCGATCGGCGGCGGGGATCGGCTCGGCGGCGCTCGCGACGCTCTTGAACGCCGACCTGCGCGGGGCGGAGGCCACAGGCTCGCTCGGTCGGATCGGCGGCCTTCCCGAGCTACCCCACATCGCGCCGACCGCCAAGCGGGTGATCTACCTGTTCCAGAACGGGGCCCCTTCGCACGTCGACCTGTTCGACTACAAGCCGAAGCTCGCGGCCTGGCGCGGGAAGGAGATCCCGCCCGAGATCCGCGGCGGCCAGCGGCTGAGCACGATGACCAGTGGGCAGACCGCCAAACCGGTCCTCCCCGAGATCACGAAGTTCGCCCAGCACGGCCAGAGCGGCGCCTGGGTGTCGGACTTCCTGCCGAGGACGGCGGCGATCGCCGATGACCTCTGCTTCATCAAGTCGATGCACACCGAGGCGGTCAACCACGCCCCGGCGATCACCTTCTTCCTCACCGGGGCCGAGCAGCCGGGTCGCCCGAGCATGGGTTCGTGGCTGACATACGGCCTCGGGACCGAGACCCAGGATTTCCCCTCGTTCGTCGTGATGACCTCACGCGACAAGGAGGCGTCGTGCGGCCAGATCTTCTACGACTTCTACTGGGGGAGCGGGTTCCTCCCCTCGAAGTTCCAGGGGGTGAAGTTCCGGGGGAGCGGCGACCCGGTGCTATATCTCTCGAACCCCGAAGGGATGAGCCGGGAGGCTCGCCGGGCCCTGCTCGACGATCTGGCGCGGATGAACGAGGTGACGCTCCGAGACTTCGGCGACCCCGAGGTCGCCACCCGGATCGCCCAGTACGAGATGGCGTATCGGATGCAGGCGAGCGTTCCCGAGCTGACCGACTTCTCGAACGAGCCCGAACACGTCCTCGCGATGTACGGCCCGGACGTGAAGCGGCAGGGCTCGTTCGCGTATAATTGCCTGATGGCCCGGCGACTCGCCGAGCGCGGGGTCCGGTTCATCCAACTGATGCACGCGGGCTGGGATCAGCATCGGAACCTGAACACGCAGCTCAAGATCCAGTGCCAGGACACCGACGCCCCGTCGGCCGCCTTGGTGGCCGACCTGAAGCAGCGCGGTTTGCTCGACGACACCCTCGTCATCTGGGGGGGGGAGTTCGGCCGGACGCCGTTCCTCCAGGGCAAGATCGAAGACGTGAAGCAGTGGGGGCGCGATCACCACCCGTATGCCTTCACGATCTGGATGGCGGGCGGCGGGATCAAGCCCGGCATGAGCTATGGCGCCTCGGACGAGTTCGGGCACAACGCACTGGTGGACAAGGTCCACGTCCACGACTTCCAGGCGACGGTCCTGCGGCTGTTGGGGATCGACCACGAGCGACTGACTTTCCGGTTCCAGGGCCGAAACTTCCGCCTGACGGACGTCCACGGTAAGGTGGTCAACTCCGTGATCGCGTGAAACGACTCCCGACGGCCGGGTCGCGGGAGACTCCAGGACGAACGTAGGGACGAGCGAGAGGAATGATGGCAAACGCGGGAATGACGAGAATGGCTCGGCCCTTGTTGGTCTTGCTCATGGTCGCGCTGGGGGGCCCGTCGGTCGCCGTGGCGAAGGACGTCGACTTCGCCCACGAGATCGTGCCGTTGTTCAAGGCCCATTGCGCGAAGTGCCACACCGACGGCAAGTACAAAGGCTCATTCTCGCTCGACACCCGCGAGTCGATCCTCAAGGCCGAGGCCGTGGTCCCCGGAAAGTCGGGCGAGAGCGACCTTTTGCGCCGGCTCACGATCGACGACCCCGAGGAACGCATGCCCCCCGAGGGGCCCGGGCTCAATGCCGCGGAGGTCGCGCTCGTCAAGTCCTGGATCGATCAGGGGATGACGTGGGAGGCCGGCTTCACGTTCAAGAAAGCGGAGTATGTCGCGCCGTTGTCGCTCAAGCGCCCGACCCTCCCGCCGGCCCGAGACGGGCGGGACCATCCAATTGATCGGATCATCGACCAGTACCTGGCGGAGCATAAGGTCACGCCCCCCGCGAACGTCGACGACCACACGTTCTTCCGCCGGGTCTCGCTCGACCTGGTGGGGCTCCTGCCCGCCCCCGCCAAGCTCGAGGCGTTCGCGAAAGACACGACCTCCGACAAGCGGGGCCGGCTCGTCGGCCGGATCCTCGGCGACCGCCGCGACTACGCCGAGCACTGGCTGAGCTTCTGGAACGACCTGCTCCGCAACGACTACCGGGGGACCGGCTACATCGACGGGGGCCGCAAGCAGATCACCGGCTGGCTGTACCGGGCCCTGATCGAGAACACCCCCTATGACCGGTTCGTTTACGAGCTGATCAGCCCGGCGACCGAGTCGGAAGGGTTTATCAACGGAATCAAGTGGCGAGGTCGCGTGAATGCGAGCCAGGTTCGGGAGGTCCAGTTCTCGCAGAATGTCTCGCAGGTCTTCTTCGGCGTCAACATGAAGTGCGCGTCGTGCCACGACAGCTTCATCGACCGCTGGAAGCTCGACGACGCCTATGGACTCGCGGCGATCATCGCCGACGAGCCCTTGGAGATCCACCGGTGTGACAAGCCGACCGGACGCACGGCGACCCCCAAGTTCCTCTGGCCCGAGCTCGGCTCGATCGACGCCGGTCTTCCCAAGGGGGAGCGGCTCGAGACCCTCGCCCGGCTCGTGACCAAGCCCGAAAACGGCCGATTCTCGCGGACGATCGTCAACCGGGTCTGGCAGCGACTCATGGGCCGGGGGATCGTCCACCCGGTCGACGTGATGGCGAACCCTCCCTGGAGCGAGGATCTGCTCGAATACCTGGCCGGCTACCTCGTCGACCACAAGTATGACCTGAAGGCCCTCCTCGAGCACATCGTAAGCTCGCAAGCCTATCAGTCGCAGTCCGTGCCCCAGGCCAAAGAGGCGTCGGCCGAGGATTACGTTTATCGAGGACCCGAGGTCAAGCGGATGTCGGCGGAGGTGTTCCTGGACGCCGTCTGGACGATCACCGGCGCCGGTCCGGACAAGCCCGACGCCCCGGTCAAGTCCGCGGCCGACGACGCTTCGGGCCCCTCGGCGAGGCCGGTTGTCCGAGCGTCGATGGTGAACTCCGACGCGTTGATGCGATCACTTGGCCGACCGAACCGTGAGCAGGTTGTCACCATCCGCGGGGACGTCCTGACGACCTTGCAGGCCCTGGACCTTTCCAACGGCGAGACCCTCACCAACACCGCCTTGAAGGGGGCGGCGAACCTATTCGCGAAGGCCCCGAAGGCTTCGCCGGAAGAGCGGATCGAATCGATTTATGTCGAGGCCCTCGGACGCCGGCCCAAGGCCGACGAGCTTGCGACGGCCCTGGGGCTCGTCGGCTCGCCGGCGACCCCCGAAGGTTTGGCCGACTTCTTGTGGGTGGTGTTCGTGCTCCCCGAATTCCAACTGATCCGATGAGTGTGTTCCCCCGAAACCTGTTTTTTTCTTAAAGACGGGTTTCTGTGGGAGGGCACAGCGACATCCCGTGAGGGCGTGTCCGAGTCGCGGGCGTCAGAAACCCGTTTTTTTTAAGAAAAAAACAGGTTTCAAGACAGGTTCATGAGAAGGGAACGAGAAGCCATGGGACATCAACCCCGACTGGGCGAAGACCCGAGCCGTCGCGAGTTCCTCCGAGGCATGGGGGCGGCCGCGGCTGCGGCCCTCGCGACGGGAGCACCTCGGCTCTCGTTCGCCAACGAGGCGGTCAAGCCGCCGGTCGCGACGGCGGACACCTGCATCATCCTCTGGATGGGCGGCGGGATGGCGAGTCCCGAGACCTTCGACCCGAAGCGGTATACCCCGTTCGAGGTCGGCGTCCCCTCCGACAAGATCCTCTGCACCTTCCCGGCGATCGACACGGCCGTTGATCACATCAAGATCTCGCAAGGTCTCGAGGACGTCGCGAAGGTGATGGACCGCGCGACTTTGATTCGGTCGCAGGTGGTCGCCGACCTGGGGACGATCCTCCACTCGCGGCACCAGTACCACTGGCATACCGGGTACATCCCGCCCCAGACGGTGGCCGCCCCCCACATCGGGTCGTGGATCGCCAAGGCGCTCGGCCCGAAGAATCCCGCCATCCCCGCGTTCATCAACGTCGGCCAGCGGCTGGACGGGGTCGGTGAGTCGGAAGAGTTGAAGGCGTTTACGACCGCCGGGTTCTTCGGCACCGAATTCGGACCTTTCAATCTTCCGTATCCGCTCGACGCCGTCGCGGCGGTCCGACCCCCCAAGGGGATGACCCGCGAACGCTTCACCAGCCGCGAACGTGCGTTCAAGCAACTCGTGAAGGAGAGCCCCGTCGGCGAGCTGGCGAGCGACTATCACCAGGAGTCGATGCTCCGAGCCTTCGCCAACGCCCATCGCCTGCTCAACTCCGCCGAACGCGACGCCTTCGACTTGAGCAAGGAGCCGAAGGAGAGCTTCGAGAAGTACGACACCGGCCGGTTCGGCCAGGGATGCCTCCTCGCCAGGCGTCTCACCGAAGCCGGGGCCCGCTTCATCGAGGTGACGACGGAATATGTCCCGTTCATGAGCTGGGATACTCACGAGAACGGCCACACGACCGCCAAGGAGATGAAGAAGGCGATCGACCGCCCGATTGCCCAGTTGATCCTCGACCTGGAAGAGCGTGGGCTGCTCGACCGCACCCTGGTCGTCCTCGCGAGCGAGTTCAGCCGCGACATGATGATCGAAGGGGTCCCCGGCAGCACCGCGAAGGACCAATCGCGCGCGAGCTCCGACGTCATGATGGAGCTGAAGCACTACGGCCTGCACCGGCATTTCACCGGTTCCGGTTCCGTCCTCATGTTCGGCGGCGGGATGAAGAAGGGTCACCTCCACGGCGAGACCGCACCCGAACGCCCGCTGATCACGACCAAGGACCCGGTGACGATCACCGACCTCCACGCCACGATCTTCGAAGCCATGGGGATCTCGCCCAAGACCGCCTTCGACGTCGAGAAACGCCCGTTCTACGCCACCGAGGACGGCAAGGGATTGCCGGTCCGTTCTCTCTTCGCCTGAAAATCGAGGGGGAGGATTCACCACGAAGGCACAAAGTAAATTCAAAAAAGGATTATTTGTTTTCTTGCTTTGCTTTTGTGCTCTTTGTGCCGTTGTGGTGAACCCTCTCTCCCTTTTGCCCATTGAAGACCCCTCGCATGCTCTGCGGGGGGTCTTTGTCATTGATACCTCAGAAAAGTTGGCCGGTCGGCATGGGGCCCGGTCTTTTTACTGGTGTTCGAGGGTGACAACGGGCCACGAACGCGAGTCGCCAGATGATGACGAGCCAACCGAACCAGATCGGCCGGTTATTCGCGGACGGGACCCTGACGGGCCTTTCCGACGGGGAGTTGCTCCGGCGCTTCGCCGGCAACCGAGACGCCGACGCGTTCGACGCCCTCGTGACGCGCCACGGGCCGATGGTCCTGGGCGTCTGCCGAGGGCTCCTGCACGACGCGAACGACGCGGAGGACGCCTTCCAGGCGACCTTCCTGATCCTGGTCAAGAAGGCCGGGTCGTTCCGGGGGCCCGTTGCGCTCGGAGGTTGGCTCTATCTCGCGGCCCGACGTGTGGCGATGCGGGCGAATGTCGCCGCGGGCCGCCGTCGGGCTTACGAAAGGCGGGCGGGAGAGATGGCGAAGTCGACCTCGGAGTCGGAGCCTTCGGCCCGGGACGAGCTCTTGCGTGTTCTCCACGAGGAGGTTGCCAGGCTGCCGAGGAAGTATCGCCTCGCGGTGGTCCTCTGCGACCTGCAAGGAACTCCCCAGGCCGAGGCGTCTTCGGAGCTTCGCCTCAGCGAGCGGACGCTCCGTCGTCGGCTGGTGGAGGGGCGTGAACAGCTCGGCCTGAGGCTGGCCGGCCGAGGATATCCGCAAGGTTGCGTGGTGCTCGGGATGCCGGGGCTCGGCGGGGCCCAGGCCGCCGTGCCGGCCGTCTGGCGAGGCGCGACCGTGCGGGCCGCCCTGGCCGTGCTGGACCCGACGACAGCCGGCACCGTCTCGACGACCGCTATGGTACTTACCAGAGAGGTGTTGCGGACCATGCTGATCCAGAAAGCGACCCTGATCTCGGCCGTCCTCGCCACCTCCGGCCTGCTGGCCTGGGGGGCGTCGGCCACACTGGTCGTCAACGGGCGACAACCCGCCAAGAAGGACATGGCGGACGTCCGGCCTCCCGAGGCTCGGGATGTGGCCCTGGCCGAGCCCGGTGCTCCCCGCCCGGCTACTGGCGACGCGGACAAGGTCGAGACACTCCCGATCGAGGGCCAGGTGCTCGACCCCGACGGTCGTCAGGTCGAAGGCGCGGAGATCTACGTGCGTCCTTATGCCGAAATCCAATGGGTGCCGATCGACCCGACGGCCGCGAGGCAGAAGGGGAAGGTCGCGTCGACGGGCTCCGATGGACGCTTCCGTTTCGACCTGGACAAGGGGGCAGGCGAGGTTTCGTTCGAGGGAGGGCCTCGTTGGCGGAAGACCCAGATTGCGGCCGTGGCCCCCGGATTCGCGCCGAGTTGGATCGATGCGGGAGACCTCGCCGATCGTGGTGATCAGGCCATTCGACTCGTCAAGGACGACGTGCCCGTCCGTGGTCGTGTGCTCGACTCGCAAGGCCGGCCCGTCCCGGGCGTCGTCGTCCGAATCCAGATGATCTGGGAACCCCGTGCCAACGCCGACCTCGACGCGCTCCTGGCCTCGGGCGAGTTGAATGAGGCCAAGATCGCCCGCACGTTCGGGCTTCCCCAGCGCACGGAAAGCTGGCACTCGGACGCGTCGTCGTTCTGGCCTGGAGGTCGAAACGCCTGGAAGACCGACGCGAAAGGACAGTTTGAGGTCCAGGGGATCGGTCGCGACCGCATCGCCCGACTGGAACTCCAGGGTGGCGGCCTGGCGGCCGGCACGATCGACGTGATGGCTCGGGTCGCGAAGGCCTCGCCTCGGGCCCGATCGCGGCCGGCCCGCGATCGAGCCATCGAGATGATGGGCCGGGAGGCTGCGTTTATGGGTCGCTATCCCCAGGCGACTCAACTCGTCGGCGCGACGTTCGATTACTTCGCGAGCCCGACCAAGCCGATCACCGGCGTCGTCCGCCTGAAAGGATCCGGCAAGCCGGTGGCCGGTGCTTTCATACAGGCGGCCGATCCCGCGACCCACACGGCCGTCACCGCCCGGTCCGATGCCGAGGGACGCTACCGCCTTGAAGGGGTGCCCAAGGCCGAGTTCTACCAGATCCGCCTCAACCCGAGGCCGGGGATCGACCTGTTCCTCGGGCATCAGATGATCCTCAACGACACCGAAGGGCTCAAGCCGATCGAGGCGGCGATCGATTTGCCACCTGGGGTCATCGTCAGGGGCCGCCTGGTCGACGGGACCACGAAGCAGGGGATCCCGGCGTCGCATGCCGACTTCCTCAGGTCGCCGGGCCAGACCGGTGACGGTGGCGTGGCGCTGGGCTATACCCCGCTGGACGACGGGAAGTTCGGGCTAACGCTCCCGCCGGGCTCCGGCATGATCCTCGCCACCGCGGCCGTCGTCGAGCACGACGACCCCTACGTCTGCGCTCGCTTGAGGCCGGAAGATCGGGGCAAGGGGATCGGCGACTTCAGCGACGGTGAGACGATTATGTCCCCGTTTAGCGGAAGCCACGCTTATCGCTACGTCGACGTCAAAGCTGGCGGCGAGCCCCTCGAGGTCGAGTTGAATCTAACCCGAGGCGCGAGCCGCAAGGTCCAACTCGTCGGTCCCGACGGCCAACCCGTCGTCGGGGCCCAGGCCTACGGCCTCGTCGCCCGCTGGGGAAGCGTGCGGACGCTCGACCACGAAAGCATCGTCGAAGCCCGAGGCCTGGAGGCGTCTCATCCCCGCCAGTTGATCTTCACGCACAAGTCTCGAAAACTCGCCGGCTCGATCGTCTCGAGGGCCGAGGACCTGAAATCGACCGAGCCGCTGGACGTGAAACTCGCCCCCGCCGGGACGATCACCGGGAAGCTCGTCGACGAGGACGGCCGCCCCTGGGCGGGCGCCCAACTTCAGGTTGTGATGATGACACTCGACGGGGGCCAGAATCTCCCCTTCGGCCCGGGATCCCTCTGGCCGAGCGATGAGCCGGTCCTCGCCGACCCCCATGGGTATTTCCGGCTCGAAGGTCTGGTGCCCGGCGTCAGGGCCAGGATCTCGGTCGAGGCTTCGAATCGTCCGGGTCTGTACCTCGACTGTGGCCAGGCCTTCGCGAATCCGGTCACCAAACCCGGCGAGGTTCGCGACCTGGGAGAGGTCAAGGCAACGCCGATGGCTCGTTGAGGACCATCTCGAAGCTGCAATGATCGAGAGCCAGTGACCCCCGGCTTCCATGAGGAAGCCGGGGGTTCTCGTTTCTCAATCAACAGATGGCAAGACCCGCTGGGGCCGGTCCACGGCCGAGCGGTCGGGGTCGAGGGCGAGCCAGGCGAGCGCACCGGCGACGTAGATGCCGACGAAGAGGTAGAGGACCCATTCCCAGTGCCCACCGGATTCGCGGATGTGGTCGATGAGATAGCCGACCGCGATCGGGCAGGCCATGGCGCCGATGTTGCCGGACATGTTCATGATGGCGAAGCCGAGGGCGGTGTGCCGGCCGCTGATGTCCATGGTGGCGGCCCAGGTGGTGGGGCCGCCGACTCCTGAGAAGAGGGCGCCGAGTGCGATGATGGCGACGGCCGCGCCAGGGTGACGGACGGTCGAGGCGACGAAGGTCGCGATGGCGCAAAGGCCGAGCGCGGTGGCGCCGACTCCGCAGCGGCTCAGCCAGCGGCGACCCGTCCGTACGAGCACGGCATCGATGAGCGGCCCCCCGAGGAAACTGCCGCCCACGACGCCGGCGAGGGGGAGCATGCTGAGGTCGCCCGCTCGAGACAGACTGAAGCCGTAGGCCTTCTCCAGGTAGGCCGGGAACCAGGTAATGAAGAGGGCGTAGCCGAACGCGCGGAAGAACGCCTGAATGCAGAGGGCCCACATGCTTCGGCTCTGCACCATGCTCGTGAGGACCGACAGGATCGGTCGATGCTCCTCCTCGACGAGTGCCTTCGATGGCTTCGCGTCCGTCGTGGATGTCACGCGGATCAGCTCGCGCTCGGCGTCGTTGACGGCGGGGTGCTCGGCTGGCGAGTTGCGGAACCAAACGTAGAAGGCCAGGGACCAGGCCACGCCCGCGAGGGCGTAGGCCTCGAAGGTCATCCGCCAGCCGAAGGGGTCGAGCAGGCGGACGGTCAGGCCGTTGGCGATGACGGCGCCGACGGACATCGAGCCGGTGATGACCGCGCCGGCGGTCCCTCGTCGCGACTCCGGGAACCAGTCGGCGAGCGCCTTGATGATGACGGCGAAGAGGCCTGCCTGGGCGGCCCCCATCGCGACCCGGGAGAGACGGAGGACCTCGAACGACTCGGCCAGGCCCGACGTGAGAGTGGCCGCCGACCATGAGAGGCAGAAGATCGTCAGCGTCCACCTCGCCCCGATCCGCTCGCCGAGCCAGCCCCCGGGGATCTGGAGCCAGATGTAGCCCAGGAAGAAGCCGCTGAGCACGACGCCAACCTCGACGTCGGTCAGGTGCAGCTCGGCCTGGATCGTCGTCACGGCCGGGGAGAGGCTCGTCCGGGTGAGATATGACATGATCGCCGCGCTGGCGAGCATCGCCAGCACCACCCAGCGGACGTTCGTCGGCCGCTCGAGGGAGTCCGGTGAGGTCGGGGGGAAGGATGTGTCCGTGGCTCAGCCCTCCAGGAAGCGTTCGATGACGTTTCGCGTGATCCGGGAGACGTGCTCATCGACGAGGATCGAGCTCGGCCAGGTGATCGACCCCGCGGAAAACACGGCGCCTCCGCTCTTCGTCCGGAAGTGGACGAGGTCGGCCCCACCGTTGTCGCGGTTGGTCCCCTTGGCGAGGCGTTCGACCCCTGCGGGCGAGCTCGGGGAGACCTTGTCGGTCTCGTGCCCCGAGGCACCCCCTTCGCAACGCATGTGCAAGCTCTTCTCCCCGAAGATGTCGCCGTCTCCGAGGCCCGTGCCGTGGAAGGCCCAGTGGGAGGCGTCGCCGACGCGGAACGGTGCGGCGGTCATGATGCCCGCGTCGTCGAAAACGACGCCGAGGAGGTTGGCCTCGGACTCGACGCGCATGTGGAACCGGCTCTCCAGCTTCTTCGCGATCAGCTCGCGGGCGTCGCCGTTCCGGTAGATCGCGGCCGAAGGTTCGACGAGCTCAACCTCGCAGTTCAGGCCGTTGCCGCCGAGGTAGAGGAGTCGCCCTCCTCGCTCGAATACCCAAGACTTGACGCGTTCATACATCCGTCGCGTCCAGTATTCGGGATGGGTGCTGATGATCAACACCTTGTAGGAATCGAGGTCGAGCACGCCGGAGTCGAGCTGGGTCTCGGAGTAGTAGTCGTGCGCGATCCCTTCGCGCTCGAGCCAGCCGAGGAGTCGCCACTCGGCGGGGGCGAGGTGGCAGGCCGCTCGGCCTTCGATCGGGTCGGTGATCCGTTCCGACTCGTCGATGCTGTTGATCGGCTCGGGGCGGTCGAACGAGAGCGGGGCGTAGTCGTCGGTGGCGTAGGTGATGCTGTCGGCGTCGGTGTAGCGTCGGAGCTCGAGTCGGGCGTTGACGGTGGGGGTGTCGGGGAGCCGGTCGGGGTTGATGTAGTTGCTCCGACCACCGAAGTTGTTGTAGGCGTTCCAGGTGATGTTGGAGGCCAGCACGGCGATCGGCGCGGTCGGAGACGACGGGGCGACGATCCAGGGGAAGGCGAATTTGGCCCCTCGGGCGGTCCGGGCGTGGAAGTAGTACAGGCCGGAGCGGGCGGGGGCCTCGATGGTTTGTTTGTGGTGGGGATTGGCGTAGCCGAACTTGTTCCACGCGACGCCGGTCTGGGTGTAGTCGCCATCGGGTGTGATCTGCATCGTCGCGCGCGGCCCGTGCTCGTCGAACCAGCCGAGGTTCTTGAGGAACTCCGGCTCGGCCCCGTAGCGCCAGAGACCGAGCTTATACGGTTCGACGGAGTGGACGCGGAATTCGGAGCGCTCGCCCGAGCGCACCCACTTCGGCCAGGCATAGCCGAGGAGGCCGTCCGTGAGGAGTCGGAAGTGGTGCGGTTCTCGTCCCCCGACCTCGATATGAACGCTCTTCGCGCCGAAGCCGAGCTTCTGGAGTGTGACCTTGTACGGGCCAGGCTCGAGGTCGATGTGGACGGAGCCGGAGGCCCGAGAGCTCGTCTCGAACGAGCCGGAGGGTCCTTCGAACTCGAGGAGGACTCCGGGGAGCGCGACGTAGCGTTCGTCGCTGACGTAACCGACCAGCATTGGCGAAACTCCGGCGCCGGGCGAGCCTCGATCGTCGAGGAGGACGGTGGGGGCCCGGGCGTTCACGCCTCGGTCCGTGGGCGACGCTCGGGGAGAGGGGAGAGGGCCCAAGTCCCAACGTAGTCGACCGGACTCGACAATGCAACTCGCCCGGGTCGGCGATGTGGAGGTCAACGAATTCCGATCGGTGACTGCCCCGAAACCTGTTGTTTTCTTAAACAACGGGTATCTGATGCTCTCGACGTCGGCGACCCCTCAGGGGTGTTATAGCAACGTGAACTCAAACACAAACCATTTGTTTAAAAAAACAACAGGTTTCGAGACAGGTCCCGCGTTGCTATCGACGAGCGCCGGATTGGACCTTCGCCGGAGGGATCAACCGGTTGAGCTCCTGGCGGGATTCGCCGAGGCGCTGCTGGAACTCGGGGGCTTTGGCGAGGTTTCGGGCTTCTCCGGGATCCTTCTCGAGGTCGAAGAGCTCTTCGAGGGTCTGACCGATCCGGTGATAGACCGTCCCTTCGGAGATGAGGGCCCGGCGGAGGCCTTCGCTGGGGACGGCGTAACGGAGCAGGGGGGGGAGCTTGGTGTTGAAGGCGAACTCGGACTCCACCGGATCGGCTGTCCCGTTCGACTCGCCGTTCCCCGGACGCCAGGTCCTCGCGAGCGAGGTCCCGGGGAAATCCGCTGCGGTCCGAGGGTCGGGCCCGAGAAGGTCGAGGACGGTTGCGGGCAGGTCTCGCATCGAGACCGGGCCGGGGACGACCCGACCGGCCGGGACCTTGCCGGGAGAAATGACGAGCAGGGGGACGTGGATTTCGGGCTGATAGAGCGTCGCCCGATGGCCGAAGACCGGCTTTCCCTCGAGCTGGTGCTCACCGAAGTGCTCGCCGTGGTCGGCGGTGACGATGACGACCGTGTTTTCGAGGGCTCCGAGCGCTTCAAGCTCCTGGAAAAGATGCCCGAGTTGGTCGTCGAGGTAGGCGACGCAGTCGTCGTAGGCGTCTCGGGCGAGGGTGACTTGCGAGGCGTTGGGGACCCAGCGCTCTTCGGCGATCCAACCGCGGAGAGTCTGGTAATCGGCGAGCGTCTTCGGCTGGACGCCGAAATGTCGACGGGCGTCTGGGGGGAGCAGGTAGGGGTCGTGGGCGTCCATGTAATTCAGGAACGCGAAGAAGGGGCGACCACGCTCCGAGGCGATCCAGCGGAGAGCGTCGCGGTTCACTTTCGACGCGGTCTTGCGGTACTGCTCCACCTCGAGGGGATGCCGAGGGGCGAGCCCGACTGCCGGGTAGATGCGGTCGAGGAGGGTCCCGAGTCGGTGGCAGACCAGGCCTCCGAGGGCGGACGTCCGGAGGATCTCGAGGGGGGTGATGACGTAGTCTTCGTAGTGGGAGAAACCCCGGCTCAGGCCGTACTCGGTCGTGCAGAAGACCGTGTTGGCGACGAACCCACCCGTCCGATAGCCTCGACGACCGAGGGCCTCGGCGAGGGTCGGGAACTTCGCGTCGAGGGGCCGCTCGGCGCCCACGCCGAGCTCCCAGGCTCGGTGTCCGGTGAACATGCTACTATGCGAGGGCAAGGTCCACGGCGCGGTCGCGATCGCGGAGGCGAAGCGGGTCCCCTTCGCCGCGAGCTTCGACAGGTTCGGGGTCGTGTCCCGGTCGGTGCGATGGAGGCTCGTGGCGTCGGCGCGGACGGTGTCCATCACGACGAGCAGGACATTGGGCGCGTCCTTGCGAGGCTCCGGCAAGGCCGCGGTCGCACGGTGCTCCGCCAGGACGTCTCGGCCGTACGAAAACCCAACCAGGCCGAGGAAGACCAGGATGAGCGCCGGGAGGCTGCGGCCCACGACCGTATGAAACCCGAGGGAGTGCGACCTGAGCCAGGGGACGACCCAGGAGGCCAATCCGAGCGAGAGCACGCCGCAGGCGGTCCCCTTCAACCCCGGGATCATCAACAGCGGGCCGAGGAAGCTGAGGATCGCCAGGACGTAGTTCAAGACCACTCGGCCGATCCTCGGGAACCGGCAGGCGAGGATCGCGAGCAGAAGCCCGGTGGTCTCGAAGATCGCCAGGTTCGCGGCGGGGATCATCCAGAGGACGTGCGGGCTCTTGCGATAGAATCCGTCGCGAAGCGTCTCCGCACGGACCACGAACAGGCCGAATTCGATGAGCCCGACCAGCAGGGCACACCAGGCGGCCAGCGCGACCGTCGAGAGGACGATCTGGGCGGTCGAGGGTTTCTCGACGATCGGGTTGGGCTCCGGTTCCTGGGTGCGGAGGCCCGAATCGTCGGTCGTCGATGGCGGCGCGACCCCCTGCGGCCCGGCCGGGCCGTTGTTCGAACGTTCCATGCGTGTTCTCTCTCGCTCGGACGGCCCCGAAGGGCCGCCGTCAACCGATGTAGCCGAGGCCTCGGAGCCGGTCGCGGACGATCGACTCGCCGTTGTCCTCGCCTTCCCCCTCACCTGCCGACCCGTCGCCGCCTGGGGCTTTGCCGGCGACGAGCGACTGTCCTTGCATCGAGGGGGGAATGTCGTAGCCACCCAGCTCCAGCAGCGTCGGGGCGATGTCGAGGAGCCGTGCTCCTTCGATCTCGCCCGAGAGCGGGTTGTTCGAGGCGCAGAGAATAAAGGCGCCGTGCTGGGCGTGGTTGCAGTCGTCGGGGCCGGTGTCGTTCTCGAGGACGTGGATCGTCGGATAGCCGACGCCGCCGACCGAGCGCCAGGCCAGGGCTCCGAAGTGGACGATGAGGTCGGGGGCGACGTTCTTCATCGACTTGTAGAGCTCTTCGGGCTTGAAGACCAGGGTCCCGAGGAGCTTACCGTCCGGGTCGGTCGTGGCCTCGAACCGGGCCTTGATCTCGTCCCGGACACGCTCGTAGTCGGCCGGGTCGATGATCCCGTTCGGCTCTCGGCCTTTGACGTTGAGGAAGACGCGAGCGTAATAGCCCCCTTCGCTCCAGGCGGTCGTCCGGGACCAGTCGACGTCGAGCTTCTCGAACGGGGTGACCTTCTCGGGGTACGAGTTCAGGACGAGGAGCCCTTCGCGGATCAGCCACTCGTTGACGCAGAACCCGCCGTCGAGCCGACGGGCGCCATGGTCGGAGACCACGAGGACGACCGTGTCGTCCGTGAGCAGTTCGAGAATCGAGCCGATCTCGCGGTCGAGCTCGAGGTAGTAGTCGCGGATCGTCTCGCGGAACGGGCTGTTCGGGTCGTGGAGGACATGCTCGGGGTCATGGTGGCTCCAGAACCCGTGGTGCATCCGGTCGAGGCCGATCTCGACGAACTGGAAGTAGTCCCACTCGGCCTTCTTGAGGAAGTGGCGGACGACCTCGAAGTGCTTCCGACTCATCTCCAAGGTCTGGTCGCGAAGCCAGGCCTTGTCGTCGGTCCGGAACCCCTTGACGTCGACGGGATACTCGCCGACGAGGTTGCGAATCTCTTCACTGATGTTCGCGGGGTGGGTGAAGACGTCGCGCGTGGTGTCGGGGGTCAGGAAGCAGCCGACGGAGATCCCGTTGATCTTACGGGGCGGGAAGCTCGGTGGGACACCGATCACGACCGACTTGCCCCCTTCGCGGGCGATCTGGTCCCAGATCGCGATCGCGTCGAAGGAGCGGGAGTTCACGATCCCGAGACGGCTGTACGAGTGGTCGACCCGGTTCCGGAAGCCGTAGACGCCGAGCGAGCCCGGATCCTGGCTGGTCGCCATGCACATCCAGGCCGGGACGGTGATCGGGGGGATGACGCTCTCGAGCCGGCCGTAGCAGCCCATCTCCATGAGTCGGCCGATGTTCTCGAGGCGTTCGTCGCCGAAGAGGAGCTCAGGAGCGGCGCAGTCGAGTCCGATGACCAGGATCTTCATGACAGCAGAGAACTCCCTTCCATCGCCGGGCCGGGGGGGACACCCAGTGCCGCCAGGATCGTCGGGGCGAGATCGAGGAGCCTCGCCCCTTCCTGGCGGAATGACCGATCCATGAACAGGACACCCGGCACGAGGGACGGGTCGACGATATGATCGCCCCCCCATGCGTTGGTGTTGTCTTCGAGCACGGAGGCGCCGACGCCCCCCATCGAGGTGCCCCAGGAGACCCGGTAACCCCTCGAGAAGAAGACGAGCAAGTCGGCGGACTCCGAGACATAGGGGCCGCTGTAGAGCGACTCACGCGTCCGGACGTCGCGCACGGCGATCTCGCCGTTGGTAGGATCCTGGAGGCCTCGGAGGCCTCGGATGATCGCCTCTTTCAAGGGCTCGGCCTCGTCGTGGGCGACGATCCCTTGACCCTCTCGCCCTTTGATATTCAGGTAGATCCCGCCGAGCCCGAGCGCGTACGCCTTCGTGCGGGACCAGTCGACCTGGCGGAGCAGGTCGCCGGCCTCGTGGCCGGGGCGCACGCCATCCTTCAAGGTGAGGAGCCCCTGGGCGTGGAGCCAGGCGTTGAGGTCGACGCAGCGTCGGAAGCTGCCGAAGCCGTGGTCGCTGAGCGCGATCGTGAGCGTCCGGTCGTCGGCGAACTCGAGCGCCGCCCCGACGGCACGATCCGCACGCCGGTATTGTTGCGCGATGACCTTGGTGAATTCCTCAGGGGGCGTCTGCCCTCGATTCGCGGGGTGATCCGGCTCGAGGAAACGCCAGAACATGTGCTGGACGCGGTCGGGCGTGTCGAACAGGCAGTAGGTGAGCCCGTCCTTGCCGCGCGCCAGCTCGTGGACCATCATCTGCTGGCGTTCGTCCCAGACCTGGTCGCACTGGTCGAGGAAGGCGCGTTCGTCGATCCGGCCATTGCTGAGGCCGGCGTGGTCCTCGATCATCCCCGACGTATAGTACGGCCCGTACTCGTCGGAGAGCTCCCTCGCATAGTCCTCGGGGCTGCTGATCGGGAAGAGGGGAGAGTCGGGGTCGAAGTTGATCGGCGAGGCGTAGAGCGCGAACTCGTTGCCGAGGCGGACGAGGCGGAACCGCACAAGCCCTCGGATCGTTCGGAGCATCCCGAGCTTGAACTTGACGCGCAGCCATTCGCTCCAACGCCCCAACGCGACCTCGAGCTCGCCGGGCGACGCACCAGGGCAGCGTAGGAGGATCTTCCCGGCGTCGGGGTTGGGGTGGATCGTGATCTCGAGCTTGAGATCCGACCGATCTTTCGGGTTTCGAGGCCCGATCAGGTAGGTGCTGATCGTCCCGGAGGCGTCGGGCTGGACCCGGACGACCTGCTCGGCTTCGCCCGGGGTCACGCCGTCGAGCGAGGTGTAGAAGGTGCTCGTGCCCAGGCCACCTCGAAGGTCGGGGACTCCCATGCCCGAGAGCATCCGCCCTCGGACCGAGTCGGCCGGGTAGGTGCATGGGCATCGGATCACGGACGAGCGTACTCCCGCGGCCGACAGGAAGTCCCAAAGCGGGGTCCCTCGGCGCAGGTTGACGGCCTTCGGCGGGGTGAAGGCGTTCTTCTGCTCGTAGCGGTTCAAAGCGAGGTCGGGGAGGTAAGTCGCGGGGTCGCGGCGAAGGAAGTCGAAGATCCCGTGTCCGCCGGGATTGACCCCCGTGGCGAACGTCGACCAGGCGACCGGAGTCTGCGCCGGGGCCGTGGTCGCGACGCGCGTGAGGCCGCCCCGGTCGCGGAGCGAGGCCAGGTTGGGCAGCTCGCCCGACGCCAGCATCGGTTCGACGATCGAAGGCTCGAGGCCATCCAGGCCGACGACGATGACTTTATTGATATTCATCTCATCACGATCGAAGGTCGTTGACGGGCCCGAAACACGCCGACGGATTGGGGATTCGGGGCAAGGCCGTCACGACTTCGGCGATCCGACGGATTCGGGCGACTTCCGGCTCGAGGTCCCGAAGACCCGGGACTTGGTGAGCCGAACCCAGCGAACGACGGTGGCGTAACCGAGCCGTCCCACCGTGAGGACGACGCCCACGACGGCCGCGACCGCGGAGGCGAGAGGCAAGGTCGTCTCGGGCCCGAAATAGCCGAAGAGCGCAGGCATGGCGGTCCCCTCCCGGAAGGTATCAAACGATGACCCATGCCCACGGACCGGGCGGAATCGGGCCGACATCCACTTTACATCGGATGAGCGTGATCATCACGACGTCGCTCAGGATTTTACCGACATCGTCCGTGCCGTGACAGTGACGTTCGATGGTCCCCTCATTCTATTTACAGGGATTTACGCGGCCAGCCTTGCCGCTTACGGGAGAAGACCGAATGGCGGCCGGGGCCTCCTTGACTCGAAGCGTTCCCGGCATGAGAACAAGGATTGCCTCGAGGTCGTGCGAGGAAAGAACCCCGCAAATGGGATGAAGATAAGGCCTCGACGACCTGCATGAAGGGCAACCGGGCTTTCGGATACGATCAGGGAGTGAGTCGAATGAGCAGGATAGGGGATTTTTCGCGGGACGTCCGCACCTCGAGATGGACGGCGGCCCTCGCGCTTGCCTGGGCCTTGAATCTCGGGGCGACGGGCCCGGGTGTGCCGGTGTCAGCAGCGGAGGGGATCGCGAAGCGTCCAAATGTCCTGTTCATTTTTTCCGATGACCATGCGTACCAGGCCATCGGTGCCTATAACGACCCCCGCAAGCTCGTCGCCACGCCGAACATCGACCGGATTGCCCGGCAGGGGATCCGTTTCGACCGCTGCCTCGTGCCGAACTCGATCTGCGGGCCGAGCCGGGCGACCGTGCTGACCGGGAAGTACAGCCACGCCAACGGGTTCTACAACAACACAAACAGCCGATTCGACGGCTCGCAGGAGACCTTCCCGAAGCAGCTTCGGGGGGCGGGCTACCAGACGGCGGTCGTCGGCAAGTGGCACCTCGTGAGCGATCCCGCCGGGTTCGACTACTGGCACATCCTGCCGGGGCAGGGGGTCTATTACAACCCGCCGATGATCGACAACGGCCGCAAGGTGACCCACGAAGGGTACACCACAGACATCATCACGGATCTCTCGCTCGACTGGCTCAAGAACCGCGACAAGTCGAAGCCGTTCCTCCTGATGTGCCAGCAGAAGGCCCCTCACCGCGAGTGGGCCCCAGCGCTTCGGCACCTCGGCCACGACGGCGACCGGACCTATCCCGAGCCGGAGACCCTGTTCGACGACTACGCGGGCCGCGGCAAGGCCGAGCACGAGCAGGACATGACCATCGCCAAGACCATGACCCCCTTCGACCTCAAGCTAACCGCCCCCGGGCAGCTCAACGCCGAACAGCGCAAGGCCTGGGACGCCTACTACGGCCCTCGCAACGAGGCGTTCCGCAAGGCAAACCTCAAGGGCGACGACCTCGTCCGCTGGAAGTACAACCGATACATGCACGACTACCTCGGCTGCATCAAGGCCGTCGACGAGGGGGTCGGGCGGTTGCTGAAGTACCTCGACGACGAAGGGCTGGCCGAGAATACGATCGTCGTCTACGCGGCCGACCAGGGCTTCTACCTCGGCGAGCACGGTTGGTTCGACAAGCGCTGGATCTTCGAAGAATCACTGCGCACGCCTTGCCTGATGCGTTGGCCGGGCGTGATCGAGGCCGGGCGCGTCAACAAGGACCTGGTCTCGAACCTGGATTTCGCCGAGACCTTCCTCGAAGCGGCGGGCCAGCCGGTCCCGGCCGGGATGCAGGGGCGGAGCCTGTTGCCGATCCTCCGGGGCAAGACGCCCGAGGACTGGCGCAAGAGCTTCTATTACCACTACTATGAGTTCCCCGGCCCGCACAGCGTGGCACGCCACTACGGGGTCGTGACCGACCGCTACAAGCTCGCCCGCTTCTACGGCCCTGACGTCGATTCCTGGGAACTCTTCGACCTCCAGACCGACCCGAGAGAACTCAAGAGCGTCTATGGCGAGCCCGGGTACGCGGCGGTCCAGGCGGACCTGTTGAAGGAGTTGGCGAGGCTCCGCAAAGATCTCAAGGTGACCGAGCAAGACCCTAAGGAATCGGACATCGGGACTCGCCCGGCCGCAAAGTCCAAGGCGGCGCCGGCCGCTTCGCGTTGAGATGAGGCTTGAAGGGCGTCTGCGGCCGGTTCGATCCTCAAGGCGACGGCTTGAGGATCGCCCGGATCTTGGAGTCGGCCTCGGAGGCCTGCCGTTCGGCTTCGGCCAGGGGCAGGCCCTTGGCCATGCCCGGGCGCGTGTGGCCGGTCTCGGTCAGCCAGGCGTCCTTGAGCCGTCCCTGTCGGCGCTGGACGAGCGGCAGGATTTCGGCCCCATGGGGGATTTCCGCCAGGGCCTGCTCGACCCGGGCCGCCTTGGCGGGACCTTCACCCAGTGCGCCCCAGTGCCGTAAGATCGCTTGCGCGATCAGCCAGTGGCCTTCGGCGTTCAGGTGGACCCCGTCGCCGGCGAGCCGGAACGTCGGATCCTTGCGCCTCTGCTCGGCGAGGTACGCCGAGGTCGGGCCGTGGGCATCCACGACCTCCCAGCCTTGGTCCCGTTGCGAGATCAACCACTCGGAGTAGCGCCGGAGGACGTCGTCATACCCTTCGAACGGCCGCCTGTACTCGGCGAGGCCGGCGGGGAGCGTCTGGGCCCGGATCGGTTCCGGGTCGAAGACCGGTGGGGTGACGATCACGATCTTGGCCCCGATGGCCTTCGCCTGGTCCCGGAGGTGTCGGACCCCTTCCTGGAACTTGGCGAACCGCTCCTCGGAGAAGGGATAATACATCCCGCAGTTCATCCCGTAGCAGGCGACGATGAGGCCCGGCTTCGTCTTCTCGAGCACCCGCCCGAGCCGTTCGCGAAGCTCGGGCCGAGGGAACTTGCCCCCCGCGTGACCCGGCTCGGAGAGGCCCGAGACCGTCTCGCTCGGCAAGCCGAGGTTGAGGAACTCGCACGCCAGCCCGGGATTCTGAGCCCGCAAGACGGCCTCGACATCCTCGACATAGCCCCCTGCGTACGTGTTGCTATCCCCGAGGAAGACCACGCGCCGGACCCCCTCCAGCGGATTCGCCGCGGCCAGGGCGTGTGTGCTCACGCCGAGGATCGGCAGGACCAGGATGGCGTGTCGGATAAGAATCAGGCAAAGGAAACGCATTTTCCGCTCCAGAAGAGGCCTCGACATTCGAGCACGGGGCGAGACGAAGCCAAGGAGGCTCTTCGTCAGGATGGTTCTAACTGGCTCCGTGACTGAAGTGCAATTTAACCTCCGGAGTGGGCAGATTCCCACCGGGCAAGAATTCTTCTTGGCTTGGGCCGTGTCGACTTGGCCGATGAACGGCGCGTTGGCATCGTTAAAGAAACTAGAAAATAGGTCTGGAACCCAGTAGACTTTCAATAAAGCTAACGGCAATCAGTCGCGTACTCCGAGCAGAATGAGGTCTCGTCGCGACATCCTGTGCGCACTCACTCATCTATCGGAGATAGACGTGGGAGATGAAACGACAGAGCTGGAAGAAGAAGCTCACTACTTTGATTTCAGCGCCACTCTTCGTATCTTTGGGCAGATTCCAGACCTAGATGAAATCAGTAAAGCTCTAGGATTGAACCCTACTGACGCTTACAGAAGAGAGGAGAGATCGAGCAGGAGATTTCGTCCCCACGACTTCGACATGTGGAAGTACACAGCGCCCGTACCCCGAGATCGTCCACTCGAGGTCCACATTCAGACACTATGGTCGCACATCAAGCCGCACAAGGACTATCTGCGTCGACTCAAAGAAACTCTCACTGTAGATGTGTTCTGTGGCTACCGCTCTAACAGTTGTACTGCAGGGTTTGAGGTCTCATATTCGGCCCTTGAGATGTTCGTTCAGCTTCAGATTCCTTTCGGTGTTTCTGTTGTGATTTCTTAGTTCCGCCATCGCTCGCACCTCGTGAAAGAGGCTAACTGTGAGACCTCGCCTCAACCGGAGAATTTTCCTTGGGTTGTCCGCATTGGGGACGGCCTCGTGGGCGATGGAGCCCCATGCACCTGAAGCCAATGAGGTTGGTCCACGCCAGACGTATGATTACAAGGTCGTCGACGGCTGTCACATCAAGCTCGATGTCTACGGCGCCTCGCGTGAAGTAGCGCGACCCGTGGTCATCTGGATCCACGGCGGTGCGCTCATCATGGGCCATCGTGGAGGCATCGCCCAAGGAAGGAACGACCTCGCCTTACTCGGCGCCCTCACCGGGGCCGGTTACGTGGTCGTTTCCATCGATTATCGTCTCGCGCCCGAGACGAAGCTGCCAGCCATCATCGAAGACGTCCAGGATGCTTGCCGCTGGATTCGTGACCGTGGTCCGAATTTGTTCCGCATCGTGCCGGATGGGCTCGCCGTGATGGGAGCCTCAGCGGGCGGATATCTCGCCTTGATGACGGGATTCCGAGTCGAGCCTCGTCCCAAGACCCTTGTCTCATTCTATGGCTATGGGGACATTGCTGGCCCCTGGTATAGTCGGCCCGACCCGTTCTATCGTAGCCTGCCCCTGATCTCGGAGAATGCGGCACGGAAGGCGGTCGGCAGCAGAGTGATCTCGGAGGATTCCGGCAAGAACGATCGATCACGGTTCTATCTCTTTTGCCGACAGCAGGGGCTCTGGACCAAGGAAGTGGCCGGATACGACCCCGCTGTTGAGCCGAGGGCGCTCGATCCATTCTGTCCCTTGCGCAACGTGATGAATACCTTCCCTCCAACTCTTCTCATCCACGGGACGAAGGATACGGACGTGCCCCTCGAGCAGTCGGAATTGATGGACCGAGAACTTGCCCGCAAGGGCATAGAACATGAGCTCATCACGGTCCAGGGCGGGGTACACGGGTTAGCCGGAACGGAACCAGCGGTCCTCGCCGACATCAACACTCGCATCGTGGCCTTCCTGTCCAAGCAATTTGGGAACTAGCGAACTTCTGGTCCGTCGGCCTAAACCTCCTTTCCGCCATACCCATCCGCCAGCTTCCACAACTTCAGAATCGTCTGCCCCTCGGGCGTGAGTACGAACCCCTGCCCCCGACATGCCGGGCAAGGATCGGGCAGATCGGGGCTTGAGACAAGCCCCTAGCCTCGGCAACACGGGCAATCGGCGAACAGGGAGATCATCTCCACGGCGGCACCTGGGATGGACCACGATACTGAATACCTGTGTCGTATCCCGCAAGCCAGAGGTGCGCCAAGGGCAAGTGATGCCCTACCTGCTCTATGCGGGGGGTATAACCGAAAGTCGTGTTCGGGGGATCGAAAGGCGGCGGGGTATCCTTGGTGATGCAATCGCTAAAAAGCACACCGATGGCCAACGAGGCCGAGGAGTCCCCCGCCATGATTCAGTCTACAACCGAGATCCGCATCGTGCCCCTGGCTCCCTCCCAGGACGTCTTCACCGACATCCTCCGGGACGGTGCACGGCGGCTCCTGGCCCAGGCCATCGAGGCCGAGGTCGCCGCTTGGATCGATGATCATGCCCATCTCAAGGACGACCAGGGCCGCCGCCAGGTCGTCCGCAACGGCCACCTGCCCGAGCGGATCATCCAGACCGGGATCGGCCCCGTCGACGTCCAGCAACCCCGAGTCCGTGACCGCAGGCCCGTCGACCAGAGGGAGGCCTTCACCTCGGCCATCCTGCCGCCGTACCTGAGGAAGACCAAGAGCCTGGAAGGGTTGCTCCCCTGGCTCTATCTCAAGGGGATCAGCACGGGCGACTTCTCCGAGGCCCTCAAGGTGATCCTCGGCCCCGACGCCCCGGGGTTCTCGGCCAGCACGATCACCCGGCTGAAGGCCTCCTGGGAGGAGGAGTTCGCCGCCTGGAGCAAGCGGTCGCTGTCGGGGAAGCGGTACGTCTACGTCTGGGCCGACGGCGTGCATTTCAACATCCGGCTCGAAGGGGGCCGGCAGTGTATCCTGGTCCCGATGGGGGTGACGGAGGAGGGGAAGAAGGAGTTGATCACGATCGCCGACGGTTACCGGGAGAGCGAGCAGTCGTGGAAGGAACTGCTGCTCGACTGCAAGGCCCGAGGGCTGGAGGTCGAGCCGAGCCTGGCGATCGGCGACGGGGCGTTGGGTTTCTGGAAGGCAATGCGTCAGGTCTGGGAGAAGACGAAGGAGCAGCGTTGCTGGGTGCATAAGATGGCGAACATCCTCGACAAGCTGCCCAAGGGTGCGCAACCGAAGGCGAAGGGGGCGTTGCACGAGATCTATGGTGCCGAGAGCAAGGCGGAAGCAGAGAAGGCGCTGGACCTGTTCGTGAAGACGTACGGTGCGAAGTACCCGAAAGCGACGGAGTGCCTGGAGAAGGACAAGGAGGAACTGCTGGCGTTCTACGACTTCCCTGCGGAGCACTGGCGGCACATCCGGACGACGAACCCGATCGAGGGCGTGTTCTCGATGGTGCGACTGAGGCACGACAAGACGAAGGGGAGCGGGAGCCGGGTCGCCTGCCTGACGATGGTGTTCAAGCTGATGGAGAGTGCATCAAAGAGTTGGCGATCGTTGAACGGTTCACCGTTGCTCCAGGACGTCGTGAAAGGGACCGTCTTCAAGGACGGCGTCAAGGAAAAGACCGCCGCCTGAAAATCCCCAAACACAACTCTTGACCATACCCCCAAACCGTTCCCAATCACCGTTTTCGTCCTCCTGCGCTATGTAAGTGCTTACCTCCACAGTGCGCGATTGACTAGCGTTGACAATCTTTCCAGAAACACCAACACTCCCGGGAGCCGAGGGGATAATAGCATCGTCCGCAGGCGACTGTATCAGCATGTAAGACACTGCATTGGCATCTGTCGTGAGGCAATTGAATGCCATGATGGCGAATATGGCCTTGAACGAGGCCGCTAAGACGGCATGACGAGTCATCGTGTGAACTTCCTTCGAAAAGGGAACTCTCGTCCTGTTCTCCACGAAACAGGATCTGATTAGAAAAAACGGATCACAAACCTTCGGTGATTTCTTGTCCGTTCATCGTGCCGATGGCACGCCAGATCGGTTGCGTGATCGACTCACTCACGAACTTGACGTGGCCGTCCCCGAAAGCCACGTTAGTCCCGCCGTGAGAACTTGCAGCGGTCCATGCACCCTGCAACGTAAGGGTTCCGTTCGTGCAAGAGTTCTCATCCGGCGACAAAATGTGGTTATACAGGGAATATCCAAAGCCTGGTTTGGCCCAGGTTTGGCCCAGAAACACTCCGTTGATTTGGGCCGATTTCGGATCGAGGCTTTTGCACTCGTCGGCAAATTTTTCGAACTCGGCCGGTTTTATCAAAACGACGGGCGTCTGGTACACGGACCGTCGTCCTGCTCGATCAGGGAAGGCTACGCCCGAAAGCCATTCGGAGGCGAAAGCGGTGTTGCTGAGGCCGTCTGTCACGGCAGGGAACCCGACGCGACCGAATATTTGGGGGTCGCAGCTGAAAGGCCCATTGCTGAAGCCTCCGAATCCAGCGTTAAGTCCATAGTTTGACCTGCCGGGCTTAGACCAGCTCAAACTATCGGAAGGGCATAAAAATGTATCAACTGTTATGCGTTGCAAAGTTTTTTCGAAAATCTTGTCATCGAAGTTAATTGCATTGTAAATGTTCACTTGATCAACGTAAGGCAGAAGCCGGGCAAGCGGGGAGTAGAGCCCGATCGAGCTGGGATACACTCCGGAAGCCGTCGCGTACGACGTCAGCCCGAGGCCTATTTGCCGGAGGTTGTTTGTACACTGAGCCCTTCTTCCGGCCTCGCGAGCTGCTTGGACGGCCGGCAAGAGCAGCGCCACCAGCACCCCGACGACAAATAGGACAACCAGAACTTCTATGAGGGTAAATCCGCGATCGCATTGATTAGCGTGCGACAGCTTTGTGGGAGTAGTCATTATTCTTTGGCTTTCGTTGAACAAAGCGACGTTTCCACCAGATTCGCAAGAAGCCGTGCGGCACTACGGGTTGGACTAATCAATCCTTCATTAGGATCGGCATCTTATCCGTCTGAAACACCTCTAGTCCAGGCTCGTCCCATCCGAAAATTTTCCGTTTTGTGGCCTACCTCCGATGGTCGCATTGTTAGCGTTTCCTAACGTCTTAGAGGCTATCCGGTAATCCGAAAATTTCGTAACCTACACCTGTAGAAGGAGTCAGGCCGATCGACATCTGTCCGAGGATTATTCCCATGCGTAAGTCCTATCCTTCCGACCTCAGCGACGAGCAGTGGGCTATCCTCGAGCCTCTCATCCCCATCAACTCGACCGGCCGGCCCCGCAAGGTCCCCATGCGTGAGGTCCTCAACGCCATCTTCTACCTCAACCGGTCCGGCT